>JAWKTM010000062.1:0-42549 GCA_041399085.1 Pirellulaceae bacterium
CGAACGATTCGGCGGGCACCACGCGCAAGTCGATTTGCAGACCCGTACCCAACCGCACCGACATCTTCGTTTCGCCGCGACCGATCACGTCGGCCACGCCCGGAAATTGGCCGAAGCGATCCATGACTTCCGCGGGATTGGTCGAGTCGACCAACACATCCAAATCGCCGACCGTCTCGCGTCCGCGTCGATAGCTGCCGGCCAATTCCAGTTGCCGCACGCCTTGGCAAGCCGCGAGATGTTCGCGCAGCGCGTCGGCAATTTGATCGGCGTCCGCCCAGTAGATTCGCTGGTTGGCGGCCGCGGCGATCGCCATTCCGTCCAAGATCGCTTGCTCGGTCTTCGCGCCAAATCCTTTTAGCCCGCGCACTTGGCCCGCTTCGCAAGCCGCCCGCAGTTCGTCCAGCGAGCTGATCTTCAGTTCGTGGAACAGCGCGGCGGCCTTCTTCGGTCCCAGGCCCGGAATGCGCAGCAACGCCAAGACGCTTTCCGGCACTTTGGCCCGCAGTTCGTCCAACTGCTTGAGCGAACCGGTTTGCACCAGTTCGACGCATTTGTGGGCCGTACTTTCGCCAATCCCGTCGATCGACTCCAGCCGCTTGGGATCGGTCTCGCACAGCGCCGCAATCGATTCGTGATAGTCGCGAATCGCCCGCGCGCTGTTGCGATAAGCCCGCACGCGGAACGAGTTGGCTCCTTGAAACTCCAACAAATCGGCCAGCAACTCGAACGTCTCGGCGATCTGCGCGTTGGTCATGGCGTCTCCTGATTCGCCCGCTGGGCGACGTCGCTGTACGGGCGATTCCGCGAGCCGCGAACTACGGCATCACCTTTTTGAACCGCGTGAAGTAGTTGTCCTTGAGCAAATCGCGTTCGTCGATCTTCTCGAATCCCGCTTCGGCGACTTCCTTCTCGAACACTTCCTGGCCAGCTCGCACGTGGCCGAGAATCCAATCCGAGCTTTCGCCTTCGACTCGCTCGAAGTCGATCAGCACGACCGTGCCGCCCGGTCGCAGCGCCCGATGGATCGAGCTCATCGTCTTGTGCGGGAATTCAAAGTGATGGTAGGTATCGCAGATGAAGACCACGTCGACACTGTTCGGCGGCAAGTTGGTCGAGTCGCCCGAGGCCACGACGCCGATCACATTGTTCAGCCCGGCGGCTCGCGACGAGTCGCGGACGTGATCGACAAAGTTGCGAGCGATATCGACGGCGTACACGCGTCCTTCCGGACCCACTTGTTCGGCGAACAGACGCGTGAACAAACCCGTCCCGGCTCCGACATCGGCGATCAACATGCCGGGCTTCACTTCGCAAGCGGCGACGATCGCTTCGCGCCGATCGTAAACCTCGCGGCCTTCCTTCTCGAACCGCTCGACGAACGACGAAACGTTCGGCGCTTGGAACGAGTCGTTGATGCCCGGATTCACACTTTTCTCCTGGGCAACCGCCGCCGTGACGTAAGACAACGCCACGGCCGTCACGAGGCCCAGCCGTATTGAATATCGAACCTGCATGCAATTTCTCCTGCCATTTTCGGTCAGCCTGAAAACCATCGCCGACATTGTAATCGCCGCATCGCCGCCCGCCCTACGGCCCCGCGGGCTTAAGCGACGAGACCCGTTCGGAAGGATCGTATTTCCGCATGTTCGAGCGAAGTTTCAACGAAATCGCTGTTGCACGATTCGCGGGAACAACCGATCATGTCCAGCCCTGTTTTCGCACGACCGTGCGACTGTCGGCCGAGCGACCCGCAATCGCTGGCCACGAACCGCTCAAGCCCACGCGTTTTGGCAAGGAGGCCTAATCATGCTGGCACAACGTTCGACCCTGCTGGCCCTGTTCCTGTCGGCGGCCACGATTCTCGGAGCGACTGGCTGCGGCGGCGGTTCTTCGGAATCCGTGCCAACCGCCAACATTGGCGGCGAGAACACCAGCACGCCGGCGAATGATCCGCAACGCGTGGAACGTCCCGTCGTGCTGACTTCGCAAGAGTCGCAGTCGCCAGCCGCCAGCGTCAAAAGTCCAGCCGAGCTGAAACCGCGTGTCGTGCTCAAGACGACCTTGGGCAACATCACGATCGAACTCGATTCAGAAAAGGCGCCCGTCACCGTCGACAACTTCCTGGCGGGCTATGTCGACCGCGATTTCTACACCGGCACGATCTTCCATCACGTCGATCCGACCAGCTTGGTCGCCGCCGGCGGGTTCACCGAGGATTTGACGGCGAAACCCGTTCGAGCTCATATCCGCTGCGAAGCCGACAATGGGTTGTCGAACGTGCGCGGCACCGTGACGATGGCTCGCGAGCCGAGTTATCCCGACAGCGCCACGTCGCAGTTCATGATTAACATGGCCGACAACACCTATCTGGATCATCAGAACGACGACGATCCCGAAGCGTTCGGCTACTGCGTATTTGGCCGCGTGGTCGAAGGCATGGACGTGGTCGATCAGATCGCTGCCACTCCGGCCGAAGCGAACGGCGACTTTCCCGCGCTGCCCAAGACGCCGGTCGTGATCCAAGCGATCGAACGGGTTCAGTAAACCGCGTCGATCGCAACGGCCTCCTTGGGTCGATCGCAATCGCCTACTTGGCTTGCCGAACCGCCGCGGCCTGATCGTAACTGGCCTTCAACGCCGCCATGAACGCGTCGATCGTGTAGAGGCGGCCGGTTGGCTGGTCGTAATCCTTGACCACGCGATCACGGCTGTTTCTCTTTCGCGGCAGCAGTTCCACCAAGTCCGGGACGGCGCGGGCCGTCTCCTTCTTCGCATAGCGTTCGGCGTCGGGCAGCTTGATCAGATCGCGGATCAACGCCTGCCCGCCTGACTCGCGGCTGATGCGATCCAATCGGTCGTAGATCAATTCTTCGCTGGCCACTTTTCGCATGAACAAAGTGCCTCGTTCGCTGCGTAGTTGCTGTACCAGGAACTCGGAAGCCGCCGGAACTTGGCGCAGCAACTCGGCTCGATCGGCCGGCTCCCAATGAATCTGCTTGGACATGCTCTCGAACAACGGCGAGACTTCCGCCTGCGAAAGTAGATCGGTTCGCTCGAAGTCCGGCAGCGATTGGAAGTGGATTTCCGCCAAACCGAGAACTTGGCCCCAGGATGGGAAAATCTTCGATTGCGCCCGGGACACTTCAGGACAGGAAGTCATGAACGTTAGAACCAAGAATCCAGCCAACCCAATTCTTCGCATTACTGCCTCAACCTATGTTGCCGCAACAGTTTCCGTCCTCGGCGACGTAACCGTCAAACGGACCAGTTGTAACGTTTGTCACGCTAGCAACGACGGATTCGCCGCCGTCGATGCGTCACGAAGGGATGGGATTATTCCTGTAAGTTGTTGAAAAAGCGTAGCTCATGCTTTACCATGACCTCCGCCTTTTCTCTTGTCTCGTGGCGCGGTAGTAGGAGATGCCGAACATGTCTAGAGCCACTTACTTCGTTCAGGAATGCCCGACTTGCGGCAGGATGTTGCAAATCCGCGTCGAGTATCTCGGCAAGACAATGGTTTGCCAACATTGTCGAGGCGAGTTCGATGCTCGGGATCCCGCAACATTGCCTCCCGCCGCGAATCTATCGAACAGCATGCTGCTCGATCGGGCGGAACAGCTACTCGGCAGCGGCGTTGATGGTCGCCTCCGAGTCAGCTAATCGTTTGCACTTTTGGGCGTGTCATGCATCCCGCGTAGCCTCCGCTGGAATTGACCGCATGGCACGCCTCGCCGGCGAGCGCCGATTGCCGCTCACCAATCCATTCATCGGCCGCAAACGCGTCGCAAGTCTTCAAAGAATCGGGGATAAGTTTTCTCGGTGCAGCGCGGATTCAAAATCACCACGCCGGGCGTTCTTAATCCCACAAGCGCCAGACTCATCGCCATCCGATGATCGTTATACGTCTCGATCTCCGCGCCATGCAGGCCGGATTCCGGCGGCGTAATTCGCAGGCCGTCCGAGCTTTCCTCGACCGTCGCCCCGAACTTGCGTAGCTCGCGGGCCAAGTCGCCGATCCGGTCCGTTTCCTTGTGCCGGATATGTCCCACGTGTGTGATCGTGGTCGGACCTTCGGCAAACAACGCCACCGCGCCCAAAGTTTGCACGGTGTCGCTGATCGCGTTCATGTCGACGTCGATGCCGCGAAGCCGGCCGCCGCGAACCATCATCCCATCCGCCGAAGCCGTTACCTCGCAACCCATCGTCCGCAAACAATCGCAGAAGGCCACGTCGCCTTGCAGCGCATCGGGCGTCAGACCCTCGACCGTCACTTCACCGCCCGAAATCGCGGCCGCCGCCCAGAAGTAGCTGGCCGCGGAAGCATCCGGCTCGATCGAATATTGCCGCCCGGTATAAGCCGTCGGAGCGGCGATCGAGAACCGCCGCAGATCCTCCGCCGCGTCGACCTCGACGCCAAACGATCGCATCACCGCCAGAGTCATCTCGACATACGGCTTCGATACCAGCTCGCCATCGACCTCGATCGTGACCGGTCGATCGGCGTAAGGAACCGCCATCAGCAGGCCGCTCAAGAACTGGCTGGAGATGTCGCCGCGCACTCGCGTTGTGCCGCCGCGCAAACCGCTGGCTTCGATCACGACCGGCGGGCAGTCGTTGCCCGTTTCGCTGGTCGCTCGCGCGCCGAGCTGATTCAGTGCCGCCAGCAAATCGCCGATCGGACGTTGACGCATCCGCTCGATGCCGTCCAGGCGAAATCGGCCGCGAGCCGCACTGACCATCGCAGCCAGAAAACGAATCGACGTGCCGCTGTTGGCGACGAACAAATCGGCTTCGGCCACGGGGATTCGGCCGCCGCAACCGTCGACCACGATCGTCGCCGCGTCCCAATCACACGCCACGTGAATGCCCAGCCGCCGCAGACTTTCGCACATCACGCGCGTGTCTTCACTGTCCAGCGCGCCAGTCAACGTCGATCGACCGCTGGCAAGCGCCGCGCAGGCCAACGCCCGGTTCGTCAAGCTCTTCGACCCCGGGGGCCGAATCGAAGCGTGAATCGGCCCGCACGTTTCTATGGCAATCCGATCGTTCACGGCGAGGCAATCTTCCACAACTGCCCCTTCGTCCGCACGAACATCGCGTCGCCGACAATCGCCGGCGTGCCCATCACACCTTGGCCGAATTCGTTGGTCGCGGCCAACTCACCTTTCTCGCCAAGCTTGACCACATGAGCCGTGCCGTCGGCGTTGATTGCGTACAAGTGCTCGCCCGCGATGACCGGCGTGGCCCAATGTTGCCCGGCCAAACGCAATTGCCACAGCACATCGCCCGACTCCAGATCGCCGCACTTCAACACGCCGCTGGCCAGCACGTAGACCTTGCCGTCATGAGCCACCGGGCTTGGCGAACCGGGACGCAGCCGATTCTCGTCCCAAGCCAACTCGGGCGAGTTCGATTCGTCCGACAACTTCAACGCCGTGATGCCGTTCGACGGAACGAGCAACCAACCGTCGCTCATCAAGCTCGACGGAATCCCCGAGCACTGCGTTTCGTAACGCCACAGCACTTCGCCCGTCATCGGCTCGACCGCCGTCAGACCATCGTGCGATTGCAGCAACACCGACTCGCCCCGCTTGCCGCCGGCCGGCAACACCACGGGCGACGACCAATTGGCCCCGGTCGGCCGCTCCATTCGCCACCGCGTTTCGCCCGTCTTGGTGTCGATTCCCGCCGCGAACGAATCGCCCTGGTTTTCAATCTGCACGACCACCGTCTCGCCGCTCACGACCGGCGACGACGACATGCCGATATCGTTGCCCGCCTTGGGATAGTCGAAAGCCAGCCCGCGATACCATTGCAGATTCCCGTCCAGGTCCAGGCAGATCAAATCGTTGGACGAGAAGAACGCAAACACTCGCTCGCCGTCGCTGGCCGGCGTCGGGGCGGCGTTAGCGCTCGTCGGATGCGTGGCGGTTCGGCCGGTCGCCCAAAACGTTCGCCGCCAAATCTGCTCGCCCGATTCGGCATCGAAACAGAAGACGTTCAGCATCTGTTGCCGAGCCCCTTCGTCGCTGGTCACGAACACGCGACCGCCGACCACAATCGGGCCCGACACGCCCTTGCCCGGCACGTCGACTTTCCAAGCCACGTTTTTACCGTCGCTCCAGTCCGTCGGCAGCTTGGCGCTGGCCGCGACACTGCCGCTGTTCGGTCCGCGAAATTGCGGCCAATCGGCGGCCAATTGAGTACTGAGAAACACAAGTCCGATCAACACAAAAGCGATGGATCGCATGGCGGCCTCGCAAACCTGATAAGAATGAAAAAGCAATGCAAACGCGGAGGAAGTGCGACCGTTCGGCCGCGCGGTAAGCCAACTAGCGCGACGAGACTTGCGTCTTGCCCGGCCGATCGGCGCTCAGAATCGCCGTGCCCAGATGGTCGCACACACGCAACTGAAATTGCCAACGCTGCGCCCAATCTTCGGTTTGCTCGTTTTGAGCCACCTTCACCAAAATCTGATTGCGGCCCGCCTTCAGCCGCCCTTGGCCCACGTACTGATCGATCGCGGTGCCGGCGTGATACACGTGGTTCGCCGTCAGCAGCTCGCCGTTCAACCACACCTTATTACCGTTGATGCAGCCGAGCCGAATATCGACGTCTCGCGCGGTCGGCGAATCGAACTCGGCATAGGCATAGCCGATCGCACCCATGTGCTTGCCGATCGCCTTGTTCAAGTCGACCGTGCCGTAAGCGTCGTCGGTCGTGTGCTCGAACCACTTCACATCGCCATTCAAACCCGGATAAGTCGCCTGCAAGTCGATCTCCTTCTCGGGCGGATAGGCGACGTCGAATCCCTTCTTCTCGCGATTATCGAACGGCCCGATCAGATGCCAACGCATGACGAACCCAAAATGGCTCGGCAAGTCGACCGGCTGATTCAGCTTCTTCAGCTCGTCGGCCGCCGCATCGATTTGGTCCGTATCGCGAGCCGCCGTGAGCGCCGTGCGGTACGCCTCGGCCGCGTCCGCCTGACGAGCTTCGTCTTTCACCAAGGCCGCGGCCTTGTCGAGCGCCTCGGCCACCGCCAGCCGACGCAGCTCCATGCTCGGATCGTTCAGAAACGTCGGAACCAACTGCTCGCGAGCCGCCGGCTGCTCGGCCACAATCATCTCGAAAGCCGCCTGTCGACCGCGTGGCGAGTGCTTCGTATCGGCCAGAAACTTCTCCAACTGGTCCAGCGGCAACGATTCCTTCTGCCCGGCCGCTCGCTGGGCAATCGTTTCCGCGGCGGCTCGAATCCAATTGGCCGCCAAGTCATCGGCGCCGTCCATCCCGGCCAACACTTGCGGCAGATCGGCGACATCGGCCTTCGCCAGTTCGCTCCAAGCGGCAATGGCCTCGCGATGTCCGACCCCCTTGGGCTCGACCGCGCGAATGGTTTTTGTCAGTTGATCGATGTTCTCGGCGGCTTGGCACAAGCCACGTTCGCCAGCCGCGCTCACAACCAACAGCACCGCGGCCCAACGGCCGATGCGACTATACATTCTCATGGCAACTCGTCTTGTCTCGCACGCGTGGAATCGGGCAACCCAGACCAGCGGCCCCTCGCCCGCCCGGTCAACGAGCCCGAATTGTAAACCAAGCCAACCGCCGCGCAGAGTCCCGAGCGCGCCCGCCACGCAACATAAAAGCGGCAGTGCGCAAGCACTCCGGTTACGCCCACCCACGCGCGTAAGCCACGCAACACAAAAGCGGCAGCGGTAAAGCACCCGGTTACGCCCACGGCGTAAGCCACGCAACATAAAAAAGCGGCAGCGGCAAGCACTCCGGTTACACTCACGGCGCAAGCCACGCCTGCAATCATGACTCTGGGCGTGCCACCCGCCCCGATCGCCCCCGAATCGCCCTTCCGCACCCCGAATCGCCCGTTCCGCTCTTTGAATGACCCGTTCCGCCCGAGAACCACCGGCGCCTCGACTCTGCCCGTTCCGCTTCCGGGCTGACACCCCCATTCTGGTCTTCAATATGCCTTCCGCTCTCCGACTTCCTCGACCATTCCGTCGCACCGATGCCCCCATTCCGGTGCAGAATGTCGTTCCGCTGGCGAACGGCCCATTCCGCTGCGGAACGCACCATTTCCCCAAGCGGAAGCAAGCATTTCGACAGCGGAACGGCCGGTTTGCCGAGCGGAAGATCGCCATTCAGCCAGCGGAAGACGCCGTTCAGCCGCGGAAGACCCCGTTTCGAGAGCGGAAGCTGCCATTCGGTCAGCGGAAGGACCGATTTGCCGAGCGGAACGGGCCTGTCTCCGAGCGGAACGGGCCCGTTCCCGAGCGGAACGGGCTTACCGCGGAGCGGAAGGGAGCGTTTCTGGAGCGGAAGGGACCATCCGCCAAGCGGAACGGGCGACTTGCCGACCGGAAGCGGTGACTTCCTGCGTTATAAGCGGCCTTGCGTTTCACTCTTCCCGGCCTCCGCCCAAATACGAGCACGACGCGCCAGCGAGTGTGTCGGTAACTCAGTTGACCACTCACTCACCCACTCACTCACTTGCTTGCGCAGCGTGCTCGTATGTTTTCTTGTTCCTCCCGGCGTCCGCCCAAATACGAGCACGACGCGCCAGCGAGTGTGTCGGTAACTCAGTTGACCACCCACTCACTCACTTGCTTGCGCAACTTGCTCGTATATTTTCATCCGACGCTCGGAACGGCTAAACAGCCAACTGCGATGGCCGCGTTGGAAACGTGGGGCGGCGGCCGTCGAGCAACCGGTGCTTGAGCCACAACAATTGGGCTCGCGGTGAGATCGCCGCGTAATGCGTGAAGCGGAGCGACGGAACGAGGCGGGTCAGCCAAGTTTGCTTATGCTCCAGCCCGCCCGGGCCGAGATCGAATTCCGTGTCGCCTCGCTCGATCGAATCCCGCAGCGACGCGGCGTAGAGATAGTTTCCCATGCCCATCGGTCGGTAGTCCGGATCGTATCCCATGCGAATTCCGCCGACTCGACCGTCGTGGTGATAGTTGTAGCCGAACGCCACCAACCGGCCGTGATGGCGAACCAACGCCATGTCCAACGCGCCGGCTCGGGCGGCCGCCACGTGCGTTTCGCGAAGGAAACCGGCCACCGAAGGATGAGACAGCGTCGTGCCGTCAACCGAAGCGGCTTGCCAAGTGCGCCGGGCCAGCTCCACGCATTCGTCGTACTCGGCCAAGTGCGGATCGCCATCGCCTTCGGCCGCCGATGCCGGGCGAATCCGCTCGAACGTCACGCCCGGCTGCTCCTCGACGCGGCGCAGATTGCGTCGAATCTCGCCGCGGATTTTCGTGCCGCGAGTTGCCAAGTATTCGTCCCAATCGCCGGGCAGATCGACCATCGCCACCCGACTCCACTCGCCGCACAACGGCGACCAATCGGCGGCTCGCAAAGCCCGTGGCGTGTGATTCAGATCGGCGTCGAGGCGTTGCCAGCGAAGGTCGAGCAAGTCCCAATCGCGACGCGACGTTTGCAAATGGCGAACGACCGAGTGCATCGTCGAACCCGGCTCGCGACCGATCGAACCGTAGAACGAGCCCCAACCGTGCAGCGGATAGGTGAGCGTGCGGACATTGCCGGCTCGCGTCGATTCGGTGCGGACCACCAGCGGCACGATCCCGATCGGCTCGCCGCCGCGATACACAATCAGCGTTCGCAGCCGTTGGCCTTCGCCGAAATGACGCCAGTAGATTCGCAGCCACTCGAACGTTTGAAAGAAAGAGGCGTATCGCGTTTGCGCCAGCAGATGATGCCAGGTGAGTCGATACGATTCGAGTTCTTCGATGCGATTGATTTCGACGGTGTGGAACATCGGGGCGACCTTCGCAATGGATCGGGGCGAATTGGCGGTTGCGGATGCTTGGATGAAAGGCAAGTCGAATGCCGCGGGCGGACCGAGCGTGGGACGGCGACTGTGCATGCTGGCGGCAAGTGGTTGGAGCGTCGCGAGTTAAGCATTGCCAACCAGCCCAACGCCGGTGATTTCGACAACGACGAGTGACTTGGCCGATGTGGTGAATCGGCAACGTGCGTGGTCTCGTGGCCACTTGGGCGGCGCGGCGTGGTGTTTCGGCAACGCAACGCGCGGCGAAGTTGGACCGCGAGCCGCAATGGGGATCGAGTCGCCGTCGAGCGGACGGATTAAGATTCCAGGCGACTGCGAAACTTCGACGGTGAGAGTAGGTTTAGAACAGTGTGCTTTGGTTTATGGTGCGGAATCGAGGAGTTGGAAATGAACACAACGTTCCGATATCAGTGGCTTGCGGCTTGTGTCGCCGTGTGGATGTTCGCCGCGCCGTGGTTGGCTCAAGCCGCCGATGCGCCGAATCCGATCGAGACGGCTCGGCGGATCGACCAACTGTTGGCAAAAGAAGTTGGTGTCGGCGAATCCGCGGCGGGTCGTTGTGCGGACGAGATTTATTTGCGGCGAGTCTACCTGGATCTGGTCGGCCAAACGCCCAGCGTGGAAGACATCCTGATCTTTACGCTGGACCCCGATCCAAACAAGCGACAAGCGGTCGTCGAGCGATTGCTGGAAGACGGTGATTATGGCCGCAACTGGGCTCGATATTGGCGCGACGTGGTGTTTTCGCGCCGCACCGAGGACCGGGCTTTCCTGGCCGCCCCCGCGACAACCGAGTGGTTGACCGAACAGTTCAACAGCCATGTTTCGTGGGACCAAATTGCGACCGAATTGATTACGGCCGAGGGCGATGTGCGGGAAGTCGGCAGCACGGGGCTCATTATGGCGCAGGCCGGTATGCCCGAAGACACCGTCTCCGAAATCTCACGTATCTTTTTGGGGATTCAAATTCAATGTGCCCAGTGCCACGATCATCCCACGGATCAATGGAAGCGGCAGCAGTTTCATGAACTGGCCGCGTTCTTTCCTCGCGTGGCCGTGCGTCCGAAGAACGAGGGCGAGCAGCGTTCGTTCGAGGTGTACGCGACCGATTTCGCACCCCGTTTTCGTCGCCCCGCCGGAAATAACCGTTTCCGCGGCACGCTGGAACATCGCATGCCGGACTTGAACGATCCCACTTCGGCGGGCGAAGTGATCCGGCCAGTGTTCTTTGTATCGGGCGAGCGACTGGAGTTTGGAACGCCGGACGCCGATCGTCGTGGAACTCTGGCCAAGTGGCTCACATCCGCCGACAATCCATGGTTCGCCAAGGCTTATGTGAATCGCATCTGGGCCGAATTGGTAGGCGAAGGATTCTATGAACCGGTAGATGATATCGGCCCAGAACGAGAATGCACGGCGCCAGACACAATGGATGCTTTGGCGGCCGCCTTCACGGATAGCGGGTATGACTGTCAATGGCTATTCCAAACCATTATGGCGACCGAGGCTTATCAGCGCGAGAGCCGCAGCCGCCGGTCGCCGACGGAAACGCCGTTTCAAGCCAATGTGGCTCAGCGGTTACGAGCCGATCAGTTGTTCGACGCACTGGTGAACGCGCTGGAGTTGCCTCGCGGATTGATCGACGGCGCCGGAGCCCGAGTCGGTGGGCCGGGCGGAGCCTATGGCGTGCGAGCCGGGGCTCGTCAGGTGTTCAGCCAAGCGTTTGGCTACGATCCGAGCGAACGTCGCGAAGAGATTAGCGGCACTGTGCAACAGACACTGGCCGTAATGAACTCGCCCTTTATCAACGGCGCGATCAACGCCGGTGTGACGACCAGTTTGGGGCGTCTCATCTCACAACAGGACGACGATCGCACAATAGTGATCGAGCTATATCTTCGGACGTTGTCGCGTCAGCCGTCGGACGACGAGCTGGCAACTTGCGTGGAGTACGTTCGCCAAGGCGACGATCGTCGTGAAGCTTTCGAGGATGTGTTGTGGTCGCTAATTAACAGCACCGAGTTCCTACATCGCCGCTAATTGTCCCTCCATATATTCATCTCACTATTACACCGACTCTAATACCGCAGCCAACTGCTTCCACAAGGAGCTTGTTCGATGTTCGACAACTTTCACCGTTTGACGGATGTTCGTGTTAATCGCCGCGGAGTGATCGGTCGGCGAGATTTTTTGGGAACGGTTTCGGCTTCGGCCGCGGTCGCGGGAACGCTGAATTGGCCGGCTTTGATGACAGCCCGCGCGGATGATCTGCGGCAACGCGGAATGGCTTGCATCCTGCTGTGGATGCAGGGCGGCCCGAGCCAATTGGAAACGTTTGATCCCAAGCCCGGTCATGCGAACGGCGGCGAGACGAAGGCGATCGAGACAAGTGTGCCCGGCATTCGAATCTCGGAGAATCTGCCGAATGTGGCTCGGGCAATGGACGACATCTGTTTGATTCGATCCATGAATGGTCGCGAGGGAAGTCATCCACGGGCAACGCATTTGATGCAGACAGGTTACTTGCCGACTGCAAGCGTAAAATATCCATCGATCGGCGCGCATGCGGCGAACCAACTAGCCGACCGATCGTTCGACCTGCCTAGCTATGTGCGTATCGGCCGCGGCCGCGGATCTTATGGCGGTGGTTTGTTAGGTGTCGAGTTCGATCCGTTTTTGATGGCTTCCGCCACGCGAGTGCCAGATAACACCACGGTGTCTCATGGCGACAATCGGTATCGTCGGCGACTGGGGCTGCTCGGCAAACTGGAATCACACTACGAGCAACATGGCGGCCGTCAGGAAGTGGGCGATCATCGCAAGTTGGTGAACGCGGCTTCGCGAATGGTATTAAGCCCCCGCATGGATGTGTTCGATATCGAGCAAGAGCCGGAAAGCGTAAGGCAGGCTTACGGGGATTCGGAGTTCGGCGCGGGATGCTTGCTGGCTCGACGGTTGGTAGAAACCGGTGCGACGTTCGTCGAAGTTCACGCCGGCAATTGGGACACACACGACGACAATTTCGATCGTGTGCGCGATCTTTGCACGCAAGTCGACCAGCCGCATGCCGCGTTGCTGGCCGATTTGAAACAACGTGGAATGCTGGATCGCACGCTCGTCGTTTGGGCCGGCGAGTTCGGTCGCACGCCCAAGATCAATCCCCGCTCGGGCCGCGACCACTACCCACGGGCTTACAGTGCCGCGTTGGCCGGCGCGGGCGTTAAAGGCGGCCAAGTGATCGGTGAAACGGACGCCGGCGGCGAGTCGATCAAGGACCGCCCTGTCGGAGTCAGCGATTTCTTACGCACGCTGTGCCAAGCCTTGGGTTTGGACGCCGACATCGAACACATGAGCAACATCGGCCGCCCCATCAAAGTGGTGGACGGCGGTGAAGTGGTGCGAGAAGTGTTCGGTTAGGCAGCTTTTCTAATCATTCGCTTGGCACGAAACGAACGCCCACTGCCGCATCCGCGAATCAGCGCTTGACCGGACATGCCGGACTTGCGCATGATGACACTTCGCGAAACGCTACTTCTTAGCATGCGGAGTGATGTTGATGCGTGCCTTTCTAATTTCGCTCCCCGAGGATTCCACTCGAAGGCAGTCGGGGCTTAGCAAGATCCGAGCGGCTGGGATCGCTTATGAGATTTCAGACGGCGTCGAGGCCAAGAAGTGGACAGCCGATGCATTGCGTCAGGCTTGTGTGCCGGGAAGTCGTCTCAAGCCGGGAGAAGTTGGTTGCTATTTGGCCCACTTGCGGACCATGCAACGAATCGTCGAATACGACTTACCATGGGCAGTCGTCATTGAAGATGATTTCTGTTACGAAGCGGAGCCAGATTTTGGGCTGGCGGAGATTGGCAACTTCTTGCCGAAAGAGTTCGACTATATTCACCTTCAGCGCGATTGGGGATGGAATCGACGACTGCGTGTGAGTCCCCATTGTCAATGGTTTGAGCGGATTCATGGCACGCCGCTTGGGACGACGGGATACATCGTCGCCAACCGGTTTTGTCGCGTGATGCTTCGAAACTTCTCTCGATGCGAAATGGCGATCGACCAGTTGCTGTCGCGTGCGTCGGAAACACATATGTTCTTTCGGACTCGCAAGCCGATCGTAGGAATTCAGGAAGGGTTGGGAACCGTCATTCATGACGAATAGTTTCGCAACGTCATTCTGGGCTCACATTCCCACGGTGACGCACATCCCGCTGGCCTTTGGGACGACCAATTTGGGCGACGACATTCAGAGTTATGCCGCGTCCTCGCTCGTGGATTGCCATCAGTTCGTGAACCGGGATTGTATGGAAAAGTGGCCGACGGATGCGATCGTCCCAATGATCGGCTGGTTCGGATATGGCAAGCCATACACCAAGGCCACTTGTATTTTCGTGGGAACGCACATTCAGCGCGAAAGCCGAAAATACTTCTACGAACAACGGGTTGCCGAATGGATCGTTCGTTCCGTGCGTGATCAAGGGTTCCCGGCAATGGCTCGCGATCTGGATACCCGAGACTTTCTTCGTTCGGTGGGTGTTGAGGCTGAATTTGGGGGATGCGTCACGCAGACCCTGGGAAGGTATGACGGAACACGGAAAGGTACATTGGTGGTCGATGTGCCCGACGAGAGTATCGTCGGGTTTCGCGATACTCATTATCGCCCTTACCTGCCTTTGCTATCTCCTGCGGAACGCGTGTTGGAGGCTCGTGTTCAGGTACAGCGTTTCGCACGCTTCGAGGTTGTGCACACTTCGCGTCTGCATGTCCTGTTACCCTGCACGGCTTTGGGAACGAAGGTTGTGTTTCATCGTCAAGCGGCCTGGTTCCAACCAGAGCGATTGACGGGATTCGAGGGGCTTATTGACGCCGAAACTTAGCGGTGCTGCGGGTTTCCCAGCACTTCGGACTGGCGTGCGGGTCGCGATGCGGATGCGATTTGAATTCATTCGGAAAACCGCAAAAAGTCCGTAGAGCCCACAGGCGCAAGCGGCTACAATGTCCGATACTCGCGGGGCGGATTGATTTAGTCGGCGGCCTATTTCCAGCATGACGGCTCTGTTCGCATAGGAACGAACCATGGCTCCCCAAACGCTCGTGCAGGCGCTATCGGATGCTCAGTTGTTGGACGACGCGGAACTTCGCTCAGTCGAAGAAAAGCTGGGGTCCAGCGGCGAAGCTGACGACGTTTTCGACCAGCTTGTCCAACAAAATCGGCTGACGCGGTTTCAAGCCGATACGTTGCTTTCCGGCAGCCGCGATCCGTTGCGGTTGGGCGAGTATACGGTCGTCGATCGGTTGGGCGGCGGCGGGATGGGCCAAGTCTTCAAGGCCGTTCACCGGCGGCTGGAACGCGTGGTCGCGTTGAAGATTATCGCCCCGTCGATTTTGAAAGACGAGCGCGCGGTGAAGCGTTTCGAGCGCGAGGCGCGTGTCGCCGGCAAACTGATTCATCCGCACATCGTGACCGCTTACGATGCCAGTGAAGATCGCGGCATCCATTTTTTGGTGATGGAGTATGTCGACGGCTGCGATTTGGCGACATTGGTGCGAAGCAAAGGCCCTTTGGAAGCTGGGCGGGCCGTGAACTATGTGGTTCAGGCGGCTCGTGGACTGGCTTACGCCCACGCAAAAGGCATCGTGCATCGCGATGTGAAACCGGCGAATCTCCTGCTCGACCGAACCGGTCGGGTGCGCGTGCTCGACCTGGGATTGGCTCGATCCTATTTCGAGGAGTCAGCCGTCGGACAAAATGTGGATGAACTGACTAGCGCCGGAATGATGCTTGGCACGTTGGCCTATATCGCCCCGGAGCAAGTCGGCAATGCCGCTTCGGCCGATCAACGAGCGGACATCTACGGATTAGGTTGCACGTTGTATTTCTTGATTGTGGGGCGACCGCCATTTTATGGTTCGCGATCGGTTTATGAAGTGATGTGCAGTCCCGCTCCGTCCATGCTCGCGGATTCACGGCAAGTATCCGAGGAACTGGATGCCGTCTACCTGAAGATGGTGGCCAAGCGTCCCGAGGATCGTTATGAGACGATGGATGAGGTAATCAAACAATTGCAAGCGTGTTGTGTCACATTGCCGACAAGTATGAATTGGGAGATTCCTCGCGAGGATGAGCAAAGCTTTGACTTGGCGGCGTCTCACAATCTGGGCAACACGGATCAAACGATATCGAGCCACAATCAGCCTCTTGGGAAACCGGACTCGGGACGTTCCTCGGCTGTCGCGATGCCCGACCAAAGCAAGCCAACGACGGTAGGTTCGCCTCCGATGGAGGACAGAGCAAATTCAACAGTGACATTGCACACGGCTTCTCATGCTACGCTGCCCGTCCGTCGATTCGCATCAAATCGCATGACCGTGGCACTCGGCCTGCTCTTGCTGACGGCAGGGGTGGTCGTGGCCGGAACCATATTTCGATTGCGAACGGGTGATGGGATTCTTGAAATCACCCTGAACGAACCGGATGCGACCGTGACGGTTCTGGACGACCAAGGCAATGTTGAAATCGAGCGGCAGGCGACGGGCGAAATCGTGAAGATCTCCGTGCCGCCGGGCAAGAAGACACTGCGAATTGAGAAACCCGGTTTCGAGGCCGAGGGACGTAATCTCGTACTGAATTCGGGTCGCAATCAAGGGATCCGAGTTCAGTTGTTGTCACACGATTCCAAATCGACAACGGAAACGAAAATCGGTACGGAAAAGCGCGCCGACGCCGACGATGCTAACTCGACCACCGTGGGTTCATCCCGCGGTACGAACTCTCCACCAACACCCGCCACCACGTCCGCGACTGCCAGTGCGACCGTAATAGCCGATGACATGAAGAAGCAGCGGGAGATTGCCCGATGGGTATTTGAGCATGGGGGGCTGGTGGATTTGGTGCCGCCGGCTGGTTCGATCGATGAAGCCCGCCTGGCCCACGATTATGAGAAGCGACGGTTTCAAAACGTTGAGTCGCTTCCGCAAGAAGCGTTTCGCATTTGGCGAGTATCGTTTGCTCAGAACAGTGAATTCAATGATGCTGACTTGTCCGAGTTCTTGGCTCTCGCAAAATCGGTCAACTCCATTACCAACTTAAACTTTGGTGGAACCGCGATTACTTCCTCTGGCATTCAAGGATTGGGGGCATTCGCTTCTCAATTGGTCGAACTAGCAATCCACAATACGCCAGCCGCGAGCAATGAGAGTATTGAAGCGCTCGCTGGCTTGAAGAAACTCCGCACGCTGTTTCTAGCGAGACCGTTGGGAACGGATGCTGAGACAAATTACTCGAACTTGTCGCCCGAGTCGTTGTTAGTGTTGCAACGTGCCCTGCCGGAATGCAATATCGTGTGGCAAGCCAATCCGATGCGGCGCGGCGCATTGTGGGTATTGCAGCAAGGCGGCCGTTTGGAAATTGACGAAGACGGAAAGCCACGAACGATTGCTCGCGTTGCGGAACTGCCGCCGCAAGACCCCGTTATTCTCGCGGTTCACTTGACCGATCTCCCCGAATTGGACGCTGGACTAGAACATTTGCGAGGCATGTCGCAACTCAAGCGATTAGACATCGCGGGAACCGCTTTCACAACGGAATCACTTCGCTGGCTTTCGCAACTGCCAGCCTTGGAAATTTTGGATTTGTCTCGCACGCCCGTTACGGATGAAGCCATCAAGCAACTTGGCATGCTCAAATCGATCAAGCAGATACGAGTGACCGACTCGCAAATTTCGGCTGAAGGATTGGCCTCCCTTCGCTCCGCCCTACCCGACTGCGAGGTGATTCCTTGATCTCACGCAAACCACTCGTCAGCGGTCTCAAGGCCACGCTGAACGACGTGCCGTACCCCCAAACGTCAAACAACGCTTTCGAACGAATCGTTCCCGTCCCCCGCACTCGCGGCGGTAGCGCGAAAAAACGTTTGTTGTGGATCGGCGACGCGGTGGTCCACACCGGTTTCGCGACGGTGACCCATGCAATTCTGGAGCACCTTCATCGAAGCTGGGATGTGGTTGTTTCCGGTATTAATTATGAGGGGGAGACTCACGCTTATCCCTACCGTATTGTGCCCGCTCGCCGTCGCCGCGATATGTGGGGAATCGATAGCTTCGGGGAGCTATGCCAGGAATTTCGACCGGACATCGTGCTGATCAACAATGACGCCTGGAACGTGGCTGAATTCGCGGATTTGGCCGGCGCCGTGCCGATTGTGGCCTACATCCCGGTCGATGGCCGCAACCTAAATCGACGTTACATGCATCGATTAAACCGACTCGCGGCCGTCGTGTGGTACACGAAATTTGGCGAATCGGAAGCGCGTGAGGCTGGTTACAGTGGGCGATCATATGTGGCGCCGCACGGAGTAGATCTGGAGCGATTTCAACCTGTGCCGCGCGACGTGGCTCGCCGCTACCTCGGATGGACAGACGTTCTACTGCCGGAAAACGCTTTCGTGGTCGGCAACGTGAATCGTAATCAGCCTCGCAAGCGACTCGATCTCACGGTGCAATACTTTGCGGAATGGATTCACGAAAACAATGTGAGAGACGCGTATCTCTGTTTCCATTGTGCTCAAGATGACGTGGGATGGGATCTGCGGCAGTTGGCCGAGTTTTACGGAATGGCCGATCGGCTGTTGTTTTCTCGGCCTGCTAGCGGCTTTGAAGTCTTCGCTCCCGATGCGATGCAGTATGTGTATAGCGCGTTCGACGTGCAAGTGTCCACGACGCTGGGTGAAGGCTGGGGATTGACACATATGGAAGGCATGGCTTGTGGCGTGCCTCAAATCGTGCCGGACTGGGCGGCTCTTGGCGAGTGGCCGCGCGGCGTGATTCGCGTTCCTTGCGGCAATTGGCAATCGCACCCAGGAATCAACACCATCGGCGGCGTGCCGGATAAACGGCCTTTCGTCGACGCGCTGCAACACTTGTACTTGCATCGCGACGCCCGCCGCAAGCTCGCACAACAAGGCCGGGCCTGTGTAACGCAGTCGAGATACCGGTGGCAAAACATCGCTCGCAAATTCGACCGCGTATTATGTGGTCAACTGAAATCTAACGCCACACGGATGGAAGTATGAAGCTGGCTTTCGTCGGGTCGTCTGGTTACGGCAACGTAGGTGACGATACTTATCCGCTGGTGTTTCGCGAGCGATTGCCGGAACACGAACTGATTTTCTACAACTCGGACTTGCCAGACGCGTTGCCGGATGATCTGGAAGGCATCTTCTTGGGTGGAGGCGGTTTGATCTACTGCTCCGATCTGCCGGGTTTGGAAGCTCATTTCGAGTACATGCGTCATTATCTTGATGTGGCAATCGACCGTGGCATCGCTTGGGGATTTGTGGGGTGTGGACTACAAGTCAAACCGCGCGGTGACTCATATCATTTCGAAGCGTTGGGTCCCTGGGCGCCCTACTTGGCGTCAGCCCCGATCCTGACCGTGAGGTCGGAGTCATGCCTACAACAAGTGCGTCGATTGTCGGCGAATCCTCTCGCCGCGTATTATCCAGATCTAGGTTATCTTTTTGATCCCATTGGCGCCGGTGACACTTTGAAGCGGCGGACGGTAACGATCGTTCCCTCGGGCTGCGTGACGCCGGAAGAACTGGATCGCATGCTGCCGCCATTCGTGTCCGTTGGTTACGACATCACCATTCTCAGTATGGGCGCCTTGTGTGATGACGACTATCGGATACGGCTTTTGAGCGAGCTATACCCGCAGGCGCGGGTGATTACTCGCCCCACGCCCGCCGAAGCGCTCGCCACAATCGCTGGTTCGGGCTACGTCGTGGCTGGGCGCTACCACGCGCTCGTCTTTGCACGAACGGCGCGAGTTCCGTTTTACATTCCGCACGATGCTCCGTACAAGTCGAAGCAGGAGGACTTGCGGCAAGCTCCTGAGTTGGCCGCTGGGCATATCGAGCGGCTACGGAAGTTTCTCGCCGACTATCGCGTTGAGCGTGGCTCGAATCTGGCCCACACTTCCTGAGGCCGAACGCGCTCGCGCTCAAGTGACTCCCAAATGGCTGAATCTCTTCGGAAAAGGAAACCAAGCCGCCTGCCCGACGGCTCTCGTGGTTGATTCACGCAGATCTGCCGAAATCGAATTGTAGTCGCAAACAGTGGGCTCACCCAAAGCGGCGGTCAACGATTCGGGTCGTTCGAGCTCGGACAAGTCGGCCACCGTTGATGCACGCATTTGCAGCGAGTGCCGACAGTGGCCGCTTTGCCCAGGCCGTAATCGGCAATTACGATGAAACGTTTGCCCGTCTCAAGCGGGCTATAGGCAAGTGCGCTGAGAGTGAAGATGAGCCCGGTAAACGGACAAGAGACCGAAACGGATTATCGTCCACGTGATTGGTCGGCCGCTCAGAAATGGGCCTGGTTGCTGGTCGGAGGCCCAATTTGCGCACTATGGACTCTTGTCTTGTGGTTGCGAGTCAACCAACCGCAAAACCGGTTGAACGACTTCGTGCAAGAATGGACATCCGCACGAAATTGGTGGACTGGACACCCCATCTATTGGGACATGGACCAATCGATCGCTCACTACTTCAACCCCACGTGGAAAGTGCTGTTGAATGTAAACGCACATCCGCCGGCTTCCGTCCTGTTGGTGCTGCCTTTCGGTCGGTTGGAATTCTTCACGGCGAACTGGTTGTGGAATTGGTTGTCGCTGGCGCTGATCGCGCCCACGCTGTGGTTGCTGATGCGGTCTCGAGGGCTGTCATTCTCAGCTTGGAGTCTGCTGCCAATATTGACGTTGGTTCTCACAAGCAACTCGCTCGCTCAACAGGTCAACCAAGGCCAACTGAATTTATTGTTGCTATTCCTACTAACCTGGGCATGGGCTCTTCAGCGCGACGCATTCGACGGCTGGGCCGGAGCCCTCATCGGTATCGCGGCAGCCGTGAAAGTGTTTCCCGCTTTTCTCGGGTTGTATTTTCTCATGCAACGTCGTTGGCGCGGCGTGTTGGGAGTCGTGATCGGCTTTGTGGCGATGAATGCAGTCACCGGCGCCGTCTTGGGCTGGCAAGCTCTCCATGACTATGCCGTCGTGGTTGTGCCGCGAGTAAGCGAGTTTCGCGACTTTTGGTCCAACGCTTCGATCGCCGGTTTTTGGAGCAAGGCGTTCGAGGCCAGTAGTGGGCATTCCATTCCTATCTTTCACAGTCCGGCGTTTGCCAAGTTGATGACGCTTTTGACGAGCGGAGCTGTGACCGTCTACACCGGTTGGCGTTCCTGGAAGGCTCAGACGCTGGAGCAACGCGACGCCGCGTTCGCATTGACCTTGGTCGCCATGCTGTTAGTGTCTCCCATTACATGGGACCACTATTTTCTGCTGCTTGTCCCCGCGGCGATGATCTATTGGCGTTGGATGACGCCGACGTTCTTTAATGGCTTCACCCTGCTCCTGTTGTTAGTATGGGTTGCCACGATTTACCCCAAGCATGTTTGGGATGCAACGTTGCCAGGAGATGGAGAACTCGTGTTCTTACCGGGCCAAACGGCGACCGTTGCCACACCTCTACAGTCGGTGACATGGCTCGCTTATCAGTTTTATGGGTTGGTCCTGCTATTTCTGTTTCTTGCGACAAGGCGAATCGAAACACAGACGACTATAAACGCTAGAGAAACGTCACACGCCTCAATCGAGCAGCAACAGCCGTCTGTGGGTTAGCCGATGTTCGACGTGTTCGCAACCGTAATTGGCTTAGTCGCGGCGTTCGTCGCTCCGGTTCACTACTGCGCTGGGATCCTAGTCTCGCGGCGGGTGATTCGCTTTGCTGCGCGGCGGGCTTTTCTGGCCGTTTCGTTCGGAAGTGTGAGTTCACTCGTATTGTGCATCGCTTTCGCAATGATCGCGGGGCTGCCGTTGCCGTCCGTTCATGACGAGTTTGCTTACTTGCTGGGAGCGGACACTTTCTCATCGGGACGACTGACAAATCCAACACATCCATTGTGGGAGAGTTTTGAAACGTTTCATGTAATCCATCAGCCAACCTATCAAATGAAATACCCGCCCGCGCAAGCGGCGTTCTTGGGCTTGGGACAGCGACTAGGCGAGCCGATTTGGGGCGTGTGGATTAGCTTGGCGTTGGCGTGTGGCGCGACGACGTGGATGCTGCGCGCCTGGACGCCGCCACGCTGGGCATTGCTGGGTGGTTGGCTGACGGTAATGCACGCAGGGATTTTGCGCTACTGGGGTGAAGGCTACATGGGCGGAGCGGTAGCGATGTTGGGAGGCGCTTTGGTATGGGGCGCCGTACCGCGGTTGCTGCGACCATTCCTGGGTCGTGCCGGAAGGTCATCTTCCATTACATTAAGCAACACCATCGGTAACAGCGCGGCCTTCGGAGTGGGGATCGCCTTGTTGGCCAACAGCCGACCCTACGAAGGATTACTGACGACTTTGTTCGCGGGCTTGGTGTTCGTTTGGTTTGTCGTCACGAGTCCCCGCTCCGTGGCTGACAGTCGGTCAATGGCTGGTAACGTCACCGTGTGGGCATCGATTGCCGCGCCCGCCGTGGTTGTGGTCGTCGCCGCTGGGGCTTGGATGTTGCACTACAACAAACAAGTAACTCACGACCGTTGGAAGATGCCGTACCAAGTCTGGCAGGCGATCTATAGCGATCATGGAAAAATAGCCGGAACGCTCTTATTGGCCGGCGGGGAGTCGGTCGCCGAACGCCGCGTTCCGGTGCCCGAAGAAAGTTATCAGCGGCAACGAGCGCACGAGCCGTTGCACCGCAAGCTATTTCGCCTGATGATCTTCTTCTTTCGGCCTTATGTTTGGGTGCCATTGAGCGTCTTATTGCCTTGGCTTATGGCAAAGCGGAACCTCATACCGGTTCTCGGTGTGTCCGCCTTGTTTGTCGCGGTGATTATTCAAGACAGTGGCGGGTATCCACATTATGCGGCGTCAGTTGCGCCGCTGGCGATCTTGCTGATCGTCCAAGGTCTGCGACATCTGCGCGTAGTGAATCGCCCCAATTCTTTGTACGGTGGAATGTGGGGGCGTAACATTGTAACGCTCTTACCCGTGGTTGCGTTCGCGACCGTGGTCGCCGATACGTGGCAATGGCGTGTGTGGAACGAGACGCCAGGATTCGCTCAGCGGCGAGATGCCATCGTGCGGCATTTGCTGGATAAGCCGGGCGAGGACTTAGTGGTGGTGCGATATCGGTCCACGCATTCGATCTACGATGAATGGGTCTATAATCGTGCCGACATAGATGGATCGCCGATTGTGTGGGCGCGGGAACTGACCTCGGAACAGAACCAGAAACTTCTCGACTACTATGTAAATAGACACGCTTGGCTGTTAGATGCCGATGCCGAGCCGCCGGAACTGAGACACTTCCGAATGGCTGAAACGAAGTGACTCGGCTTTAATTGACATTTCCGGCTATTGCTGCTGGTCGGCATCAGCCAATTGGCGCCAGCCAGCGGCTTCTTCTCCGTCCAGACGCAGCGTCAGACATTTGGCGCTGCCGCCGGATTTCACGAATTCGCTGAGCGGCGTTTCAATTGGGTTATAGCCGGCTTGACTTAGTTGATGGTGAAGCCTCGGGCAGCCGGTGTTAGTTACCACATGCCGTCCGACCACCACGGCATTGCAGGCGAACGACTCGGCCTCCTGCTGCTCCACGGGGATTAGGTGCTTCACATACTGTTTCAGCACTCGTTGTCCATAATCGTCGAATGCGCCGGGATAGTAAATCGCTAGCGTGGGCGAAAGCGGGCAGAAGCAGGTGTCGAGATGATAGTAATACGTATCGACCAACTCCAAAGGAAATACTCGACGTCGAGCAGCTTGCCCACATGTTGCAAGCTCCTCGCGTCGCTGCGAATTCGGTAACCGGCAAATAGGTTATCACCGCAGAAGAGAGCGTCGCCAGCGCCCTCGAAGTACATCGTGTCCGTCAGTCGCTGGATGTGGAAACGATGAGCGGCGAACCAGCTTTCATTATGTGCCTCTTCGCCCTGCCGTTGAGGGTGGCGAAAACGAGACAGAATCGCTTGGTCTTGGTAAATCAGTGCCGCGTTCGCGGTGAATACGAGATCGGGAAGTCCGGGGACGGGTTCCAACAATGATACGGTCGCTCCGAGACTTGTCAGCGTTTCGTGAAGGCGGCACCATTGTTCGATCGCCAAGCCATGATCGGCTTGACGCTGGCGGTTCATCCACGGATTGATCTCATATTCAATGCCGAAAAAATCGGGCGGGCACATCAAAATGTGGGATTGTGAGAACACGGTGTGTTGCCTGACGAGAAAACAAAAAACACGGAGCGTCGATGGACGCCCCGTGTTCATTGTTTCAAATTGCTTGGCGGCGGCAATGGACCGCGCGTTACCGCAGCAGCTTCTTCAACTCGTTTTCCAGCTCGCTGATATGCAAGTTGCGATGCACCACGCGGCCCGACTGATCGATCAACAACATGGTTGGAAGTGACAGGATGCCGAGTTCGTTGGACAGGCGGCTGTCGAGTCCACCGTCTTCGTACAACTGGGGCCAGGAGATGCGATTGGCTCGGAGATATTCGGTCAGCGTTCCGGGTGCGTTGTCAAGGCTCACTCCGACCGGCGTGAATTTCTTACCTGCGTATTTCGCCTGGATTTCCTTGAGTGTCTTGAGGTCTTCCTTGCAGGGTTCGCACCAGGTAGCCCAGTAATGCAATACGACCACATTGCCACGGAGGCTTCCGAGGCTAAGCGACTTGCCGTCGATCGTTTTGCCTTCGAACGCCAGAGGTTGCCCGACCGATTCGAGTCGGCGCTTAGCTCCCGCCGCCTTCTTCGCGACGACCGCATCGGGAAACTTGGACACAATCGTGCCGTAGCTGGCGATGGCGTCTTTCTCTTGGCCGGCGAATTCGTAGGCGATGCCAAGCTGCAAATGTGCCTCGGCGGCGTCATCTTCGCCCGGATACTTCTTTACGAAGTCGGCTAGGTTCTCGAGCCATTGTTGTTGGACTTGTACAAAGTTTGCCGAGGGCTGCTGCATTTGCAGGGCGTAGTCGGCCGTCATGGCGCGAAATTCGACATAGGGGACTTGTTCGCGATCGCTGGAGTTTTTGTCCAGTTTGGCGGCCAGCGCCCGCAGACGTTTGACGCCATCGGGAAAGCCGCCGGTTTGTGTCGCGGCACTCACTGTGTCGGCGTATTGGCGAATCCATACGGCCCGCTCTTCCGATTCTCCGGCCGCTTCGATCAGCGCCTCGATCACATCCGCGCGATCGTCATTCAACTTGGCTTGCTGTTCGCCGCTAGTTTGCAACAACTGCTTGTCAACTTCTTCCAGGCGTGCGATTAGCTTTTGCAGCTTCTCGTCCATGTCGCCAGGCACGCCGGCGACTTCCGGAGCCTGGGTCAACGGATTGTTAAAGAAGAAACCACCTGCCGAAGCAATTTCGTTCTCCAGCAGATTCGTCGGCAGATCGACGACCCGCCAGGTTTCGCCGACGGAAATCAACGTGCCGATGCCAATTTGTTTGTGTTGGCCGGACAGCTCGACCACGGCGGAGACATTGTCGTAGACGAGAATGTCTTTGGTCACGTCGTCCGCTCCGGCCGGAATGATGCCGGGTTGGCTGCCGCCGAAATGAACCCATTTGGCCGACTTGTCCAGGGCCTTTTGTTTCTGAGCGATCGAAGCGAAGCCTTCGGCCGCTTGTTTGACGCGTGCCGCGAGTTGCTTCTCGCGAGCCGAATCCAAGCCGAGCGATTCGATCTCGGCGGTGGTGGGAAGCAGGCGTTGGAAGCGGTCAGCGTCTTTGTCGCGTACGGCGGCAACGACTTCGGCCGTGGTTTCCTCGGCGGAAATTCGTTTCCAGGAATCGATGTTGCCGTCTTCGTCTTTATCCAAACCCCAGCGCGTGCCAGCCGTGCCGAGCCAGCGGTACTGGTCGGCTTTGCCGTTGTAGTCGGCGTCCACGTCGCGATAGATTTCGATGCCGTTCTTGAAGTAACACCACAAATCAACTTTGTTGTCGCCGTTGGAATCCATGAAGCGACGCAGTAGTTGGCCATCGGGATCGCGCACGATCCAGCCGGTGGCCTTGCCGGCGTTTTCGCCGACGATCGTGCATTTCTCTAGGTCGGCAGCGGCCGGAGTATCGAAGTCGATGGCGTCTTGAACGGGCGACAGTTTAAGCGCTTGATCGACCGTCGGCTTGGCGGCGAATGCGGAAGTGCCAGCGAGCAAGGGAGCGGCGGTCGCGGCGGCGGCCGCTAGGTTTCGAAGCTTCCCGAACATGAAGGCGATTCTCCGTGGTAGACGAGAAAAACGTGGTGAAGGCGTAAGCTCGGCCGTTGTGTGGATGCCGGTCCGTGTCAACGAACCAACCGAGTCGCGCCAGCGCGCGGTCCGGTCGCATGGTTTCCATTCGGTCCGACCCGACGTGCCGCATGAACAAAACAGAGCGGTTTTATCGGATGCAGGGATTGTGCTGACTTCTCGCCGATCCACAGCCGGCTCGCGCTAGGCTGACTTTTCCAATGCCCCGGTCTGGTTCAGCTTGTTGTAAAGCGTCTTGAGGCTGACGCCCAGTTCGTCGGCGGCTTTGGCTTTATTGCCATGATGCCGTTCTAGCGATTCGTGGATCGCCTTGAGTTCGAGTTCGCGGAGCGACATCGGACCGAGCGCGGCGAGCTGCGGGCGAAGTTGCCTGGAAGCAAAGCGGCTCGGCAGATGCTCGGGCGCGATCGGCGGTTCATCGCACAGAATGCAAGCATGCTCGATCACGTTGGCCAGTTCACGGACATTGCCCGGCCAGACGTGGGCTTGCAAGGCGGCGATCGCTTCGGGACTGAACAACCGCTCGTCGGGCAAATTCGATTTGCGAAATCGCCGGAACATGTGACACGCGAGTTCCGGAATGTCGTCCAAGCGTTCTCGAAGCGTCGGCAACATGATTTCGAACGTGTTGATGCGGAACATCAAGTCCTCGCGGAACTCGTCGGCCTGCACCATTTCTTCCAGTTGCCGGTGCGTGGCACAAACCACGCGCACATCCACCTTGAACGATTCGTTATCTCCGACGCGGCGAATTTCGCCGGACTCGAGGACGCGCAGCAGCTTGGCTTGCATTGCTTTGGGCAGCTCGCCGATTTCGTCCAGGAACAGGGTTCCGCCGTGAGCCACTTCAGAACAGCCCGACGCGATGGTCGTCGGCCCCGGTGAAGGCGCCTTTGCGATGCCCGAACAGTTCGCTCTCGATCAGGTTTTCCGGCAGCGCGCCGCAGTTGATCGCCACGAACGGCATCTCGGCGCGGAGGCTTTGATCGTGAACGGCCCGCGCGACCAGTTCCTTGCCGCAACCGGTTTCGCCCAGGATCAGCACGGTCGAATTGGTCGGCGCGACTTTGGCGATCAGTTTCCGCACGCGATCCATCGCCGGGCCGCCGCCGATAAGTTGCGGCGTTCCTTCGACTCGTTCTAGCTGGCGTTTGAGCGCGCGATACTTGTTCGTCAACTCGCGCTTGTCGGCAACGCGTTCCAGCAACGATTTGAGCTGAACCAGCGTGCAAGGTTTGGTCAGGTAATCGAACGCCCCTTGTCGCAAGGCGGCGACCGCAGTCTCCAACGTCGACTTGCCAGTCAACACCACGGCCTCCGTCGTCGGCGCGATTTCCTTGGCGTAGGTGATCACGGCGATGCCGTTGCGGCCGGGCATATCGAGGTCGACCAGCACGCAGTCGTACACGTTGCGTTCGAGCGCGGCCATCGCCGTCAGTCCATCGGGACAGACCGTGACCTCGTGGCCCATGCGCGGCAATTCGTTGCTCATCAGCTCCTGCAACGTCGGCTCGTCGTCGGCGAACAGGATGCGAAGCGGCTTAGGCGACTTGGCGGACTTTTTCATGAACCATCTCTTGCGAAGTGAGGGGAAGCGTCACGTGGAAGCGAGAACCTTTTCCCGGTCCGTCGCTGTGCGCGGTAATCGAACCGCCGTGATCCGTGACGATGCGATACGTGATGGACAAGCCCAGCCCGGTGCCTTGCCCGTTGCGGCGGCGCGTGAAGAACGGCTCGTAAAGTTGTTCGAGCACTTCTTCATCCATGCCGCAGCCGTCGTCTTGGACGATCAATTCAGCCCAGTTTTCCTGTCGATTCAACGACACCTCGACCGTGCCATCCGGCTCCAGACTGTCCAGGGCATTGGTAATGAGATTCAGAACGACTTGCTTGATCTCTTGGTCGTTGACCGAGGCGCTGACGTAACGTTCGCAGCGGAAAACGATGTGTTTGCGGCGGTACTGGCCGAGGTGCTGGACCATGTCGATCACGTCCTGCACAAGCGAGCGCATGTCCGTGTCGTGTCGCTCGACATCGCTCATGCGCGAAAAGTCCAGCAGCCGTTCCGTGATTCCCTTACAGCGGAATGCTTCCTTCTGAATCTTCCGCAAGTAGTCCTTGATCACGGCGACTTCGGCGGCCAACTCCGGATCGTTGGTCAACGCGTCGTCTTCGAAAACGTCCTCGACCCGCGATTCCAGCGACTCGGAAGCCATCGCGATCGAAGCCAGCGGATTGTTGATTTCATGCGCCACTCCGGCCGCCAGAAAGCCGACGCTGGCCAGTTGCTCGCTCCGCACGACTTCCTTGGTGCGCTGTTGCACTTGGCGCTTCAAATCCTCGCGGATCTCTTGAAACCGACTGGTCATGGCGTTCAGCGCGCGAGCCATCTCGGCCATTTCATCGTGCGAATCGATTTGCACGCGGTGTTCAAAGTCGCCGCCAGCCACGCGTCGCGAGCTGCGAATTAGCACGCGCAGCGGTTGCACGACCCAAAAATAGAACAGCGCGCCCAGCGTGATCATCATCACTCCGGCCAAGATGCTGGCGGTCCAAGTCATCACGATCCAGATGCGATACTGGCCTCGCACTTCGTCGCGAAAGGCGCTCATGCGCCGCTGCAAGTGAGCCGGCAGCTCGGACGACGCTTGATACAGCCGCTCGATTTCGTCGCCCAACAGATCGTATTGAACTTGATCGAAAACCCAGTCTTGTTGATGGTGCAAGCGATCGATCGTTTCCAGCGAACGCTCGATCTCTTGCACGGTGCCGCGTTCCTTGGCCAAGTTACCGATCCGCGGATCCAGGTTGCCCTGTTCGGATGTCAGGTGCTTCTTGTACTTGTCCAGCGCGGTTCGCACGGCGGTCAAGTTGTTGCGAAACTCGTATTGCATGTATCCCGGCTGGCTATCGGCCAAGCTGGGAATGTCGCGAGGCAATCCGACACGCTTGAACGAGAATCGCAGTTCGTGAACGGCTTGCGTCAGTTCGGAAGCACTGGGCATTTCGGCGGCCCGGTGCGTGATGGTCGAAGCCAGCGTGCGATAGGCGTAAACGCCGCGAAAACCGCTAAACGCCAGCAACGCCACGATCAACGATAGCGTGACAACGCCGAACAACAGCTTGTATCGAATGGGCCAGCGCGCCAGCATCACGACCTCCTTGTCGCGCATCGATTCGAGCGATCCCTGCTCATGCGCAAGATAGGACTCAATTCGCCGGGCCGGGATTCTAGTCCGATCGGCGAGAATGATTCAAGGGTGATCGCCGACCGGCTGATCCGGGAAAAGCGAACATTTTTCCCAAACCTAGTTGACGATCGACACGGAATTTGCCGATACTCTTAAGTTGAATTCCGCGAAGTTAGCGAGACTTCGCCAGTTAGGCCGATTATCCGGCGCGAAGCCGGACGGCAGCGGTAACATCTTCCACAGGAAAGGGTAGCAGCAATCGACCGCATTCAGGCAAGGATCAACGACCAGATCCGCGTCTCTCCAGTACGCGTGATTGGTCCCGACGGGGCTCAGCTTGGCATTATTCCCACGTCGGAAGCCACGGCTCGGGCTCGCGAGTTGGAATTGGATTTGGTGGAAGTGGCCCCGAACGAACGTCCTCCCGTTTGCCGCATCATGGACTACGGCAAATGGAAGTACGACAAGAAAAAGAAGGCCCACCACAACGCACACCATACGAAGACGAAGGAAATTCGTCTGCGTCCGAAAACCGGTGACCACGATATTCACTTCAAGGTGAAGCAGGCCCGCGGCTTTTTGCAACACAAGGACAAGGTCCAGATTTCCGTGTTGTTTCGCGGCCGCGAAATGGCGCATATCGAAGAAGGTCACCGAGTGATGCAGAGTGTGATCGAAGAGTTGGCCGAGGTCGGCAAGGTTGAAGCGCCGCCGCAACAACATGGTCGCCGCATGATCTGCACGATGGCTCCTCGATAAATGGAGTGAATGCCGTGCGAGTCGGGATTATCGCGCTGCTGCACGAATCAAACACCTTGATTCGTCAGCCGACGACTCGGCGGCATTTCGAGCAAGATCTGCTGCTGACCGGAGCGGCGATTCGCGATCGCTTGGCCGACACGCATCACGAGATCGGCGGCTTCTTTGCCGGCTTGGACGAAGCCGGTGTGGAAGCCGTTCCGATTTTCGCCGCGCGGGCCGTTCCGTTCGGCACGATCAAGGCCGATACGTTCGATTGGTTGCTGGCCCAGTTGTTCGATGCACTCGGTCAAGCTGGGACGCTCGACGGAGTCTTGGTCGCGCCGCACGGAGCGACCGTCAGCCAGCGGCATCCGGACGCGGACGGTTATTGGCTGGGCGAACTGCGACGCCAGTTCGGTTCGCAGCCGATCATCGGAACTCTCGATCCGCACGCCAATCTTTCGGCGGCCATGGTCGCCGCAACCGACGCGCTGATCGCCTATCGAACGAACCCGCATTTGGATCAGCGGGCTCGGGGGCGCGAGGCGGCGCTGCTAATGGCCCGGACGTTACGCGGCGAGATTCGCCCGGTGCAAGCGGCTTGTTTCCCGCCGCTGGCAATCAACATCGAGCGGCAGATGACCAGCGAGCCGCATCTCCGTCCGCTGTACGACGCAGCGGATACGATGCTCGCCGAGCCAGGCGTGTTGTCGAATTCCATTCTGCTGGGGTTTCCTTACGCCGATGTGGCCGAGATGGGATCGGCGACGTTGGTCGTCGCGGATAACGATTCGGCGCTGGCCGCGGACGGTGCGAACCGGCTGGGCGAACGAATGTGGCAAATGCGGCAGTCGTTCGTCGCGCAGTTGGTCGAAATCGACGAAGCGATCGACCGAGCTTTGGCGTCGCCCGGTCCCGCTTGCTTGCTGGACATGGGCGACAACGTGGGCGGTGGTTCGCCGGCCGACTCGACATTTCTTGCGGCCGCATTGCACCGGCGGCGCGTGGCGGACTCGTTCGTCTGTTTGTTCGATCCCGATTCGGTCGAGCAAGCTGGGCGAGCGGGCGTCGGCGCGAGGCTCTGGATGACGGTCGGCGGCAAGTCGGACGATCAACATGGCCAGCCGATCGCGGATGAGTTCACCGTGCTTGGTCTATACGAGGGACGCTTTCATGAACCGCAGCCGCGTCACGGCGGGTTCACAAATTACGATCAAGGCGCGACGGCGATTGTCCGTTGCAACGCTGGTTTGACCGTGATGCTCACGTCGCGACGCATGCCGCCATTTAGCTTGCGGCAATTGACCAGTTGCGGCCTCGAACCGACACAATTCCGCATTCTTGTGGCAAAAGGCGTCAACGCCCCCGTGGCGGCTTACGCACCAGTCTGCCCGACGCTGATCCGAGTCAACACGCCCGGCTCGACCACCGCCGACTTGCGCCATATTTCCTATCAGAACCGTCGCCGTCCGTTGTTCCCGTTGGAAAACGAGTTCGATTGGCAGCCGAATCGGTAGCTGGATCGGAGTGACCAAGCACGCCGGCCATCGCAGCGTTGGCACGGTACTTGCCAAAATTTCTCTTGTCCCCATGTTGGCTTCGAGCAGGAGGAGAGAACGATGGCTAGCGGTTACACGAACAGCTACACCACACGCGACGTGGAATTTTTTGGCGGGCCATACGACGGACACGTACAAGCGCTGGCGTCACCGCCGACACCATTCATATGTCTCAACATGTCGGGCCCTCAGCCGACGTGGAGTCGGACGATGCTCGATTGGCTGACTTGGCGCAAACGACCGGCCACGAAAATCGCGATCTACGAACTGGAAAATGGCGACGTGGATTGTCGTTATCGGTATTTGGGAACTCGGCCGCGAAAGGCAGCCAAATGATCGAGCAGATTCGTGACGAATTGAATCGTCTGGACGCTGGGGCCGTGCAAGTTCGCTTGGATCGCGAGTTTGAACCGAAGGCCGGGGAATTGGTTCGCATCGACATCGACGATGCCTACTGGCACATGCTGCCGGCCGACTTTCACACGCTGCTACAGGACCTGCCGAACGGGGCGGGAGAAGAGCAAGTTCATCGAGCGATCGAGTCGTTCGATTCCCAACAAGTGTGGCACGGTCATTCGCCCGACGGTTCGCGAGATTCGACGGCCTGAGAGTTGTCGTCGCGCGGTCGGGGAAACGCCGCACCTTCAAAGCTCACACTCCGATTCCCCAATCACGAACTCCCGTCTCTCCCACGCGTCCAGAAAATCGTGATTGCTCTCCAACAAGTCAGGTGATTCTCGAAGTTGCGTGATGGTTAGCCAATGGACTTCGGCCACTTCGTGTGGATTAGGAATCAGTTGAGCGTCCGGCGACATGGCAGCCGACCACCAAGCCAGCGCGACGTTCCATGGGGTGAGGCTGTGCCATAATCGCTGCCGAGGTTCTATCGCGACGGCTAACTCTTCTTGAAGCTCACGCGCCAAAGCCACCGGCTCCGATTCGCCCAATTCGATCGCGCCGCCGGGAAAGCACAACCGGCCTGGCGCGGAAACGAACTGTGATCGCCGAATCACCAGCAATCGCTGCTCGCGCTGGACAACGGCGACGACTCCGTGTTTTCGGGGCCGACCGCCGGGGATTCGTAATGCGCCGTCGCGCGGTTGATTGTTGCTCATCATCGATCCCAAACCACGCTCGGCAGCGTCATGCAAAACCAGCTCACGGTCGGAAGATCAGCACGTCGGCCACGTCCAGATCCAACTCGAACCGCCGCTCGCCCGAATTCGATTCCAACTCTTTCACCGATCGACCCGACGCCAACGTCGGTTTGCCTTTCGGCAATTTGATTCGCGTTGTGATCGTCAACTTCTCGATCGGCTCGGGCCGCCAGTTCACCAACGGAATCGCCACTCCCTGCGGCGATTCAATCACGGTGTTCTCGACCAGATGTTCCGAGCACTCGACCGGCAAGTCGATCCCCAACGTCGTTGCTTGAAACATCTCCAGCGCCTTGTCGTTGAATTCGGTCGGCAGCAGATGGCACATCGAATCGGCCGTCGCGCCGCGATCGACGGGAAGCTTGGGAATCGCCGGTTGAAAGTAGCTGAATCCTGGAAGAAAGCCCGCGTAGCCAGCGACGCCCTGCCCGATGGAACGCATCACACAAGCTGGCGAACCGTCTTTGAATGAGGCCAGCGTCTCGGCAGTGCCGTCGGTAATCTGGAAGCGTGCCTTGGCCCCAAACACTTGCCCGATGACTGCTCGCTTGCCATCCTCTTCCACACTCACCTCGTCCATCGAAATGGCGAACGGCAAATCCTGCTTAATCATCGTGACTTGGCTATTGGCCGGCAGATCAAGCGCCTTGTGTTCGATGCCGAACGCCGCTTGCAGCGTCTTGTTCGGCTCGCCGAACTCGTCCCACATTCCGGCTCCGGCCGAAGCCGCCAAGCGTCCGCCGGATTGGACCCAATCGGTAATCGCCTTCGAAGCCGCGCGGCTGACGTGCCGATCGGCGAGCAACAGCACGCGATAGTTTTTCATTCGCGGCGAGGCTAGGTCCGCTTCGGTAACGATGTCCAACGGAATTTGAGCATGTCGCGCCGCGATATAGGCGGCTCGCTTCGCCGCACCGAACGGAGCTTCGTTATCACCCCAGATGTCGCCCGTCTCGCCGCACAGCAACGCCGCCATGCCCGGCCGCACACGGCCCGCTTGCACGATGTCTTCAAACCGCTGCAGTTCACGAAACGCGTCTCGCACGGCCACATACATGGCCGGGTCGCTGCAATGATTTTCGGTATAAGCCGCCTGCACCGGGCGGAACTCGAACAAGTTCACGATTTGCATGCCATGAGCCAAATCGCCGAAGAACTGCCGCCGCCAATTGTCGGTCGTTTGCCCTGGCGTATGAGTCATCACGTAGTAGTGAATCTTCGCCTTCGGTCGATCGACAACCGCCGCGCGGAACATATCGAGGCTGATAAAGTTCATCTGCTGTGTTCCCACCGGAACTTGCCAGATGTAATCCTCGCTCCAAGGCATCGTCATGCCGTCCTGACGAAAAATATCAATCCACTTATGAGCCTCGCCCAAATACATGGGTCCATGATGGGGCGAGAAATTCGCGCCGATGCCAGCGTTCGGCAAATAGCGGCGCAGCAAATCCGTTCGCCGCTTCATCGCCTGGATACCAAAGGCATGCTCGTATCGTCGCGAGTAATAGAAGCGTCGCGGATCGGAATTCTTGAGCTGCGGATCGGCCGAATATTCGACGCGCGACCAATCGTTCCCGGCCGCGGGTACGACATCCGCAGGCGAAACACCTTGTCGCTTCAGCCAATCCCGAAACGCTTCGTGATCGCCGGCCGGCGGACGAGGCAAACCGATTTCGTCGCCCAAGCTGACGACGCCGATCTTGTCGGCCAATCCATTGGACTTGAGCTCTTGCAGATAAGTCTCCAGCCGCTGGTCGTTATAAGAACGCACGTCGATGTAGCCTCGCGGCCGTTCCGCCGTTCCCGGCTGATCCAAACTCGGCGGGTCGATTGGAATCTGCTTCAAGAACTCGCGCCGAGCGGCTTCCCATTCCGCGTCCTCTGGCTTCGCCTCGAACGTGGTCGCATGGATCGGCGTCAGCCGCGGATGCTGGCCCTTGGCCGGATGTTGTTTGAGGTAAGCGACTAGATCCTTGAGCACCTCGGTTTGCGAACGAATCCGCTGGCTGAAGCGCGTGTCGGCGTCGTAGGCCAACGTCAGCTTCGGTTGCCGCGACTCGAAGCGAGCGATGGTCCGAGTTGCGTTTCCATCGCGGACGCCGAACTCGATTGTGTAGTGCAATGCTTCACCTGCCGCCGCCAGATGCCATTGGCCGTCGCTGAGCGTATCCAGCAACGAACCAACCTCGATCCAGTCGGTCGTCTGGCCCGCCGCCGCCTCGACCGTCAGCGGCTTCCACGATCGCATGTGGACCCAATATGGCGAGTGTTCGATGCCGGGCGGCACGGTCAGCTTCAGCGGCTGTTGCGATTGGTTGTGCAACTTCAAATACAAGTCGCCTTGCTGCGTCAGCATTCCGTCCAGCGGCAAATAGTTCTCTTTCTCGATCCGAGTTTGCACTTGTTCGAGGTCATTCGTCAGCATGACCAGATCGACGTTGCGCCGCGCGGCCGGTTCGGGTTGCTTGGCGGCGATCAGCTTGATGGTGACGCGGCCCGGTTGCAACGCGACTCGCGCGTCGTGGCCTTCCCACACCACGTTCTCGCCGGCGCCCCAGCTCCACGCGACTTCGTCCTTCAATTGCTCGCGGAAGGCCCAAATCTTCAAGTTCTTTCGCGCCCCGTACAGCCGGTTCCATTTCTTCTGGCCAGCTTGCTCGACAACGATGCGGAATTGCGTCTCGAAGCGATAGGCCGCTTCGTATCGCGCGAGCACCAAGTAGTTGCCCGGTTGTGTGATCGTCGCATCGTAGGTGGCGACGGTTTCCTCGCATTGCTCGGGCGCGCCGAGAAACGCTTTGCGGCTGATGAACGCGTTGGCAAACGTGGCGGCGTAATAGTTCTCGCCGAACGTGCCTCGACGCCAGCCGTCCGAGCCCGACGGTGTGAACGACTCGGCTTCGCAAACGATCGTCGACTTGGCGTCATTCGCGGCGGCGGCTGGTTGCGCGTTCGCCGGATTCGCGAAGCCGAAGGCGGCCACGACAACGGATAGGGCGAGCGTCTTGCCTATGCGTGTTGTGAGTCGACTTGCCGCGTGAAATCGTGGGCCTGAGTTCATGTCCGCCGTCTCCTTGGAAATCGAGAATCCGCATTGAATGTGTTCTTAATCACTGCGCGTGGACGAAGTCGTTTGAGTTTGCTCGTCGGTCAACGGCTCGTGCTTGGGCTACTTGGTCGTCACGGTCAGCCAAGCGTCGGATAGCCGCCAACGTGGGTCGGTCGTGTCGAATTCGGCGACTCGCTGTTGAGGCGTGTCGCCGCCCGTGCGCCCGACGATACGGATCGGACCGGTCGCTCCCGCCTTATCGGACGTGAGTTTCAGCTTGACCGACTTGGCCGAGTCTCCTTTCGATTCGGAAGTCGCGGTTTCGGCCGAGACGCCATCGGGCAAGCCATCGACGCTGACTTCGATCGGCTCCGAGAATCCATCGCGCCGGTCGATCGTTACCGCGATTTCCAGCGGCTCGCCCGCCTTCAGCACGAACGAATCCGCAGCCAACGACAGGGCGAAGTCCGGCTGCACTTCCGACACGCTTAGCCGATACACAAACCGATCGCCGCCGCGTCGATGCAAATCGCGGACGGCCACGGTGTAGTCGCCATCGGCCGGCGGTGTGAACACCAGCTCGGGATCGCGCTGCCTTGCGACATCGTCGATCTCCTGCAGCATTTTGCCCGTCGAATCGAACACCAGCAGCACGGCGTCGAGCGGCGACAACAGCGTGCGAGCCAGCACTTTGAGCCGCAGTTTCTTCCCTTTCGTCGCTGTGAAACGAAACGCGTGAGTTTGTTCGGCGGCCAACCGACCGCTGACATCGATTGGGGGAGCAATCGTTTGCGGTTGCTCCAGCGAATTATCTTCGGCCGCGACCAAGACCGGGCCATCGATGACTGGCAAATCGACAAAGCCATCGGCGTCCGGCGAGAAAACTCGGACGGCGTTCGCATCCTCGGTTGGCGCCTCGACCGTCTGCGTCGCTTGTTCGCCGGCCAGATTCCAGCCAGACAAGCGTACTTCGGTCGCCGCGTTTCTTGCGAAGGCCAACGGCAACGCGTGATCGACAAACGGGCCCTTCGTGATCGACAGTCGATAAACGAACGTATCCGCGCCGGCGAAATTGACGGTGCTGTTCGGCGTGCTTGGAAAGGCAAACGTACGGACCGTGTAGTCGCCAGCTTTGGTCGCCGTGAACGTCAATCGTGGGTCGAGCCCGCCAGAGTCGTCCGTCTGTTCGAGGATGAATCCGCGAGCGTCGCAGATTTGCAGGACCGCATCCATCGGCGAACCAAGAATCGCGTTGCCGACGAGCGACGCCACCAGCACGTCGCCTTCGGCCAAAGAGATTGCGTATCCATCGACATCGCCCGACTTTTCTAAACGGCCGTTGACGACCGTCGATTCAGCCAGCTTCTGCGGTTCATTCGGCGCGTTGTTCGGTTCCTTTTCATCCGTTTCCGGCAGCGTCCCCACGATCAACGGCTTCACGGACGAGGCGCCTTCCGCATCCCGCACGCGCAGCCAATACACGCCGGGCTCAGCGTCGTCGGCCGCCGTCACGGTCAGCTTTCCTTTGTCGGCCGCACAAGCCACGGACAACCCTGCGCGGTCGATCCAGACTTCCGCCGGCCAATTCGCAAAGCTGCCCGAAGCTGTGATCTCGCGCGTCTGTCCACGTTGCAGGCCGGGCGGATAGAAATAGTTCAGCGTCGGCGGCGCGGCGAGCACTGAGCTTTCGACCAGCAACCAAGCTCCAAGAACGATCGTCGTCGCCGCAAAATTCGCTGATCGCAACGCGGCGGGAAGTTGGCGGCGCGCATGCCGGCGCGAGCGTTTCAGTTCGGGTCTCATGGAACAAGCCTTCGTGCGGGGCGGGAAAATTCGGCGGGCGAAATCTCAGGCAAGTGTCGCCCATTATGGATGCGCGGCGATCCAATCGCCACATCCGTGCCCCGGCGCGCTGCGAACAATCGCCTCCGCATCGCCTGCGTAGGTGCTACTGTCACACTCGCTCGCTTGCGGGGGCGGCGGTCTGTCGGTAACTTCATGCAAATCCGCTCGAATATGTCGCGGCCGTACCAGACGTTCAGGAATCGGAACCATGTCCAACGCACCTTGGCAACAGCAACCGAATTGGCCGCCAACGCAACCCTCCCGCTTCGGCGACGATCTGCAACCAATCAAGGCCGAGTTGATCCAGCCGTCCGGCGGCGGCGGTCGGGGTTGTTTCGTCGCGCTGTTGCTCGCCGGCGGCTGTTTGGCGTTTCTGGCGATGGTCGGCGTGGGCGTGTATCTCGGCTTTCAAAACAGTTCGAGCACCGCAGTCGCTCGGCAACTGTCGGTCGACGAATCGCTGGCTTTGGCGCGCGAAGCCTTCAACAATTTCGACGCCACGGTCGATCCGACAGCGAACTTCTCGGCGGAGCAGGCTGCTGAGTGGCGCGAGATCGGATCGTTCTTTCGCCATGTGGAACGAACCGCGATCAAGAAGGACTCGACGGCTTTGGGCGAGTTGATCGACGACCGCCGCATGCTCCAGCGAATCGACGACACCGGGCGATTGATCGGCTGGAACACGCTCGATCGCGTCAACCTTCGCAAGTCGCTGCGGGATCCGCACATCGAAGAGTTTTGGGCCCACTTTGTCCTTGTCAACATGGTCACGCCCGACGACGCCGCCGAAACTCGCATCGTCCATGCGTTCGGTTACAACGAAGAGAAATCCGAACAGGCCGAGTTCCGATTCTGGTTGGCGAAGCGTCAAGAGGATTGGAAGATTTACGACTGGCAGCGGTTCGACATCGGCATGCCGGAATCCGAAGAATGGAGCTATCGCGCGGACTATTACGACGATCCACGGATGAAACTGTACGAGGCGTTTGCCACGAAGATGGTCGAGTCGGATGGCTATTCCGCTTCGGGCGAGTTGGACAAGGCAAAGCAGGCACTGCGGCGTGCGAATCCGACCGGCTCGCCGCGCGAGTTTCTCGATCGTGGCTGGTTGCTGCTCGGCTATCGATGGCGCCTGCTGGGCGACGACACGGAAGGTATGCGCTGCTTTGATCAAATCAAGGATCCGGCCCAAACGCCGGGAGTTCATATCGGCCGGTTCTATACGCATTTCGTGTCGAACGACTGGGAAGCGGCTTTGAAGGAATCCGACGGATACGAAGCTTTGGTTGGGCTGACCCCGGACTTGCTACGCTCCAAAGCCGAAGCTTTGTCGAACCTGGGGCGAACCGACGAAGCCGTAGCGGCGAACCGGCGGCTACTGCGAATGGAACCAGAAAATCCGTCGACAGTGGCCGAGCTATTGGTGTTGGCTCCCGAAGAAACCGCGGCCGAAGTGACCCAATGGCTCGAGCGGCAGTCGTCGCCGCTGGAGTCCGCCGAGTCGCTGGTGAATCACGTTGCGTGGCGCGAGCAGGGAGGCATCGCGATGCGATTTTTGGAAAGCTTCGTGCGCGAGAAAGCTGGGGACAGCGCGCAAGCCGCCGCCTTGGCCGCTCGAATCGCCGAGAATGAAGGGGATTTGCCGAAGGCGGCCGAGAATTTTCGTCTAGCCGCCGAACGAGAGACCGACGCGACGAAACGCTCGGGCTACGACTACAACTACGTGTCGGTAATGGCGCGGCTCGGCCGAGTACTGGAGGCTTACGAGCACGGCAGCAATCAATCCGAGACGTTTAACTCGATCGTTTGGCAGTATGAAGAGAGCGAAATTGAACTCTCCGACGATGAGTTCGCGAAGTTGGTCGCGCGGCATCGCGAGCTTCATCCCGACGACGCCTCGGGCCTGTACCGGGCCGCCCAGTTGTGCATGGCCGAAAATGACTTGGCCGAAGCCGAGCGATTGCTGCGCGAGGGCATCAGTAAGCTCACCGAAAGCGACAAAGAGGAGTTCATCGACGACGAACTGCAAACGGCTTTGCAGTCGTTGCTGGCGCGAACCGGCCGGGCCGTTGAAGCTTACGAATCGGTGTCGGTCGGCGGCGAGAACGGCGAGGATGCGGACGTCGTGGCTTTCGAACAACTGGCCGATACGCTTTCAAATTCGGACCGCTGGACCGACCTCGATCTCCTGATTCAACGGCATCGAGCCAAACATGCCGACGACCCGATGCTGCATTACTACGAAGGCCAGTTGCGCGTGCGGCAGGAACGTTGGTTCGAGGCCACGGCGGCGCTGCGACGCGGCCGCGACTTGCTCGACGAAGAAGACTATCGGCACAACCTATTCGGATTTCTCCTGGCCCAAGCTGCCTTGAATGGCGGCAACTGGCAACAGTTCTACGCGGAGGAGACCGACAAGCCGCGCGCGTTCAACCACCTCTGTCAAGCGTTCAGGAGCCGCGGCGATTTGGAGAATTGGCGACAAGTTCGTGATCGCCACCGCCAGCTCTTTCCGTGGGACAACGAACTGTTGAGGCAGGATGCCGAAGCGGCTCGGCAAGATCGCGACGACGCCAAGTTTCTGGAGGTCAGCGATAAACTGATCAAGTCCAGCGATCGAGCGTGGGAAGTCAACACGCTCCGAGAGCAGCGGCTGATTGCCTTCGTGCGAAGCGGGCAGTTCGATGCGGCGCGCCGAGCCGCCGCCGAACAATCGCCCAGCGAAACGTGGAAAGTCGACGCGTTGATCGCCGCCAGCCAAGGCGACCATGCGGTGGCCTTGCCGTTGGCGATGAAATATGCCGAGCGAGAGGATCGAGCTTATGAGTTTTACCAGAACGACTTAGACGCGTCGCTGTTCATGCGGCCCGAGTATCGGCCGTTGCACGAGCAACATCCCATCGCGCGGATTTACTACGCGGTGGAGGATCAGTGGTTACTGACGACGAGCGAACCGCCGCGGCTTAACCGACAACAAGTAGAACAAGCGGTCCGCGCGGCGTTTGGCGAAACCTATCGCATTACCGCCACGCCGGACGACGAACGCCCGGACTCGATGCAATCGCCGTTGTTCATCATCGAAGCGATCGCCGCTGCCGAGGGTGTCTCGCCTAGCGGTTCGCGGTGGTTCGTGCAGGCTCACGCACGCCCGATCGGCTGTTCGCTCTTGGACGCGATTGAATACCCCGATATCCGAATCGCCTGCCAGCAGTCGCGGGGATATCTGGTTGCGGGCCAGTGGGACGAGGGCGAAAGTCCGTTGCTCGACGACGAGTCTCGCGAAGCGAAAACGCGCATGTTGATTCGGCTGCTGGCCGAGTTGTCGGCTGGCAAAGGCAAGGTTTGGTATTGGGATTCGGAATGGCAAACACTGCCGGTCGATCGCATGGAAAAGCCCCTGGAAGAGGATGAGCAGCCACTTCGGACGCTCCGCGAGCAAGGTAAAGCATTGCAACTATCTGCCCTTCGCACGCCGGACGAGCGTCGCCGGGAAATCGAATTCGAGGCGAAGTTGCGAGACGCGGTGACTTCGCCCGATGTTGGCAATCCGCCGCTCCGGGTACGGATTTTTCTGCATGCCGGTCAAGGAGTCGAGCAGGTTTGGATGCGACCCGCCAAGACCGCGTCGTCGTACCAGTCGTTGGAGATCACCGGTACGCTGGAAGGCGCATCGCTGCTGGCGCCGTCACTGACCGCTGGCACTCCGTTTCAGGTGAATTTGGGCAACGTGGATGCCTTCCAAATCGGCGACCAAGCGATACAGTGGCGATGATTCAACGGGAAATCTGGGGCCGGCCTGTAGGTTGAGTTTGCCGAGTCTTCGTTCGCTGTTGAGTCGCCGTTACGGTTTCCCTATACTGCCCCGCCGATTTGCGACTAGGCGCACGCCAGGGACACTTTCTCCCGGCGAAGCGAACCAGAATCGCCCCTCCGAAGTCTGATCCAAACCAAGTTGGATCATGACCGGATCGCCCACGGCTGTTTGGAAAATTCCGAAGGAAATCTATGTCTGGTTACAACTTAACGCATCTCAAACAATTGGAAGCCGAGAGCATCCACATCATTCGCGAGGTGGCCGCCGAGTTCAGCAATCCGGTGATGCTGTATTCGATCGGCAAGGATTCGTCGGTGATGGTGCAGTTGGCGTTGAAGGCGTTTTACCCCGCCAAGCCGCCATTTCCGTTGCTGCATGTCGACACGACGTGGAAGTTCCGCGAGATGATCGCCTTCCGCGAGAATTACGCCAAGAAGGAACTCGGCCTGGAGGTGCTCACGCACATCAACCACGAAGGTCTGAAGCTCGGCATCGATCCGCTCGCCGACAGCGAGAAACATACCGAAGTGATGAAGACCGACTCGCTGAAGATGGCGCTCGACAAGTACGGTTTCGACGCGGCCTTCGGCGGAGCTCGCCGCGACGAAGAAAAGTCGCGGGCCAAGGAACGCGTCTTCTCGTTCCGCGACCGACATCACCGCTGGGATCCTAAAAACCAACGACCAGAACTGTGGAACCTTTATAACGCCAAGGTCAACAAGGGCGAAAGTATTCGGGTGTTCCCGCTGTCCAACTGGACGGAGTTGGACGTTTGGCAATACATCCATTTGGAGAATATCCCGATCGTGCCGCTGTATTTCGCCGACGAGCGCCCCATCGTGATCCGAAACGGTGTGATGCTGATGCTGGACGATGACCGGGTGAAACTCAAACCGGGCGAGCAACCGGAAATGCGGCGCGTCCGCTTTCGCACGCTCGGATGTTATCCTCTGACGGGGGCCGTCGAGTCGAACGCCACCACGCTGCCGGAAATCATCCAAGAGATGTTGCTCACCAAGACATCCGAGCGGCAAGGCCGAGTCATCGACCAAGACGAA
>JAWKTM010000063.1:0-41595 GCA_041399085.1 Pirellulaceae bacterium
GGGCAACGATCTGGCCGGTCTGCCGCTGGGCGACAATCCGATCGGCATTCCGTTCCGTCCGGGCGCCGCTCAGCCGACGCAGCCTGGTTACGCCATCGCGATCTTCGACGAAGGCGACAATCCGGGCTTCACGGTGGTCGAGGAACCGCAAACGCCGCTGGGCTTCGCGTCGCTCGTGGGCGACACGAACAACAACGGCGTCCAGGATCCGGGCGAGACGATCGAGTGGGGCGTGTACCAGTTCACCACGCCGGTGCTGGCCGAAGGGACCCACTTCCTGACGGCTCGCGTCCAGATGCTCGATCCGGCTAACCCGCAGGCGACCGGCTTCGGCGCTCGCAGCGATTCGCTGGAGATCATCGTCGACACCACGCCGCCCGCGACGTTCTTCGGCAACATCAACTTGGCCGATACCACGCAAGGCTTGGCGGCCGACAGCGATTCGGGCGTCGCCGGGTATCCGGCCACCAACACCGATCGAGCAACCAACGACACCACGCCCACGTTCTTCGGCACGGCCGAAGCCAACGCGATCGTGCGAGTGTATGTCGACACGAACGGCGTGCCGGGCTTGCAGTCGCGGGAATCGGGCGCGGCTAACCCCGACTTGTTCCTCGGTCTGACCGTGGCCAATCCGCTGGACGGCGAAGGCACCGGCCAGTTCCCGCGCGGCACGTGGCAGTTGGATTCAACGATCGATCTGAACAACCCGCTGCTGGGCTTCACCAAGGATGGCTTGCGTCGGATCTACATCACGGGCGAGGACGTGGCGGGCAACATCACGCCCGACGCCAACGCCGACTTGCTGAACATCTTCCTCGATACGCAAGGCCCGCAAGTCACGGCCGTGCGGATCAACAGCCCGACCGATGGCTTCGATCTGTTCGATCCGAAGCGACCGGCCGACGGCACGCTGATCCCGACGCCGCTGGTCAATTCGATCGTGATCAACGTCCGCGATCTGCCGAACCGCAGCAACGTGGACCCGAACTTCCTGTACGCGGCCTTGTACGAAGCCGTGGCCGAGAACCCAGGTCACTTCAGCATCGTCGGTGACAACGTGGGCGTGATTCCGGTCACCGGCGTCGACTTCGTGCCCGACCAGAATCCGGCCACCGCGGCGATCGATCCGCAAGTCAACGGTCAACCGGCCGTCGGCTACATCGTGCTGCACTTCAGCCTGCCCGGCGCGGATGGCGTTGTCGGCACGGCCGACGACATCCTGAATCCGCTGCCGGATGATCGCTATACGCTGTCGATCTCCGACCTGGTGGTCGATCCGGTGGGCAACGCCTTGGACGGCGAAACCGATCCGGTTCAGCCGCACGAGGATCCGACCTTCCCCAGCGGCGATATCGTGCCGGGCGGCGACTTCGTGGCTCGCTTCACGGTCGATACGCGTCCCGAAATGGGCGTCTGGGCGGCCGGTACGATCTGGGTCGACACGAACGGAAACTACCGCTTCGACAACGACGCGGTGGACTTCGTCAATCGCGACATCACCTACGGCATCGGATTTACCAGCGACGATATCTTCGCCGGTAACTTCTCGCCGACCGCGGCCTCCGTGGCCGATGGCTTCGACAAGATCGCGGCCTACGGCTTTGATCTGCAAGGCGCTGGCGGCTTCCGCTGGTTGATCGACCTGGACAACAACGGCACGCCCGACGCGGCCGCCTCGCTGGCCGAGCCGAACGGCTTGAACGGCACGCCGGTGGCCGGCAACTTCGATGGCATCGGCGCCGCGGCAATCGCCAACGGCGACGAAGTCTCGGTGTTCGACGGCATCCTGTGGCGGTTCGATACCAACCACGACTTCCAACTGGACCTGGCTGCCACGTTGAATGTGGATACCCAACCGGCCCACGCCGGAACCGGCCTGCGGCTGAAGGGCTTCCCGATCACCGGCGACTTCGACGGCGACGGACGCACCGACTTGGCCACCTGGACCGACGACTACTTCCGCTTCGACCTCAGCTCGATCGGCGGCACCACGATCGCTTCGCTGCCCGGCATCCAAGGCCGCGCGGAAGTGGTGGTGCGGTTCGGCTTCACCGGCGTTCGCGAAGTGCCGGTGGCGGCCGACCTGAACTTCGACGGGCTGGACGACGTGGGTCTGTGGACGCCGGACCGAGCCGGGCTGACGCCGGACGAGAACGGCGAGTTCTACTGGATCGTGTCGGATTCGTTCAACAACCGCGATAACACGGGCGCTCCGATCGTGACCGGCGGCATCCAGAACGGGGCGGTGGTCGCGACCACGGCCAACGGCGGCAAGATCGCCACCGATCCGGTCCGCGGCGACAACGTCTATCTGTTCTCGCCGACGCCGTTCACGAACGACTTGTATATCAACTTCGGCAACCAGTACGCTCGGCCGATCGTCGGCAACTTCGATCCGCCCACGGCGCTGCAAACCGGCGAACAAGTCGCCACGGGCAACCTGCACACCAACCTGAACGACCCGTTGGATGTGAACGCCGACGGCGTGGTCTCGCCGATCGACGCCGGGATCCTGATCAACCACCTGAACGCCTCGGGCGCGGGTCGGTTGGAAGGCGCGGCCGGCGCGGCGCCGTACCTGGACGTGAACATGGACGGCTTCATCTCGCCGATCGACGTGGCCTTGGTGGTCAACCACCTGAACTCCGCCAAGCCCGCGGGCGAAGGCGAAGCCGCCGTAACCCTGGTGGCCGAAGGCGAAGCTCCGGCCGAACCGCTGTTCGAGTCCGCGACGCTTGAACCCGTCGCCCTCAGCTCGGCAGTCACTTCGGCAGTCAGCTCGTCCGTTGGTTCGGCTAGCGTGCAACTGCCGTTGCCAACCGAGATTCTGCAACCGAACTCGGCACTCGGCACGCCCGTCGTGCGTCGCGAGTCGACCGACGTTCGCCGCGAATCCGACTCGACCTCGAACGCCTCGCTCGCCACCTCGGCCTCGACCAGCAGCGACTCGTCGCTCCTGGCCAGCCTCCGCGACGAAGCCTTCGGCATCGAATCGCTGGACGATCTCCTGGACGACCTGGCCCTGGACATCAGCCACAACCGTCAAGACGACACCGCCACCGACGAACTCTTCCGCCAACTAGGCAGCTAACCCCAGCCCGACCCAGTCGGCCCTAAATACCACCCCAAGCGTCCCCAGCCCCCAAAAGCTCGGGACGCTTGTTTCTAGATGTGGAGTAACGACATCCGCCCACAGCGTGAACCTCGGTCGGGCTGGCCGCGTTCGCGGGTTCGTCGGCCGGGGGCAGGCGTCAGCTGGCTCACGTACCACTTGAACGATTGCTTCCGAGCAGGCGTTGCCGACTGCCGGTTTCGGATGTAAACTGACACCTTGCCTAATCGGAATGGCTCGCCAAGCGGGCTCCGACACCTAACGCGGTGACCGAGCAAGGCGCCTTTTTGGTATGTCTGTTCGCGTCGATTTCGGGGCGGTAGCTCAGTTGGGAGAGCGCTGCGTTCGCAATGCAGAGGTCGAGGGTTCGACTCCCTTCCGCTCCACTTGATAACGCCCGTTGTCAGCGATTGACAGCGGGCGTTTTCTATTGACTAAATCAGGACTTACTCCGCTGGCCGATCCGCGGAGCGACCTCTTGCACCATCGCGCGAATCAGCGACTGCGGCGTGTAGTATCCGCCGCCTTTGGGGCCAGTGCCCATCCGCTGAATCTTGTACTCGACCGTGTTCGGCGCCCCGGCCTACTGCTTGAAGCCGCGCAGGTAGGGAAATAGGGCCACGAGGTTTGCTCGGTGTAGTGGCTTACGCGTCGTAACCCAGATTTGGCGCCAGCCAGCGTTCGATTTCTTCGATGGACATACCTTTGCGCGCCGCGTAGCTCTCGACTTGTTCGCGCGTGATTCTGTCTAGTGCGAAGTAGCGTGCGTCGGGATGGGCGAAGTACAGGCCGCTGACGCTGGCGGCGGGGTGCATGGCGAATGATTCGGTTAGCGTGATGCCGGTTTGCTTGGTGGCGTCGAGCAACCGGAACAACTCGGCCTTTTCGGTGTGATCGGGCTGCGCCGGATAGCCGAATGCGGGGCGGATACCACGATACTGTTCGTCGATCAGTTGATCATTCGACAATGACTCGTTCGCACCATATCCCCATTCGCGCCGAGCCCGCGCGTGCAGATACTCGGCGAAAGCTTCGGCTAAGCGATCGGCCAAGGCCTTGGTCATGATCGAGTTGTAGTCGTCCAACTGGTTGTGGAACTGCATCGCCAGTTCGTCCGCGCCGAGCCCGGTGGTAACAGCGAACGCGCCGAGATAGTCGACTCGGCCGCTCTCGATCGGTGCGATGTAATCCGCCAACGCCCGAAAATCGGCTTGCCCCTTTCGCTCCCATTGTTGTCGGAGTGTGTGGAAACGAGCCGCTTCGGTTTTTCGGTCCACATCTTGATACAGCACGATATCGTCGCCGGCGGAATTCGCGGGCCAAAAGCCATACACGGCGCGGGCTGTGAGCAACCGCTCGTTCATGATTCGGTCCAGCAACTCGCGCGCGTGTTGGTATAACTCGCGAGCCGCCGCGCCGACGGTCGGATCGTCCAGAATCTTGGGATACTTGCCTTTCAATTCCCAGGCCATGAAGAACGGCGACCAGTCGATATAGTCAACCAATTCCGCTAGCGGCAAATCATCAATCACTCGCGTGCCGATGAAACTGGGTGTGGGAATATCGACGGCCTGCCAGTCGGAAGCGAATCGTTGCTCGCAAGCCTGCTTGTAAGGAACCAGCGTGACTTGTCGTTTCTCATAGGAATCTACCAATTGCCGTTGCAGTTCCACATTTTCGGCAACCAGCTTCGATCGGTGTTCGGAGCTAACGAGACGGTCCACGACGCCCACTGCGCGCGACGCATCCAGCACGTGCAATACGGGCTGTGAATAGCGCGGGGCGATCCGCACGGCCGTGTGCTTCGCGCTGGTGGTCGCGCCGCCGATCAACAGCGGCTGGGTCATGCCGCGACGTTGCATTTCTTTGGCCACATGGACCATCTCATCCAGGCTGGGTGTAATTAGTCCAGATAGTCCGACGATGTCCACACCCTCTTCCACGGCCTTGTTCAGAATATCATCGCAGGCGACCATCACGCCGAGATCCACGATCTCATAGTTGTTACAACCGAGCACCACGCCCACGATATTCTTGCCGATATCATGAACGTCGCCTTTGACGGTGGCCATTAACACCTTGCCGCGAGCCGACTGAGCCGCCTCGCCCGCCTCGGCTTTTTCTTGTTCCATGTACGGCAGCAAGTAGGCGACGGCTCGCTTCATCACGCGCGCGGATTTAACGACTTGTGGTAGAAACATCTTGCCGGCTCCGAATAAGTCGCCGACCACGTTCATACCATCCATCAACGGGCCTTCGATAATGCTCAAGCAGCGCGGATACTTTTGCCGAGCTTCCTCGGTGTCTTCTTCCACGAACTTGTCGATCCCCTTGACCAATGCGTGCTTCAGGCGTTCTTCGACCGTCGCTTCTCGCCAGCTCAGATCCTCGCCGCTAGTCTTCTTGGCCTTGCTCTTTACCGTTTCGGCGAATTCGACCAAGCGGTCGGTCGCGTCGGGGCGGCGATTCAGCAACACGTCTTCCACCCGCACGAGCAGTTCGGGATCGATCTCCTCATAAACTTCCAACTGGCCAGCGTTGACGATGCCCATATCCAAGCCGGCGCGGATCGCGTGGTAGAGAAACGCGGAATGGATCGCTTCGCGCACCGTGTCGTTGCCACGGAACGAAAACGACACGTTGCTGACGCCGCCCGAAATCTTCGCGCCGGGGCATTGTTGTTTAATTAGCCGCGTCGCTTCAATGAAATTCACCGCGTAATTATCGTGTTCCGAGATGCCCGTGGCGACCGTCAGGATGTTCGGATCGAAGATGATGTCTTCCGGCGGAAAGCCGACTTGTTCCGTCAGCAGCTCGTAAGCGCGGCGGCAGATTCGCACCTTGTCGTCGATCTCGGTGGCTTGCCCCACTTCGTCAAAAGCCATCACCACGGCGGACGCGCCATAGCGACGAATCAGCCGCGCACGTCGCAGGAACTCGTCCTCGCCGTCTTTCAAGCTGATCGAATTCACGATCGACTTGCCTTGCACGCACTTCAGACCGGCTTCGAGCACGTCCCATTTCGAGCTGTCGATCATGATCGGCACGCGAGCAATGTCGGGCTCGGCGGCAATCAAATTCAGGAACCGCGCCATCGCCGCCTCGCCGTCCAGCAGATCGGCGTCCATGTTGATGTCGATCACACTGGCGCCGCCTTCCACCTGTTCACGAGCGACGGCCAACGCCTCGTCAAATTTCTCATCGGCAATCAGCCGCGCGAATTTGCGCGAGCCCGTAACGTTCGTTCGCTCGCCGATCATCGTGAAGTTGGCGTCGGGCCGCAGCGTCAAAGCATCTTGGCCGCTTAGCCGTGTCAGCGGTTCGATCGTTGGTCGGCGGCGCGGCGGGGCTTCGCGCACCAGTTCGGCGATCTCGGCAATGTAAGCTGGCGTGGTGCCGCAGCAACCTCCCAGGATATTGACCCAACCATTGTCGACGAACTCGCGCAGCAACTCGCGCATTTCCGGCGGTTGGAGATCAAAGCCTCCCATTTCATTGGGCAGGCCGGCGTTGGGATGACAACTGATATAACAGCCGGCGATGTTCGACAGCTCTTCGATATAAGACCGCATCTGCGCGGGGCCGAGCGCACAGTTAATGCCGACGCTGAGCAGCGGAAAATGCGAGACGCTGTTCCAGAAGGCCTCGATCGTCTGGCCGCTCAAAGTCCGCCCGGCTCGGTCCGTTATGGTCACCGACGCCATCACCGGGACTTCCACATCGTGCTCTTCAAAATACCGAGCAATGGCGAACAGACAGGCTTTCAAATTCAGCGTGTCGAACGTCGTTTCCGGGAAAAGGATATCGACGCCCGCTTCGACCAGCGCCGCCACTTGCTCGTAATACGATTCGACATGTTGGTCGAACGTCACGGCTCGGTAGCCGGGGTCTTCCACTTTGGGGGAAATCGAGCAGGTCTTGGCCGTGGGGCCGATCGAACCGGCCACGAACCGCGGCCGGTCGGGCGTGAGGTTCGAGAACTCGTCGGCCGCTCGCCGAGCGCATTCGACCGCCGCCATGTTGATTTCGCGAACCAGCTCGCGCGGCAGATCGAACTCTTCCATTCCGATCGGCGTCGCTCCGAACGTATTGGTCTCGATAATATCCGCGCCGGCTTCCAGATACTTGCGATGGATGCCAGTCAGCTTTTCGGGATGCGTGAGCGCCAGGATATCGACGAAGTTCTTCAAATCCTTGTGGTGATTCGCGAACCGCTCGCCGCGAACTGCTTGCTCGTCCAGCCCCAGGCCGAACACCATCGTGCCCATTGCGCCGTCGAGCACCAAGACTCGCTGTTCGAGGGCGTCTAACAACAACTGCTTCGTATTGGTTTGTATGGCTGTAGTCATAGTGCGTACAACTATCCCAGATCACCTGGATTGAGGCAATGCGTTTGGTTTGGTCGCTAGCGGCATCGCGTGGCGTTCTTCCGGCACTTTTGAACGGCGAGCGGAAGGAAAATCCGGCCTAACCGGAAAAGTCCGCGCATTTCTCAAGATCGTTACGACGTGAACCGATATGGGTTCGTAGCCGAAATTGCGTCCGTGCCGAACCTCCCTCGCGGAGTTCGGCGGACCACGAACTTGCAGAGACAACGCCATGAGCACGACGGTTCACTCACGCAGACCTTCCGAGAGCGGCGCGAGTTCACAGCGACCAACGGGTCGTCGAGGCGGAGCGGCCGAACCTGGCCCGATTCCGGTTTTGATTCGTTTACCGAACCTGGGCGATACGAAAGTTGTGGCGCATGGAGGACACCCGACGCCAGCGCCTCCGGGTGGTTTGCCTGCTTCGGCGGGAAAGCCTGCCGAGCTCGAGTCGCCGGCCGAATATCGTCGCACGCGTCGCGAAGCTCAGCCGAGCGGCTCGTTCTGGAAATCGGTGCCGGGCAAAGCGTTGCTGGCCGTCATCTTGGTCGCCTTAGCAATTGCGACTTACGCGTTGTTGGCTGGTGGCGGCGGCGACCAGGAAGAAGTCTTGGGGCCGGAAATCGTTTGGCCCGAGGCTGGCTCGGGCGAGCCGACTTTCTCGAACTGGCAGCAGCCGTTGGCCGACTCGCCGGCCAAATCGCCGTCGCCAACCGCTCAACCCAAGATCGACGAAGTGCCGATTCCCGAACCGCAACCGGTTGTGAATTACGACAACGTCAATCCCTATGAACAACGCTCGCCGGCCGAAAATGCGTACGTCGAGCAACCGGCGGACGATCCGTCGAGCTATATGCCCAGCGGTGAAGGCCAAGCGGAAGCGATCACAGCGCCGATCGAAAATCCGCACGTGAGCCAGCCGAACCGCCAACCGACTTTGGCGACGCCGGATCCGACGTCGCCCGAGTTCAACGCGAACCCGTACGAGAATTCGCCAGCCGGACCCGAGATGGCCTATCCGGACCTCGGTCAACCTGACGGCGCTAGCCAATCCGATCCGTCGCGTTACAGCGACACGGGCAGCATCTACAGCGACTCGCGGGACTGGATGCCAGGCGGTTCGCCGCAACAAGCCGGCCCAAGTCAGCCCAACGGTTCGGCCGTGCCGGATCAGGGCGGCGAACCGGCTTACAACTATCCCAATACCGGCATGCCCGAATTGGACTTGCGTTACGCGAACCGACCGGATAATCGTTCCGCTCAACTGCCTGCCGGACCTCCGTCGACCGGCACGGCGCCGAACTATTCGCCGCGGGGATATCTCCCAGGGGCCAATCCGTACCCGACGACAAGGCCGCAAAATGAGCGCACTGGATCAGGCCTTTATTAAGGCATTCGAGAAGAAGACCGGCTCCACGGCCACTCCGGAAACGCCGCCCGCGCCGCTGATGCCCAGCGCCGGGCCGACGCCGATCGCACCGTCGCCACGCAAGCGACGGGTGCTGCCGCCGGCCCCGCCGCGCGACAATCCGATCGACGAAGGCTACGCCGACGGAGCTTGGTATCGTCTGGATCATCCGGCCGAAGATAACCAGCGGAATCCGGCAGCACACGAATCGCCGTCCGAGCCCACAAGCTCGCTGCCGCCGATCGCGCCGCCCGCGGCTCATGCCTCGGCGCCAGTCGCGCCTCAAGCGCCGCCCGCGCCGCTGCCAACCGTACCCGTCGGCGATCCATCGAACGTCGAGCCGGCGACTGCGCCAAGCGACTTGGCGACCAACGTTGCCGAAGCGAACTACGTGGCTTCCGCGCTGAAGCTGCCGCCCATTCATCAGTCGATTCCGTCGCCGCCAACTGGGCCGCCAACCGCGCCGGCCGCGACGCGGCCGACCGAGCAACCCACGCAGCCTGCCGCTTCGCCAATGCCGGCGGCTTTGACGGACGAAGAGATCGCCCAACTGTTGGCGGTGGACGCCACGCCGATGGTTTGCTTGCCGGACTACGACCCAGCGGCGTTGGCAAACTTGCCGATGATGGTCGAAGCGACGTTGCCCGAGTACGAGCTGCCCGAACAAGCGTTGCCCGCGCCGGAATCGTCGAAGCCAGAAGCGTCGAAACCAGAGTCGTCCAAAGCAGCGCCGGCCGCTGCGAAGTCGGCTCCCGATTCGGCCGATGTGGAGTCCGACGAGTCGGCGGGTGATGCCGAGCTGGACGCGGGCGCTTCGTCCGTTGTCAAGAAGCGACTCTCGAAAAAGGCGAAGGCAGCTCGCGAACAACGCCGAGCCGCTGCCGAAGCTCGTCGCCAAGCGCGGGAAGCCAAATCGCGCGAAGCATCGCAACAGCCGGCCAAGTCCGGCGAAGTCAAGTCGGACGAAGCGAAGCCGCGGAACGCCGAACAGCCGGCGTCCTCCGGCAACGATGATCGCGACGTCGTGCGACTGTCCGACGAAACGCCGATCACTATTTCGCTAGAAAAGTTGCGACTGGCCATCGCGAACAGCATCGCGTCGACTCAGCCCGCCGGCGTGCAGCCGCAAACCCCGGCGACTCAATCCAGCGAAGCCAGCCAACCGGCCGCCAAGTCCGCGACGCCGATCGTCGTGGAGGTTCCCACGGCCGTTTCGACCACGACGCCCGTGATCGAATCGCCAACGTCCGTCGCCGTGAAGCCGGCCGAAGTCAACGACAAGCCAACTTCGCCCGAGGCAACTCAGACCAAGACGAATTCGCCAGCGACCGACGCGAGTCCGGCGTCGAAGCCCGAGGCAGGCATCTCGGAGCCAACGGCCACCGCGCCAGCCGCAGCGCTGAAGATCGAGACGAAGCCCGAGGCGACGATCGAACCGCCCGCGCCCGTCGATTGCGATTCCACAAACCGCAGCGAATCCACAAACAGACGCTGCACCGAAGTCGACTCCATTGGCCAAAGCGGAAGCGGCGCCCAGTACGCCACCGGCGCCGAAATCACAAACGGCCGCTAAGCCGGAAGCGACGGTTAAGTCGCCGCCTTCGTCAAAACCGAAAGCCGCGCCAAGCCGCGGGTGTTTTTCAACCGGAATGGGAAGTCGACCGGTTCGCTTGGCCGGAAACGTGCGAAGCGTTGTATCGCGATCAGCAACAATACTTTTCCGATGCCGGACGCCGGCTGAAGGCCGCTTCGGGCGATGGCTTGAACGTACTGGCGATCACTAGCCCGCGCCGCGGCGATGGCAAAACGACGTTGGCGCTCTGCTTGGCTCGTTGTGCGGTCGAAGCCGGCGTGCGAGTGGCGCTCGTCGACGCGGACTTTGCCTATCCGCAACTGCAATCGTTGCTGGGAATCAATGAAACTTGTTCGTGGCACGAATCGTTTCAAACCGCGTTGCCGCTGGCCGAATGCGCGATCGTGTCCCGCGACGACGAATTGGTAATCTTCCCGCTGGCTCAATCGGCCCGCGCGGTCAATGTCCACGCCACGCGAGACGCGATTGCCGCGGAGATTCAACGAATCGCTGGCCAATTCGAACTGGTGATCGTGGACCTCGGTTCGATGGACGCTGACGCCGCCGATTTGTGCGACGCGGCGGCCACCAACCCGACCAATGCCGTAATCTTGGTCCGCGACTTGCGCAATGAAGACGACGCCGAAATTGACGACGCCGTGGCTCGCATCCAAGCGGCCGGCATCAGCGCGGTCGGCATTGCCGAGAACTTTGGCTCGCGGCAACCGAAGGCTTAAGCCCCAGCGATAACAGCCCTTTGTCAGGAACCGGTCGATGTACGAAACCTATTGGCAATTGGATACCAAGCCGTTCGAGAACACGTCGGACTCGCGGTTCTACTATCCCAGCGAAAGCCATCAAGGCGCGCTGCTCAAGCTGCGTTATGCCATCGAAAGCCGTCGCGGCGCGGCGCTGCTATCCGGCGCTTCAGGGTTGGGCAAGACGCTGTTGGTCAACGCCTTGCTGCGGCAATTGCCCGAGTCGTATTCGCCGGTCGTGCGATTGGTGTTTCCGCAAATGCCGCCCGATCAACTGCTGGCCTACCTCGCCGATGAATTGACCGGCGAGCGAAATCCCCAAGCGCCGACCGTGCAGCAAAGCGTGCAACGGATCGAGCATTTCCTGGCCCACAATGTTCAAGCGCGCCGACACGCCGTGATCGTGATCGACGAGGCTCACTTGCTGGAAGACCTGCATTCGCTCGAAACGGTCCGGTTGTTGTTGAACTTCGAGCTGTCGACGCAAGCGCCGCTGACGTTGCTGTTGGTGGGCCAACCGTCGCTGTTACCGACGCTGGACCGCACGCCGGAGTTGGACGAACGGCTGGCGGTGAAGTGCCTGATTCGCCGTTTTACGTTGGACGAGACGGTCAGCTACGTAAACCACCGTTTGCTGGCGGCCGGAGCCAAACGGCCGATCTTCGAAGACGAAGCGATCGAAGCCTTGCACGGCGCGACACACGGCGTGGCTCGGCAGATCAATCGCCTCGGCGATCTCGCGCTGTTGATCGGTTTCGCGGAAGAGCGGCCGATCTTGGGGGCCGAGCAGATTCATTCGGTGGCCGAAGAGCTGGTCACTGTCTCGCCAGAATAAGGCAGCCGCCGCCACCACGCGGCGTCCCACCTTTCTATCGCCTCGCCTCGACACTCCCGCCGGAACGCCGGGCAGAGGCCCGCTGCCGTTTGCCGTGGCAATTTTCCCGATTCGTCGGGGAACTCTTGTCGTGATAGATGCATCGAATCCCACGCATGCAAGCCACGGGGGGAATTTGGCCGTTAGGGGAACCAACCGGCCGGGGCGTGGTTTCATGAAGTAGCCAGTCATGCGACGCCGAGTTTCACCAACAGCGACGCGTCCCATGCGGCTGGATGGCCCGTTTCTGTTCCGGCGATACGAAGAGCCCCAAGACCATGACCACCAAGACTTTTCTCCGGCCCGACGGCGTTACCGAAGTTCATCGCGTGCTGAACGAAAGTGTGCTCGGCAATTGGTCCAGCCAGGATCCGCTTTCGTTCGAGAAGTCGATCGTGTGGCTCGAACCGCTCGATTCGTTGGATTTCGTCCGCGAGGCGGTGGTCGACAACGCTCGCAGTCGCCGTGGTCCGTTGGGCAGCCCCAACATGATCGTCTTGGGCTACTCGAAGCTGACGCCGGACGCGCCGCGCGATCCGGTCACTGGCGCTTACACGCGGCGGCTGTTTTACTGGAAGCCGTCCGACGCGCAACGCAACATGAACGACTTCCCGGCCGATGCGGTCGACCCGCGTTCGGTGCTGCCCGGCCAGCGAGGCGACCTGCCGCCAGCCGTTGAATTCGACCGCGCCTATCCGCCGGCGCTCCGTAGAGCGGCAGCCGCCGCCAGCCCCGGCAAGCCGCAACTCCGGCTGCAAACCGTGGCCTAGGAATCGTGTCGGTTCAAGCGCGCTTGGATGCTGTCGGCGTGCTCGCACACGAATCGCAATAACCGCACGACCGCTTGCACTTCGGCCGCCGACACCGCCGTGCCCGTTGGCAAAGTGATGCTGCGCTCGACGATTCGCTCGGTCACCGGCAGCGACATCGGCGCACTCGCCCGCGACGCATATGGCTCCATCCGATGCACGCCGGGATGGAAATAGCGGCGAGCCAACACGCCCTCGGCCTGCAAAATGGCGACGACTTGATCGCGCGACATACCGGTCCGCGACTCGTCCCAGTCGATCACCACGTACTGAAAATTGTGGCGATCGGCGTCGTCATAGTCCCGCACGCAAACGCCGGCCAAGCCTCGCAGGCGATCGCGATACAGCCAATAGTTTCGCCGATTCACGGCAATGAATTCGCCCATGTGTTCGAGCGACGTTAGCCCCATCGCCGCGGAGATCTCGTGCATCTTGGCGTTCGTGCCCAATCCAACGACGCGATCCTGTCCGGCGAATCCAAAGTTCCGCAACAGCCGAATTCGCTCGGCCAATCGTTCGTCGTTCGTGGCGATCACGCCGCCTTCGCAAGCATGCACGAACTTGCTGGCGTGAAAGCTGAACACTTCGGCGTCGCCATGCGAACCAACCGGCCGCCCCGCGTGCGTGCAACCAAAGGCGTGAGCCGCGTCGAACAGCAGTCGCAGATTGTGCCGCCGAGCCAACCAAGCCAGCGCTTCCACGTCGCACGTGCGTCCCCAAAGATGCACGCCGACGATCGCCGAAGTTCGCGGCGTTATCAGCCGCTCGACCGATCGCGGATCGAGGCAACAAGTCCGCTCGTCCACATCGGCAAACACGGGCGTCAGCCCTTGCCACGTCATCGCGTGAGCCGTGGCCACGAACGTCAGCGCCGGCACGATCACTTCGCCCGTCAACTGCAACGCTCGCGCGGTCAATTCGAGCGCCGTCGTCCCGTTGCTGGTGGCGACGCAATACCGCGCCCCTGCTCGCCGAGCGACCTGCTGCTCGAACTCGCGGACATACGGCCCATCGTTTGATAGATAACGACGGTCCCACAAGTCGGCGACTCGCGCGAGAAATCGTTCGCGATCGCCGAGATTCGGCCGACCTACGTGCAGCGGCTCGGGAAACGCGACGGGACCGCCGAACAACGCCAGTTCGTCAACCGACTGTTTCGCCGGCGCGGGCGCCGCTGCCACCGCGTTGAACGGGTCAGCCAAATCGGCTCCGTGCCGGGTCGGCTCGGCCATCGCCGGCTGCACCAAACAAAGCTCGGCCAACCGAGCGTCGAAACTCACCGCGTCCATGTCGTCCTGCCCTCCTAACTCCGGCCTCTGGCTCCCGCCTCCCGCCTACCCACCGGCCATCCATTCATAGGCCGCCTCCAGCTCGCGCGTAAACCGCTCGGCGTTGGCCAGCGTCTCGCGAACTCGCTCGCGCAACGTGCGCCGCAACTCGGCCAGGCGACTCGCATCCTGAGCCAACCGGCTCGTCACGGTCACATAGTCGTCGAACGAATCGGCGATCAGATCATCCAACCCCAACCGATGAAGCGCGGACGCCGCCCCGCGCATCGCCGGCCGCGGTTGACACCAAGTGGGAAGCGGCACGCCCATCCACAGCGACTCATAGACCGTGGTCCCCGCGCCCCACGGCACGACGTCCAGCAGCACGTCCATGCGGTGATAAGCTTCCAAATACGAGCCGCTCGTTTCCCAGGCCAGTTCGATTCGCGCGGGAGCGAGGCCGCGAGCCGCGAGCCGTTCGACAATCTGCTCGCGAAGGCCCGGACTTCCCGCCAGCGACGTCCGAAAGATCAACAGCCGAGCTTTCGGATTTGCCTGCAAGACCGCCGCCCACAAGTCCAATGTCCCGTCGGTCAGCTTATCGAGCCGGTGCGTCGACCCGAACGTAAACGGCGCGTCGGTCTGGCGCGGCCGAACCTCCGGCGAATCCAACGGCGGCTGCCAACAACAACCGCCTCCCGGCAATCGCACCAATCGTTCCACGAACTGCCGTTCGGCGCCGGCCGGTGCCCGGGTCTCGTCGGTCACGTAATAGTCGACCGCCGCCAAGCCGGTCGTGGCGAAGTATCCGAGCATCGAAACTTGCACTGGCGCCGGCTTGTGGACCAACGCGGCCAAGCGGTTGTTGGCCGTGTGACCGGCCAGATCCACCAAAATGTCGATCTCGTCCGCGTGAATCCGCTCGGCCATTTGCCGATCGCTCAATCCGCAAGTCGACCGCCACATGTCGGACGCCTCGCGCAACCGCCGAGTCACGCGATCCGGGCTAGCGACCTCGGCATAGCAACAAATCTCGAATCGCTCGCGATCATGGTGATGCAAAATCGGCTCGAAGAAACTGTTCAGCGGATGCGAGCGAAAATCGGGCGAGACATATCCGATTCGCAGCCGCCGCGCGGAATTCTTGCGTGGCCAATCCGTAAACGGAGCCGACTCCCGCCGGATGATCTCCGCGAATTGCTGGCCCCAGGCACGATGTTCGTCGCCCACTTCTTCCGGCGACCAATCGTCGAACAGATTCAAGCAATACAAATAGTTGCTGCCATACGCCGCGCATTCCGGCCGCTTCTCCAACGCTCGGCGAAAACAATCGGCGGCCTGCGCGTACTCGGTCAGCTCCTGCAACACCACGCCCAACGCGTTCCAAGCGCCCGCATGTTCGCCGTCGCGTGCCAACGCCTGTTGCAAATAGTCCAACGCCGTGACATGGTCGCCTTGCTGATGATGCACATTGCCGAGGTTCACGAGCACTTCGATCGAATGGGGCTGCAACGTCAAAGCTTGCTGGAGACACGACACGGCTTCATCTCGCCGTCCCGAGGCTCGTAAGATCGCGCCGAGGTTGCTCCAAGCCTGAAACAGCCGCGGGTTCAGCTCGACGGCCCGTCGCTGAAGCCGCTCGGCTTCGGCCAACTCGCCCCGCAAAAATCGGAGACTACCAAGGTTGCATAACGCCTCGGCATCGTCCGGTTGCCGTTGCAAAACTCGTTCAAAACAAGCGAACGCTTCATCGTGCCGCGACTGAGCCACCAGCGAATTGCCCAACACGTTCCAGGCTGTGACATGCCGCGACGCGATCCGCAAACAGCGGCGGCAACTGGCTTCCGCTTCGGCCGGCTTTCCATTGGCCATCAACGCCGAAGCCAGATTCAGATGGTAGTCGGCCGTGTCCGGTCGAAGCTGAATCGCTCGGCCGATATGCGCGATGGCTTCGGCCGGCTGACCCACTTGATGAGCCAGCACGCCGACCAAATTCCAGGCGTCCGAGGCCATCGGATCAGCGGCCAACACGCGATGATAGATCTGCCCGGCTTCGAGCAGCCGACCGGCCCGATGCATTTCGGCCGCCTGTTCGAGCAGCGTCTGCGTGTTCATAAGGCTCCCTGTCCCGACGATACAACCCGCGAAATCCGCAATCGTTGTTATCGACGACCAGTGAAGCCAAAGTTGCGGCCGACACGCAGTCGGTGACCGATCCGCCGCAGTGCGAATCCACCCGCGCGACCCTCCGCCGCGCTCAACTCGTCAACTAGCGGAAGTGCTCGCCAGTGCTCGCAAGCCTCTCGTGTCCGAAGCCGCGATATCGCCCGGCGCTAGAATGAGCTAGTGCTCCGTGCCTGGGGTCGGAGCGAAGCGGAACCCCCAGCCAACCCGCGTCTTACCCACCAACTCAAGAGCCGATCGGCATTCCCCATGAACCACGAATCAAACACCAGCACACCGTCCCCGTCGAATACCGAAACGGTCGAAGTCCGCGGGCACATTATCGACAGCCTGATTCTGCCCAAGATTCTGGACTGCATCACGACCGCCGGCGGAACGTTTCAGATCCGGCAGATCGCGATCGGCCAAGCACGCCAGGACCCCAGCTTCGCCGTCGTCGAGGTCCAGGCCGACTCGGCCGAACGACTCCAACTGATTCTGGACGACATTCGCGATCACGGAGCGACGCCGATTCACGCCACCGACTGCCAGCTCTCGACCGCCGATGTCGCCGGAGCGTTCCCCGAAGGTTTCTACAGCACCACGAACTCACGCACGTTTGTGCGGCTGGACGGCGACTGGATCGAAGTCGAATCGCAGGAGATGGACTGCGGCATCGTGGTTGACCGCCACCGACGACGGGCTCGCTGCGTGCCGATGACCGAAGTGTCGATCGGCGACGAATTGGTCGTGGGACACAGCGGCGTCCGCGTCCAACCGGTCGAACGATCCGCCGACCGCCAAGCGTTCGAGTTCATGAACAGCGCCGTCTCCACCGAGAAGCCAAAAGGCGTCGCCATCCGCCAAGTGGCCGAACAATTGCGGCAGGTGAAACAACGCGGCGGCAAGTCGCTGTTGGTGGGCGGACCCGCGATCGTTCACACCGGCAGCGTCGAACACGTCTGCCAACTCATCCGCAGCGGCTATATTCAAACGCTGTTCGCCGGCAATGCTTTGGCTACGCACGATATCGAACAAGCTCTGTTCGGCACCAGTCTCGGCGTGCGGCTCGATCGAGGCGACATCGTCGAAGCGGGCCACGAACATCATCTCCGCGCGATCAATCGTATTCGCCGATTGGGCGGAATTCGCGAAGCGGTCGAACAAGGCATACTAACCAGCGGCATCATGTTCGAATGCATCCGTCACAACGTTGACTTCCTGCTGGCCGGCAGCATCCGCGACGACGGTCCGTTGCCCGAAGTTATCACGGACGTGCTGGAAGCCCAGCGTCAAATGCGAGCCAAACTGGCGGGCGTCGAATTCTGTTTGATGATCGCCACGACACTGCATTCGATCGCCGTCGGCAATCTGCTACCCGCGTGGGTCCGAGTCGCCTGCGTGGACATCAACCCCTCCACGGTCATCAAACTCAACGACCGCGGCTCCTTCCAAACCGTCGGCATCGTCACCGACGTGGAACCATTTCTTAGTTCACTGTTGCGAGAATTAAAATAAACTCGACCGCTTCTTCAGGTCACCTTCCTACCTACCCATACCTCGCAGGCAATGGATTTCGCCTGTGAGAATGCCGAACGAGCCGCTTACAATCACCCACTAGTATGGAATACGACTGGTTTTCTGCATTACTCCCGCAAGAACATTTCGAGGCTCACTCCTAGGTGTTAGCGGGTTCGCTATGCCACGATCTCAGATGGCAACTCGGGCTTGTTGCAGCGCTCTTCGACGTTATCTATGGTGAACTAGCGCTATTGTCATCAGCTTGCACTTATGCGACGTTCGGGCGTAATCTCTCCGTTTCATCTCGAAGGACCTTCATGCGATTCGATCATTGTTGCTTCAAATGGCTATTTGGCTTGTTGCTGGCATTACCTCTGCTCGGATGTGGTAGTGGAGACAACAACGTTTCCGCGACGGGCAAAGCCACTTATAACGGCACGCCGTTGACGAACGGCTCAATCACCTATCATCCGGACTCTTCTCAGGGAAACTCAGCAGGCATCATGGCGGCGTCCGAGATTGACGGACAAGGAAACTATCAAATTACGGCTCCACCGGGTTGGTACAAAGTCACCGTGGTTGTCGAAAAGCCCAGAGCCGCCGAAGGAGCGGATGCCTACGCGCTGCCCGAGTATCTAACTCCAGAAAAATATGCGTCGATCGAATCCACCCCCTTCTCGATCGAACTGAAGCCAGGGGCGGATGCCGGAGCTTATGATTTGGAACTAACTGACTAATGTTTGCTTGCGTCGTTGTTTTTCCACTTATTTATGCAGTCGAGGAGAAGGTATGAAGAGAATTGGCTCGCCCAGGAGTGGACCCGCGGGGTTCACGCTCGTTGAGTTGCTGGTGGTCATCGCAATTATTGGCGTACTCGTCGCCATGCTGCTTCCCGCCGTTCAAGCCGCCCGCGAAGCGGCCCGACGTTCAAGCTGCAGCAACAATTTAAAGCAGTTGGCATTGGCATGTCACAATTACCACGACACTTATAAAAAGTTCCCACCTACAACGTACGACGGACAATACAACGTCAATAGCCGCGGCTTTAGCTGGATCACCAAGGTGCTCCCATTCATCGAGCAACAACCGCTCTATGACCAGATTGGCGTCCAGTTGGGTGGAAACGTTTCCGGCACGGCCGGCGGCGGCACATCGGGAATGGCACTGAGAATGGATGACCTGATTAACGGAACCCGCGTCCGACAAATGCGACTAGAACCGTTGCGTTGTCCCAGCGATGTTACTTCGGAATTGGCCACGGTAGTTGCGAATAGCTTTGGCGCGTCGGGAGGCTCCGCAACCACGAGCTATAAAGGCGTTAATGGCAGCAATTGGGGGTGGGGAGGTCTGAATATCTCACACAATGGCACTAATAACGGGCTGGATCAAGGTAGCGGTATGTTCGACCGTTATATGATTCATGCGGGGATGAACACTTGGGACGCCAACTGCAAAGTCATCAACTTTGCTGCCGTGACTGATGGCACCGCCAATACATTCATGATCGGCGAGTCATCGAATCGCATCTCAGAACACACAGGCTGTTGGTTGCACTTCAACCATACGTCCGGTTCCTGCGCGATTCCCTTAAACTTCAAGCAGCCGAGCGGGCAATTCTGGCCTGCGAACGATTGGGGCAGGAATTACTCCTTCCACAGCTTCCACCCCGGTGGAGCGCAGTTCGCCTTGGCCGACGCTTCCGTCCGCTTCGTGGCCGACACGATTGACATCAACATCTATCGTGGCTTGGCGACGATTCAACAGGGCGAAGCGGTTCAGGTGCCTTAGTCGACATGTGACCGTATTCCGACAAAACAAAAGCCGGCGATTGAATCGCCGGCTTTCTTTTTGGAATATCCCTAATCGCCGCTTCGAGCTTAACAGTTGGACTCAATTACCCGGGTGGCCAACTCAGCGCGCGGCCACCGAGGAGGTGGAAGTGTAGATGATCGACGGATTGGCCGCCGTCGGCACCGCAATTCACGACAACGCGGTAACCGCCGCCAAGCTCTAATTCTTCCGCCAAGCGTTGGATCACGAGATAGATGTGGCCGATCAACGCTTGATCTTCGTCGGCCAGATCCGCGAGCGAGGGAATCTCTTTCCTCGGAATCACCAGCACATGCGTGGGCGCCTGCGGTTGAATGTCGCGGAACGCTAAGCAATGTTCGTCTTCGTGGACGATGTCCGCCGGAATTTCCTTGTCCAGAATACGTTTAAAAATCGTCTTCTCACTCATCCTGCGTTTCCTCCTTAAAGAAAGAACCGGCCGACTCACCATCGCAGCCGGCCGGCTCTTGTTATCCGCGCATTAACTTTGACAAAGCTTGTCGTTGATCGTCTTATACTATTGACTCTGCAGTTGCCCGGCCTTCAACTCATGATCCGCTGGCTTGACGCCCTTCGTGAATCCGTTGAATCCATAAAACGTGGGCTTGTAGTCGCCGACGACTTCCACATTCGCCTTTTCCGGCACGTCCATGTCCAGCAAATGATAGACGCCATTGACGATCAATCGGCGTAAATCCTCGCATTCCAAGTCCACGGACGCACCCATGGTGGTTGTGAGCACGTGGTTCGTCTTGCCGTTTTCGTGCTGATAGTCCTTCAACCACACGAGCGGCATCATGGGATCGTTTTTCGGGCCTTCCACGGGCTCGTCCGTCGGGCTCATCCCTTTCAACACTTGACCGTGCATCAGGATCTTGGCGTCTTCGGTCAAGTTGCGCACGCCGTAGACATCCGTCGGCCCGAAGACATCGGACACGCCGTTCAGCACAGGGTGGTCCTTGTATTCGGGATTGGTCACACCACGCGTCGCCTCGCGTTTATGGCCGCCATGATGGCTGATCCAGGTCTCGCCCAGCACCTGCTGTCCGAATCCTCCCCGCCAGTCGCGATTTCGCCAATCGTACTTGGCGTAAGGACTATCCTTTTGTCGAGAGTACGAGAACGCGTGGGTGGACGTTCGCAATCCGATAATCGGTTTGCCAGACTCGACGAAATCCACGAAATGCTTCATCTGATCGTCCGGCAGCTCACGAAACCGCAGCAAGATGATCGCCAAGTCCGCCGAATCGAGGGCTTCCATTCCCGGAATGTTGGTTTGCGTATTTGGATCGATCGTGCCGTCCTCTGGGTTGATCGGGAACAGCACCGTGCACTTAAATCCGTGCCGGACCGCCAACAACTTGCCCAACATCGGCAGAGCTTCCTCGGAACGATATTCCTCGTCGCCGGAGATCAACACGATGTGTTTTCCCTTGCCAGGGCCATCGGTACCTTCATAAACCACCCATTGGCTCGCAGCGCGAGCCAACGGAACACACAAGAACAAGGCCGCCAAAGCCAACAAACTGAAACGCATTCTGAGTTCCTTTTCCGGGAGACATGATTCGACTCGAAGGCCAACGGCTCGGCTAGCCGCGGCCGACCGCGTACCATCATCCCCACGGAGCGGCCGCAACTCAAGCCACCGGACAGAAAACACGCGAACCGCGTTTGTCCCCAACTCGAATGTCGGATAAATTCTTGAGCAGCGCGGGCCGTCCGGCGACCGCGAGACCCAATCCGATCACTTGGCGGTCACGCCGCTCAGCGCGGCTGCCCCCATCGCGGAAGACATTCACTGGAAAGGAAGACATGATGCGCTACGCAACGCGTGCTTGGATAGCAATGCCTTTGTTAATCGTCGCTGCGATCACGGGCACGGCGAACGCTCAAACGGCCGCGGAGAAAATCCAATCGGCATTCGAGAAATCGAAATCCGTCGATTCATTGGCCGGCTATGACCAGTTGCTCGAGCTGTGCGACGAGATCCGCGGAATGCAGCTCACATCGGCCCAAAGCGACTACGTCCGTAAGCTCTCCGCCTGGGGTCAAGATCGACGAGGCGAATTGCGGGCGGCACGTGCCGCGGAGCTCGCTCGATCCGGCGACGCGGAGGGCGCGGCCAAGTTGGACGCGGCGGCATTGGCCGACTTCGAAGCCGCCGTGAAGAACGATCCCACGCGCTGGAAGGCGGCTCACAATCGTGGCGTCAGCTATGCGGTCGCCGGACGATACGACGAAGCGATTGCCGATTTCAGCTCGGTTATTCAACTCAATCCGTCGCATGCCAACGCTTGGTTCAACCGCGCGGAAATTCGCTACGAATTGGGCCAGTACAAAGAGGCCTTGGCCGACTACAACCGAACGGTTGAGCTGAACCCGAAGGACGCCGGAGCCTACACCAGCCGCGGGCACGCTCATTTCGCGCTCCGGCAATTCGAGGCGGGGCTGCGCGACTACGACCAAGCCGTGCGGATGAATCGTTCGGCCGAAACGTTGGTCGACCGAGCGGACGCCTACCGCAGCTTGGCCCGCTGGCAAGAAGCCGCCAACGATTATCGGGCGGCCATCGAGCTGGCGGCAAATGACGCTCGCACGCTGCAAAGCGCCGCGTGGTTCATGGCCACGTGTCCCGATTCGCGGTTCCGCAACGAGGATCTGGCGCTCCGCGCGGCGCAACGAGCCGTCGAACTCACGATGATCGACGATTGGCGCAACCTCGATACGCTGGCCGCCGCTCAAGCCAACGCGGGACAATGGGACGATGCTATTTCGAATGTCGAAAAGGCATTGGCCGCCGCTCCCAACGAAGATCTGAGACATTGGACGCGAGGCTGAAACTCTACCAAGCCAAGCAAGCGTACCGCCAGGAATGAAGCTGCGTTAAGCTGACTTCAATCAGGCGAAGCAAGCCAGCGATACCCTCAGGGAAATAGCCGACGAGGCCGCTCGGCAACCCAGTCAGGTTGCGGCCTCACATAGTCAAGCCAAACATATACGCTTTGACCGCTCGTGGATTCATAGCGACGATTTCCACGCTCAGCTTATGATTGCCGGCCTTGAGCAAGCGAGGCGGAAAGTCCAACACACCCGTCGTAATCACATCGGGATCATTGTAGAGATCACCGGCGGCTTTAACGGTTCGCCATCGAACGTGTCTGAGCTGGACAATCCCGTAGTCACGGGCCTTGGTCATCACCACCTCAATCTTATACTCACCGGCTTCCGCGACTGGGATTTCAAAGTTAACTGCTCATAGACGCCCGTCCACCATAAATGGTCAGCGCGCCCCTCCATGCGTCCTTGGGGGAAATTGCCCATCGGTTGACTGCGCTTAAGCCGCCAGTCACAATAATCTTCAGCGATTCTCCTCGATCGCCCCCGGCACGCGTTTCGTCCGTGGATCAATTGGGGCTCGCGGTCCTTTCAGAACGCCACCTGGGTCGGGCTGCATAAATAAGCGTCAGAGTCAACTGCTTCGGCTACCGACAATTGATCGTGGCCTTCAGGCATCAAGGACAGCGACAACTGTTGCTCGTCAATTTCCCGTTTGGCGACAACCACCGTGTCGTTGATCGTGCGAACCGTAAAAGCGCTATCGGTTTCCTTCACCACCAATCCCGAGATCACTCGTCCATCATCCATTACAAAGATCGACATGCGATAGTCTTTGCCTAACACCGCACTGGGATCCAAGATATTCTCCAGAAGATAGTCCAAGTTCGCGCGATTCGATCCGGTAATGTCCGGCCCCACTTTTCCGCCTTCACCGAACAATGTGTGACAGGCGGCACAAGTCTTAGCAAACACGCGACGACCGTTGCTGGTATCCGCCCCAGTCAACTTGGGTTCCGTCAAACGGGTCTTCCATTCAGCGATCTTCGACTGCTTGTCCGCCGAGGTCGCTCGAATCTCGCCCCAGACTTCACGGATTCGTTTCTCCAACTCGGGCGTTTTGAACTCTAACAATTGACGCACGTGATAGGCGTGTAAGTCGGTTCGTGGAATCCGCTGATCTTCCATCGCGTCAAGCAGCGTTAGCGCCGATTTCGGGCGTGAGACCAAAGTTCCAATCGCGTCTCGCTGTTCGTCCGCCGTCAACTTCGCGTAACGACCGACCAGCATCTCGGAAGTCCGCGGGTCGTCGAATGCCGCTAGCGCCCGAATCGCCGCTCCTCGCAATTTCGGTTCGTCCAGCACCGCTTGGAACGACGCAACCGCCAATGCGTCCCGGCCTCGCACCAGAATGGCCAGGGCCTGCTGCCGCTGTTCCATGGGCGCCGCGGCGTCGGTGAGCTGCTCTCGCATGCGAGGAAAAATGCGGTTGTCGCCCAACAACACGGCAATTTGATCGGCTCGCTCTCGCACCGCTGGCGATTTGCTCTTTACCAATTGGTCATAAGCCGGGGTCCAAGATTCGGGCATGGGAATATCAACGCGGCCTTCGAAGGCTCGCAAGATTTCATCCAATATCATGGTTTGCGCCGCCGCATCGCCAGCCCGTGTTAATGCCGCCACTGCTTGATCCAGCAGTTGTGGATCCGCGGCCGCCCGACGTATCACATACTGCCGGATCAACGGAATCTTCGCCGACTCGGCCAACGCGATCGCCCGTTCTGGATCAGTCGCCACCAACGGCTCCATGGCATACCAATACATCAACGGCAGATTGTGATCCTCGGCGTCTTCGGCGTGACGAAGCAATCCAGCCAGCACCGGCCAACGATGCTCGTGCGACAGTCGTTGCAACGCCGACGCCAGATACAGCCGCACGATGGCGGACGAGTCGTCCGTGGCCATTTGACTCATGCGTTCCAGCACCGCTGGCGAGACTTTTCCGTCTTCCACGGTCAGTTGAATCGCCCAGGCTCTCACATACTCGTCGCTATCGTTCAACAGCGACAACACCGCAGTGCTGGGTATTTCGCCTAACGTGTGCAGCGTCCAAAGCGCCCGTAGGCGTAACGTGGTATCTTTCTCGCCCAGCATCTCGATCAGCGGAGTTCGCATTTCCAGCGGCAATCCACTTTCCTGCAACAAACGCCGCGAGGTTCTCACATACCATTCATTCTTATGCCTTTGCAGTTCGATTAATTCATCGTCGGACAGCTTCGACAGGTCCACGTCCACCGACTTTGGCTGACCATAAGTAACCTTGAAGATGCGGCCGTTCGTTCGATCCCAAATCTCTGGATTGGTGCGGTGACAAGCGTTCTTATCGTACCAGTCAATTAGATACACACCGCCGTCGGGACCGTACTTCAAATTGATGCCACGGAACCAGCGGTCGTTTGCCAACAACAAATCGGCGCCGTGGCGCCCGACGAACCCGCTGCCGCGACGTTCAAGCCGATCGCAGTTCACGCGGTTGCCGTGCACATTGTTCATATACAAGCCGCCCCGATATTCGTCGGGCCAGTTGTCTCCGAGATAAATCATCGCGCCGCAATGAGCGTGACCGCCACCCGCGGATAGCGTATCGGTCGGAGCGTGCGGCTCATGGCCCCACCAAGCGTGATCGCGGATGTTGCCAACATAATGAGCATGGTCGGCGATCGTTTTGATATCGTCATAAGTATGAGGATTGAAGTGCTGACCGCCCTGACGCTGGTACCGTGCACCTTGAATCACATGATATAGATGGGGAATCACACAGGCCGTTATAAAAGCTTGCCCATGCTCGTCGAAGTCGACGCCCCACGGATTGCTGCTGCCATTCGCGAAAACTTCGAATTCATGGCGAGTCGGATGATAACGCCACACCGCCGCGTTCATGGGCGTGCGGTCTTGGTCGGGTGTTCCTGGCTTACCGACTTTGGAATGGGTGAACACGCCGTGGCAGCCATACAGCCATCCGTCTGGCCCCCAAATGAAGGCGTTCAGCGTCTCATGCGTGTCTTGGTATCCGAATCCATCCAACAAAATCTCGGGCTGCGAGTCCGGCTTGTCATCATGGTCTCGGTCGGGAATAAACATGAAGTACGGCGCCGCGCCGACCCAGACGCCGCCAAAGCCCACTTCCAATCCACTCACTAAATTTAGTCCGTCGATGAACACCGTTCGTTTATCCAGCGAGCCATTGCCATCCGTGTCTTCCAAAATGATGATCTTGTCGCGGCCTTCGCCCTCGGGGGCGCGAATCGGGTAAGTGTGAGCCTCAGCCACCCACAAACGTCCGCGGTGATCGATGGCGAAAGCGATCGGCTGATGCACTTGTGGCTCGCCCGCCGCCAAAGTCACATGAAACCCTTCGGGCACGGTCATGTGAGCGGCGGCTTCCTCCGGCGTGAGCCCATCGGCCATGGCTGCGGCTCGACGAGGTTGGGCGGCTTGCCAAGCGGCTTCGTCCACCGTGCGTCGCGAGTGGCGCAGCACATGGCAACCCTTCATGCCTCCCGTGGCGATATCCGGCAGTCCATCGGCATTCACGTCCGACACCACAATCTGTCGGCCAATCCCTGCTTCGCCATCCGCGCGGCGCGGAATCCACTCGACATGTCCATCGTCATCGCGATGCAACTCGAACCAATAAACGACAGCCCCGGCATCCCACATCGGCGCCTGCGTATGGTGCGACCAATACGTCTTGCCGGTCACAATATCCTGCAAACCATCGCCGTTCATATCCGCCAATTGCACACTATGCAACTCGGTGAAAACCACTCCGAATGGATTGGCGTCGGGCTTGTCTCCCATAATTGTGTGAGGACGAAACACAATCGGAGCGTTCGGCTCCTTGTCACGCAATTGCTCGTACCATACCAACCCGTAAGCGTGTGCGGCGAGGCTGGTAATCACATCATTGTCACCGTCTCCATCCACGTCGTAGGCGAACATCTCCGCGCCGCCCGCCGGAGCGAAATTCACCTTGTGCAATGTCCACAACGGCTCGCCGTCCAGCGACTTCGGCTGCTCGAACCAGCCATCCTTCATCAACACATCTTGGCGGCCATCGCCATTCACGTCTCCGACGCCCAAACCGTGCCCGAAGCGTTTTGGTGCGATGTCATCCGAAATGGCGTGAAACACCCACGGTTTCAATCCATCGGCCGGATCAAACGTGGCGTAGCCAAACTGGCCGTCTCGGGTGCAAACCAGTTCGGGCCGTTCGTCGCCCACCAAATTCACGAACTGCGGTGATTCGTTCGATACCCAGTCGAACACCTGCCGCTTCTCCCAAGTGGCCGGCTCCGTCTCCTTTCCCCGCCCCGGATTCACATACACATAGGCTGGCGTACCCGGAAACCCAACCACCAACACATCATTCGCGCCGTCGCCGCTGAAGTCATACACCCAGGAAAAGAAATTGTCGGCGTAACCTTCCCGCGGCTGAGCCTTCGGAGGATAAATCGCGTGCGACTCCGTGAAGTCCGGCCCAGCGAACCAATATGGCCCATGCACGACGTCGACTTGACCATCGCCGTTGAGGTCGCCAACAGCGACGCCCTCCGAGTAATAGACGTCGGTGAGCTGTTGGCGCTCGAACGAGTCGATCATGCGGCGAGCTTCGTCCGCACGGATTGTCGAGACCAACGAGCAAGCGAGCCACGCGGTGAGGAAAATTCGGTTCGCCATGATTGCTTTCGGGTAAATGCTGCGAGGGAGAAAGCCGCGGGCTGAAGCGCGTCCCGGCGGGAAGGTACGATTATGAATCAAATTCCATCCCCGGTCGACTTGCCGAACCCATGAAACTCATGCTCAACGAACTACCGCGCTACGACCGCTCGCTCAGCTACGAAGACAACTATCAGCAGGCCCCCGATCCCGTCGAGCTGGACGTGCCGCCCGTGCCCGGCCCGGCGGAAGACGGTCGCTGGCGATTCTGCGGACTGCCGGTCGACTCGCCGCTGGGGATTCCCGCTGGCCCGTTGCTTAACGGCCGCTGGTGCTTGTACTACGCCAGCCTCGGATTCGACGTGCTGACATACAAAACGGTTCGCAGCTCGGCTCGCGCATGCTATCCGCTGCCGAATCTTCAGCCGGTCGAGTGCGGCATGCTCGAGGGCGGCGAACGCGAGTTGCCAACGGCCGCCGAGATGCACGGAAGCTGGGCCGTATCGTTCGGAATGCCGTCGCGCGAGCCGGACGTGTGGCGGGCGGACGTCGAACGCACGCGCCGCCTGCTGCCGCCGGGCAAGCTGCTGTCGGTCTCGGTCGTGGGCAGCGTCCAGCCAGGTTGGTCCATCGAACAACTGGCCGACGACTACGCCCGCTGTGCCGCTTGGGCCATCGACGCCGGCGCGGATGTGATCGAAACCAACTTCTCGTGCCCGAATGTCGCCACTTGCGACGGCCAGCTATTCCAGCAACCGGACGACGCCGCGCTGGTCGCGGCCCGCGTCCGCGAGCGAATCGGCGACACGCCGCTGGTCGTCAAGATCGGTCATATCACCGAGCGAACCGAAGCCGCCCGGCTACTGCGATCGCTGGCCCCGTCCGTGCAAGCCTTGGCGATGACCAACAGCATCGCCGCCACCGTGCGCGACGAACACGGCTTGCTGTTCGACGGGCAACCGCGCGGCATCTGCGGCGCGGCCTGTCGCGAAGGTTCGATCCGCCAGACCAAGTTGTTCGCCGCTCTCATTCGGGAACTTGGCCTGTCCATCGAGCTGATCGGCGTTGGCGGAGCGGAAACCGCCGAACACGTCCGCGAATATCTTCCCGCCGCCGGGCGCCCAAGCCGTCCACATCGCCACCGCCGCGATGCGGAATCCGCTGGTCGGCTTGAGGATTCGCGAAACTTCTGCCGGGCGATGCTGACCCGAACGAAGGTCTCGCCAGTTCGGATCATGCATGAGGTGACCTGGTTTGTGGGCGTCAGCGCTCTCATCCAATGCGTGGTTGCAAGAACAGGGACCGCGGATTCTGAAGACCTTCTCCGCATCATTTGCCCACTGCGACACGCGGAACAGGCACTGCGAGGCTCCGAACGGCCACTGCGAGGCTCCGGAACGGCTACCGCGAAGCTCCGAATGGCCACTGCGAGGCACTGAATGGCCACTGCGAAGCCACGAACGCCACTGCGAGGCTCCGAACGGGCACCGCAGGCTCGAATGGGCACTTCCAGTTCTGAATGGCCACGGCGAAGCTCCGAACGGCCACTGCGAGGCGCCTGGAAGGCACGGCAGGCTCGGAACGGCCACTGCGAACTGCACGACCATTTCACCCGTCGCAATGGCCGCCTGACCCGCCGCAGGCCGTTCGACCCGCCGCAACAGCCGTTTGAACTGCTTCCAGCAGTTGTTTGAACCGGCTTAAACAGCCGTTTGAACCGTCGCCTGGTTATCTGGTGCTCCGCAGTGGCAGGCCAGAAGCGCCTGTGTGGGTGCCGTTTGGCGCCGTAGAGGCTGTTGAAAGCTTCGCATCGGCCAACTCGTCGGCCGAAGACGCCGCTTTTGTGGGTGAACTCAGGGCTGTGGATGCTATCGCCCTGAAATGCGACAGACGCTAAACTCGAGTCGCATCCCAATCGCTGAAGCGTCTGAACGGCCGGCGTGTGTGTGACAGTCGTGGGATTGTCGTGGATTGCCTGGCAATCTGGAAAGTTGATCGTTGAGTGGCCTAAGACGATGTCGTTAGGCCGCTCGGCATTTAACTCGCGTCAAGAAGAGCGGCGAGCCAATTTGCTGGCTTGTTGCTGGATATCCGGCCATCAGCTGGCTCCATGTGGTCACAGTTTACATAGAGATCGCCGGGGTCGGCCATCGCTGATGAGGCAATCATCACCTGGACGACGGAAGAATGCAGGGCGAAGTGCTGGTCAGCATCACTTCATCCGCCGCCCGCACCGTCCGGCTGAATGTCGCGAGACCGTCGACTGAAACCGGCGGCCAGTTCCTCCAGCACGGTGATGCGCAGTTCGCGGCAATTATCCAACGGCGCGACGATCCCTTCGGATTCGCAGCCATCAACAGATTCGGGTTGTTGAAGTTCCTGCTGGCGAAATCGTCAGGGTGATCCAGCATCAACGTCGCGCGTGAGGTCGTCGGTTAAGCTTCACGATCGGCCAAGCGGGTCGTAGCAGCATGCGGCTGCGGCATTTCAGCTCGGGCGGCAAACAATCGGGCGGCAGGTGACGCACGCTGCTGACTACCAACGGTACGCCTCGGTCGTATTCGTCGGCCCAAGTGCCGAATGGCAACGGCGTGGTATGCATTCCGATCGTGGGCGAATTGGCTCCGGCGATCCCCGGCGTTACGAACAACGACAGATTCAAATCATCGCCGGCCGCCAGCAAGGCATGATTACGGCGAGCCAGCTCGGTGGCGACTTCGCCCAGGTCGTTCATCGATTGATGCAGCGAAATGCCGACGATCGCGAGCGACCGTTCGAGCCGCTGCAAGTGTTGCTCCAGCCGAAACAGCTTGCCGCCAAACGTTCGCAGCCGTTCGGCCACGGTGGCTCAGCAGGAAGCCCAGGTCGTTGACCGAGACGGCCGCTTCCGCCGCCGAGATCCATTAATCAAACGAGATAAGCCAATGGCCGCCATGCGGACGGTCCTAGCGGGACTTGGAGCCAATGATTCGTCGGAAAACCAACCAACCCAGCGGAAACAGAATCGCAAAGCCGAGCAGCACCGCGCCCAGCGAGCCGACGATCCAGGCGACGACGTTCAAAGCCGCGGGCGGAAGCGTCGTTTCGAGCGAGCGGAGCACGAACACCATGACCGCCGTGAACGCGCCGAAGACAACCAGCGTCCAGAGGCAAGTGAGCAACGTGACGACCGCCTTGCCGGCCGGCGAAAATCCGCGACTGCTCCATAACACCGGCAATCCGGCGGTAAGCGTGACGCCGAACAGCAACCCCAACACGGCGGCTTGGTTGTCGATCACCCGCAGCGGCGGCGCGACAGGTTTCGCGGCGTCGCGTCCGGAGCTCGCGGCCTCCGTATCGGCGGATTGCGCCGCGGAATCTCTCGCGGCCGAGTCCTGAGAGGCTGAAGCTTGTGCGGCGGGAACAGGTTCGTCGGTCACGGGGATGAAGCGAACGAGTCGCGGGATGGAGACGCGGGAAGCGGTTTTTGAGCGACATCGCCAAAGCGTCGAATCAAGCGACGGAGCGTATCGCGATGGCCGAAGTACTCTACTTCCAACCGATGGCGAGGTGAACCGACGTAGCGAACGCCGTGACCTAAATCAGCTGGGGCGATTGTTTCAGGCGGCGAAACCACTCGGCTCGCTCCGGCGCTCGATCACAAGCCACGATGAACGCCGCCATCAATTGAGCTTGGTAGTCGACCAGCCGCCACAAGCCGCCGTCGGGTTGGATCATTCCCGCCACGAACAGGAAATCATGTTGCGGATGAAAGGCGTTCAAATACATTCGCGGCCATCCCGCTTCGTCCAGAATCAGCGAGCGGTCGAGAAAAGGAAAGTCGATTTGAAAGCCGGTGGCGTAAACGATTGTGTCGATCGCCTCCTCGGAACCATCGGCGAAACGAACGCGATCGCCGCACAGGCGGGCAATGTCGGGCTTGGGACGAATCTCGCCGTGGCCGACGAAGTACAAGAGCTGCGAATTCACGATCGGATGCGTCTCGAACAGACGGTGTTCGGGACGCGGCAAACCGTAGCGTTCCGGGCCGCCGACTGACAGCCGGATCATCGCCATCGCAATCCGACGGCGCAGCCACAGCGGCAGTCGCCAGCGATGCAGTCGCTCGCCGCAGCGGTCGATTGGCTTGCCCAGAAGAAACTTGGGCAGGAAGTGATAACCGCGTCGCATGCTATGAAACACAGCGGTGGCTTGGCCCACCGCATCCACCGCGATATCGCAGCCCGAGTTCCCCGCGCCCACGACCAACACGCGGCGGCCACGTAGGCTCTCGGGCGACTTGTAATCGCGAGAATGTAGTATTTCGCCGCAAAATTCACCCGGATACTCGGGCAGCATTGGCGTATGGTGATGCCCGTTGGCGATCACGACGCCGCGATATCGCCGTTCCTCCCCGTTGCTCAGCCGCACGGCCCAAACCGGCCGTCCTTCATAAGTTTCCGGGGCCACCGACTCGACGCTGGTGTTGAATTGGATGCGGGGATAGAGCTCGAACTTGCTAGCATAGCCACGCAGGTACTCGAGCGCCTGTCGGTGGCTGGGGTAGGGTGGCCAGCCCGTTGGCATGGGGTAATCAGTAAATTCGGTTAACCGCTTCGACGAAATCAAATGGGTCGACTCATAAACGCTGCTTGATTCACGTCCGAAGTACCAGTTGCCGCCGACGTCATCCTCGCGCTCGAAACAGTCGAACGGGATTCGACTTTGCTGAAAGTTCTTCGCCACCGTCAGTCCCGACGGCCCGGCTCCGATGAGGCAGAATTTGGATGGCTGTGGCATGGGACGGGAGTGAAAAAAATTTTGCGACGGTGGCTTGACGTTTCCGTCAGAACTGTAAAGAATAATGCTCAAGTAAAGTTTTTCGATAACTTTCCCGCTTGATTTTTCGGATCGGCTGAAACGGAGAAGGGAGCGGCGTCGCCTTGGGGGCGGCCCGTTTGTTTCGGTCGATCTCCCACCTTGATTATCTCCAGGAACAGAGTTCACGCGCCGTGTCGTCGCAGTCTTACGCGGGCTAGCTGCACGGTCATCGGTTTCCGAACGCGGGCGAATTCGTCCGTCGGAAAGCGACTGCCAATGCTATCTGCCTCGGCTTGCGCGCGGAGCGTACTGTGAAAGAGGGTATTGTTTATGGCTAATGTTCAAACGGCCGCCAGTCTCATGTTGGCCAGCAACTTCACGCACATTCGCGACATCCTATTGGACGAGCAGTTCCAGTCTCGCTGGGACAAGCCGCTCGCCTACTGGACCTTACCAAATGACCGGCGGTTGCCGATAGCGTTGCTCGGCCGGCCCTTGGGTGAAATCCTCAAGACGCCGTTCGAGCAACTGGCGGCCACGCCTGGCATTGGCGAGAAGAAGATCAAGACGCTTTTGATCTTGTTGCAACGTGCTCAAAACGAAGTAACCGTTGCCCAGGAGGAAAGCGAGGACCCCGAAATGAGCGCGACACCGAACCTGAGCTGTCTGGACGAGAATGGCATTTTCGATCCGACGGTGGTTTCCGAGGCGATGTGGGCTGATTGGCGCGAAACCGTCAAGCGGCACGACATGCTCGATTACGCCTTGGGCCGTCTCACGCCGACGCTGCAGGAAATGCCGACGGTGATTTGGCATACGCCGCTGAGCAACTATCTGGATGTGTCTTTGGCCGAAATGCGAGCGCTGAAGACGCATGGCGAGAAACGCGTCCGCGTGGTGCTGGAAGTGTTTTACCTCGTCCATCGGCTGCTGGGAAAATCTCAGCCGTCCGATCATCTCGAAGTGCGGTTGGTGCCGCAATTCGTCCAACCGATTGAGAACTGGATTCGCCAGTCCGTCTCGGGCGACGTGATTCTGACGCTCGACGACGTGCGGCAGAACGTGATCATTCCGCTGTTGGATCAAGTGAAGCTCGACGCCGGCATCGCCGTTTATCTGCTGGCTCAAGAACGGTTGGGAGTCAACGGGACGCCGATGAGCGTTCGGGCCCAATCGCGTCGGCTGGGAGTGACGCGGGCCCGCGTTTACCACTTGCTGGATGAATGCGCGAAGATCATGGAAGTGCGTTGGCCCGAGGGCAAGATGATGTTCCGGGAATTGGAACGCAAGCTCGAAAAGCAACGCATGTCGGAAGACAACCTGATTATCTTCGACAGCATGCGTGACTTGTACTATCCGAAGCCACAAACGAATTACGTCGCGCCGGCGTTCGCTTAACGTCGGCGCGGAACCATTGGCAGTTTGAAGTCAGCCGCATTGCGGAACTTCAACCGCCGGATGGAAGTTGGCGTTGAAGTGAAACCGCTCGGTTGTCCGAGTTGTCCCCAATGCAAAACAGGCTGAACCCACATCTTGCTGGGCTCAGCCTGTTTTTGTGCGCGGTTGAATTCGATGTCGCTTGAAGGGCTCGCGGACGCCTTCAGACGTATCGTGGCTTTATTCCCAAGGTCCGCGAACGTAATACACGCCGAATTGATCCGTGTGGCTCGGCCAGTAAGGCGTCGGTGCGAAGTATCCGGACGGTCCGGCATCGCCATAGCCCGGATAAGGCCGCGCGAAACGATGGTGAATCGGTCCGATTTCATTCTGAGCCACGCCCCAAGACCAGCGAGCTCGCATGTTCGCCGTCGGCGGCACGACCAATGCCACGGGACGACCGGCTTGCGTGTAATAGTAATTGGCGTGCCACGGCGTCACTTGCGCGAATCGCGCCGACCAGCGATCGGCCACGGTGTGAGCGTGGCCGCCCAAGTCCGTGGGGTGACCGGCGCGGGCGGCCGAAGCGCCCCACGCCGACAACAGCGTCGCCAGCGCGCAGGCCAGCAATAGTGTGCGTGTCATTGCGAAAATTCCTTCCGATGTAAGTTTGGCTTTCCGTGTTCTGACGCGATCATTCAGCGGCGGCTTCGGCGTGGGTCAAACGGGCAGCCAACGTGATCAGCGAGGAATCCGCAGGTAGCCGTACAGCGACTGAGCCGTGCGATAGACCGGCGGGTAATACCACTTCACATGCGTGCGATTCAATCCGCGGCCGCCGTCGTAGTAGCGGTGGTATCGTCGCTCGTGCTTGTACAGATATTCGTGCGGGTACAGCGGTTGATACGTGTAATACGTATGGCCGACCAACGGCGGCACGTCGTGCGGCGCCATGTACATCTGGGCGTTCGCCGCGTTGCAGTTGCCTTGCGTGAAAAAGTTGTAGAACAAGTCGGGGCTGCCGTACTGCCAAGGCCGACAAGCGCCGACGTAGCCCCCGAAACCTCCGTCCAAAACTTCTCCGTCATCGGTCAGGTAACCGCTGTTCCCGGAGACATAGCAGTTGTCGTCGGACAGCACGAATCCTTCGTCGGCAGTGGCAAAACGAGCGGAGGCTTGAGCGGCGAGCAAAACGGCAGCCAAGCCCAACAACGAGGTAATGTTGCGGCGTAACATCGGCGGGCTCCTTGATCGGCATATCGGAGAATTTTTTAGGCGGGAAAGGGCGCCAGCGGAGCTAGCGCCCGGGTCGCGCAAGGCGACCGGTGGGTCGTTTGGCGAGCGCGCGATTGAGGGCGAATCCTGGCGCATGGCTCGTCCGTCAATCGCTAGGTTGATTCTTCGGCTTTTGCGACGCGAACGAGTGAATCTTTATTTGCCTATCGTGTCAAAGGAACGCAGCTTGCCGAACTTGCCGATGAAAACGGCTGGGAACGTCCCCGCAAACCCGCTATAATTCCCACACTTTCACGTAAAGTTCCCGCCAAATCCCGCCGATTACCGTCTTCTCGCCCGACGATACGCGCGGTAAAGGAGTGCCGTTTTGTCTTCCGTTATCGACAGTCAAGCATCCAAGTCGTCCTCTACCCAGAACGGACACGCCGCTAACGGTTCGGCCGAAAGCAGCGGCGGCGCGAAGACACCGACCCGACGCCGCGCCACGGCTCAGTCGATGGCGGCTCAGCAAAAAGAAATCTCGGTCAGCGAGTTCTTCGCCAAGAATCGCCATCTGCTGGGCTTCGACAATCCCCGCAAGGCGCTGCTGACCACGGTGAAGGAGGCCGTCGACAACTCGCTGGACGCCTGCGAGGAAGCCGGCATCTTGCCAGAAATTTGGGTGCACATCGAACAGACGGCGCCGAACCGCTACAAAATCGGCGTGCAAGACAACGGCCCCGGCATCGTCAAGAAGCAGATTCCGTTCATCTTCGGCAAGCTGCTGTACGGCTCGAAGTTCCACCGGTTGCGGATGAGCCGCGGACAGCAAGGCATCGGCATCAGCGCGGCCGGCATGTATGGCAAGCTCAGCACGGGCAAGCCGGTCAAGATCATCTCGAAGCTGTCGGCTGGCAAGCCGGCTCATTACTACGAGATTGAAATCGACACCAAGAAGAACGTGCCGGAGATTCACAACGGCAAGGGAGACGGCGTCGATATCCCGCCCGGCGACAAGGGCATCGAGTATATGGCGGCCAACGGCATCGAATGGGTAACGCACTACGCCGCCGAAGAAGAAGGCGTGAAGCCGCGAGAGGTAATCAGCGGCACGCGCGTAACGATCGAACTCGAAGCCCGCTATCAACGCGGGCGGGGCAGCGTCGACGAATATCTGGAACAGACGGCGATCGCCAACCCACACGTAACGTTGCACTACGAAGATCCCGATGGCAACAAACGCGACTATCCGCGAGCCACCGATCAGTTGCCTGTCGAACCGAAAGAAATCAAGCCGCATCCTTACGGCGTCGAACTCGGTCGGCTGGTCACCATGATGAAGGATACGAAGACCGGCACGATCACGCAGTTCCTTACGGACTCGTTCTCGCGAGTCAGTCCCTCGGTGGCGAAGAAGATCTGCGAGGAAGCGAAGCTAAGTTCCCGCGCCTCGACAAAGCGTATCGGCCGGCAAGAGGCCGACGCGCTGTATCAAGCCATTCAACGCACCAAAATTTCCGCCCCGTCGACCGATTGCATTTCGCCAATCGGCGAGGATTTACTGCTCAAGGGACTCTACCAAGTCGTGCCCGGTGAGTTTTATGCCGCCGCGACTCGACCGCCGTCCGTGTATCGCGGCAATCCTTTCCAGATCGAAGTTGCGTTGGCTTTCGGCGGTGTGAGCCCCGTGCAGAAAGTCAGCCGCGAGGCGTTGACGGAATTGTTGTCCGAAAGCGACGCTCGCACCTTGCGACAATTCATCGTCAACACGTTCGATGGCCTCGGCCCGGAAGCCGCCGACCGGATTCTGCGCGAAGCCAAAATGGGAACGCGGATTTCTCCTTCCAAATTGAAGGGAAAGGATATCGAACGCTTGCACGACGCCATGCGGCATGTGAATCTGAGCGAAGGCCAGTCGATGCAAGTGTTGCGGTACGCCAATCGAGTGCCGCTGCAATTCCAACAGTCGGCGTGTGCGGTAACCCGAGCCGTCGCGGGTCTGAATTGGCGACCTTATGGTCTAAGCCAATCTCGTAACTCATTGCCCAGCGGACCAATCACGGTGATGGTCCACATGGCCAGTGTGTGGGTTCCATTCACAAGTGAATCCAAGGAAGCCGTCGCGGCCTATCCCGAAATCATGAAAGAGCTGCGACTGGGATTACAAGCCGTCGGCCGCAAGTTGGGCATGTATCTGAATCGTCGTCGCAAAGTGAAACAGGAAGGCGAACGCCGTAATGTGTTCCTGCGCTACTTGGGCGAAGTGGCCAGCGCCGTCAGTGTGCTCGACGAAGTGGACCGCGACGATCTCTACGAAAAGCTGCTAACCGTAGCCCGACGTAAAACTGCCGAGGCCGACACGAAATTGGACGACCGCGGACGTAAAGTCGATGAGGACAACGAAGATTACGGCGGCAGCGTCATTATCGTCAATCACGACGAAGACTAGCTTTGCCGATTTATCGGCACGAGCATGCTCTTGCCAACTTTCTTAGCTGTCTCATATATCGAATCCACGATTCATCACCACCTCGAAACCACTCAATATCTAACCGGTCATGGCAAAGAAGTCCGCGAAAACCTCGACGGCGAAATCCAACGGCAAGGCAAACATCTTTGGGGCGCGCGACGCCAAGACGCTGGGGTCGCTGCGCGATTTGGCCCAGGGTGTGGTGAAATCCGCTGATCGCAGCCGAGCGCCGTATCTGGAGGTTCCTTCCCGTTCGCTATCGAACGTGAAATACAACAAATCCCGGCGACTATTGGAAATGGGAGGCGGTAAGAACAAACGTGAGTTGTTCAACCTGTCCCAAGCCAAGAGTTATATGCAAACGCTGCTGGTCGCCAGCGGCAGCAAGCGGTTGATCGAAGAAGGCAAGACAACCAGCTTGCGGGGACTCTACTATATGCTCAAACACACGATCGAAGGGACCAAGGAATCGACCTTCGACGAGCAGTCCGAGTCCGACAAGATCATCGAAGACGTCGAGGTCACGCTCAATTCGCTGCGCGAGGAACTGCACCTCTATGCCGACGACCGCGGCGCGATTGTGGGGCCCATCGTGCTCAACGATTCAGGGGACGAAATCGATTGTTCCCGAATGGGGAGCGGCGGATACAGCATTCCTTCCATCGTGGAAGAAGAGGTCATCAAGTTCAAAAAATGCGACGCCAAATTTATCCTGCATGTCGAAAAGGGTACGGTCTGGCGGCGTTTTAACGAAGACAAGTTTTGGCAGTCTCACAATTGCATTCTCACTCATGGTGGTGGCCAGCCGCCGCGCGGCGTGCGGCGTCTGTTGTCACGTCTTCACAACGAGCTGAAGTTGCCGATCTACTGTCTATTAGATAATGACCCGTGGGGATATTACATCTATAGCGTGATCAAACAGGGATCGATTAACTTGGCCTATGAATCGAAGCGAATGGCGATTCCGGACGCCAAATTCATGGGGATTCGCAGCAAGGACTATGAACGCTGCGAATTGTCGCCAAACGTCACGATTACGCTGAATGACAACGACATTAAGCGGGCCAAGCAAATTCGCGAGTACCCGTGGTTCTCGGGCAAGAAGCCGTGGCGGGACGAGATCGACTTGATGCTCAAACACGGCTTCAAGCTCGAAGTGGAAGCGCTCATCAGCAAGGACATCAGCTACGTCACCGAGCAGTACGTGCCGGACCGACTGCGCGACCGCGACTTCCTGGACTAAGTCGTCTCCGCACGCATGGCCAGCGTGTAATGCCAAGTTCCTAATCGGTGGCGTCGTCGAGTCAAACGAAACTCACGGGCGAACACCTTGGATTGGACCCAACCGTCCGTCGATTCCACAGGCGTGAAATCGTTGTCGCCTCGTGTGAGAACTCGCAACAACACGTCTTCGCCCAACGCGTCGACGATCCAATACTCGCGGACTCCCGCGCGGTAATACGCGTCCACTAGCTTGCGCGTATCCTTTTCGATCGACGACGGACTGACCACTTCCAAGACCCAATCGGGACTGCCCGACAGCTCGATCGCGTCATCGCCGTCGATCGCCGAAAGCAACTGAGCACGTCCGTTTTCCAACGACTCCCACGACACAAATGTTCCGTCGGGCACGGTCGAAAGTTCGGCGGCATCGTTGGTCAACCACAATCCGTCGACAAAGTACTCGCCCAAATCCAGATCCTCGATCAGCGTGGCGAGCACCCGACCGATCGTTCCCTTCAGTTTATTGTGAGACTGTAGTCGCTCGGCATTCATATCAATCACCATCTCACCGGCGATCAGGGAAACGTGGCCTCGATCGGGAAATGAATCCGAATGGACCCAACGCCGAAAACCGCCCAGCGTATCGCTGCCCGGCGGAATGGTGAGGTTCAAGTTTTCGCGAATGGGATAATTCATGGAAACGGGCTCCCGGCGGCGATTGGCTTGTCGTCATTGATTCTACGCGGAACCACCGACCGACGCATACAGCACGCCGCACGGGCCTCGGCTGCGCGTCGGGCCGGCCCAACAACGCAAAAACTCGGCACAATCGCGCGGCGAAGGCGAATGCCGGGGCGTCCGCGGGCAATGCGTCTCTTGAACGGCATGTCCCACGCGAGAAGAGTAGATAAGGTCCAAACGTAGCCGCGCCCGGCGAAATACTGACTACGACGCGTCCATTCCCCCGAGATCGACAACCATGCTGCGTACCTTTTGGCTGATCCTATTCGCGTTCTCGATCGTCCCCACCGTTGGCTTCGCGCGCGATGTGTACGTGAACAACCAGATCGGCGACGATCGGGCCACGGGGCGTTACGAGCAACCGCGGTTTGGCGGCGAAGGCCCGGTCTCTTCGCTGGGGCGAGCCCTCGCAATCGCCAATCGAGGCGATCGTATCGTCATGGCCGACACGGGCGTGCCGTATCGCGAAGGTGTGACGCTGCAAGCCGGCCGCAACAGCGGCGAACCCGACCGGCCGTTCGTGATCGAGGGCAACGGCGCGACGTTGGACGGTTCCGAACCGGTGCCGCCCGATGCCTGGGAATTCTGGCGAGGCGAAGTCTTCCGGTTCCAGCCGCGGCGTTTCAGCCACCAGCAATTGTTTCTGGACGATCGGCCGCTCGCGCGACGCACGCTCGACGCGAACGGCGGCCTGCCGGATTTGCAGCCGCTCGAGTGGTGTTACATCGGACGGCATATCTATTTTCGTCCCGAACCAGATCGGCTTCCTGGCAGCTATGAACTGACGCACGCCAGCTTGCCGGTTGGAATCGGCTTCTACGAAGTTCACGATGTCGTCGTCAACGGCTTGACGGTCCAGGGCTTTCAGTTGGACGGCGTGAATGCTCACGACAGCGCGTTCCAGATCGTGCTGGACGATCTCGTTTGCCGCGGCAATGGCCGAGCCGGTATTTCGGTCGGCGGCGCTTCGCGAGTGACGATCCGCAATTGTTTGGTCGGCAACAACGGAGCGGCTCAAGTTCGCACGGAAGGCTACTCGCGCACGCGAATCATCGACAGCAATCTGCTGGACAACACGGCCCCGGCGGTCGTCCGCGATGGCGGCTCGCTGAACATCGTGCCGCCGGCTGATCCAGCGAATGGCGGTGCGCCGTAGTTCGTGGCCAATTGAAGCTCGCGGCGAATCGAAGTTCGCTGTCGATCGACCAGCCGCGCAGCCTCCGCCAGCGTGACCTCCGGCAAAAAAATTCCGCGGCGGACCAAACGTGTCCGATGGCCTCCGATACCTGTTACTGCCCAGGGCGAATGACTCTGGAAAACAACCACCCGCAGTCACAGGAGATCGAACGATGGCTAAGTTTTACGTGCAATCTGGAACGCTTCGCGAAATGGTTCAAGCCGACGACGCTCGCAAGGCCGCGTTGTGGGCCGTCCACCGCTCGATGCAGCAGATTCTGCCGATCTACGACGACCATGCGATGCCGGCCAGCGAAAAGCATCAAGTGGCTCAGCTTCAGGGCCTGTTCGTACTGGGCGACGAAATTCGTCTGAGCGAGCTGGGCTTCGACCGCGACGACGCTCTGGAATTCGAGACGTTCGATATCGTCACCGAATGGAATCAATTGATGATTGCCCTGGCCCGCTTGGAAGAGTCGTTGATGGCCGTGCGGTAAGCACGCCGGGCGGGAAGCATACTGGCGGGGAAGCATACTGGCGGGGACGCACACCGGCGGGAAGCTTGGCGGCGCAGCGTGGACGCGGCCGTCTGGGGACTTTGCGTTGCGATTGCCGCTGCCGCACGGTTTTGCTAGTTTCCCGCCCCGAGTGTTCCGGCGGAATTCGGCCGCTTCAGGTATCGAAGCCTGCGAAGAATTGCCGATTTAAGTGAGACGGCACACCAGGGACGATAGCAGGGACGAGTATGGAAGCGAGACCCAAGTTGGCGACAAAGACACGCGTGGCGAGATTCGCTCGCTGCACTGTCGCCGTAACCTGGGGCGTGTGCCAGCTTTTCGTCGCCGGTTGTTCGTCGCTGTCGCCCAATCCGGTCGCCGACAATGTGGTTTCCGCTCGGCAAATGTCGATGCGAGGTCTCGACGCCCTGCATCGTGGGCGATGGGACGAAGCCGAAACGGACTTCGCCGCGGCCGTGCAAGCGTGTCCGGTCGACGAACGAGCCCATCAGCATTACGCCGAAACATTGTGGCATCGCGGGGCACGTGCCGAAGCCCTCGAACACATGCGAACGGCGATCAAACTGTCCGGCCAGGATCCGAATCTGTTGGTGCGGATCGGCCAGATGCATTTGGCATTGGACGAACTCGGTCCGGCGTCGCAATACGCCGAAGCCGCGCTGCAACGCAATCGACAACTGCCCGACGCCTGGGCCTTGCGCGGCGACGTGGCCAGTCGTTCGCGAGCTTGGGACGAGGCGCTGGCCAGCTACCATCGGGCGTTGAATCTGCACGAGAACATGCCGGCCGTGCAGCGAGCCGTGGCGGAAATCTACCTCACGCAAGGCAACGCCC
>JAWKTM010000064.1:0-41416 GCA_041399085.1 Pirellulaceae bacterium
GCTGACGAAGCCGTCGTTGTTGGCGTCCATGTTGGTGAACCAGGCTGGGGCGTCGGTCGCGGTCAGGCGGCGGGGCGGGGGCATGACGAACAGATTGTTGCCTTGCTGTGGATCGCCTCGCACTAGGCCGACAACGAAGCTGGTTTGAATCTCGCCAGGCGTGACGCGGCCGTCTTGATTGCCGTCCATCGCTTGGATTACTTTGCCAGCCAACTCGGTTTCGCGGCGGTTCAATCGGCCGTCGCCATCGCTGTCGAGCGCCGTGAAGAGCGCGTCTTCTTGATCGGCGGCTCGGCCGCGAATCTGGCTGCGAATCGCGCCTTGGCGTTGACGCAGCAGCGCTTCGACTTCGGCCAAATACGCTTTGCCATCACCGTCCGCGTCGAGCGCCGCGAAGGGGACTTGCAGCGGCGGAGCTTCGTCCGAATATTCATCGGTGTCGAGGTATCCGTTGCTGTCGGCGTCGAGCTGGTTGAACTGAGCCATCGCCGCCGCTCGGCCGTCGTTGGCTGCCAGCATATCGTTCACGAAGAACTCGACCGTCGCATCCGGCAGCCGCAAGACAATGCGGCCCACATAGGTGACGACCGTCGCTTCCGAGTCGCCGAGCGACGCGTGTCGTTCGAGCAGCCGGAGCGACGGGCGACCGATTTCTGAACCAGCGGCGTCGGCGGTCGCTTCGGGCGTCTCGTCGCTGGTGGATTCGGCGTCGGCGGCCGTTGAGTCAGTTTCCGCTGAGTCGGTATCTGTTGCCGGCGGCTCGGCCGGTTTTCCGAAGTCGGCGGCGAACAACAAATGCGGCGGCACGGCCAGCAGATTGGGCAGCTCGTCGACTTGCCACACGCCGTCTCGGTTCTCGTCCACGGCCGTGAACAGGCCGTCCTTCCGGTCGAAGGCGTCCGAGCGAATCCGATCGCGGAACGAGTAGGTCTCTTCCAACGAGAACAGCAGGCTGCCCCAGTCGACTCGCGACGAGATCAGAAACGCCGTGTCGGGTTCGGAAACTCGGCGGCGACCGCTGATCATAGCCATCGCTTGGTTGCTGGTTTCGCGAAAGTCGCTGGCGGCCAGCAGTTCGTCCTCGTTCGAGTCGCGTGTTCGGAGCCGAGCGGCGGCGGCTTCGCATTCGTCGGCCGCCAGCGCGCCGTCGCCGTCCGTGTCGAGCCATCCGAGCAGCGGCGATTGGTAGCGGTTGGCTCGGCGGTATTCGTTCGAGCTGGTTAAGGAAAACGGTCGCGAGCCGCCAGCATTGCGGGTCAGGAATCGCGGGATTTCGTTGCGGTCGAAGAGGCCGTCGTTGTCGATGTCGTAGAGCTGCAAAACTTGCTGGCGTTCATTGGGCGTGTTGACCGCGATGTTGCCGAGCTGCCCGTATTTGAACCGCGGGCTGTCGATCACTTCGGCCCAGGTCGCTCGGCCATCGCCGTCGGTGTCGGCCAACGCGGCCACTTCGTCGACCAATCGGTCGAACACGACGACATGCGATTGGCCGTCGATTGTCATTCGCAGGTCGATCACCAACGGGCCGTCGGGCAGCAGCAGCAAGAACCGCTCGGTATCCACGTGCGGTTCGGCATCTTCGATTACGGCGTCCGTTTCGGTCACGGTCGCGGTGGCCGTGTTTGTTGCTTCGGAGTTCGCCGCATCGGCTGACGCGGTGGGATGGGTGGCTTCGGTGGAGTTGTTGTCGGTCGGATCGGACTGCGACGGGTCGGCGCCTTTGACTCGGTCGATTGTTCCGAGTCGTTAGCGGTCGGTTCGGTGTCGTTTTGGGTCGAACCGACCTCGAGTAGCCGCCACGTCGCGGGTCGCTTCCACCGGGCTTGGGGTGGTTGTCGCGGAACCGAGCGGTTTCGTCGGCGAACGTTTCTGGCATCCGATGATTGCCGTCAGAAGACAAGGCCAATGGTCAACGCGAGCTGGCAGGCCGGACGGCGAGCACTCGTTTGCCTGTCGGCTCGGTGATTTGTGTTGGTCCCGCATTGGTTTTCCCTAACTTCCTCCCGTTTCCGCGGTCCAGGCGCAGGTCGCGCCGAGAGCTTCGCTTATCGTTCGGTGTTGTTTGCGATGTCTGGGGGCTGTTGATCGAACCAAGGCACTCGAGCCTCATGCGGCGTACGCGGGAGCCTCGGTCTCCCGAGCGATACGGCGGGAGCCTCGATCTTCCGTGGTTCTTGCCGGTTTTGCGTTATCAACGTTCCACGCTACCGCTGCCTTTATGGACTTGTCAAGCTTTTTGATTCGATCCGTTTCCTCGACTTGATGCGGCTGGTGGCTCGCTGCGCTCGACCCCAGGCACTTGGTGGACGGCTTGTTGGGCTAATGATTCATCGCAAACTCGGCGGCTATTCAGCAACGCCCACAGGACATCGCCCAGAGCCGCGGTTCGCTCGGTGGCGTTGTTCGCTTCCGCCGTTTGGATGTGTTCCAGGAACATGGCCTGCTCGTCGCTGTTCGGGCGGCGCGAGAGGGTGGCCAGGAACAGCGTTTCCATCCGCTGCGGATCGTTGAACCACGGGGCTTCCAACGCGGCGAGCAAACCGTTGGACGAGTTTACCGACTCGGCCACTTCCACGCCGTTCATCAACATCAGGGCCTGCGGCACTCCGGCTTCGTAATCCAACGCCGAGCGGGATCGGGCTTGCATCCGAGCGACGAACGCTTGCCGACGCGGATCGAACAACGGGTTGTCGAATCCGGCGGGAGCGTTCGACGCCCCTTGTCGCAACAAGGCTCGCATCAGCGAATCGTAGAGCTGCTCGGCCGTCAGCGGTCGCACGGGCATGGCCGCGTAAAGCTCGACGGCGGTCGCTGGATCGTCGGCGACGGCGCTCGTGCGTTGATATGCCTGCGTGTTGGTCAGCATCCGCATCAGCTCGCGTAGATCAAACCCCGTGTCGACGAAGTAATGCGTCAGCTCGTCGAACAACTGCGGATGGCTCGGCGGGTTATGCTCGCCCAAGTCGTCCACGGGCTGAACCAACCCGCGACCGAACAGATGTGCCCACACGCGATTCACGGCGGCTCGGGGCAGATACGGATTGTCGCGTGAAGCCATCCAAATCGCCAACTGCACGCGGCGCGAGCCTCGCTGGTCGGTCACGGCGTCGATCGTGCCGGGATATCGCGGCGGCACGACCGTCTCGGTATCGGGCAAGGTCACGTCGCCTCGTTCCAGGTCGACCAACTGCACCGCTTGGCCGTTCATCATCTCGGGCTGACGCAGTTGTGCGAAGAACGCCGCGTAGCCCCAGAAGTCGGCTTGCTTCCAGCGATCGAACGGATGATCGTGGCACTGAGCGCACTCGATCTGCAAGCCGAGAAAAATCCGGGCCGTGGCCGAGGCGAGCTTTTCCGGCTTCAACTCTTGGGCCGTGTAGAACAACGCCGGCCCGGTATCGCCGCCGCCCGTGGCTACGAGGAAGTCCGACACCAGCCGGTCGTAACGCAGGTTCTCGACGAACTGCATTCGCAACCAATTCTGCACGCCGGCCACGTTCGTAATTTGCTCGGCGGCGAATCCCTCGGGCAACATGATGTTTCGCCAAGTGTTCGCCATGTGCGTGGCGTGACCGGGCGAAGCGAGCAGGTGTTCGATCAAGCGTTGGCGTTTGTCAGGAGACGAGTCGTCGAGAAACTCGCGAGCTTGCGACACGCGCGGCACGGCTCCGGTCAGATCCAAATAAACTCGCCGCAGGAACTCGGCGTCGTCGGCAATCGCGGCCAATTCGACATTGGCGTCGGCAGCTCGTTGCTCCAGAAGCTCGTCCACGCGTCGCGACATCGCTTGCCGAGCCGCCTCGGGGTCGTCTTGAATCAGCTCCCACGTGACGGGCCCGCTCGCTTCCACGGCAGCCGGCATCGGCGCCGCGGTGGATGCATTGTCTTGGGCCGCCGCGGCATGGACCACGAACACCCACGTCAGGCAAGCGACAACGGCACGCAGGATGATGAACTCCGATTGGCTGGCGGCGGGATGAGTATCCGCGGCAACGATCGACGACGAGGCACTCCGCAAAGCAACAGCATAGCCGCGCGTCGGCTGGTTGCGTCTGGCGTGAGCGAAGAAACGTCGGGCGACCGCCCGATTGGCTCGGGGCGTATTCGTTCAGGTCATCATGATCTTGGATTGTGGCTGAAAAGCGAAAGCTCCGACGAAGCGGAGCACTTCAAAGGCGCACCCACCGGGAGCCGAGCCGAACCGGCTGGGAGATCGAGGCTCCTGCCGAGCCGAACTGAACGAAGGCACGGGGCCTCTGCCGGGTTCAAGCCGGCTTGTGGCAACGAAATGAAAGCTCCGACAAGGCGGAGCACTCCAAAGAGGCGGCTTGGCCCGCGGCTGTTAGAGCAAGTGCCAAAGTGACGAGTGCGGACAGCAAGAATGATAGGCAGCGCATGCGATTGTCTCCCGGTCGAAATAAGGCGTGGCAGCGAGGGCGCGCCGTCATTTCGCAGCAAGTGACATTCCGGGAGACGCGACGAGCGGCGGCATGGGATGGGTTTGCCGCTGTCGCAAGCTGGCCTTGACGCGGCACGAACTGGCCGCGAGTTGTTTTCGAGCCGAGGCTTCGAAGCCTAGCGAAGCTGCTCTTCGGCCCGAGCGGCCTTGAGCGCGGCGGCTTCGCGGGGCAGCAAGAACTCCGGTCCCGGAGCGTGATACTGCACGTCGTCTTCCAGATAGTACGGGCTGGGCAGCGTTTGGCCGCCTTCCACGATCTGGCAGCCGGTCGAAGTGACGGCGGCCAACAAACCACATCCGCACAAGGCCGCGTGAATCCAGGCTACTTTGCTGCTATTCGCTTTCATGGCTGCTCTCCCGATCTGTGGCAACGTTCCGGGAGCGTCGTCCGCTACGACCGGAATGTTCGTCACACCCGTTATCGTCGACCGAATCGGTAAACTTTGAACAATCCCGGCGAGATCTCCGAAATTCGCGGCCGTCGGAAGTTCCCGCCGCGAATTTCGCTCGGGCAAGGCAAAATGGATATGATGAGCGAGGCAAGGCGGGACTCGTTCATGCGGCAAAGCGGCCAGTGGCAAAACATGGGGATGCGCGTCCGCTCACCGTGCCTCTTCTTCTCCGAACCCCAGGCAACGAAATGAACTGTGATCAACGCTTGCGGAACCGACCAGCGAAGCTCTTGAAGCCGGTGGGGCAATCGACAACTTGCCCAGGCCGCCCCCGACGCGAACCGGCGTTGGCCGCGCCGAGCCGCCTGAAATGCGTGCTTTCGTGTCTGCTGCTTTCGACTTGTTTGCTGCCGTCGGTTCCGGTCGCGGCGCAGGATTCGGCCGCCGTGCCTCGGGCGGAGTATTTTTTGGCGTTCGGCGGTTACTTCGAAGGTGAATTTCGTTCGTCGGCCAACAACTTTCGTAGCGCCGCTCGGGGTGGCGTCCGCAGCGGGCTCGGCCGTTGGGTCGATTCGGTTTGCTACCACACGATGATGGGCGAGTGCTTCTATCGGATGGGCGAACCGGCGTTGGCGCTCGAACAGTACGACGCGGCCGCCACGCTGTATTTAGCTCATCAGGATTGGCTGTTGCGAGTGCAGTTTCCGCCGACGGTTCAAGCGTCGCAGCGCGTCGTGACGAAGCCGCCGACTTGGGGCACGCCGCAGCGACGATTCGTGCTGAGCAACATTCCGGACAAGATGCTTTCGATGCAAGGCACGGCCGACGTGCAGCAAGTGCTGCAACAAGGCGGCGTGCTGGCTCCGCAACAGTTGTTTCCGCTGCATGTCGCCGAGATCGTACGTTGTACGGCACTGGCGATGCGGCGGCGTGCCGAGATCATGGGACCGGCCGGCGAGCACAGCCCGTTGACCGCGCAGCTTGTGGCGGCGTTTTCGCGACGGCAGACGATGCCGAATCACTGGTCGCAAGCGTGGATCGACGGCCAATTGGGCATGGCTTATCTGGCGCAGAACAAACCGGCTCAAGCTGCCGCGGCGCTGCAAAGCTCGTTGCTCGTGGGTGGCCAGTTCGATCACGTGTTGACGCCGATGGCCTTGCTGGAACTGGGCAAGATCGCATTTTCTCAAGGTGATTTCAGGGCGGCGGCCAACTCGTTCCTCGAAGCCAGCTATTCCGCCGCTGCGCAGACGCAGTACGACGTGGTCGAGGAAGCGCTGCGTTGGGGCGCGATGACGCATTTGGTTTCGGGCGGCCAAGGGCTTTATCCGCCGCTCGGTCCCGCGGTGGCTTGGGCCGATCGAACGTCAAAGCATTTGCAAGTTTCGCTGAAGCTGGCCGCCGCTGAGAATTTGGTCGCGCTGAACCAAACATCACCCGCCGCGGCAACGTTGGCCGACGCCCGCCGGTTGCTGAACCGGAGCGAAATGATGCTGGGCGAAATCGGTGGCCGCCTGCAGTTCGTGGCCGCCACGGTCGCTTTCCAAGCTGGCGATGTGCCGGACGGAAGCGCTTCGCTCGCGGCAGCCTTGAAGTATCACCACAAGAGTTCGTTGCGGCTGTTCCATCTGGGACTCGTCGACGGACTATATACCAACGGCGCCGTGACGCCGCGCGTGGCGGACGACTTGTATCAGATCGTGTTGCGCGAGCCGACCGTGGCCGATTGGACTCAGCAGCCGGCCGATACGCTGGCCTACGTTACGAGCTCGCATTTGGCGCCGCTGGAACGTTGGTTCGATATCGCCGTTGCGCGAAAGGATCACGAGCGGGCTTTGGAGCTGGCCGAGCAGATTCGCCGGCATCGGTTTCATTTGATGATGCCGTTAGGCGGACGGTTGTTGGCGTTGCGATGGATTTTGGAGGCGCCGACTTCCGCGCTGTCGCAGGTCGCGGCGTTGCAACGCCAAGATTTGTTGAATCTGTTTCCGCGTTACGCCGAGCTGTCTCGGCAGGCGGAAGCCGTGCGGGATTCGCTGCGGCAGTTGCCGATCGCTCCGGCGGACGAAGCGGAGTTGCGTCGCCAACGCGAGCAGCTCGATAAGTTGGCAGCGATCAGCACGGCGCAGGAAGTGGTGCTGAACGAGATGGCCGTCCGCCGCGTTCCCAGCGAGCTGGCTTTCCCGCCGCTTCGCACGTTTGCCGAAATGCAGCAAGCGATTCCGGAGGGCCAGTTGCTGCTGGCGTTGCTTGCCACCAGCAAACAAGTGCATGCGTTCGCGCTGACGCGCGAGAAGTATCAGCTTTGGCAGATCGAAAATCCCGGCCGCATCCGCACGAATTTGGCGGCGTTGTTGAAACAATCGGGCGTGGTCGGCCGAGAGGCGACGACTCCGATCGAAACGTTGGCGTCGAACGATTGGCGCGAGTCGGCGGACGATCTGGCCGCGCAGCTCACGGCCGGCATGAAGTTCGACGAATGGGACACGATCGAGGAAGTGGTTGTCGTCCCCGATCGGTTGTTGTGGTACGTGCCGTTCGACGCTTTGCCGATCGGGCCGGCGGCGAATGCGAAGGCGACGTTCGAACCGCTGATTGCGAAACGCCGGGTGCGTTACGCGCCGACCGTCGCGCTCGCTTCGTCCGACGGGCGTGGTCCGACGCCGCGAGATCGCACGGCGATTGTGTCGGGCGCGGCCAGCGGCAGTCGGGATGCGGAAGCGGCCCAGCGCGCGGCGGCTCGCATTGCCGAGTCGTTGCCGGCAGCCGAACTGCTGCCCGAGTTGCCGGCCAGTCCGTCGGCGATCCAAGCGGCGACGTTCGACCGGCTGATTGTGATGCGGGATTCGGTCGAAGCCGCGCGGTCGCCGCTGGAATGGCATCCGGCGGTCGTCGATCAAACCAGTCCGGCCGGAACGCTGGCGGCTTGGCTGCGATCGCCGTGGCAAGGCCCCGAGCAGGTGTTGCTGCCGGCGTTTCACACGTCGGCCGAAGCGGGCATGAAAGCCAATGCGACGGGCGACGAAGTGTTCATGGCGGCCTGCGGTTTGATGGCCAGCGGAGCTCGCACGGTGTTGCTCAGCCGCTGGAACACGGGCGGCCGATCGCAGCAAGATCTGGTGCGCGAGTTCGCTCAGGAGTTGCCGTTCGCGCCCGCCGATCAAGCTTGGCAACGAGCCGTGCATTTGCTGTGGGCGACCGGCATCGACGTACCGAGCGAACCGCGAGTGCGGGTCGGCACGGGGGCCGAGGCCGAAGCGGCGCTGACGCGAGGTTTGTCGGCCGAGCAGCCGCTGTTCTGGGCCGGTTATCTTGTGATCGACAATGGTTGGCGTTCGGCGGACGATGCCGCGCAGGTTCAAGCGGTCGAGAACGCCGTTCCTGAAAACGCCGATCCCGCGGAACCGGCGAAGTAGTTTTTCGTTAGGAACGCTTCGCCTCGACCCTTTGGACTGCTCCGCCTTGTCAGCTTTCCGTCATCTCACGAGAACGGGCCGGCATTTCGTTGGAGGGAACTCGGCCGGAGCGAGAAGACTCGGCGGGAGCCTCGTTCTCCCGTTGGGAATGACTCGGCCGGAGCCTTCGTTCTCCCCGGAAACTGATTCGGCTGGAGCCTCGTTTTCCCCGACCGAACTCGGCGGCAGCCACTCATCCCGCAGCTTGTTCTCTCGACGCTATCTGGCCCAAGCTTCGGCCAACCGGCAGGCAGGTGGCATTGGACTTGCATAGCTGCTGGCACGAATGCCACGTGGCGGATTTGCGATACGTAAACTCAGGCGAACGACTCTGGCACGTTCGATGGAAACGCATGGGTAAACTGTTCCAATGGACGACATTGACGTCTGGGTTGCGAAAGAAAAGCAAATCCGTCACAGTGAGCAAAGCCGCCAAAGGGTCGGCAACTGCAAGCGTTCGCCGTCCACGTCGACACTGGAATTCGCCCGTTTCGAGCGTCTCCGTAGGCATCAGAGAAATGATGATCCATCGAGTTCCGGCGCGGCGGACTATTGCGATTCCGACCAATTCACCTTCTGAGCAAACTGCCACATGCCTAGCAATGACGCTAGGGGAATAACTGTTATGGAAACTGCCACGCGGGAGCGACAAACAAGCCGGACGAGCGGAAGTCAGAATGATCCATCGGCGAACGGCAAGCCGTTATCCGGGGGCCAAAGCCGCGTGGTAATCGAACGCGTGCAGCCGCAAATTGACGGCGGGCAGTATCCCGTGAAGCGCGTAATCGGCGAGCGTGTGATGGTCGAGGCCGATATCTTCAACGATGGCCACGACTTGCCCGGCGCCGTATTGCGTTTCCGCCACGAATCGGAGAATGGCTGGCGCGAGACCCGCATGACTCCGACCGTGAACGATCGGTGGGAAGCCGAGTTCACGGTGAAGGGCATGGGTCGTTACTACTTCACCGTCCAAGCTTGGGTCGACCACTTTCGGACTTGGCGAAGGGACTTGAAGAAGCGAGTTGCCGCGAATCAGGAGGTGGCCGTCGATCTTCAAATCGGCGCGGAAATGCTGGACGAAGCGGCTCAGCATGCCAACGATGCCGATCGGCAGCGATTGAAGCAATGGGAGCAACGCCTGTAGCGCCGAAGCCCGCCAGCATCTCTCACAAATCTGCGACGACTTGGAGCTCGACCGGTTGATGGACCGATGCGCTCCGCGTCACCACGCGACGACGATGGAGCGTGAACTCACGATCGTCGTCGATCGCGAACGGGCTCGCTTCAGTTCCTGGTATGAGATGTTCCCTCGTTCCGCCGCGGACGAACCGGGACGCCATGGCACGTTTCAGGATGTGATTAAGCGGCTCCCTTATGTATCATCGATGGGATTCAACGTCTTATATTTGCCGCCGATTCATCCAATTGGACAGGCGCATCGTAAAGGACGCAATAATTCGCCCGTGGCGCAGCCCGGCGATGTGGGCAGCCCATGGGGAATCGGCGGTCCAGAAGGCGGCCATAAGGCGGTCCATCCTCAATTGGGAACCTTGGAAGATTTCGATCAACTGGTCCTCGCGGCTCGGCAACTTGGAATCGAGATCGCCCTGGACATCGCCTTTCAGTGTTCGCCAGACCATCCGTATGTGAAGGAACATCCTCAATGGTTCCGACATCGTCCAGACGGCACCATTCAATATGCCGAGAACCCGCCGAAAAATATGAGGACATTTACCCGTTTGACTTCGAGACGGATGACTGGCAGCGCTTTGGCAAGAGCTGAAAAGCGTCTCTGTATTCTGGATCGAGCGCGGAGTCCGAATCTTTCGCGTGGACAATCCTCACACCAAGCCATTTCCGTTTTGGGAGTGGGTAATTGGCGAATTGAAGCGAGACTGGCCGGATGTGTTGTTCCTGGCCGAAGCCTTCACTCGCCCAAAAATCATGTATCGCTTGGCCAAGCTCGGATTCAGCCAGTCTTATACTTACTTCTCGTGGCGCAATACCTCCGAGGAACTACGCGAATATCTAACGGAATTGACGAACACGGAGGCGGCCGAGTTTTTCCGCCCGAACTTCTGGCCTAATACTCCCGACATTCTCACGGAGTATTTGCAGGTGGGCGGCCGCCCGGCATTTATCGGCCGGCTGGTACTAGCCGCGACGCTGTCCAGCAACTTTGGCATCTACGGGCCCGCCTACGAGCACTCTGTTAACTCACCTCGCCATTCCGGCAGTGAAGAATATTTGGACTCGGAGAAGTACGAAGTCAAGCACTACGATCTGCGCCGGCAAGACAGCTTGGCTTCGCTAATCGGTCGCGTGAATCGCATCCGACGCGAGCACCGCGCGTTGCAAACCAACGAGGGACTTCAGTTCCATGCGGTGGATAACCAGAAGATTCTTTGTTTCACCAAAGCGACGGAGGACAAGTCCGAGCTGTTAATGATGGTGGTCAATTTGGATCCACATCATACGCAGTCGGGCTGGGTCGAGTTGCCGTTGGCCGATTTCGGGTTGTCCGACGACCATCCTTATCAACTGCACGACCTGCTGACCGACGCCCGTTATCTCTGGTACGGCTCACGCAACTACGTCGAGCTGAACCCGCATGTCGTGCCGGCTCACATCTTCCGCGCGCCGCCGCGTGCAGAGTGAACGGGACTTTGAATACTATCTCTGACGCAAGTTTGCCTGTCAGTTCCCACCCAAACTAAAGGATTGCAAGACCGTGCCCGTGATGGCAACTCAGGCAGATATCCAGGCCGCGGCTTCTGGCCAAGATGGACATTGGTACAAGGACGCCGTTATTTACCAGCTTCATGTTCGCTCGTTCCACGACAGCGACGGCGATGGCATTGGTGATTTTCGGGGGCTCACGCAGAAGTTGGACTATTTGCAGGACTTGGGCGTGACGGCAATTTGGTTGTTGCCTTTCTTTCCATCGCCCTTGAGAGACGACGGATACGACATCGCGGATTATACCAACGTCAACCCGATGTACGGAACGTTGCGAGACTTCCGCAATTTCCTTCGCGAAGCCCATCACCGCGATTTGAAAGTCATCACCGAGTTGGTGATGAACCACACATCCGACCAGCATGAATGGTTTCAGAAGTCGCGAACGGCGGCGCCTGGATCGAAATGGCGCAACTTCTATGTATGGAGCGACACGCCCGATCGTTATCGCGAAGCGCGAATTATCTTTAAGGACTTCGAGGCATCCAACTGGACCTGGGATCCGGTCGCCAAAGCCTATTTCTGGCACCGCTTCTATTCCCACCAACCGGACCTGAACTTTGATAATCCCGAAGTTCGTAGGGCGATGTTTAACGTCATCGACTTCTGGTATGACATGGGCGTCGATGGCGTGCGTCTCGATGCGGTTCCCTACTTATACGAACGAGAGGGAACGAACTGCGAGAACCTGCGCGAAACGCACGAATTTCTGCAGCAGTTGCGTTCGCATGTCGACAGCAAATACACCGGTCGCATGCTGTTGGCCGAAGCCAATCAATGGCCCGAGGATGCCGTCGCCTACTTCGGCAAAGGTGACGAGTGTCACATGAACTTTCACTTTCCGCTAATGCCGCGGTTGTTCATGGCTATCGAACGGGAGGATCGCTTTCCGGTCATCGACATTCTCGACCAAACACCCGAGTTGCCCGATGGATGTCAATGGGCGATCTTCCTGCGGAACCACGATGAATTAACGCTGGAAATGGTGACGGACGAGGACGACGCCATATGTATCGCGTTTACGCCGACGATCCTCAAGCTCGAATAAATCTGGGCATTCGCCGACGACTTGCTCCACTATTGAAGAACAATCGTCGCAAAATCGAGCTCATGAATGGACTGTTGCTCTCGTTACCCGGTACGCCGATCGTCTATTACGGCGACGAGATTGGGATGGAGACAATATCTACTTGGGCGATCGCGATGGCGCGCACTCCCATGCAATGGAACGGAGATCGGAACGCGGGTTTCTCGCGAGCGAATCCGCAGCGATTGTTCCTCCCCGCAATCATTGACTCCGAGTATCACTACTCCGTACGGAATGTCGAGATTGAGCATAATAGTCCGCACTCCCTACTGTGGTGGATGCGGAGGATCATTCAACTTCGGAAGCAGTTCCAGGCGTTCGGCCGAGGCGCCATCGAATTCCTCGCTCCCGACAATCCGAAAGTCCTGGCCTATCTCCGCCAACATGAAGGCGAAACGGTACTCGTGCTGGCCAACCTCTCTCGGTTCGTGCAGCAGACCCAGTTGGACTTGTCGCGGTTTCGCGGGCAGACCCCGATCGAGATGTTCGGCCAGACTCCGTTTCCGCCGATTGGCGAGTTGCCCTACTTCTTCATGATGGGGCCGTATTCGTTCTACTGGTTTCGATTGCAATGGAGTGAGAAAGAGGCCGTGGAACAGTCTCCCGAACATTTGCCAGAATGTGAAATCCAGGCCCCATGGGACACGGTTTTCCAGGGGCGTTCGCGTTCGTCGCTTCAGAAGGCTCTGCCGTCGTTTTTAACACGCCATCGTTGGTATGGCGGCAAGGCGCGAACGATCCAGGATGTTCAGTTGATCGATTCGTTTCTGGTCCCGAATAGTCCCAAGCAAGAACCGATGTATCTGTTGCTAATTCAGGTTCAGTACACGGACGGGGAGCCGGATGTTTACCAGACTCCAGTCGTCTTTGCGGATGCAACGCGAACGGCCAACATTTTGGGAGACCATCCCCATGCCGGAATCGCCACTGTCCATCGAACCGACACGGGAGATCGCCGTACATTGTGCGACGCAACTTGGGAACGTGAATTTTGGCAACCGGTAATGCAACTGCTGACTCGGCGTCGGGGATTGCAGGGCGAGCGGGGTGGCGTCACTACCTTCCAGACGAAGGTTTTCAAGTCCCTGGTCGACACGGAGACATCTCAAATCACCCCGACAATTCATGGGGGACAACAGAGCAATACATCGATCGTTTTCGGTGATCGTGTAATCTTGAAGATGTTTCGTCGAATCAAGGAAGGAACAAATCCTGACTTGGAAGTCGGTCGGTTCCTCACAGAATATGCGCAAGTGGAGCATGTGCCCCGTCTAGCGGGAGCTATTGAATACCAAGATGGCGAAATCGAGCCGATGACGCTGGCCATCCTTCACGAATTTCGTCCGAACGAGGGCGACACGTGGGTCTTCACGCTGGATGAATTGGCGCGGTACTTGGAACGCGTGGAATCGATCGGTAATTCACTTCCCGCCGCGAGGCCGTCGAGCAGCCTCAAGTCGTTGGTGGACATTGCCAAAGCGGAAGTTCCCGACGCGGCCCAGGAGGCCATTGGCGGCTACCTTCACTCGGCATCCTTGTTGGGTCGTAGAACTGCCCAGATGCATCGGGCCTTGGCGTCGAACGATGAGCTGCCCACCTTCAAACCCGAGCCTTTCACCAAGCTATATCAGCGGAGTTTGTATCAGTCCATGCGATCGCAAGCTCGGCGCGTCTTCACACTGCTGCGAAAACAGCGGGACAAGTTGCCCGAGAACCTAACCGCGCATGTAGACCAGGCCGTGGATCAAGAATCGCGAATCCTTGAGTTGTATCAGGATGTTCTGGACGTCAAAATTGATGCGATGCGTATCCGCTGTCACGGCGATTATCATTTGGGGCAAGTGCTCTATACGGGCAAAGATTTCGTCATCATTGACTTTGAGGGAGAGCCGGAACGTTCGATGAGCGAGCGACGCATTAAGATGTCGCCACTGAAAGACGTGGCGGGGATGATTCGCTCGTTCCACTATGCGGCGCATGCCGCGCGACTAAGCCACGCTCCGCGCAGTTCCACCGGTTCGGATCGCCAAGCCTTGCTGGTTGAATGGGCCCGCATCTGGTATGCCTGGTCCAGCGGCGCATTTCTCCGCGCGTATTTGGAGGAAGTAGACGGAGCAGCCTTTCTGCCGTCGGACCCCGCTCAATTGGAAACTCTCCTGAACGCTTACGTATTGGAAAAGGCGGTGTATGAATTGCTGTATGAATTAAACAATCGCCCAGATTGGGTTGCGATACCATTGGAGGCTGTACTGGAACTGGCGAAGTAGAACCCCATGCTTCACTCGCGTATCAAGTTGCGATCAGTCGCCAACCGTTGGCGGTACTTCAATTTGTTGGCGGCGTCTCGGTTGCTGAACTGAACGCCAACGTCGAGTCGGCTGACGTGACCTCGCTGGATTGCGGATCGTTGAGCGAAAATGGCCGGTCGCTGGCTGACCGACCGAACTACATTTCGGTACACTGTCGCCTGACTTGTCCCAGGCCACCACACGAGAAACAAGATCGGAACGTATGACTCCACTGCCCGAACCGCTGAAAGAACTAGCTGAATGCTATGGCGTGCTGACCGAGTACTGGGACGTGAACGGTCAATTGCGCGTCGCGTCAGTGGAGTCGTTGTTGGCGGTGCTACAACTGCTGGGCGCGAATGTTTCATCGGTGGAACAAGCGGCCGAGGCCATCACCGTGCGCCGCGAAAACCGAGCACAACGCGTGCTGGAACCCGTGATCGTGGTTTGGCAAGGCGACGCAGCGGAATTCGTCGTCACGTTGCCCCGTGGCGACACACCGACATCGCTGCGATTCATCATTGATATACCTGGCGGCCTTACCCCGATCGATTTGAAATGGAATGAACTGCGGGAAGTTCCCGCGGATTTCGCTCCATCCGATCGTTACTCGACGCGAGTGGTTCGAATTGACATTCCAGCCCAGGTGACCCCTGGCTACTGGCCATTGACTTTGGAGTGCAATGGCCGGCAACACAAGTCACTGTTAATGCATGCTCCTCGACAGGCCTTTGGCCCGCCCGCTTCGGGCCAAGCGTGGGGCTGTTTTATGCCGGTTTATAGTATTCGTTCGCAACACAACTGGGGTGCTGGGGACTATACCGATTTGCGCCATTTAGCCGAATGGATCGGCGGCCAAGGCGGTCGTGTGTTGGGTACCTTGCCCTTGCTGGCCGGCTTTCTCGACGAACCATGTGATCCTAGCCCTTACGCTCCAGCGACTCGGCTGTTTTGGAATGAGTTTTATATCGACGTGGAGCGCGTACCGGAGTTGGCACACTGTGAACCGGCTCGGAATCTCATCGGGTCGTCCGCATTCCAACAGGAGTTGACGGGCTGTCGAGAAGGCGAATATATCGACTATCAGCGTCTGATGAAGTTGAAACGCAGCGTATTGGAGTTGTTAGCCGATACGATGCCCCAACAATCCGCCGAGCGTCAGCAAGCTTGGCGCGTATTCATTGAGCAAACGCCTCAGTTGGAAGAATATGCCACCTTCCGGGCGGTCCACGAGCGCGAGCGGAGACCCTGGTGGTTGTGGGAGCCGCGACTGCGAAGTGGCGATCTTCGCGCCAGCGATTACGACGCTGCTGCGCGCGATTACCACCTATATGCCCAATGGATCGCGTCGGAACAGTTGGAGCGAACCTTGCGCGAGGGACAAGCCGCGGGAGGCGAGACGGCGCAACTGTATTTGGACTTACCATTGGGAGTGCGACGCGACGCCTACGATGTGTGGCGAAATCGCGATATCTTCATCACCCAGTCGTCGGTCGGCGCGCCGCCGGATGCAATCTTTACGGGCGGCCAAAATTGGGGATTCTGTCCGCTACATCCCGATGCGGTTCGCGAAAGTGGATACACGCACGTTCGGCACTATTTAAGCCGTCACATGCATGCTTCACGGATGTTACGGATCGACCATGTGATGGGCCTACACCGTCTGTTTTGGATTCCGGACGGTCGCCCAGCTAGCGATGGTGTCTACGTGCGATATCGGGCCGATGAGTTTTACGCCATTCTTTCACTGGAATCACATCGACACAGGACCTGCGTACTAGGTGAGAATTTAGGCACCGTGCCGCCAGGCGTGAATGAGGCGATGGACGAGCATGCGATCCGCCGCATGTTCGTCGTGCAGTATGAATTGCAAGGCGACCAGCAAGGCGGTAATGATCCGAGTCAGCCTCCGTTCAATGCGCCGCCGTCGAATGCGGTAGCCTCGTTGAACACTCACGATATGCCGATGTTTTCCGCTTGGTGGCGGGGCGAGGATATCGACGATCGCCGAGCCATGGATTTAATGGACGACGCGGGACGCGACGAGGAACATCGCATCCGATCGGAACTACGAGAAGCGTTGACCCGTTGGACACGGATTACGCGAGGCATCGAGTCGCCCAGCGCGTCCGATGTTCTTACGGCGTTGCTGACACATCTGGCCGAAAGTTCCGCGGAACTGCTGCTTGTCAACCTGGAGGACTTGTGGCAAGAGACTCGTCCACAAAACATTCCGGGAACTTGGAAGGAACGCCCAAACTGGCGGCGGCGCGCCTCGCGTTCGCTAGAACAGCTTAACCAACTTCAAGACGTTCTCAACGTACTCGAAGCCGTCCGCGCCGCTCGCGGCTAAACGCCGGGACACGTGTGGTTGGCCAAGATTTTCAGGTAGCGCGGCCAGCCCGTTATGGATCCACGAAAGGAGCTACAACCTTGATCGCCAAACAACCAAACTCGACGACCACTGCAGCGTTCAGTCTGCTGACGGACGACGATCTCTACTTATTCAATGAGGGCACCCACAGCCACCTCGGTTCGAAGCTGGGCGGTCATCTGGTCAAGCACAACGGACAGGACGGAGCCTATTTCGCAGTCTGGGCCCCCGATGCGAACACGGTCTCGGTATTGGGTGATTTTAACGATTGGAACAAGAAGTCACACACATTGCGCCCGCGTGGAAGTTCGGGGATATGGGAGGGGTTCTTCCCCGGTGTCTCGATGGGTTCGCTTTACAAGTTCCACATCGAATCGCGCGTTGCCGCGTATCAAGTGGACAAGGCCGACCCGTTTGGAGTGTTTCACGAGGTAGCTCCCAAGACCGCCTCGGTCTTGTGGGATTTAAGCTACGACTGGAACGATGCCGAATGGATGAAGTCACGTGGCGGTCGGAATGGTTTGGACTGCCCCATGTCCATTTACGAGGTACATCTCGGATCGTGGCGGCGTGTGCTGGAAGAAGGAAACCGGTCACTGACTTATCGCGAATTGGCGCACGAGTTGGTCGATTATGTTAAGCGGATGGAGTTCACCCATGTGGAATTCATGCCGGTCATGGAGCATCCGTTCTTCGGATCTTGGGGGTATCAGATCACCGGCTTCTTCGCACCCAGCAGCCGGTACGGTACGCCCCAGGATTTTAAGTATCTGATCGACTACATGCATCAGCACGGGATTGGCGTAATCTTGGATTGGGTGCCGTCTCATTTTCCCAACGATGAACACGGCCTGGGATTTTTCGACGGCTCGCATCTGTTCGAGCACGCGGATCCGCGACAAGGTTTTCATCCTGATTGGAATAGCTTTATTTTCAATTACGGACGAAACGAAGTACGGAGCTTTCTGTTAAGCAACGCCCTGTTCTGGCTGCGCGAGTACCATGTCGATGGACTGCGGGTGGACGCCGTAGCCTCGATGTTGTATCTGGACTACTCGCGTAAGGAAGGTGAATGGATCCCCAACGAATTCGGTGGCCGTGAGAATCTTCACGCGATTTCGTTTCTACGACAAGTGAACCAGGAGGTGTATCGCAACTTTCCTGACACTCAAACGACGGCCGAGGAGTCGACCGCTTGGCCGATGGTTTCGCGGCCTACCTATGTTGGTGGTCTGGGATTCGGATTGAAATGGGATATGGGTTGGATGCACGATACGCTGCAGTATTTCCACCATGATCCGGTGCATCGCAAGTACCATCACGGCGAGCTTACGTTCCGGATGATTTATGCCTTCAACGAGAACTTTGCCTTGCCGCTATCACACGACGAAGTCGTGCACGGCAAAGGGTCCTTGATCGGCAAGATGCCGGGCGACGATTGGCAGAAACTGGCGAACTTGCGTCTCCTGTACGGTTATATGTACGCCATGCCGGGCAAGAAGTTGTTGTTCATGGGTGGCGAATTTGGCCAGTGGGATGAATGGCGACACGACGCTCAACTGCAATGGGACCTGTTACAACAACCGGGCCACAACGCCGTGCAGCGCTGGCTGATCAGTCTAAACGGAGCGTATCGCAATGAACCGGCTCTCCACGAGCTGGACTGCGATCCAGAAGGTTTCAGATGGGTTGACGCCAATGACTGGGAGTTGAGCGTCATCAGCTTTTGCGCAAGAGTCGCTCGACGAATGACGTCATCCTTGTCGTCTGTAATTTCACGCCGATGCCGCGGTTGAATTATCGGGTTGGTGTTCCCCGCGACGGCCATTGGCGCGAGATTCTCAACAGCGACGCGTCGGAACATGGCGGCAGCGGCCACGGAAATCTGGGCATGGTTGAATCCGCTCCGATCCCGTATCACGGCCGGCCCAATTCCGTGAATCTAACTCTGCCGCCGTTGGGTGCAGTGTTTCTCAAATACGAACAGGCTTATGAATAATCTACACCAGCGATTGGGTGCCACGTATTTGGGCAACAATCGTGCGGCGTTCCTTGTGTGGGCGTCACGAGCGCAGTCGGTCGAGTTGCATCTGACATCGCCTGACGATCGCTTGGTCGCCATGCAGTCGCTGGATCGTGGCTACTTTTATGTCGAGTGCGATAATGTTGCTCCGGGCGCGCGGTACATGTATCGCATCGACGCGGATCGCGAGCGGCCCGATCCGGCTTCGCGCCGTCAGCCCGTCGGCGTGCATGGCCCTTCGGAAGTTGTCGCTGACCAATCTGACTGGGATGTTGCGCACTGGCACGGATTGCCGTTGCAAGACTATGTCGTCTACGAGTTGCATGTGGGAACGTTCACCCCGGAGGGCACGTTCGAGGCAATTATTCCTCGGCTCGATCGGCTGAAACAATTGGGCGTTACCGCCATCGAACTTTGTCCCATCGCTCAATTCCCGGGCGAGCGAAACTGGGGATACGATGGCGTCTACCAATATGCGGCTCAAGAGTCTTACGGTGGCGTGGGCGGACTGCGGGCCCTCGTGCGTGCGTGTCACGAACGGGACATGGCCGTCGTCTTGGATGTGGTCTACAACCATTTGGGGCCTGAAGGAAACTATCTCGCCGACTTCGCTCACTATTTTACGGACCGTTATCACACGCCTTGGGGATCGGCGCTGAATTTCGACACGCCGCACAGTGACGAAGTGCGACGTTTCTTTATTGAGAATGCTCTCTGGTGGACTCGCGACTTGCGGATCGACGCGTTGCGGTTGGACGCCATTCATGCCATTTTCGATGAATCAGCGCGGCCGTTCTTAGCTGAATTGGCGGCGGAAGTTCACGAGGAAGCCGACCGTCAGAACCGACGGGTATTTGTGATTGAGGAGAGTAATAAGAACGATCCTCGGCACATCCAGTCGATTGAGTTGGGCGGATACGGTCTCGACGGAGTCTGGGCCGACGATTTTCATCATTGTGTGCATACCCTGGTGACTGGCGAGCGGGATGGTTATTACCGCGACTTCGGGCAACTCGAACAACTCGCCAAGGCTTTTCGAGAAGGCTTTGTGTTCACGGGACAACGGTCATCTTATCGTGGGCGGCGGCATGGGCAGTCGTCTGTCGGCGTGCCGGCCGAGCGATTTGTGATCTGTGCTCAGAATCACGATCAGGTTGGCAATCGACTTGGCGGAGAGCGGCTGAGTCAACTCGTTTCGCTCGAACGACAGAAGCTGGCCGCGGGGCTTGTGGCGTTTTCGCCGTTTGTCCCCATGTTGTTTATGGGAGAGGAATATGGGGAGCCTGCTCCGTTCTTATACTTTGTGAGTCACGGTGACCATGATCTCATTGAGTCGGTGCGACGTGGCCGGCGCGAAGAGTTCGCTGATTTTTCGTGGGAGGGCGATATTCCGGACCCCCAGTCGCCAGAAACGTTTGAGCGTTCTCGATTGCACTGGGAAATAATCGATCAACACGGCCACATCCAGTTGTGGCAATATTATCAGAAGCTATACGAGCTACGGCGGACTGTGCCGGCGCTGCGTCACCTGTCTAAAGAAAACCAGCAAGTGATCGCTTGGCCAAAGCAGCGTGCGATGTATGTGCGTCGCGAGCACAGCGCTAGTGACGCGGCCATGGTCTTCTACTTCGGAGACGCTTCGGCGAACCTGTTGTTGCCGTTGCCTCGCGGTCAGTGGCAAGTGGCGTTGGACTCCAGCGATTCTGTCTGGTTGGGGCCGGGGGGAATCCACGGTGTGCTTGAATCCGAGGATGAGGTGTCCGTGAGTCGAGACGGTCCGTCGGTATTGTTGTTAGTCCGGCAAGAGTAGATGGCAATGCACGATGAGAGTGTGTGGCGAATTCTGGATGCAAACGCGAATCGCGGTATCGAAGGGCTGCGCGTTGTCGAAGAATATGTGCGATTTGTATTGGACGACGCATCTAACAAGTCTCTATAAGCACCTTCGGCACGATTTGGTCAGCGTTTTGTCCAAGTTGCCGGAGACAATGCGACTGGCGAATCGGGATACAACGCAGGACGTCGGCACTTCCATCGCGACGGCCGCCGAGTATGAGCGACTGGACTTAGCCCACGTCGTCGCGGCCAATCAAAAGCGAGTCGAGCAGTCGCTTCGATCTCTCGAAGAGTTTGCGAAGTTGATCGATCCGAACGTAGCGCGAGAGTTCGAAGCGTTGCGCTACCGGGCTTACACGCTGGCAAAGGCACTAAGTGGAACAGAACAAGCCAGCCTCCGCCTTGCCGAGGCGACTTTATACGTGTTGGTTGACGGCCGCTCCTCCGCCGACGAGTTTACGGCAACCGCGCGAGAATTGGTCGACGCGGGCGTCGATATGATTCAACTTCGCGACAAGGCACTAAGTGATCGACAACTGCTGGAACGCGCCCGGCAGTTACGAGAGATCACTTGGGAAACGAAGACGCTGTTCGTTATGAACGACCGACCCGACTTGGCGGTATTATCGCGGGCCGACGGGGTGCACGTGGGCCAAGATGAGCTGTCGGTTAAGGATGCACGAGCCATTGTGGGGACGCGAATGCTGATCGGTGTGTCCACGCACTCGATCGAACAGGCTAGAGCCGCCGTCCTCGCCGGCGCCAGCTACATCGGATGCGGACCGACTTTTCCCTCGACCACGAAAGCATTCGACGCCTTCCCAGGCCTTGACTACCTGTGTCAAGTGGCCGCCGAGATTCGACTTCCCGCCTTTGCCATCGGCGGCATCACCGACGAGAACCTGTCCGCCGTTCTGGCCACGGGAATTCGTCGCGTTGCTCTGCGAGGGCAGCTATCGAACTCCACCGACTTGCGACAAAACGTGTCGCGACTCCGCGAAATGCTTGCCAAGTAGTGAACCGTCGAGCGAGTGATGTGTCCGTGTCGCTCATTCCGCTGGACGATTTCCGCGGCGGCAACCTATCATGGGGCCGGGCAGTTTTCCCCTTTCGCCCTCTTTCTCCCGCCCAGGCCGAGTTCCGAGAATGTTCACCACGACAATGCAATCGCCCGAAGCGACGCTGACACACGGCGGCCAGACGGCGGAAATCCACGACAACGAATTGGTCGATCGCTATTTGGACTTGATCCACGGCGAACGTTTGAACTGGACATCGCACCACAAGCTGAACCGGTTGCTCGGCTCTGGCGGACAAGGTGTTGTGTATCTGACCGAGCGCCGCGGGGCCGACGACTTCACGCTGCCGGTAGCCTTGAAGTTCTTTTCGCCGGCGCGGTATACCGACAGCCGAAGTTACGACGAAGCGATGTCGCGGATCGCTCGTGTCGCGGCCCATGTCGCTCAGATTCAGCAAGACAACTTGTTGGACGTGCATAACTTTGTCGACCGCAATCGCATCCGGCTGATGGTGATGGAGTGGATCGACGGCTACGACTTACGGCACCTGATGAATCCAATGATGCTCGAGCGCGTCAAACATCGGGTCAGCGAGAAACGCTGGGAGTATTTGAACCGCGTGGTCGTCACGCAGGGGCCGACTCAGCCGCGTTTTCAGCCCGGCGTGGCCGTGGCGGTGGTCCGGGACTGCTTGGCGGCGTTGGCCGCATTGCATCGCGAGGAGATCGTCCACAGCGACATCAAACCGTCGAACATCATGCTCAAACGAACGGGCAACGCGAAGATCGTCGACATCGGCTCGGCCTTCGAACTCAAAGAGCCGCCGGCTCAACGGACTTGCACGCCGTGCTATGCGGCTCCCGAGGTGATCGAGGGCGCGGAGATTTCGCCGAAGAGCGATCTGGCGTCGCTCGGCTATGTATTGATCGAGTTGCTGGCTGGCCAATCGCCGTTCACGCAACCGATGAATTACAAAGAAATGCTGGAGTTCAAGCGTCGCTTGCCGAAAATGCTGGAGACTTTGTTGCCGGCCGACGTCACATGCAACGAACTGCTGATGAGCTTCTGCCGCGGTTTGATCGCCCCGGACCCCGGCAAGCGATTTCCGTCGGCCGAGGACGCCGATTTGCTGAAAACCGGCGCGGCCGCCTTCCATCGGCAATTGGTCGTGAGCAACATGAGCAGCGAGTACGACAACGAGATTCGGCTCTGGATCGAAGAGCTGCGCGAGATCGAGGATCGCGAGAATCAGGGATGAGCCAGTTCGGGCTCGTGGCGAATCGCGAAACCTTACCTCATCGTTAGCGAGAATCATCCAATGACACGCCGCATTTATTTCTCAAGCGTCGGCTGCTTGGCAGTTGCGTTGTGGATCGGCGGAGCGATGGCCACCCGCGCCGCGCTGGCCGCCGATGGCGATGCCGTGCGGCGACCGAACGTGGTGCTGTTTTTGGTTGACGATATGGGCTGGATGGACTCGACGCCCTACGGCTCCCAATACTACGAGACTCCGAACATCCAGCGGCTGGCTCGCCAGTCGATGCGTTTCACGGATGCCTATGCGTTGCCGCTTTGCTCGCCCACGCGAGCCTCGATTTTGACCGGCCAATACTCGTCGCGACATGGCGTTACCAGCGCGACCGGGCACCTGGCGCCGCAGCCATCGGATTTTGAATTTCTGCCGGCAACGGCTCCGGCCAATCAACCGCTGCGGATGCCGATCAGCAGAAACTATTTGGAGCCGTCGCAGTACACGTTAGCCGAGGCGCTGCGCGACGCTGGCTATCGCACCGGGCACTTTGGCAAGTGGCATCTGGGTGTGTCCGAGCCGCACTGGCCCGAGCGACAAGGCTTCGAGGTGGCCTTTCATTGCGAGCCGAGCGCCGGTCCTCCGGGAGCTTACTTCTCGCCTTACGGAGTGCAGCCGCCCGGTTCGCCGGCCGAACGTGGACGAAAACATGTGGTGGGCACGATTACGGATGGCCCCGATGGCGAGTACATCACGGATCGCTTGACCGACGAAGCGCTGGAGTTCATCGAAGCGAACAAGGACGGACCGTTCTTTTTGAATCTGTGGCATTATGGGGTGCATGGTCCGTGGGGACACAAGTCGGCTTATACGGCCGAGTTCGCCAAGCGGCAGGATCCGATGGGCCGGCAGGGCAACCCGATCATGGCATCGATGCTGCGCAGTATTGATGAGAGCCTGGGCCGAGTAATGGATAAGCTGGAGCAGCTTCGTTTAGAGGACGACACGATTTTGATTTTCTATTCGGACAATGGAGGCAACGTGCATAGCAACGTGCCGGACGATCCGAAGACCAGCCGCGGCGCGGCGGCTCGTAGCGAGATGATGAAGGATTGGCGCAAATGGGCGGGCGATCGACCGCCGACGAACAACGCGCCGCTCCGCGAAGGCAAAGGACGAATCTACGAAGGTGGCCAGCGTGTGCCGTTGATTGTGCGTTGGCCCGGCCGGATCGAAGCGAATTCGACGTCGAACGCCGTCGTAGGGCCCATCGACTTGTATCCCACGATTCTGGAAGCGGTCGGGGTGCAACCGTCGGCTGAACAAACGATCGACGGCGAGTCGATGCTGGGCGTGTGGCGGCAACAAGCGACGTTACAGCGTGAAGCGTATTTCACGTGGTTTCCCCATCTGATCCCAGCCGTTTCCGTGCGGCAAGGGCCGTGGAAGCTGATTCGCCGATTTCAGCCGCACCCGCAGTATCCCGAGGTCCGCGAGCTGTACAACTTGGACGACGACATCGGCGAGACCGAGAATCTGGCCGAGCAAAAGCCGGACAAAGTGCGAGAGCTAGACGGCTTGATCGACGTGTTCGTAAAGCGAACCGGCGCGTTGTATCCGCAGCCGAATCCGGCGTACAAGCCCGCTTCGGGTACGACGACGCCCGGTGATCGCGACCCGGCTTGGGGGCTAGTGCCACGTTCGTGTTCGGCGAAGTTGGCTGGCGGCGTATTGCGAATCGAAGCTGATGGCCGATCGCCGTTCTTGGGTACCGCACAAGTGCGCCACGACGGTCCGGTCGTTCTGCGACTACGGATCCGCGCGGCGGCTGGCGGCACGGGCCGAGTGACTTGGAAAGGGGCTCGGCAAGACGACTTCCCGGACGATCAGTCGGTCGAATTCGCTGTTCCGGCCGGAAATGAGTGGAACGAGCTCAGCGTGCGAATTCCGATACGATCATCGCCGGGCATCGTGCGGTTGTACTTGCCCGCCGAAGCCGGACCGGTCGAATTGCAGCGAATCGCTTACTTCACAGCCGACACGGAAAAGCCGATCCGCAGTTGGGATTTCAGCAACGCTGACTGAGCGGGCAGAGTCTTAACCGCCGATGAATGCCGGGCCACCGTTCAGGACCGACTCGGTTTGCTTTTGGCACAACACGATCGCGTCCCGAGCCAGTTCGCCCGACAACAAAGCGGATGGTTCGCCGGTTTGAATGGCTCGAGCCGCTTCGCTGATTTCACCGACGAACGCGTGCGTCGGATCGCCATCACCCAAGTCCGGCCGCACCACTTGGCCGTCCGCCGTCAGAATCTTAAGCGGCATCAGCTCGGCCTGATCGGCGAACGCGGCGAACTCATAGTGCAACGTCGCTTGCTCCAAATGGATTTCGAAGCCGTGGGTGAACGACCGGCCTTGCTGATTAATCACACCGCTGGTCGCGGAAACTACCAAGCTGGAATCGGCGAATGCGAAGTTCGTCTGGCAATACTCGACCACTTCGCCTCGCATCCGTCCGACGCTGTTGACCGCCGTTGGCATTCCAAACAGCAAGCGAATCAAATGGGCGTCGTGCACGTGTAGATCGACGAGCGGACCACCGACTCGCGCCGGGTCGTAAAAGTCCTTCAGCCACAGCGGATCGGAGATCACACGTTTAAACGTGCCGCCAAGCAGCTTGCCATATTGACCACTGGCGATCACTTGGCGGGCGTGAGCATATTCGGGAAAAAACGGCAGCACGTGAGCCACGAGCACTTGGCGGCCAGCTTGCTCAGCGGCCGAAACCATCCTTTCGCAATCGTCGACGCTAAGAGCCATCGGCTTCTCGACCAACACATGCTTGCCGGCCCGCAGCGCCGCGATGGCTGCGTCAGCATGCATGTCGGGCGGCAAGCAGAGGTCGACCAAGTCAACATCCGGGTCCGCCAGCATTTCGTCGAACTCGGTATGACAATGCACGGCGGACAGATCGACCTGCGTTCCCTCGGGGCCGAAATTCCCTTTGATACCGCGCCAATCGCCGGCTCGTTTCTTCGGATCGCGCGAGCAAATCGCCGCGAGCTCGACGCCTGCTGTCTTCTGGTATGCGAGGTAATGAATCCAACCCATGAAGCCGATGCCGGCAATGCCTACCTTTAACATGCTTGTCTCTCCGTTGCGCTGGGTCGCTGTTTTTTGCGTCGCAAAGACACAGAGAGTAAGCGACGACGTGATTGGAAACCACCACGGCGAGAATCGGCAACATTGCATACACGTATTCGTATCCGCGACGCCACGGTGAAAGCAACGACAGGCCCGCGAACACCGATGACTAGCGGCACGGCGGGATGGCAATTCGATTCAATCTCACGGATGCGCAACTTCAAACGGCCCTCGGTCACGCACTACAATACGACGGCTTGACCGTGTTCGTTTGGAGAGCGTCGCATGCCGCTGGGAATCAAAGCCACCGTCGACTTTGCGTTCAAGAAGATCTTCGGCTCGCCGCGGAACTCACTGGCTTTGATCGGACTGCTCAACGCGATTCTGTCGTTCGAGCGGCCGATCGTGAAGGTCAGGATTCTGAACCCGTTCAGTTACAAAGAGTTCGCCAAACGCAAACTCATCGTGCTCGACGTGCGTTGCCGCGACTCGGACGGGCGGTGGTTGAACGTCGAAATGCAAATCACCGTCCAAGCCGGGCTGCTGGAGCGGCTCGCCTACTACGCTTGCAGCATGTACGTCGATCAGCTCGAAGCTGGCCAGAATTATGCCCTGGCCAATCCGGCCATTTCGATATGTTTGTTGAACCAGCGGCTGTTTCCGGATACACAGCAGGCGCATCATCGGTTCCGCATGATCGACCTGGAAAGCGGGCGGGAGTTGCCGAACGCCATCGAAGTACACACGGTGGAACTGACGAAGTACAATTTGGACGAAGCCACGATCAGCCACGCGAGCAAGCTGGAGCAGTGGGTTTTCCTGCTGCTGCACGCCCACCAGTACGACTCGAAGCGGCTGAAGCAACTGCTGCCGCACCGGGAATTCCACCAAGCCATTCACACGCTGGAAATCATCGCTGGCAAAACCAAGGATCGAAAAATGTACGACCAACGCGAACGTGAACTCCGCGACTACGAATGGACTTTGGCCAGCGTCCGCGAAGAAGCCCACAGGCTGGGACTTGAGGAAGGACGCCATCAAGGCATCGAGCAGGGACGCCACCAAGGCATCGAGCAGGGACGCGAGCAAGGCATTGAGCAGGGGCGCGAGCTAGGCCTAATAAAAGGACGCCACGAGGGCGCCTTGATTGGAAAAATTCAGCTACTTCAAGAGTTGTTAGGCGATTCACCGTTGGACGACGACGCGTCGCATGGCATGTCTTCCGCGGAACTCTCCGCGATGTTTTCCGCCTTACAAGAACGCATGCGAAACCGCGATGCCTAGTTTGCACGCGGTTACTTGGCGTCTTGAAAACTGAATCGTGCCACGAGGAAGCTGCGAGAGGTTCGCGATCCCGGCCTCCCGCAAGAAGTGCTCCGGCGGCGCAAACCGCAATTGGAGGAATTAGAAAGGGCGAATCAATGGTTGGCGGCCTGGGCCTGTTCCCATCGATTCGCCCTTCAAAGCTGCACATCCGCGCAAGGCAAACACCCACGCAAGGCAAATGGTCAAACTTGCCGCGCGAGCGACTCGCTAGGGATTGCGTCGCGGTTCGGGTTGAGCCGGTTGCGTTGTGGTACGTCGCGGGGTTGTGGTTGTGTCGGCGTTCGTGCCGCCCCGTTCCTTGTCTTCCAGTTGCCGAGCGATTTGCTGAGCTTCCTGCATGTGCTGCTGCGTGGTCTGGATGCCTTGTGCCACGAGTTGCTGGAACTGTTCATCGCCCAGATTCTGCACGGCTTGAAGATGAGCCATCATGCCGATATGAGCCACGATCTGCTCGCCTAGATAGCCCATATCGAAGTCTTGGCCTTCGTACTTGGAGAGCATTTCCTTGGTCATCCGCAGCTTGACCTGAGCCGCGCGATGAGCGATTTGTGGCAATGAATTTCGATTCATCGTTCCGGCTTGACCCGCACCCTCGCCGCGTCGATCGTTTGGCAACGCTTCGGTCGCCTGTTCGCCGCGTTCGTCGCGACGCTGTTGTCGCCGTTCACGAATCGTTTCCGATCGTGGGTCATTCGGGGCGTTGCCGGGACGAGCCGTCGGCTCGCGGCGGATCGTAGTCGTTCCATCGGCGTCGACGTTCGTCAGCTCGATGCGTGGGTTGAATTGCTTCAACTTCCCCAGAAAGGCCGTGTGATCTTTAATCATCTGCTCGGCGAACTGCCGAACTTGCGGATGGCGCGACTTCTCAAGTGCCAACTTTGCCAGCTCGATCTCGGCTTTGTTCCCGAGTGCCAGCATGCCCGCCACCGCGGCAACTTGGTTTTGCGAGCCGGCTTGACCCTCGGCGGCTCGTGCTGGATTCCGGGCCTCTGGCCGTGTCTCCTGCAATAGTGGTTGGTTTTGAGCAATGGCCGCCGACGCGACGACCAACACGGCTAAGCCGCCAGCAATACAACTCTTCAGATTCATAATTCACCAGCTCCCTCGAAAATGGACTACTTGCCCAAACGCCGTCCGCGACGTCTGCCCGGCGGTTGACGTGTTAGCAAAGGTCGTTCCCCGTTAAGCGGCATCCAATCCAGTCCGACGCGTCGCTGGCCAATCCCGCGTAATCCCGCAACCGGAAAATCTTTCAGTCGAGCTTGGTTCGGCTGCGTCGCGAATTGTCGCGCCGCACATCCTTGTCCGGCACTATCGCAACCGCTCGGCAACAATCCGCGGAAAAACCCCCGCCCGCTCATTGCCAAAACGGCGACAGGTCGACGATCCACATTGTTTTGTGGTAGATTTTCGCAACCCCGGCGGCGAGCCCAACGGTCTCGTCGCGGCGAGTTGGTTTGCCATAGTGCCTGGCATTTGCCGAGAACGGTCTCGACTCGGGCTCCAGGCGAGCAAACCTCGACTCGAGCGGGAATACGGGAAACATCAAGGCGCCGCACATTCGCGGGCCTTTCAACCACTCTTTAATCGCAAAGACGAATCGCCATGTCCAGCAGCGGCAATCATGCCAAGTCAGGCCCCGTGGCCTTTCTGTTCGAGAACTCGCTCTTCTTGGTCTTCGGCGCGGTCGCCGCGCTGGTGTGGGCGAACGTCGATCAGCACAGCTACCACAATTTCGTCCACTTCGACTTGAAGCAGGTGATCTCCGATCGCGACGGAGCCGGTTCGCACGGTCACGGCGAGCCGGGTGCCGCCGAAGAGCACGCGGATGAAGATCATGCTGGCGAAGCTCACACCGACGCCGAGGGAGCGCACGAGGGCGACGACGATCACGACGGCGAGCACGCTGCGGAAGAGGGCGAGGGCGGACATGACGCGGGCGGGCACGGCAATGCGAGCGGTGGACTTCGCTGGCCGCATCTGACCGTCCATTTCCTGATCAACGACATCCTGATGGCGCTGTTCTTCGCCATCGCCGGCAAAGAGGTCTGGGAGTCGATGTTGCCCGGCGGCGCATTGTCGAATCCGCGCAAGGCGGCGACTCCGTTGTTGGCCACGTTGGGCGGCGTCCTTGGCCCCGCTGCGCTGTATCTCGCGGGAGCTTTGGCCGTTGGTCAGACAGGCTGGTTCGGCCAGCCCGGAAATCTCGGCCGCGGTTGGGCGATTCCGTGTGCGACAGACATCGCGTTCAGTTATCTCGTGGCGAGAATGATCTTCGGCCAAGGGCATCCGGCCATCGCATTTCTGTTGCTCTTGGCGATCGCCGACGATGCGGCCGGCCTAGTGATTCTGGCAATCGCTTATCCGCAAGGGGCGATGCAACCAGCTTGGTTCCTGCTGACTGCCGCCGCAGTGGCTCTGTGTTTCGTGTTCCGCAAGATGCGAATTCAGAGCTTCTGGGCGTATCTGCTGATCCCCGGCGTAATGTCTTGGTTCTCGTTCCAATTTGCCGGCGTCCATGCGGCGTTGGGATTGGTGCCGATCATTCCCGTGTTGCCGCACGCCCATACCGACTTGGGCATTTTCGCCCGCAAGGAATTGGACCGGCACGATACGTTGAACGAATTCGAACATTGGTGGAAGAACCCGGTGGAGATCATCCTCGGTCTGTTCGGGTTGGCGAACGCCGGCGTGACGTTCAGCAGCGTCGGAGCCGGCACGCTGCTGGTCTTGTTCGGATTGGTGGTCGGCAAGCCGCTGGGAATCACGCTGCTGACTTGGATCGCTCAAAAGATCCTGCGTCTGGAGATTCCCGCCGGAATGGGATATCGCCACATCGTGACGCTCGGCATGGTCGCCGGTATCGGCTTTACGGTCGCTCTGTTCGTGTCGGAGGCCGCCTATCCGTCCAGCAACGCCGCATACGAGGGCGTTCGCGACGCGGTGAAGATGGGAGCGCTCGCCAGTTTCGGCGCTGGCGTCTTGGCCATCGCCTTGGGCCGAGCTTTGGGCATCCGCCCCACAGGCGCCGAAGAAGACGCGTCGTCCGAAACCGAAGCGGCCCCCGCCGTCGATCTGTGATCGGGCAGCGCTGGTTTCTTAATTCGTCTCGTTTATCCCGCAGCCGCGCGCGAGGGACGCCTTTATGTCGCACTGCCGGGCCTCGCTCGGCTCATTTTGAGACAATTCTGGCCTCCCAACCGATAGACGAGCACTCCCAACCGTTAGACGAGCACTCCCAACCGTTAGACGAGCACTCCCAACCGATAGACGAGCACCCTCACGCGGTAAACATGCGGTCCCAAGCGATAAACGTTGACTCCCAAGCCCTAAGCTTGCGGTCTCACGCGATTAAGCCGCATACTTAAGCGATCCACGGCCATTTCCTCGTTTACGCAGGCGAGGAGACTTTCGCGACAGCCGCGGCCGCGGGTTGAACGAATGGTCCCGTTCGTCCTCGACCGAGTCATTTTGGCCGGCAGTAACGAAAAAAGCGGCGCATCACCGATGCGCCGCTTCGTCGTTAGTTCGATTTCGGGTTGCCTTCAGCCAACGTCCCCGAACATCGGGTGAACTACGGACCCTGGTTCCGCGGACGGCGAGGACGGCGCGTTGGGCCGTCGCCCGGCAAGCCGCCGGTGCCCATCATTGCGTCGTAGCTGCCTTCCATGCCGGGAATCTGGCCTTCGCCTGGCGCCATTCCGGGCGCTCCGCCTGGATAGCCCATGCTCGGCTGAGCCGCCGCCATCGCCGCCTCCGTTTCGTCGGCGAACGTCCTCATGCGGAAACCCTCGATCGTGTCGAGCTCGTTCCGCACAATAAAATTCCCATCGGCGTCGATCACCGCGAATTCGCCGGGGGCCGTCAGCGGTTTGTCCTTCTTCTCCTCATTCGGCAAAACCTCGCCGCCGCGAAGATCGACGACCACGGCGTCCATCTTGAAATCGTAGTTTTCCAACTGCTTGATTTCGTGCGTCATGGGATGCACGATCTCCGCGTTGGTCGTGAAATTCAACACCGTCCCGCGTCGCACCTTGTGCTCGCCAGGAATCATCGCCGGATAGGTATCGGCGCGAGGATTCGTCGCCAACTGCCCGTAGCGACCTCCCCATAGCAAAGCCACCAAATCGCCTTCGGCTTCGTCGTCCGCCCGTCGTGGAATTTCCACCTCCGACTTGCCGGCGACATTCACGCTGGCCATCGTGGGTTGAGTCACGGAACCGACAAACAGATCGCTGGGCACTTCGACGCCCGCCGCATCGCTGGCTTCGCACCAATCGGTCGTGCGCCAGTACGTGCGGTAGTTCTCTTTCGTCGCATCCTCGGCTTCAACCTGACGCACGCGCAAAGCCACGGCGTCTTCCAGCATCTGAGCCGGCGGGGCGACGGCGGGATTCTGCGGACGGTTTGGATCCTCGATCCACAACCGCACGCGATAGCGATACACGCGTCCCGGAACGATGCCGAAATCGTAAAACCGAACCAGCTTATATTCCGGGAAACCCATCGGCTGGCCCATTCCATAGCCGCCGTACATGCCGCTACCTTCGCCTCCGGGCATCATGCCGGCGCCCGGCATCATTCCGTAGCTGCCTTCGGCCGATTGCGGTGCATAGCTCCCTTCGCCGCCGGGCATCATGCCCGCGCCAGGAGCTCCCGGATATCCAGCACCCGGAGCGCCAGGATAGCCCGCGCCCGGAGCGCCAGGGTAACCAGGCATTCCCGGTTGGCCCGGAGTCATTTGTCCGGGAACCATCGCGCCCGGATTGAATTGACCGGGAGTCATTTGGCCAGGCCCAACCCCCGGCCCCGGCATCGCCCCGGGATCCGTGAGATCGAGCGGTTGCTGCTCGCCGGTCTCGTCTCCCGTTTTCTCCTGATCGCCTTGAGGCGAAACCGGGCCGCGCCGCATCTTTTCGGTTTCCGAGTGCAGCGCGATCGGTTCGAGCTTCGTCATCAGCACGGGCGGAACCGGCATCGTGATCGTTGGGTCGTAATACTTAGGATCGATGATGTCGGTGGCCGAACCGGCCCAGAACTTTTGTTGCAGCGAGTACTGATGGCTAGTGTTCGTGACCGTTTTCCATTCGGCTTCGTCTGGTTGGCGGTCTGGATCGGCCGTCACGTCCACGCGTTGGGCCTCGAAATAGATGATCCGCGGCTGGTCCGCCAATTGGTTATGTCCTAACGCGTCTTGCAGCGTCTGCTCGAAAATCTGAGCCAACTTTTCCAGCGGATAAAGCACCTTTACCGCATTGAACGGCAGAGTCCGCGGAACGATTGGACTTCCGGCCGACGCTCCGTCCGCGCTGCCGCCACCACCATACGGGTTGTAGCTTCCCTCGCCGCCAGGCATCGCGGCGCCACCGCCATAGCCGCCCATCGCTCCGCCACCGCCGGACTTGTAGAAGCCGCGCGTGTACTTTTCCAACAGCGTGCGGCCCGCCCCCATCATGCCTGGCATGCCGCCCATTTCGACCGAGCCCAACAGGTTGCCGTCGCCGCTCCCTGGATAAGGCATGTACGGGCTGCCTTCGCCGGAATCCGGCGAACCGCCCATCGCTTCCGAGGCGTCATAAGGCATGTATTCGCCGCTCTCGCCACTGCCGCGCGGTCGACGGGTTCGTGGCTTAGGACGTGGCCGAGGAGCTTCGGGAGCCTCTACTTTACGAGGCGGAGCCGGCGGCAATTCCGCGATGGCGTCCACTTCGCTGCCTTGTCGCTTGGTCGCCAACGAAGCAAAAACACTGGTGACTTCGATCTTTACCGGGGCGAGCAATTCGGGATCCGCGCGACGAATCTTGCGCGACGGCGGCAACGGCGCCCACGGCTGTTGCAGCGAATAGAGCGTCGGATCAGTGGGCCTGCGACTTTCGTCGACCCAAGCTCGATAGTTCGTTTCCGCCGGACGATCCGCCATCACGTCGGTCGACATATCCTCGTTGGCGTGCGTCCGCGCCGCATCGACCAACTGCTCCAGCGTTGTCGGCGTATCGTTCTTCTCCAGACCCTTTACCTGATAGCCCGAGTAGATCAGAAAGCCGAAGACCGCGATGACCAACGCCAAGGCCATCTTTTCGCCATGTTCGGCCATGATTTGTTGCGGCCCGCCCTTGGGCGCCGAACCGGCCGTGTTCACCTTTTTCGGCTGCTTAGGCTGTTTCGGTTTCTTCTCGACCTTCTCGCCTTTGCCCGCCTTGCCAGCCAATTTCTTCTCGGCCTTTTCCGCAGCTTTGCGAGCCTTCTCCGCCTCGCGCTCCGCCTTCTTCTGAGCCTTGAGCGCGGCCTTGTCTAGCTTCTCTTCGGCTTGTTCCGCGGGTTGCTCGGATGCCTCAGCAGCTTTGGCGGTCGTTTCTTCCGCGGTTTGTTCCGCGGCGGCATCGCCGGCATCGTCCGCTGACTTCTTTTTGAATCCAAGCTTCATGGCAACTTTCTCCTCAGGTCGAACCTGTGAATCGCGACCCCTGGATGGGAAATTTCAACTGGCCAAAGTTTCGGAAGTTCGTTTGCAATTCCCTGAAGAAAGCGTTATCGACGCCAATCGTTAACGCGGTCCTCAAAATCGTGCTATTGTCCCGGAGCGGGAGCCACCGGAGCTGGAGCTACGGGAGCCGCCGCGGCCGGATCAACCGGAGCCACGGGCGCTGCCGCCGCCGGATCTACAGCCGCCGGATCAGCCGGGGCTACGGGAGCCACGGCCGGATCAACCGGGGCCGCCGCGGGCGGCGGCGCTGTGTCTGGAGTTGTGTCCGGCGTTGTCGTGGCATCAGGCTCGGTTGGCGTTTGATTCAACTCGTCGCCCGTCTGCACCTTGTCGATCCCCAGTTTCTCGATGCTGACCGGGTTGTAGATGTAAACGATACCGGAAATCTCGACCGGCACGTCGTATGGCGAACTGCTGGAAACCACGCGAGCGCTGGCGTCACCCGATCCATAACCGGATTGACCGTAGCCCGGCATCGCGCTGCCTTCGCTCGATCCATAGCTGCCTTCACCCATCCCAGCGCCTGGGATCATCCCACTGCCGCCGCCCATGCCCGGAATTCCCATGCCGCCGCCCATGCCGCCCATCGCACTGCCGCCCGCCTTCGGATTCACTCGCACTTGGCGAACCTCCAACGGCAGCTCGGCATTCCCGCACTCGGCCAAGAACCGGCTCAACTTGCGTTGATCCATCGTCAGTCGCAGCAACACCGGCATTCGTTTGGCAACCACGATCGGAGCGTTGCTCGGATCGATCGAATCCGAAGCGATCGCGCCCCGCAACCGTTCGGCCGTCAACATCTCGTACTTCTCGTCGACATACCGACCTTCGGCCGGATCACGAATCGCCGCCGCCCCGCCGGCTCCCGGCATGCCAGGCATTCCCGGCATGCCGCCTTCTGGCGAGTAAGAACCTTCTTGCGACATCATGCCTTCCGACGAGGGCATCATTCCTTCCGAGGAATACGAACCTTCACCAGGAATCATGCCGTTGCCCATTCCCATGGGCATGAGCGACGTGATTTGCCCTCGTTTGCCCGTGGCGGGACGGCCAAGCTGAATCTGCTCGATGTCTTTGATCGCCGCCTGATAGCGAGCGTCGATATCCCCGTTCGTGCGAGCAATAATCCGCAGAATGGCTTCCAACACCCACAGTGTCTCTTGGGCATACAACACTTCCAACGTCGAGGGCTTTTGCTTCCAGTTGAAATGCGTGTTGATGATTTCCGACTGGTTCTGCGTCGACCAATTCACGACCGGCGGTTTCTCAACAACTAATGGCTGCGCGCCAGTCACCCCCGCTCCTCCGGGCATGGCCGCGCCCGCATAAGGATCGCCGCCTCCTTCGCCGTACGAGCCATATCCGGGCATCGAACCCATTCCGCCCGCACCGCCAGCGTCTCGCTTGGCCGTCCATTTCGCCTGGACGATTTCGGCCAAGTGGGGAAACAAGTTCTCGACGTAGTTTTGATAGAGTTCGCGGAAACGCGGCGCGATTTCGTCCTTGGGATCGGTCGGTGGAGTCGAACCCGCATTATAGGGCACCGCTTTCTCAATTGGCCGCAGCGGATCGACCGCCGCCACGAATTCGTCCGTCAGCTCGGGAGACCAGACCAACACATCGCGTTGCTGGCTGTATAGTGACTCCCATGCTTCATAAAGCGAACGAGTCGTCTGCGCGATCACCTGATCCATCTGTTGGTGCGAAGCGTCATTGGGCAGCGGCCGCTCGTTCTTCAAGCTGTTGATGGAACTGAACTGTCCCTTGACCAAGGTCACCTGCGATTCGGTGTCTTTCTTCAATTTGCCGGTCACCATGAACCACACGCCGATCGCCATCAACACAACCAAAGTGCTGAGGATCCAGAAGTGGTGCTTCTTGATTCCCGCCAGAATCGGTTTCAATTGTTCCATGACACGACTTTCGCTTGCGAATGTTGAGTTGGTTCGCGGCCGGCGAACCTAAGCGGGGCAATGCTGGCTGGTTAATTTCACTTAGACTACGGGTTCATCACGACATCGTCGGGATTGGCTTCCGTCGTCGGATTCTGTTCTTCTTCCAATTTCTTTCGCTCGTCCAAACGCTTCGTCAGCAGCGTTTCCTGCCAACAGAACTGCACGACGAAATCGTACTTCGGCGCCTTAAACGACAGCGGCACTTCCTTCGGCGGATCGCCCGCCGCGCCGCCGGGCAACGTGGCCGAGCCGCTCAACCGAGCTCCCGGCAATTGTGCGCCAGGGCCCTGAGCGCCAGGCGGCATCCCGAACCCGCCGGGTCCGCCAGCCATTTGAGCCGACTGTTCCGCTTCGGGATTCTTGATCGTGTGCTTCTGATCGATTTCCGAGGAAACCGCGATCAACGGAAAACCGATTCCCATTTCCTTCATGGTGAACTCGACGGGCTCCGATCCAGGCACGGGAAGCGCCACCGTGCCTTTTTCCAGATTCCACAGCAGCGTATTGCGCACGTGCGTCGCGCCCCAAGTGCGCGGGTCGCCGTTAAAATAGTGATGCCCTTTCAGCTCGATCACCCAGCCCGGTCCGGTTGGCCAAGTCACTTCGGCTTCCGCCGCGGCCGCGTTTGCGTCCGCCGTACCATCTGCCGCGACTGCTTCGCCCGTTGTTCCGTCTGGTGCTGAACCGTCGGCGGGTGGCGCGCCGTCGACGGGCTGACCATCCGCCGGCGGCGTTACAGGCGGTACCGGCTGATTCTCGGCCAGCGCCTTCTCTCGCTCCTTGATGGCGCCGTAACCTTCCAGATACTTCTTCTTCACTTCATCCGTAAAGTAAGTGCTCAAGTCGTCAAAGTACTTCGACTCGACGTAGTCGACGTACAACTCGGGCCGCTTGGTGTACGGGTAATCGTTGGGATAGCGATGTCCGGGACCAAATTCGGGATTGTGCGGCAACGATTCATTCACGGCCTTCAGCAATTCCAGCCAAGTCAACCGTCGGTCGCGATTGCCAGCCACTTGCTCACCAAGCGTCTTTACGAACTCAAGCTGGCTGACCTTTTGCCCGTCGGTGCTTTTGTTGGTGCTGACCGTCTGCTCGACTTGCTTGGCCTTGTTCAACGACGATTCCCAAACGTCCTGACGCGTGTCCTTGTGGACGTTCTCGATGAAGAAATAGTTGAACGAAAAGGCCAGCAACAGCAGCGCCACGCCGGCCACCGTCCAAGGCTTCTTAGAGCGAATCAACCGCTCGGTCAGAATCTCGCGCGGAACCAAATTCGTGGTCAGCGACGATTCTTCCAGCGCCTGCAAACACAGACCGTAGCAAACGCCGAACGACATCGAATTGTCTTTGAACGACGGCGTCGAAATCGGCTCGCCGCTCAGACGTTTGAACTTTTCAAATGGCAAGACGTCGTAACCAAGGTTCTTGCCTAAATACTGCTTCAAGCCCGGCAGCTTGGTCGTATTGCCGAGCACGATGATGCCGCGAATCTTGGCCTTTCGATCGATCTGTTGAAAGAACGTGACCGACCGCTGCACTTCAGTCACCAAATCGTTGAACACCGGACGCATCGCCTGGAACAACGTCTTCGGATCCTCGGCCTCGCGAGCGTTCCGCTTCAGATGCTCGGCCTTGGCGAACGTCAGCTTTAGATCCTTGGTCAACTGCTTCGTAAAGTGATTGCCGCCCAGCGGAATGCTTCGTTGCCAAACGCGATAGCCGTTCGTCACCACCAAGTCCGTGCTGTCGGTGCCCATCGACAACACCACAACCGACTCGGGCGGGCTATCGGGATCGAACTCTTGTCCCTCCATCCCTTCGGCCAATTGGTCGTAAGTGATGAAGTTGTAAATCGAGAGCGGCGAAAGCTGGACGATATCGACCTCGATCCGAGCCTTCTGAAACGGCCGCAGCCACTTATGAACCTGCTCGCGTTTCATCGCAAACAAGCCGACTTCGGTATCCAGCGCGAAGCCATCCACCTCTTGGCCGCCGGCCATCCGCTGATAGTCCCAAATCACGTCCTGCAGATCGAACGGAATCTGCTGCCGCGCTTCGTACTTGACGATGTCCGGAATCTTCTTGGCGTCGACTGGCGGTGGCTTGAAGAACTTAGCCAAACCGCTTTGGCCAGGCACCGAGATCGCGACCTTGTCGCCTCGCACGGAATTGCGCGAGAGAAATTGTTCGAGCGCATCTTGAATCAGCTCGTCTGGGTCCGCTTCGGGTTGGCTCAGAATTTTCGGATACTCGATGAAGTCGAACGCGTCGACCACAACCTCGCCATCCTTCATGACGCAGCGCATTGCTTTCAGCGCACTGTGGCCGATATCCAATCCCCAAACGGCGTTGACCTTAGCCATGCTGTTCCTCTCCGGCTCCGCAACGGCGAATTCACGAAACGCGAGCCCCGAACGGTGCGTCGCTACGAACCTAGACTGTCATTTGGATCGCGGCTCAGTCTGCTGAAGATGAGTGCTGTGGGTGAACGAGCATACGAGCCGCAAGATACTCTGTTCCTTCAGTTCTTAATTTAGCGAGGCTGGCGAGCGAATGTCAACAAGCAATTTCGCCACTTCGCCGCGATAACTCCTACGGAGAACGGCAGATAAACCGCCCGCCGAGCCGCATTCGACCAGTCGGAAGGCTCGCGACCCATGGCGCGACCCGCTTCCACCCGTCCGCGAATTTACGACACTTTCGCAACCAGTTTTTCCGAATGTGACGCTTTTCTTGGTCTAACCCGCAGCCAACGGCGAGGACCGCGGCACCATTCTTCGTTTAACCCGCAGCCAACGGCGAGGACCGCGGCACTATTCTTTGTTTAACCCGCAGCCAACGGCGAGGACCGCCAACATGATCCGCTATCAAATCGAGCCCGATCTTCACGTCGACGAATTCATCGACTGCCTCGTCCGCTCGACGCTGGCCGAACGCCGCCCGATCAGCGACCGCTCGGCCATGCAACGGATGCTCGAGCACGCCGATCTAATCTGCACCGCGCGGCACGACGCTCTGTTGGTCGGCGTCGCCCGGTCGCTCACCGACTTCGCTTACTGTACCTATTTATCCGACTTGGCAGTCGACCAAGCGTATCAGCGCCAAGGGATCGGCCAGCAGCTCATCCGTCTGACTCACGAATCGGCCGGACTCGACACGAACCTGATTTTGCTTGCCGCGCCGAAAGCCGCAACCTACTATCCGCACATTGGCATGACGCGTCACGAATCGTGTTGGATCACGCCGCGCAAGTAATAAGGATCGCCCCCATGAAACGCCCGCTTAAGTTCGCCGCGTTCCACGCTCTCTTCTTTCTGCTGGCCGCGCACGGGTCGACGAGCCAAGCGGTCGAGCGTCCGGCCTCCGTCTGGATCGAGACGCGCACGATGCCGGCGGCAGAAGCCGTTCAAGCCGCGGCGGCGGACGAGCGATTCGTCTATGCGATCACCAATTCACAGGTCGCCCAGTACGATCGCGCGACCGGCGAACGACTCGCGTCGAGCAGCGGTGAAGCTCGGCATCTGAACAGCGGCTTCTTTTGGAAAGGCCGCCTGTACTTGGCCCACTCGAATTATCCACTGACGCCGGAACGCAGCGAGATCAAGTCGCTCGATCCCGCCACGATGCAGTTGCAAACCTTCAAGGACTTCGGCGATTTCGGCGGCAGCCTGACTTGGGTTGTCCGCGTCCGCGATCACTGGTGGTGTAATTTCGCCAAGTACGGCGAGCACAACGGCGAGACGTTTCTGGTCCAGTTCGACGACGCGTGGCACGAAGTCGGCCGCTGGACTTATCCGCCAGAGTTGATCAAGCAGCTCGGCTCGTACAGCTTGTCCGGCGGCTTGTGGCGAGGCGAGTTGCTGTATGTCACCGGGCATGACGACCCGGTGGTGTTTCGGCTGCGTTTGCCCGCCGATGGTCAAGTGCTCGAACTGGTCGACAAGCAAGCGGTTCCGTTCACGGGACAAGGATTCGCCGTCGACACGCCGGTAAATAGCTTGGTCGGCATCAACCGAGCCAAACGGCAAGTCGTGTTCGCCACGCTCGAACATCCAACGCCCGAGCCACGATTGCCTCGCGATCAATTGCTGCTGTTCCGCGGCGAGAACAATCAGCCGCAGCCGGTGAAGTCGCCCGCCGACTGGCAGCGGCGCCGTAGCGAGATCCTTCGCGCCGCGCAGTCCGTGATGGGCGAGCTGCCCGGCCTCGAAAAGCGATGCTCGTTGGAAATGAAGATCGAGGAAGAAGTGGACTGCGGCGACTATGTTCGCCGGCTCGTTACCTACGCCTCGGAACCCGGTTCGCGAGTGCCCGCCTATCTCTGCGTCCCGAAATCGTTGCTCGAATCCGACGGCGCGGCGCGTCAAGCTCCAGCGATCCTATGCTTGCACGGCACCGACAACACCGTTGGGCACGGCACCGTCGTCGGACTCGGCTCGCGACCGAATCGCAACTATGCCAGCGAATTGGCCGAACGCGGTTACGTCACGCTCGCTCCGAATTATCCGCTGCTGGCCAAGTATCAGCCGGACATCACGGCCCTCGGTTGGGAAAGCGGCACGTTGAAAGCCGTCTGGGACAACATCCGCGGCATCGACTTGCTGCAGTCGCTGCCGTTCGTCCAACCCGGCCCGGTCGGCGCGATCGGGCATTCGCTTGGCGGACACAACTCGGTCTACACCGCCACGTTCGACGACCGCATTCAAGCCGTCGTCACCAGTTGCGGGCTCGACTCGTATCTGGATTACTACGATGGCAACGAGCAAGTTTGGCTGCCGGAAAAAGGCTGGACGCAAACTCGCTACATGGCGCGGCTGGCCGGATATCGCGGCCGGTTGGAGGCAATTCCGTATGACTTTCACGAGCTCATCGGCGGCCTCGCGCCGCGTCACGTGCTGATTGTCGCGCCGCTGAAGGACAGCAACTTTCGCGCGGCCAGCGTCGATCGCGTGGCCGCCGCGGCGCGCGAGGTCTACCAGCTTCACGGGCAGCCGGAACGCCTGCGCGTCTTGCATCCGGATTGCGAGCATGACTTCCCGCCCGAGATGCGCGACGAAGCGTACCGGCTGTTCGACGAGGTGCTAAAATCGCCGCGATAGACCGCCGCGTCGATCGTTTAATTCCGCCCTCGTTCCGCGGATCAAGGCGCACCGCCCGATGCAACGCGACTTACGTGACAGCGACGATGGATTTCGCCAAATCTTGGAAGCCGTAAGCGACGGCTGGTGGCAGTGGGATCTCGTCACGGGCGAACTGCACGTCAGCGATCGCTGGCTCATCTCTTGGGGCTATTCGCGCGACGAGTTCCAGCCGCATGTCTCCGCCTGGCAGGCGCTCGTTCATCCCGACGACTGGGAACATTTGCAAAAAGCGTTGCACGATCATGTCCGCGGCGCGGCGTTGGTTTACGAATGCGAATATCGCATCCGCACCAAATCGGGCGAATGGGCGTGGAGTCTCGACCGTGGCAAAGTCGTCAAGTTCGACGCGGATGGCCGCCCGCTAATGATGGTTGGCACGGACACCAACATCACGGATCGTAAGCGAGCCGAGTTCGAGTTGCACGAGACCGAACGCCGGCTA
>JAWKTM010000065.1:0-41251 GCA_041399085.1 Pirellulaceae bacterium
CGAAAGTTCGCCAAGTAATTGCGCGGTCTTTAATTGGGAATCGACCAACCCATCCTTCAAACGTTGTAATGCTGGCTGAGCCTGTAGCAAGTGATTGGGAGTGGCGACGAGTTGTTGTGGATCGGTGCGCGCCGCCTCCAGCAGACGCAGCAATTCATCGTATGTCTGTTTGTCGACCGACGCTTGCCGCAATTCGTTCTTGATCTGGATCAGCGTCTGACGCAGGTTGCTTTCACCCGTGGCCACTTCATTTAGGATCCGCAGTTCCGCCAAGTCGCTGCCCAACTCACTCTCTACGTCGGCCAGCTTCTGTGTTGCTTCGTTCAACTGCCGCTCGGCCAGTTCCACGGCCTCGCTCAGTTCATTCACCAAGCTCTCCGCTTTACGTTCGCGCAATTCACGCAGCCGATGGTCCAACTGCATGGCGAGGCCACTGGTTAGCTCGATCGCTTGTTCTTTCGACTTCGCCTTGACCGTCAGATAGAACACCTCGCTCTTACCAAATTCGATGCCTTTGGGAGCGGAGACTTTGATCGCCGCACGCAGCGAGTCGATATCACTGCTACTGGGTTCCTCGCCATTCAAGGCCATTAACACGTTCCGCAACACGCCCTGGCTCTTGGACAATTCCATAATGGTTTCTTGTGCGGTCTTCATCGCCTCGACACTGTCAAAGCGACCCAGGCGCGAATCCCGGCCGACACCTTCTTCGCGCAACACCAAAGCTTGAGAAGCCTCCCAGTTGGGACGTCTTACAATCGCTACCCCTAAAGCCATGAGCGTAATCATTACAGCCGGCACGACCCATCGCATTCGATATACCAACAGAATGCGTAATACATCGCTTGGGCCGAACGGGTTGGGCTGAGCGGACATGATGGACTTCTCGCTGCGGCCACGATTGCCGAAACCGAGTCACACGGGGATTTTCGTTTGCTTCTCCGCCAGCGTGACCGAAATTTCACTGGATGACGAGACACCGCGTCCCGTTCGCTATCCAACGATAGGACACAACAAATCGCGAGGGTCGAAATTCCCCATGCAAGTCACTCGAATTCGCCACGAAGCTGAATGGGACTCGCTCGAGTCGGACTGGAATTGCCTAGCGCGCGGCGTACCGTTTCGCGCGTGGGCCTGGATGCGAAATTGGTGGCGACACTTCAGCGACGACAATCAACTGTTTGTTCTTACGGTCCGAGACGACGGCGGCACACTGGTCGGTGTCGCCCCCTGGTATCTTGCGAACTCGGCATCCAAGGGACGCGCGCTGCGTTTCATTGCCAGTGGTCAAGTCTGCTCGGATTATCTCAGTCTGCTGGCTACGGAAGCCCATGAAGATGCCGTGATATCCGCAATCGCTAGTTGGTTGATTGCCGCCAATCGCGGCCGTCAGAACGGCGACACTTCGAATGAAACGCCGATTCCCGTCGGAGATTCGGATCGTTGGGACCTGTTGGAGTTGGATGGCATCTCGGCAACCGATCGGCCAACGGCAAAACTCATAGAACAACTGGTCGAACAAGGGTGTGTGGTAAATCGTCGGGAAGGACTCAATTGTTGGCGGATCGAATTGCCCGACACTTGGGATGCTTACCTGGGGACCATGTCCAAGTCGCATCGAAAACAAATTCGGCGGGTTGAGAATCGGATGCTCGATTCGGGCCGCGCGGTGCTACACACGATCGAATCGCTTGACGATCATCATAGGGCAATGCAAACTCTGGTGGATTTGCACCAACGGCGGCGACTGAGTCTGAATCAACCAGGATGTTTCGCCGATGCGAAGTTCGATGGTTTTCTGCACGCGGCAGCAGCCGATCTCCTAAAAACGTCGCAGCTAGAGTTACAGATTCTCGAACTGGATGGCACTCCCGCAGCCGCCGAGTTTCACTTGGTGGGAAATGGCGTTGTCTATGCCTATCAGGCTGGTGTCGATCCCGAGCGTTTGGATGACGAGCCCGGCCGGATAATGAATGTTGCCGTCATCAAGCGAGCCATCGAAAACCAGTATCGCGCTTTCGATTTCTTACGTGGAGACGAACCTTACAAAGCGCATTGGCGAGCGGAGCCGCAATCGCTGGTGCAATTGCGCGTTGTACCAACACACGTCGCTGCCCGTGTCCGATACGGAGTCTGGTTGGCAGGTGACGCCATGAAGAATCTTCTTCGTGGCAGCTTGAATTTGGCGGGGATGCACTAATGGACGACCACAAACGACGCCCCAATCGACCCAAGTCGCCTGAGATGACCAGCGACGCTCCTTCCGCCATGCGGTTATTGGCCCTAAACGCTTATTATTATCTGTCATGGCCCCTGCGGCGCAGTTGGAATTGGGTCGAGAGCGTGCGTGGCGGATCTCCCGTTATGTTGCTGTTTTATCATCGCGTTGCCGACGAGCATCCCAATCCCTGGACCATCAGCAATCACGAGTTTGAGCGGCAAGTGTCATGGTTGCGCGAACACTTTGATTTAGTATCCTTGTCGGAAGGTCAGCGACGGCTTCGGGAAGGAAACCATCGGCCCGCGATCAGCGTGACGTTTGACGATGGCTACAGCGACAATTGCCAACGGGCGTTGCCGTTTCTTATCAAGCAAGAGATTCCGTTCACATACTTTGTGTCCAGCCATTATGTGGAATCGGGAGAACCGTTTCCGCATGATGTCGCGGCCGGCAAGTCACTTCGACCAAACACGCCGGATGAAATCCGGGCGCTCGCCGAGGCCGGAGTGGAAATCGGAGGGCATACACGAACGCACGCGGATCTGGGACAGATTCGCAACCCCAAGCGGTTGTACGACGAAGTGATTGGCGGCGCTGAGGCGCTTGCCGAAATGGCTCGTACCAACATCCGCTACTTTGCGTTTCCGTACGGTCAGTACCGTAATCTCAGCCACGCAGCCTGCGATATGCTTCGCGAGCACAATTTCGCCGGAGTCTGTTCGGCGTATGGCGGTTATAACTTTCCGGGAGATGATCCATTCCATTTGCAGCGTTTGCACGGAGATCCTTGCATGATGCGCATCAAGAATTGGACGACGGTGGACCCGCGAAAGCGACGCGTGCCACGTGTCAGCTTTCAGGCCAGCCGTCCAAATGACAAACAGCTTCATGCCTTTGAAGCGACCGTGTAATCCGCCTACGAAGATTTGCCCTTTTTCACGATAATGACGTGTTTTGGTGGGAGTTCCCTTAATGACCCGAAAGCTTCGTTTTGCCCCCTTGTCAGATCGCGGGCCGCTACGCGTCATGTTCTGCGTCACGAGTCTCCCGGTAGGCGGCGCCGAAGTACTTCTGTCGAATCTTGTGAGACGACTGGATCGCGAATCGTTTCAGCCAGAGATTTGCTGTCTTAAGGAGCCCGGGCCGCTGGGACATGAACTGAGCCACGAGTTGCCGGTTCACGATCACCTGCTACGTGGAAAATATGATCCGCTCGGAGTATGGAGGCTGCAACGGCTGTTTAGGCGGCGCAAGGTCGATGCGGTCATCACCGTCGGCGCGGGCGATAAGATGTTTTGGGGACGACTAGCCGCTCGCTGCGCCGGAGTGCCCGTTATTGCTTCGGCGCTTCATTCGACCGGTTGGCCCGACGGCGTGGGACGCCTGAATCGTGTGCTAACACCGATTACCGATGCGTTTATTGCCGTCGCTCACGAACATGGAAGGTTTCTGGTCGAATTCGAGGGGTTTCCGCTTCACAAAGTACATGTGATTCCCAACGGCGTTGATGTGGACCGCTTTCGGCCACAGCGCGAAGACCGCGCAGCTTCGCGGCAGGCCATCGGTCTGAATCCCGAGTCGCCCGCGGTTGGTATCGTTGCGGCCTTACGACCCGAAAAGAATCACTTGCTATTCCTTCGCGCGGCGGCCAAAGTTCGTGAGACTTTGCCAGAAGCCCGGTTTATCATCATTGGGGATGGTCCCGAACGGGTCAAAATCGAAAGCGCTCTCGAATCGGCGGGATTGGGTGAATCCGTTCACATGCTGGGAGCTCGGAGCGACATTCCCGAAATTCTGGGAGCGCTCGATGTGTTGGCGCTGACCTCTCACAATGAAGCCAATCCCGTGTCGATTCTGGAAGCCATGTCAGCGGGGTTACCGGTGGTGTCCACGCGGGTTGGTTCGATTCCCGAGGTTGTTGCCGACGGAGACAGTGGCTTTCTCGTCGAACCAGGAGACGCGGATGAGATGGCTACACGCTGGGTGCAACTGCTCGCCAATCCAACACTTCGCCGCCGGTTTGGTGAATGTGGCCGCGATCGTGTACTCGCGTTTGGTTCACTAGATTCGATGGTCGATGGATACGAACGCTTGATACGCGATATTTATGAGAGCAAATACCCTAGCCAAAAGTTTCCGATCGCATCACAGAGGGAGCAGGAGGAAGTCGAGTTGCCTACGAACGAACCCGTCACCAGCTAAAGGCGATCTAGCGTGGCGTTAGCGTTCTCAACAACACGCCGAGCAACTTTGGAAATTACGACGCGCGGCGCAAGCGATACAGGTAGGCTAGGATTTCAATAACTGCCTGATAGAACTCGCTAGGTATTTCCTTGCCTACGTCGACCGCCGCGTAGAGCGCTCGCGCCAGCGGTTTGCGTTCGATGACGGGAACGCCATGTTTCTCCGCCTCTTCGATAATCCGGCGAGCCCAATAGCCCTTTCCTTTGGCGACTACCTTTGGCGCGCCAATCGCGCCGCCGTCATACTTTAGCGCGACAGCGAAGTGGGTCGGGTTTCGGACGACGAACGAGGCCGATTTCACTTCCTGAATTTGGCGAGGACGACTCATTTCGCGTTGAAGCTTGCGGACGCGAGCCTTCATTTGGGGATCGCCGTCCGTCTGTTTCTGTTCGTCAAGAATGTCCTGCCGACTCATTTTTAAGTCTTCTTCGTGTTTCCACCGTTGGAACAAGTAGTCCAACAGGCCAATTACAATCAGGGCGATGGCGACCACCAGCATAATTCGCAACCCGATATACCATGTTTCGGCCGCCGTATCATGTAAGGTACCGCGTCCCGCATAGCCGAACTCCGCGATCCTTCCGCGGAACATCCAAAACACCACGGCGAAGACGGCCACGGCTTTGAGAAGCGTCATAATGGCTTTGACAGCCGATTTCGACGAGTAAATCCGCCCCCAGCCTTGGACCGGTGATAGCCGCTCCCATTTGATCGTGAGTGGTTCCAAGCTTAACGCAAATCCGGTTTGCAGCCCGCCCATTAACAGACCCACGGCCATCATAACGATGACCAGCGCGCTGCACAGGCCAACGCTGTTCCATACCAGCGAGTCGATAGCGACCGTCGTCTCGTTGACACCCCAATCCTGTCGAGGGACGAACAGCAGACCGTCGCGCATGATCGCCATTAGATCGCTGGCTAGGCGCGGGCCCATCATCCACAAGCAACCACCCGCCACCAACATAAGAATGCCGGTTGTAAGGTCCGGCGAGAGCGCGAACTGCCCCTTTTTCCGAGCCTCGTCTCGCCGCCTCGGTGTTGGGGCCTCGGACCTTTGTTGGTCGGTATCCGCCATGAATTACCGCTGACCGAAAAGGAGTAACGGCAGAAGACGACGATTAGCGTAACAACTGGTTAGCTAACGATGATTCCGCCGACTTTGACGAACAAACGTTGCACGAGTACAAACGTATCCGGCAGAAACAACAGCATTCCAACCAATCCAATCGCCAATCGAACTGGCATGCCGAAAGTGAACAGATTCAGTTGGGGCGACGCTTTGGCCATGAGAAACAACACGACCAGAGTCAGGAATAGACAGACGCCAACTGGCGCCGCGATTTGCAAAGCCCATTCTTGCGAATCGGCGAATCCCACGGCGACTCGATAGGCTGGCGCGGTCAGCGACATGGGACTGCCACAAGGCCACCTCTCAAACGCGGAATGCACCGACGTAAGCATGGCATGATGAATGTCCAATCCAAAGAAGAGCAGGATTCCAAAGGCGTCAAACAATTGAGCGACCACGCTCGAGCGCCGGGCTGCGTCGGGTCGGTCAGCGACGCCATCGACAACCCCATCTCTTGACCGATATAAGCCCCAGCGATTCGCATCGGCATTAACAGCAAAGTTGAATGTGAATCCCAAAACCGCGCCGAAGATTACTTCTCGCAAAGTGGCAAGTCCGATACCGAGCCAGTGGGCTTGGCTGGCCAGCATACGAACATCTTCGGTGGGCTCGGCGCCAAACGCTCCGAACCACATGGCGGCGAGTGACAAGCTGAAACCGACCTTAACCAGGTTCGGCAAATTGTTCCCGCCGAATAACGGCACGGTGGCGATCAACGCGGCCACGCGCGCTAGGATCAACGTAAAAGTAAGAATCCAAGCTTGTGTTAATTCGTGTTGCACTGGTTAGCTGCCCGCTTCCGCCACGTGCCACATCATGCGATAGGTAAACGACGTAACAATGCGCAAGGTCCACGGCAGGGTTACGAGCATTCCGACGGCAACAGCGAAGATGCGTGGCGCGAAGGTCAATGTCTGCTCCTGAATGCTGGTAACCGTCTGAAAAATGCTGATGACGAGACCGATGGCGATGCTGATCAGCACGGTCGGAGCGGTGAGCAGCAAGGCCGTGACGAGCAATTCACGGCCGATCGAAAGTACCTGTGTGGTTGTCATGTTATCGCTTCTTTGTCTTATCGGGTCGTTTTAGGCCACGGTATTGTTCGGCCAATTGGGTGACCAAGTTCTTGTCTTCCATTTCAGCTAGGATCTTCGCCGCCTCGCGCTCCTCGAAGTTGCCTAGCAACTGGACGACCATCGTCATTTGACCGTTATTGGACATTTCGCGCAGGAGTTCGGCTGCCTTGGCTGGATCCATGTTTTGGAACCAGGCGGACATCCGTTTGAGATTGTCGGCCTCTAGTGACTTGTACTCGATCTGAGCCTTCTTGATCTTGTCGAGTTCATCCTGAGCGTCAGTCCGCTCGTCGGTGAACTGTTGTCGCTGATTGGCAATCTCCGTGATGAGTTTCTCGGCGGCATTTACCTTGCTTTGAATCTCACCTTGGATCGCTTCCAGTTCCCGCTGTTCTGTCCGAATGTCCTCGACCACGAGTTGCAATTGCATGCGTTCTCGCTCAAGGGCTTCTTCACGCTGTTTTATCGCCTCCTCGCGGTTGCGAATCGTCAGCCCGTATCTCACAATTTCCTCGGGATTAATCGGGCGAGGCCGTACGGCAACGGGCAATTCGCCGTTGCCTTGGTCAGCCGCCGTCGCTTCGGATTCGAGCGCGTCCGCGGTAAGATCCAACTCCGGCATATCGGAGGCCATGGGATCTTTCTCTTCCGGTTCCACCTTGGGTTGCATCATCCAAGAGCCCGCGAACGAGGCGCCGAACAACATCAGCCCCACGACACCATATAACACAAGTTTCTTCATTGTATGTGCCTCCCGGCGTCTCGTTTCGCCGTATCCCATTGTCGCAAGACGTTTTCGTCGAGCTGGGTTTGGACCTGTTTTTCTACCTGTTCTTGGTGTACGTCGCGTTGGTGTTCACGTAATGTTTCCAGCGATTCCACTTGTATGGCGAGTTCCTTGTAAGCGTCCATTGCCTTCTCATAGGCCCTGTTCGCGTCGGTTACGCTCTGCCTAGCGGCGATCAACTGGCGCTGGATGGCTTCCACCGAGCCACGTTGGGCCAGTAGTGTGGCCGCGATAGGTCGGTCCAAGGCATTGTCAGCCGAGGGCTGGCAAACGCCGGCTAACTCGTGTTCAAGCTCGGAGACATGTCTTCTCGCATCTTCGAGCCGATTCAGCGCCTGAGCCTGACGAAGCTCCGCAAGTTGCTTTGCCTGCGCTCGCAATCGTAGGAGGGAACCAAGTTGGAACTCGAACCGCTTCATTGCGTTTTAGCTGTGTAGGTCAATCGTGCATCCATGCATGGGCGTCTATCAAAAGGGCCAGGCCGCGGCTAGTTGAGTTATAGCCCGTTGCGTATCGTTCCAAGGACACGGCAGGTTTACATCTTGGCGAAGGAACAACTCGATGGCCGGCAATAGTTCGATAGCCCGGTCGACTTGCTTCGATGTGCCCGGCGTGTACGCTCCAACACGGATAACATCGGCTACGTCGTTGTAGGTGCTTAGCGCCGCGCGCACCTTACGCGCGGCCGACTGGTGCTGCGGATCCGTGACTTCGCGAAAAGTGCGGCTAACGCTGGCCCCCACATCCACGGCGGGATAATGCCCACGTTCGGCCAATCGGCGGCTCAACACAATATGGCCGTCGACAACGGCTCGAACGTTATCGGCAACTGGTTCATCCATGTCGTCCCCATCGACCAAGACCGTGCAGATACCTGTTATCGAACCGTGGGCCGATGTGCCAAGTTGCTCTAAGACGTTGGACAGCATTTGAAATACGGAGGGCGTGTAGCCACGCGCGCTGGGCGGTTCCCCCATCAACAGGCCGATCTCTCGCTGTGCCATTGCCAGGCGCGTGAGACTGTCGACCAGGAGCAACACATCCGCGCCGTGACTGCGAAAGTGGTCCGCGATAGTGACCGCGGTCTGCGTGGCTCGGATCCGCAGCAGCGGAGGTTGATCGGCAGTGGAGACAATGACCACGCTACGGGCCAATCCTTCCGGTCCCAGACACTCTTCCAAGAACGGGCGGACTTCGCGGCCTCGTTCTCCCACGAGGGCTATTACATTGAGGTCCGACGACGCGCTCTTGGCAATTTCACCTAACAGCGTGCTCTTGCCCACACCGCTACCCGCGAATAAACCCACACGTTGCCCTTTGCCCAGCGTGAGCAGTCCATCGATAACTCGTTGGCCCGTTACAAACGGTGTTTCGATGGGCGGCCGCTCTAAGGGAGAGGGCGTTCCGGTTTGAATGGTGGACCATTGCCGGGCTCGCAGGTGACCACCATCAATCGGGCGGCCTAACGCGTTGATGATTCGACCTAGTAGCTCGCGCCCCACGGGAATTCGTAATTTGCGGCCCATACCAACCACCGTCGCATCGGGTTCCAAGCCGTCGGTGGTTTCGTAGGGCATGATCTGGGCGGTTGCTCCGTCGAACCCGATCACTTCGCCAGGGACCGTTCGCCCATCGCTCCGCAAGATATGGCACATATCTCCCACGGCCGTGCGCAAGCGAGCGCGCACGATTCCTTGGGCGCTACGCAGTCTCCCGGCGGTCCGGAAAACGTCGAAGTGTGCGATCTCCTGTTTGAGGTCGTCGACGTTCAATCTGAGCATGGTCAAGGGCTTCCAACAGTTGCTGACGAATTTCTGTTAATTGCATTTCGATTTGCGACACGATCCCAATGTCGCCCGAGTCCAGTCGGCATTCGCCTCGTTGCAGCGTCTTGTCGCCCACCAACTGAAACGTGTTATAATCCTGCCAAGGAGGCGGCTTGCCTTCGAGTCGCCGAGTTAGCAGTGTGATATCGGTGGGATGCAGACGCAGCATCACGGCTTGGCCGGAATCCAAAGGTTTAAGTATCTCCGCAACGATGTTTTCCAAAGCGAGCTCGTCCGCCACAATCGTTTCGTGCAAAAGTCGGGACGCAATCGCCACGGACAACTCGATGGCGGCCTGCTGCATCTCAACCAGCGATTGTTTGCGACGCTGTTCGATTTCGCCGATTTGCTCGTCCAGTGTGCGAAACGCGTCGAGTAGTTGACTCAACGTCTGCTGTTCCTCCTCGGCCAATTTCGCGGCCTTCTCCTGGTCGACTTGGGCTTTGTCCGGCTGACGGCTTTCCACCGGCTGGGACTTCGCGACCACCGGTTGACGTGGATCTCCCAACGTCACCGATTTCAGCAGCCTCGGAAGTCGAACGGGATGGGGCATCTGTCGATTGCGCCGAAGTGTAATTGGGGGCTGAATGTGATACTGTTGTGAACGTCGTCCCATGGAACGGTTGGACTAGAGCATGATGAGTTCGCCGGCCTGGTCCATTTCCGCGAGTGCCGCTCCGATCTGTTGTCGGGCAAAGGCGACCTTGTCTTCCGCAACGGGACCGCGAAACTGCATTTCTTCCCGTAACGATTCACGGACCCGTTTGGAAAGATTGCCCAAGATTCGGTCCACGATCGCTTCGTCGGCTCCGCTCAGCGACATTGTGAGCGTGTCCATGTCAATTTCGCTGAGTAGCTTTTGGATCGAACGATCGGCCAGCCGCAGGATATCGTCGAACACATACAACATTTGTTTAATGCGTTCCGCCTTCTCGGCATCCTCCTCCTCGATGACGGCCAGCATTTCCATGCGAGTCGCTTTAGCCATCGCACGCAGCACGTCCGCCAGCTTCTGCTCGGCGGAGGGCGCTTCCATGCTTTTTCGGTCGACCTGAATCGCCTTTTGAATCGTCGTGCGAGCGACGCGTGCTAACAGTGTGGGAGCCGCGGTAGGATTTTTGCTCAGGATTCCAAAGGCGCTGGCGCGGAGCTGTTCGGGCAGCAGCCGCATGACCTCCGCCGCACGCGCCGGCTCGAGTTGACTGACGACCAGCGCCACGGAACGAGGGTTCTCGTCTTTGAGTGCGCCGGCCAACTGGTAGACTTCCAAGCGGTTTAGATCATCCAATGGATCGTCGCTGGGGACAAACGGAGGCTCTTCGGACTTGCGGCGACGTTTGCCGTCCGTGGGTTCGTTCTCCTCTTCGTCTTCCTCTTCTGCTTGATATAGTTTCAGCGCGGTTTCTTCCGCTTCGACGGCAAACCGAAACAGACGGTCGAAATCTTCTAAGACTGCGTCGATCTCTTGTTGTGACGGCGGCGCCTTACGCAACTCGTCCAACTCGCGACGCAGCTTTTCGTGCCGTTCGGTACTCAACCGATCGAACGCCGCGCTGGCCACGTCGTCGCCGAGCGCGTGTAGTAGAATCGCAACGTGTTGTTCGGCCGGGTCGGCGACTGCTTCCGTGCGAGCCATCTCCGTGCATCCTTATTACTTATGCGGCGCGCTGCACGCGGCGAGGTTGTATGGGAGCCGAGTCAGCGCCGGCCGCGTTGTTCGATTCGCCCTCGCCCAACCACGCGGACAAGACTTTGGCCATCGAGTCGGGATGTTCCAACACTCGCGCTGAGAGTTCTGAAATTCTCTTGGCCTGCTCCGCCGTCAATGCGGTTTGTGGCTGCGTGGGGAAAGGAATGGAGCGAAACTTTCGCAAGACCATCATGCCGATCAACAGGGCCACGAGCGAAGCGACGCCCAACGAGACGTTTCGCAGCACTTGATTCACATAGTCCCAAGTGCTGACGGGATCGACCGCGTTGGGATCCAGAGGTGAGGCGCCGACAAGTTTTGTGACCACGACGTCGATCTTATCACTGCGTTCTTCGTCGAATCCCACGGCTTGTTTGATGATCGATTCAACTTGTTCCTTGGTGAGAGGCGTTGTCGCCGTGTCACCTTCTGGGACCGAGAGATCGACCATGGCGGCGACCGTAAGACGCTGGACCGTACCGCTGGGTTCTTTGATAATGTCTTCGATACGTGTCGTCTCATACTGAGTTTCGTTTTCCTCGGTTTTCTCCGAGTACGGTTTGGCCTGGTTGCCAACCGCCGAGGCGCCGATATTCGATGGGGTTCCGGCGGCGCCGATCGGAGCTTGTCCCACACCATTGATTTGCGTGCTCTTAATCTTTTCCGAGGTTTTGACCTTCGATTCCGGGTCGAATGATGTTTCGCGGCGTTCGCTGCGGCGGAAGTCCACATCGGCTGAAACGCGAACAACCGCCCGGCCGCGCCCGAGGGCTTCGGCCAACATCATCTCGGCCTTGGTTGCCAGATTGGCCTCCAGCATCTGTCGGTATTCCAACTGTGCGGCCATATCCCCGTCGGCTTGGAAGCCAGCGGCGGATAGAAGTCGCCCGGTAGTATCCATTACGGTTACATGCTCCGGCTTCAGTCCCTCGACACTGTTCGACAGCATGGCGACGACCGAAGCGGCTTGTTCCCTGGAGAAAATCGTGCTGCGTCCCAGTTGCAGCACGACGCTGGCCGTGGTCGGTTGGACATCGCGCACGAACGGGGAAGGCTCGGGTTTGCTAATGTGAACCGTGGCGTTTTGCACGCCGCCAATTTGCATAATGGTGCGTGAGAGTTTCAGCTCTTGTTGCCGTAATAGCTTGACGTGGTTCAAGCTTGGATCGTCGAAGATCGAGTCGGCCGGCAGACCAATATCCGCGGCGTGCGGATCGGCCAAATCCCCCAATAACAGCCGCGCCTTATTCCATTGCGTCTTGGGGACCGAGACGGTTGACCCGGAATAATTGAGCTGATTGGGAATTCCGCCGCCATCAAGCTTGCTGACAATCTCAGCGGCTTCGGTCGGTCCTAGATTGCTGGCGATCGGCACATATTGGGGACGTGAAGACCAATAGCCGACACCGGCAATCGCCCCCATGCAGACGATCGTGGCGGCAATCAAACCGACGCGCGCGCTCGCACTGGTTTGGTTCCACAGCGTCTTGAGTTGTTCGGCTAGGTTTCTGAGGAAGCCCACCGAGAGTTTCCTTGTGTATTTTGGGTAGGAGATCGACCAAGCGGGGTTGACCGATAATTAGTCGGAGTCAGTTATGTATTAGAACTGCATTCGCATAATCTCTTGATAGGATTCCATCAGTTGGTTGCGAATTTGTAAGACCATGCGAAACGACAAATCGGCCTTGGCGACGGACAATACCACATCGTGGACGTTGTCGGTTTTGCCCGTCGCGAATTGGCGCATGGTTTCTTCGGACTGCAAATGCTGTGAGTTAGCGTCGTTGATAAACTTGCCAAACAATTGCATAAAGCCGCCGTCGGACGAACCGCCCGCGCGAACCGCTTCGGAGGAGAGCGGAGCCGCGACGGGAGCACCGGACGTGACGGGGGAAATCGCCATCAGCCGACGCCTCGCAGGATCGACAATGCTTGTTCGGCCATTTGCCGGTACATACGTAGGGCTCGGAGATTGGCTTCATAGCCTCGGCTGGCGGTGATTAGGTCCACCATTTCGTTGGGCATGCTGACATTGGGCAGCGTTACCATGTCGTCCGCGTCGGCATCTGGATGTCCCGGTTGGTAGACGCGAGGCAACTCGGTCATATCGGGCTGGATGCCAACGATCTGGACGCCGCCCAATTGGCCGATGTCGGTCGGCCGCGCCATTCCCATGGCGTTTTGATACGCGGCGGCGAAGACCACTTCTTGGCGGCGATAGGGGCCGCCTTCTGGCGTGCGTGTCGAGTGCGCGTTGGCGATGTTGTTCGCCACGACTTCCATGCGGCGACGTTCGGCCGCCAAGCCGGAAGCGCTGATGTCCGAAGCGGACAAAATCGAAGATAGCCCCATCGCGACGCTCCTGCCCAGAATCGCGGGTTTCTGCCGTGGTCGTATTATGTCGTGAACTTGGCGGCCACCGTGGTTGGAAGTCGTCGCGAATGCCAGCCGCCGAAAGATCGTCGGCTGCCAAACGTTTCGCTTGCTCCAGCCCGTTTACCGGCCGCTGATTGCGCTGCGCATCATCGCCAAGTTGCTTGACAGCACCTGGGCGAGGGTTTGATACTTCATCGCGTTTTTGCTTAACTGCCCCATTTCCAGATCGATGTCGACCGAATTGCCGTCAGCCCGTTCTGGCATTCCGCTGACTTCGAACACGCGCGTCTGAACTTCGCCCAAATTGTTGCCGTCAGTGTCCGATAGGACTTTCGCTAGCAGATCGCTAAACTCCAGGTCCTGTCGTTTGTAGCCCGGCGTATTCACGTTGGCGATGTTTTGGCTGATCACTTGATGCCGTAGATCGGCCGCGTTCAGCATTTCGCGCAACATATCGAATTGGGCGGGTTTGACGCTCATATCGAATGAATCGACACTACGACGTGAAACCTTTAGCGAGACTGGGGGACGCGCTGGCTAAGCCGGGCTTCGTCGGTCCAAAATCGGCGAATTCAACGTGAGTTGCATCCCCCCTGGAGGACGATCATGATAAATGCGACGAGTATTCCCTTTGTTTTGCGAGCCTGCCCAAAATGAACCAAGCCGCCGCTGTTCGCCGCGATGCCGTTCTGACCGCCGTCGACCTTGCCGAGCGATTGGGCCCGGTGCCGATGAGCCGGATTCGTCACGATCCGCCGGCCGGGTTGGGGGCGGAAGCGGATGTGGCGGCGATCTACGAATGCGAAGGACGCCTGTACGAGTTGTGCGACGGAGTGCTGGTCGAGAAGATTTTGAGCGAGTTCGATGCGCGGTTGGCGAACCAGGTTGCCGAGCGGCTGGAGGACTTCGTGACCGAGGAATCGCTCGGCCAAGTGCGGCGCGAGGATGGGCTGTTTCGATTCGCGCCGGGGCTGGTGCGGGCGCCGGACGTTTCGTTTGTCGACGAGCGGCGATGGGCTGCGTTGTCGACGGACGGTCCGATCCTAAACGTCACGCCCGATTTGGCTGTCGAGATCATCAGCGTCGGAAACACCGGCGAGGAGATGCTTCGCAAGCTGAGCGACTATATGGATGGCGGCACGCGGATGGTTTGGTACATCTACCCGGCCACCAAACAGGTGCACGTGTTCACCGCGCCCGAGCGGCTTACGACGCTGAACGAACCGGATACGTTAGACGGCGGCGATGTGCTGCCGAGGTTTCGGCTGCCGCTTCGCGAGTTGTTCGCGCGGTCACCGTAGAGGTGGCACGCCCAAAGCGCAACGGTGCGAGTGTCTGTCACTTCAACAGCCAAGCTCCGAGCGTGTAAACCAGAATCGGTATCAGGATCGCGCCGGTTAAGTTCAACCACAGCCCGGCGCGGACCATGTGGCCGATGGAAACTTGGCCGCTGCCGAATACGATCGCGTTGGGTGGCGTCGCCACGGGCAGCATAAAGGCGAAGCTGGCTGCCAACGTCGCTGGCAGCAACAGCAACATCGGATCGATCCCGGCGGCTTCCGCGACGCTGAACAGAATCGGAAGGAACGCCGTCACCGTGGCCAAGTTGCTGGTGATCTCGGTCAAGAAAATAATCAGCAGGGTGACGGCCAGCACCACGACCCAGCCTGGCATGCTGCCAAGACCCGCGACTTGATTGCCCATCCATTCGGCCAAGCGGCTGGACTCGATGGCTTTCGCCAAACTCAAACCGCCGCCGAAGAGCAGCAAGATTCCCCAAGGCAATCGGTTGGCTGTCGGCCAATCCAGTGCGAACACACCGGCCCGCGCGTCGACCGGGATCATGAACAACACCAGGGCGGCCAACATCGCGATCAGCGAATCGTCGACCGACGTAATCGTCGGGAATCGCTCGACCAGCCAAGTCCAATGCGTGAGCGGTTCGCGAACAATCCACGCAATGGCCGTGGTCACGAAGACAGTCAGTACGATGCGCTCGCCTCGCGAGACTCGGCCCAGCTTGGCCAACTCGGCCACGATCGTCGCTCGACCGCCTGGCAGTTCGTCCGCTCGGATGGGAAACACCCAGCGGGTGAGCAGCAGCCAAGTCGCGAACAGCATCACAATGACCAGCGGCATGGCCAACAGCATCCAGCGGCCGAAGCTGATCGTCATTTGATGCTCGGCCAGAAAGCCGGCGAAGAACGCATTCGGCGGCGTACCGATCAGCGTGCCAATGCCGCCAATGCTGGCTGCGTAGGCGATGCCGAGCATCATGCAAACGGCGAAGGAACTCTGGACGGCTGCTGGGCTGGCTGAGTCGCGCGTTTCCCGTTCGTCGAGCAATCGGACCAAGCTCATCCCAATCGGCAACATCATCACCGTCGTAGCCGTGTTGCTGATCCACATGCTGAGACCCGCCGTGGCGATCATGAACCCGGCGACTAACAGCGACGGTCGCGTGCCGACTGCCAAAACGGTCAGCAACGCGATCCGCCGATGCAGTTGCCAACGTTCCAGAGACAGCGCCAGCATGAATCCGCCCATGAACAGAAAGATGAACTTGTTCGCATACGGAGCGGCCGCGGCGTCCAGCTTCATAATGCCAGTGAGCGGGAACAATACGAGCGGCACGAGGGCTGTCGCGGGCAACGGCAGCGCTTCGGTCATCCACCACACGGCCATCAACGTGGCGACGCCGGCCGTGGCCAGCGCCGCCGGCTCCAAGTCCGCGCCGCCGAATCGCAACGCGGCATAAACCAGCAGAGCGAGGAGCGGCCCGCCTAGCCGACCGCCCCAAGCCACGCGACTGGGCGCGGAGACGAGCGACGAGGCCAAATTAGGCGGATTGCGTTCAGGCGCGATGGTCATGGACTGCCGTCGTTACAAGTTCAATTAAGTCCAGGGAGCACGAAGCTCCTGCTGAGTCCTTCAATATCCCGCTGGGAGCACGAAGCTCCTGCTGAGTTTTTCGACGTCATTGGGAGTACGAAGCTCCTGCTGAGTTCTTCAATATCCCGCCGGGAGTACGAAGCTCCTGCTGAGCTCTTCGACGTCGCCGGGAGTACGAAGTTCCTGCTGAGCTCTTGATCGCTCGGACGTTGATTTGAATAGAAAGAAAGTTCGACAAGGCGGAGCACTCCAGGAGCACTCCCGAAAAAGTCCAATCCCGGACTGCAAATAAAAGACGGGCGGCGAAACGGAATCACTCGTCCGTTCGCGCCGTGGCGGTGCGGATCGAACCCAATGGGACGCGCCTAATAGGTCAGCTTATAACACTCGCGATTCGGATCGCATTGACCAAACTGACGCTTGGTCGGGGCCCAAGACATGTTGCGTCTTGTTGCACCAACAATATTGGCTGCCGGCTTCGTCCGGATGATTGGGGTTCCGGTGATCGCCGGTCACATAGATCGCCTTGCTGCGCAGATGGATGCACGGCTGGTGCGTAATTGGTTCCGGCAGGTCGTAATGTTTCTCAAAAGCCATGACTAGAATCCTCCCGTTTCCAGGCCCGCGGCCAACAGCAAAGCACGCTTCACCGCGACCTTGGCCAATTGCACTTTGTAACCATTACGCGACAGCGGCGTCGCTCGCTCCGTCGCCCGTTCGCCCGCCATTTCGGCGATCGTCGCGTCGATCGGCAATCCGATCAACGACATTGCGGCCTCTTGCGCAATCCAAGGCGTCGGCGCCACTTGGCCCAGCACGATGCGAGCTTCTCGCACGGCCGACCCGTTGAACGACAACGCCGCGGAAGCCGAAGCCAGCGGATAGTCGGGCCCTTCGCCATGCCGCACTTCGTACGTCGCGCTGCTGACACCAGCGGCAGGCGGCAGAACGATATGCGTCAGCAACTGGCCCGGTTCGAGCACATTCTCGCGCTGACCTTCGTGGCGCGGCGTGCGGAAGAAATCCTCGACCGCCACGAACCGCTCGTCGTCCGACTCGGGCCCGACGATGCGGACCATCGCGCCGTGAACGATCAACGCCGGAGCGATGCGCGAACTCGACACGAACTTGGCCGGCCCCGAATTGCCGAAGATCGCGTGGAACGTGTTGTCCCCCGCTTCGACCGCATGACCGCCATTGGGCGAATGACCGAACAGATCACCGCCATTGCGATAGAACCAGCAGCGCGGCCGCTGGCACAATTCGCCGCCCAACGTTCCTTGGGCTTGCAGCGTCATGCTGTTGATCCCGATGATCGCCTGCGTCACGGCCGGGTAGTCGCTCAAGTATCGCGAGGCCAGCACGTCGTCCAGCGTCACGGCCGCGCCGATCGACACGCCACCTTCCGGCGTCGGCTCGATCGACTTCAGCGACGGCACGTCCATGATGTTCACGACGCGATCGGGCGTCACGATCATCTTTTCATCAAGCCGACCAAATCGGTACCGCCAGCCAAAATCTCCGTGCGGTCCGGCTTCTCGGCCAGCAGTTCCAACACCCCAGCTTCGGTCCGGGGCGCCGCATATTCAAAATTCTTCATGGTCTAGGCCCTCCCGTTCAAAGCATTGAGAACTCGTTGCGGCGTGGCCGGCAACACCGGAACTCGCACGCCCAACGCGTTGCAGATGGCATTGGAAATCGCGGCCAACGGGCTGATTGCCGGCGGTTCGCCGTTGCCGATCACACCGCGTTGCCGTTCACTTTCCGGCTCGTAAAGATGCACGACGATTTCGCCGATGTCGCCCAACCGCGCGAGCTTGTACTCGCCCAGTTCCGAATTCACGAACACGCCGGTCTTCGGATCGGTGACGCGGTGTTCACAAACCCAGCGGCGATGCCCATGATGACCGCGCCGCGAATTTGGCTTTCACAGGTCTTGGGATTGATGACCAAGCCCTGATCCTGCACGGCCACGAACTTCTTCATCTTCACAACACCCGTTTCGGTGTCGACCGCCACGTGGGCCATTTGGATGCCGCCCACATTGCTGCTGGACAGCGGGCTTTCCTTACCGCGTTCGTGCTCGGCGCGAACCACCAACGGTTTCATGCCCAACATCGAACAGGCTTCCTTCCAGCTCATGCCTTTGTCCGCTTCTCCCTTGCGGAAGATGCGGCCATCGGCGGCGACCAACTCGGAAGGATCGCATTCCAAACGTGGCGCGACCTTGGCGAAGATCTCGGCGATCGCGTCCTGGCTGGCTCGGCGATGCGATTCGCAAACCGCGCCGACCGTGGTGCTGCCGCCCGAAGCGCCGCTGGGCGGATACTTCGAGCTGCCGATGTTGACCTTCACGTCGTCGACGCCCAGGCCCAACGTTTCGGCCAACACCATCGCACACACGGTGCGAGTGCCAGAGCCTAAATCCTGCGTGCCGCAGAACGATTCGACACCGCCGTCCGGGTAAATCTTCAGCTCGCAAATCGAGCTGTTGGCCACGCCGCCCCAAGTGTGCAGCGCCATGCCGAGCCCTTCCACGACCGAGCCTTTCTTCGGGCCCTTGCCGTGCGGATGCCACAGATCCTTCCAGCCGATCAGCTTCGCGCCAATCTCCATTTCGGCCGCGTAAACATCGGCCTTGCCGTTGTCGGCGTTCGCCAAGTTGGCCATGAAGACGTCGTAGCTGTCCTTGCCCATCTTGGCCGCCAAATCATCCAGCGCCACTTGGCTCATCGCACAAGCCTGCGGATGATTCGGCGCCCGCCAAGCTCGCGCCGAACCGCTGTTCGTGCTGATGTTCGTCGCTTTGCGGCGATAGTTGGGCGGAACCAAAACATACGGGATCACGCTCTGGCTCACGGCGCCGCCGGAAAAGCCGGCCGTGCCCCAGTGCTCGGAATCCCAGACCTGAACGCGGCCGTTCTTGTCCGCGCCGATCTTCACTTTGATATAGCCCGACGGCCGATTGCCGGCGATCTTCAATTCCTGATCGCGCGACAACATAAACTTCACCGGCCGCCCCGTGGCTTTGGAGATCTTAGCCGCCGCCACGCCCCAGTAGTCCGGCGCGAACTTGCTGCCAAAACCGCCACCGATGTAGTCGCAGTAGACGTTCACTTCGTCGGCGGTTAACTCCAGATCGCGAGCGAAACCGTCGTCGGTGCCCGACACGTTCTGCGTGCTCAACCAAGCTTCCAGCTTGCCGTCCTTCCACATCACGGTCGAGCCGTGTGGCTCCAGACAACAATGCGTGATCGCGTCGACGCCGTAGTAGCCTTCGACCACCACGTCCGATGCCTTGAACAACCGGGCAATCTCTTGCTCGATGAACTCGTCCTCATCGTCGTCGTCGCCCGGCTCTTTCTCCGTGACCACCTTGCCGCCGCCCTTGGTCGTGCGGCCAAGCTCCTCGGCTTTCGCCAAGTCTTCCGAATCGGCAAAGGCGGGCAACACTTCGTAATCGACCTTCAGCTTGGCGACGCCTTCGGCCGCGGCGCCTTCGCTTTCGGCCGCCACGACGGCAATCAGCTCGCCGTCCCATTTGATCTCGCTGCCGGCCTGAGCGTGCTCGAACACATGCACATGCACCACACCGGGAACGCGTTCGGCCGGCTTGGTGTCGATCGACTTGATCTTGCAATGCGCGTGTGGGCAACCCAGCGCCCGCGCAAACAACATCTTCGGCAGATTGATGTCGTAGGTGTATTTGGCCGCGCCCGAAGCCTTGGCTAAACCATCCAACCGATCGTGCGATTTGCCGATCACGCGGCTCTCTTCGCGACTGGGCCAATAGTATTTCGTCTCAGCCATCAGACGCCTCCTTTCACCACCGCCGTGGCGGCTTCGATGATGTTCGCGTAAGTGCCGCAGCGACAGATATTGCTGTTCAAGCCGTCGCGAATTTGCTGCTCGCTGGCTTGCGGATTCTTGTTCAGAAACGCTCGCACCGCGACGACAAAGCCCGGCGTGCAGAAGCCACACTGTTCGGCGTCGTGTTTGATGAACGCCTGGATCACCGGATCGTCGGCGCCGATTCCTTCGACGGTCTGAATCTTCTTGCCCGTGCAGGCGATCGCCAACGTAGTCGACGCCGTCGCCGGTTTGCCGTCGATCAACACGGTGCTCGCGCCGCTGCTGCCGTCGGCGCTCACCGGCTTCGCGCCGGTCAGTTCGAGCTGATACCGCAGCACGTCGAGCAACGTGGTTCGCGGTTCGACTTCGGCCGAGTGGTTTTGGCCGTTGACGTTCAATTGAATCTTTTGTTTGCCGCTGACGACTTGATCGCCGTCATTGTCCGCGGCGGCGGCCGTCTGCGCTTGCAGTGCCGTCGCGGCGGCCACAGCGCTCGAGCCCTTCAAAAAGGCTCGACGACTGAAGCCGTCTTTGTTGCCGAAGTGTCTGTCCGACATGCGTTTCACCTCCGAGGTTGTTAGTGGACAAGAACGCCCGCATTCGCAATCGTGCGCGTCGGCAATCGCCAGCGGCGTCGCCAAAGCGTCCGTGATTATTACGGATCGCGCCGCGCGATACAACGAGATGCAAAGAAATTGTGCGACCGGGCGAACGAAGCTCCTGCCGAGTTCATGCAACTGGGAGAACGAGGCTCCTGCCGAGTCCGCGCGCTCGGCGCAGGACTCCCGCTCGGCGCAGGTCTCCCGACACGCGCTCGGCGCAGGTCTCCCGACCTCGCCGAAACCGTCGACCGCAGGTCTCCGGCTCCGCGGAAACCGACGAACCTACAGGCTTGTCAAACGAAACGGCCTACTTCGCGGCTCGTTTTTCAATCGCTGCCGTGATCTTCTTGGCCACTTCTTCCGCCAACGCACGCGAGCCTTCGGGCGTGAAGTGGACATCGGCTCGGCGTTGAATCTCGGCCAATCGCGGCTTGGCAAACGCGTACAGATCGTTCGTCGCGATGTCGTTCTCGCGCATCACCTTGGCGGCGACTTCGTTGTACTTCGCCGAATCGCCAACGACTCGGCCCTTGGCTCCCTCGGGAACCGGCGTAGTCGCACACCAGATCAACGTGGCATCGGTCTTCTTCAACCGAGCGACGATGGTTCGCAGATTTTTCTCATAGTCCGCGAGCGCGACTTGCGGCTTGCTCGTCGCCGCCTGGGGATCGGCCAGATTCTCGCCGTTCGGCCCCAGGTACTTCAGATCATGCAACCCAAAGTTGAAGTGAATCACATCCCACGGCTTGTCGCCCAACCACTGGTCAATCTGCTCCAGTCCCCGCGTGGTCGGCCCACAATTGGTCGGCGCACGATGCACGTTCGCTTTCCCATTCATTAATTCCCGCACGGGCACGGTATAACCAATCGAGATGCTGTCGCCAATCAACAACACTCGCGGCAAACCCGGTTCGTCCTTGACGGCTTGAAAAGCCGCATTCGCTGGCCGTTTCTGGCCCTGAGCCGCCGCATCCTGCCCCGACGACAGCGAAACTAGCAACACGATCGAGGCCCACACGAGCCCCGTTGATTTCCACATCATGGTCATAGCGCCAACTCCGAGTTTTTGGTAGAGCTTCTCACAGATCGGAACATTGTAGCTAAGCGACTTGAACCATGCACGCGCGAGCGACTGATTCGGCAACGCATTTGACCATTCACCAGCTTGCGTTGCGTGCTGGTATGCACTTATCTGGCGCTTACATTGAAGAAGGCAACGCAAAGGCGCAAGGACGCAACGACGCAACAGGATATAAGCGGCACGGCGCGAGTCGTCCGGTGTCGCAGAACCTACTTCCCGTTCTCGTCTGTTCCGCCCTTGCGTCTTTGCGCCCTTGCGTCCTTGCGTCCTTGCGTTTTATTCTTCCCGGCATCCGCCGAAATACGAGCACGACGTGCGAACGAGTGGTTTGGCAATTCACTTGCCGGTGTCGCTCGAAGAATCGGCGAATTTGGAAGTCGGTCTGGCGATCATCGGAGTGTCGCATACTGTCCAGCAAATAGGGATCTACCATCGTGGACTGAGGCGATTCATCTTGATGCCACGACGTTCTGGACTATTTGTTCCGCAGTCTTTACATCCGCCACGGTTCCTGGGCTGTTGGGACGAGCTTGGATGTCGTCACTTGGCATTTCAACGCCATTTGGAGAAATACTTCGACACTATCGCGACTAGAGGAGTTTAAGTACTTCATCTTCCCAGAGATGAAGATACAAGCTACCGCTTCCTCACAATAATTGGGGACTTCGGCGTCGCTCGGAAAAAGGTGCTAAGAGCGAATAGCGGAAGGGTCTGAGCCCTTCGGTATCGCAAAGCGCCGGGAGGGCTTTGCGCCCTGCCGCTTTAATATGCTTTGGTTACTGGAGGGCTTTGCTCTGCCGCTTTAATATGTTTGGGTTACCGGAGGGCTTGCGCTCTGCCGCTTTAACGTGTTTGGGGCTCGCTCATACCAATCCGGCGGCCCAACATAGAAAGGCGGCGGGGGCGGCGATTAGGAGGGCGTCGAGTATATCGAGCACTCCGCCCAAACCAGGCAGCCATGTGCTCGAGTCCTTCTGACCGAGGTCACGTTTCATTAGCGATTCGCCCAAGTCGCCGATGATGCCGGCAATGGCCAATACCAGAGCATAAAGGAGACAGCCCCACCAGCGCGGCTGATAGGTGATGTCGCCTACTAGCCGAGGCACGATCCAATAGAAGAAGGCCAGCGACGACAGGCAGGCAACGACAAGTCCACCGATGATGCCTTCCACGGTCTTCTTAGGGCTCAATAAAGGGACGAACTTATGCCGCCCAATCGCTCGGCCAGTAAAATACGCGCCCGTGTCCGACATCTTCACAATCACAATCAACGAAATCAGAGCGGCCATACCCCAAGCGTGATCGCGAAACTGGCGCAAGATCGCTAAGAACGCCAGCGGCACTCCGATATAACCGACCACAAACACGCCGGCCGCCAGATGCACGGTTGCCACACCCGGCTCGCGATAACGCATCATCTCGGCGACGAATAACAAGGTCACGGCGAAACCAAACGCTAACAATGGCCAACCGAGTTTGCCGAGCGGGCAATCGGGCGGGTACGGTTTCCCCATCACATCCCAAGCCAGCGGCGCGGCCGACGCCAACACGACCATCAGTGTGCCGGCATGCACGGCCCATCGAACTGGGAGATAGTTTCGCCCGGCCAACAAGTGCAGCATTTCCTGCGTGGCCATCACCGTGAGCGCGATCAGGATCGGCATCAACCACAGGCCCGACGCGCCGATCCAGTGCGAGTAGTGAAAATCGAGGTGCAGAAAGCCGAGCAGGATCGTCAGCACGACCGCGGCCGAGATGAGTCGCCAACGTAACAAGGCTCGCTTCCTTTCGACCGCGAAGGCGGCTCGGCGTTAGCTGAGTGTCAATCCACCAAAACGACGATCGCGGCTGGCGAACGAACGGATCGCGTCGTGCAACGTCGATTCGTCGAACTCCGGCCAGCAGAGATCCGTCACCCACAGCTCGGCGTAGCTGATCTGCCACAACAGAAAATTGCTGATTCGCATCTCGCCCGCCGTGCGAATCATCAGATCGGGATCCGGCATGCCGGCCGTGTAAAGATGGTCGGCGATCACTTGCTCGTCGAGATAGTCGGTCGAAAGCTGGCCGTCGCGCACGGCGGCGGCGATCTTCTTCACCGCGTCGACCATCTCCGAGCGACCGCCGTAGTTGATTGCCAGACAGAGTCGCGTGCCGGTGTTTTGCGAACTGAGCTGGATCGTCTTGTCCATCTCGCGGAGCACATTGTCCGGGATGTTGTCGCGGCGGCCGATGATGCGAACCACGATGTTTTGCTCCATGATCGTGCCGCGTTCCTCGATCATGTACTGTTCCAGCAGATGCATCAGGAACTCAAGCTCGTGCCGCGGTCGCTTCCAGTTCTCGCTGGACAAGCAGTAGAGCGTGAGTTGCTCGATTTTTAGCCGCGCACATTCTTCGACCGTCCGCCGCACGCTGGCCACGCCGCGACGATGCCCTTCGATCCGCGGCAGATCGCGCCGCTGAGCCCAGCGGCCGTTGCCGTCCATGATCACCGCGATGTGGCGCGGCAAACGCTCGCGCGGCACGGCGGCCAGCAATTCGTTGGATCGAGTGGAAACGTCTGACACGGCTGTCATCACACACCGACGGCCACGCCGTCCAATTCGGCAAACATCGTCTGAGCTCGGTCCGGTCCGACCGAGACGATCTCGACCGGCTTGCCCACCAGCTCGCTGACTCGATCCAAATAACGACGAGCTCCGGCCGGCAAGTCTTCGATCCGCCGCACGCCCGTAACGTCGGTTTCCCAACCGGGCAGCGTTTCGTAAACCGGCTTCACTCGACGCAAATCATCGACGTGGCTGGGGAAGTTGGTGATCGGCCGACCGTCCAACTCGTATGCCACGCAGATTTTGACTTCGGGCAGTTGGCTGAGCACGTCCATCATCATCATCGACAGCGAATCAATGCCGCTCAGCCGCGCCGCATAACGCACGGCCACGGCGTCGAACCAACCGCAGCGCCGCGGCCGGCCGGTGGTCGTGCCATATTCATTGCCGAGGTCGCGGATTCGCTGGCCGACTTCGTTGTCTTGTTCGGTCGGGAATGGCCCACCGCCGACACGCGTCGTGTAGGCCTTCGCCACACCGATCACTTTGTTGATCCACCGACCAGGAACGCCCGATCCGGCCGAAACGCCGACGCCGGAACTGTTGCTGCTGGTCACGAACGGAAAAGTCCCGTGGTCGATGTCCAGCAGCGTGCCTTGGGCGCCTTCGTACAAGATCCGCTGGTCCTGTTCGACGGCGTCCAAGAGAAAGGCCGTCGTGTCGGTCACGTAAGCTTCCAGCCGATCGGCGTAGCCTTTGTATTCGGTGAAGATCGCTTCGGCGTCCAGCAACGTCGGCTCGCCCGTGGCCAGGCCGGCCAGCAACCGGTTCTTGGCTTCGACGATATGAGCCACTTTCTCGCGGAAGTCGGCTCGATACATGTCGCCCAGTCGCACGGCGTAGGTCCGCCCGACTTTATCGCGGTAGCATGGCCCGAATGCCGCGGAGCGTGGTGCCGATGCTTTCGCCGCCAACCGGCCGGTCGTTCATCAGCCGATCTTCCTCGATATGCCAAGGAAAGACGACGTGCGTGCGGTCGCTGAGCATCAAGTTCTCGGCGACTTTGACGCCCCGATCCAGCAGCGAATCGATCTCTTTCAAGATCGTGGGCGGATTCATGACGACGCCCGGCGTCACGACATTCTTGACGCCCGGCGACAAAATCCCGCTGGGAATATGGTGCAGCTTGTACACCTGATCTCCGACCACCACCGTATGCCCGGCGTTCGCTCCGCCCTGGTAACGAACGACGATATCGAACTGGCGGGTGAGCAGATCGACGAGCTTTCCCTTGGCTTCGTCTCCCCACTGCAACCCGATCACGCATGTTCCGGGCACGGCTGGCTCCTGGCAGAAATATGGCTCGGGATTCAAACGAGCCAGTCTAAGTAGCGGCCGGGCGAACGGTCAAGCAGCGCCGGCACGGTCAGAAACGTCCGCCAGCTTGATCCCCTACTGTCGCCGGCCGATAATTGCGTTGACGAATTCGTGGCGAAAACCGTTGACAAAACCAGATGAGAAACCGATGGAAATCTCGGGTACCGTTCAAAACGGCGTCGTTGTCTTCGACACGCCGAATCCCCTGCCGGAAGGCGCCGCGGTGACAGTAACGCTACGCGATGCGCCAACGATTCATGTTTCTCCGGTTCGCAAGCGAGTTCACTTGCCGATGGTGGCAAGCGATCGGCCCGGCACTCTGGATCTAACCAACGACCGGATCGCGGAAATCCTGGAGGCCGAGGATGTCGAATCGTTGAAGGGACAGTGGGATGTTCCTTCTTGACGTGAATGTGTGGCTGGCGCTCGTTTTTCAACGTCATCTCCATCACCAGTTGGCAAGTGATTGGTTCTCGCTACAGCCGGATAATAGCTGCTGCTTTTGCAGGTTCACTCAAATTGGGTTTCTGAGGCTGGCCACGACGCCTCAAGCGATGAAGGCGGACGTCCTTAAGTTACCGGAAGCTTGGCAAGCTTTTGATTCTTTGTTCGGCGATCCACGCGTGGTCTATGCTGACGAGCCGCGTGGACTAGAACCAATTTGGCGATCGGTAACTCAGCACCGTTCGTTTTCGCCGAAGGTATGGAACGACGCGTACCTATCGGCATTCGCGCAAGCCGCCGGATGGGAAGTGGTAACATTCGACAAGGGATTTAGTCAGTACCCGAATTCGCTTGCAACAATCTTGTCGTGAAGCGTTGGGGTGACAATTCAATCGCACGATAATGCTGGTAGTGTTCGAGGCGTCGACAGGAGCCGACCTTCCCCCTACAAAATGGCCAGCGGGTTGCGGCGTTCTTCCAGGGTGCCGCGAGTGACGCCGACTCGGTTCGACGCGCGAAGTTGCCGCCAGACTTCCTTGCCCGCGATGCGGCCGGCTAACAGCGAGCGGTAAAGTTCCACGACGTGATGGATCGCTTCGCCCCGGTCATCTAACAACTCGATGCGGAAGTGGCGTACGCCGCGATCTAATAATGTTGGTACGATTTCGGCGCTGCTTTGCGGCACCGCATTAAACAATGTGTTGCGGCAGCCTACATCGGCCTTCAGCGGATGATTCATACCAATGCGATCGCGTAGCTGCACGTCGTGGACGTCGCAAGGCCGGCCGCAATTCGTCTTGTCCGTGCCCGGCGACAAGACCGCACAAAACACACAGTGTTCCATATGAAACATCGGCATGTGTTGGTGAATCACAATTTCCAGTTCGTCCACCGGAGCGTAAGTCACCAGCTCTAATAGCTGATCGCGGTTCAGATCGTAGGAGACCGTGACGCGTCGCGCGTGGTGTTCGAGCAACAGTTGCACGGTCAAATCGTTGGCCGCGTTGAGCGAAAAGTCGGCAAGCGTCGGCACGTTTCGTTCGCCGTAATACAACAAGCCCGACAGGTTCCGCACCAAGATTCCGTCGGCCTCGTGTCGTTCAAGTGCCCGGAAAATTCCCATCTCGTCGGGCTTCTGAATTCGCGGCGTCGCCAGCCAAATCGGAGTTGCCGCTGCGCGAGCCGCCTCGACCGCTTGCCGATACTCGCGAATATCCGCGAAATCGGCGAGTACGCTATCCACTTCCAATGTCAACAGCTCGCGCAACTGCGGCAACGATCGGCAGAGCACATGCAACCGCGGCTCGTTCAAAGCCGTGTTGATTGGCGACGCCTCGTTTCGCCGTGACTGCTGCCACGCGTTCGCTTGCTGCCGCAGCGTTGGCAGCACCGATTCGGACGCGATCGTTCGCTCGGGCGCGGGCAACGACTGCTCGAGTTGCTCGACCAACGCGTGACGCAGTTGCCCGAGTACGCTGAGCGGCGCCATCGGCTGGCCGTCAATCTCGGCCGTCAGTTCACGCAGTTCATAAACGGTTCCGCCCAAGCGGCCAAGTTGTTTTCGGAGCGTTTCGGCCGTGAGCGGATGGCGCTGGGCGGCTTCGAGCGGCTGGTCCGAATCAACGCGAGCCAACGAGCCATTGCTGGCCCGAGCCGCGATCCGCAGCGGCTGGCCCACGGCGGCCGACACATGCATGTCGACCGGCACGCGACGAACCGGATCGGCCGTATTGAACGTGCGACGCCACTGGGCATTCAATTGCGGATCGTCCGTCTTCCAAACTTGCTGGCCCACGTAGATTCGCGCCGGCTCGACCGAGTTGCGATCCATCGTCAGATCGACTTCGCCCGAATCGACGGCCTGCTCCAAGCGGTCGCGTCCGCGTTGCACGTTGAACACGCGTCCGCCCTGTTCTTCACCGGCCGCTCGATTCCCCGCGAACACGATGCCGTCGCCTCGCTTGATCGACGAACGCAACCGCACGCGAATTCGCGACCCCCAAACGCCGGTGACTTCGCCCAGCAGCACGCCGCGCTTCGCTGAACTCAGGCCCGGCACGAGCTGCTTGTGGTCGCAGCCTTCCAGCCAGCCCGGCGAAAACCCTCGCGAAAACGACATCTCCATCGACTCGACTTCCGCCCGAGTGAACTCGATCGGACGATTGGCCAACGCGGCGTCCAACGCCTGCCGGTAATGCCGAGTGATGTTGGCCACGTACTCCGGCGTCTTCAAGCGGCCTTCGATTTTGAACGACCTGACTCCGGCTTCCAACATCCGCGGAATCAATTCATAGGCGGCCAAGTCTTGCGGGCTCAGCAGATACTTGATGTCGCCCAAGTCCACATCGCGCCCGTCGCACACCAGGTCGTACGGCAGCCGGCAGGCTTGAGCACATTGGCCGCGATTCGCACTGCGGCCGCCCAGCGATTCGCTCGTCAGGCACTGGCCCGAATACGCCACGCACAACGCGCCGTGGACGAACGCTTCGAGCGACATGGAGGTCCGCGCGTGGATCTTGCGAATCTCGTCGATCGACAATTCGCGAGCCAGCACGACTCGTTCGATGCCTAGCCGCTCGGCCGCTTCAATGCATTGAGAACTGGTCAGCGTCATTTGCGTCGACGCGTGAATCGCAAGTTGCGGACAGATCGCTCGGATCAGCCGCGCGACGCCCAGGTCCTGGACCAGCAAAGCGTCGATTCCCGAAGCGGCAACAGCTCGAATCGTGGCTTCCGCCGCTGGCAACTCGTCCGCGAACACCAGCGTGTTGAAGGTCAGATAACCGCGAACGCCTCGCCGATGCAAATAGTCGACGATCTCGGGCAGCCGGTCGACTGACATGTTGGTGGCGCGAGCCCGAGCGTTGAAGCCATGTTCCAGTCCGAAGTAGACGGCATCGGCGCCGTTCTCAACCGCCGCGCGAATGCAGTCCATGTCGCCAGCGGGAGCCAATAGCTCGGCTCGCATCGCAGCCTGTTCGTTGTTCATCGACACTCCGATTGCGGTGTTTCGTTTTGAATTCGCAGATCGTATTCCCAGTGTCCGCGTTCGTCGCATTGGCGATCAAGTCGAAACGATGTGGCGAAAACCTCCGAATGCTGAAAGCCGGACTCGTCGATAGCCGCCGGTTGAAAATCCGAAACGCCGCGGCGATGAATCACGAACTCCAGCGATTCGCCCCGTGCATCGAGCAACCAGAACTCGCGAACTCCGGCCGCGAAATAGCAGCTCGGCAGCCGCTGCTTGTCCTTGGCCACCGACGAATCGCTGACAATTTCGCAAACCATGTCCGGCGAGCCTTCCAGTTCGACAAACTGCTCGGCGGCGCCACTGGCCTTGGGGACCAGCCGCACGGAGCCGGCATCGAGAACGGCGCGAAACAAACACTAAATCCGGCTCGGCCGACAGCCCGGCGACGGCGTTTGCCACGCGAGTCGAATTGCAAAACAGGTGCCCCGTGCGAATCCGCTTCAGCAGCATGCCCAATACCGCACTCAGCTCGACTTTGGGTTTGCCATGCGTAAACAGTTCTTCGGGCGACATGTCCACCTCGATTCGCCCGGACAAGTAATCAACGCGACCGTTCTCGGGCGCTTCGTCGCCCTGCATCCACGCGCGAAAAGCGTCTAGTGAATCGACGCTGAACGGAATCTCGAAATGGTCATTGAACACGAGTGTTGTTGGCATGATGTCGTCACCGGGCGAAGCTATGAGCAGCCGAGATCGGCGATGGAAGCGATTGCCGCTCGCGCCGAGTGAACCAACTGCGGCGGCCTCGTTTCATCATATCGCCGCCGCCACTGCGAACAACAATAGAAAAAGTCCACCCCAGGCGAACCGTGCCGGAGATGGACTTTTCTTGTTATTGGACGTTCAACGTGGCAGGCACCGTTTCGAGTGAGCCAACCACGCCCATCGAAGACTCTGGGCGTGCCACCCGCCCCGCAAAGCACGAAGCGAGTGCCTGGGGTCGACCAACGGGAGCCCCCAGCCATCGCGTTCTAGGCGCCGACGAGCGAACGCATCTTGCTGGCGTTGCCGGCTTGGCCGAACGCCACCATGCGATCGATGCAGACCTGCTTCATCGCCGAGCGAGCCGGCTTCAAGTAATCACGCGGATCAAACTTCTCGGGCGTCTCGAACAACACCTTGCGAATCGCGCCGGTCATTGCCAATCGGTTGTCGGTATCGACGTTGATCTTTCGCACGCCGCTCTTGATGCCGCGTTGAATTTCTTCCACCGGCACGCCCCAAGTTTGCTTGATCTGGCCGCCGTACTTATTGATGACGTCCTGCAAATCTTGCGGCACGGACGAGCTGCCGTGCATCACCAGATGCGTATTTGGCAAGCGGCGATGAATCTCTTCGATCCGCCCCATCGCCAGCACTTCGCCGTCCGGCTTGCGGGTGAATTTGTAGGCGCCGTGGCTGGTGCCGATCGCCACCGCCAACGCGTCGACGCCCGTCTGCTCGACGAATCGAGCGGCTTCTTCGGGATCCGTCAGCAACTGGTCGTGGCTGAGTTGGCATGTCGCGCCGTGGCCGTCTTCCTGTTCGCCGCCGCCCGTTTCCAGCGAACCGAGGCAGCCCAATTCGCCTTCGACCGAAACGTTGCGGCTGTGAGCGATCTTCACGACCTCGGCCGTTACCTTCACGTTGTAATCGAAATCAGCCGGCGTCTTGCCGTCTTCTTTCAGCGAACCGTCCATCATCACGGATGTAAACCCGTTGTCGATCGCGCTGACGCAGGTGTCGACGCTGTTGCCGTGATCTTGATGCATCACAACCGGAATATGCGGATACAGTTCCGCGGCGGCCAGCATCAAGTGACGTAGATAATTGTCTTGTGAATAGGACCGAGCGCCACGGGAAGCTTGGATGATGACCGGCGAATCGGTCTCTTGCGCCGCTTCCATGATGGCTTGAATTTGTTCCATATTGTTGACATTGAAAGCCGCCACGCCGTAATCGTTCTCAGCGGCGTGGTCCAGCAATACTCGCATCGGTACCAAAGGCATCGGCAACTCTCCCCAAGATATTAGGAACGTTTGTTCGCAAGTGGCTCGACAGCCCCAAGCTCGAACCAAGGAAATACTAGGTCATTCATCGGAACTCTCGCGACAAAACATCGCCGGGCCCGAAACTCCGCTCGATTATTGGGGGCGACCGACAGCCCCGCAATCCCTACGAATCGCCCCAATGGCGTAGGGAAAACTCTACTCCCCAGCAGTCACAATAGGGGCCGATTCTTGCCCCGGAGCGAAGCGATCGTCCATCTGCGTTTGCGATAGCCGGAGCAGCAGGCATTTGCGTTTTGGCGTTTCCGCGTCGTCGACCTTCAAGAACTGTCCGCCCAACCCCTTCAAGTCCGACGAACTGCCGACGATCAACACTTCGCCCGGCGACAAGATCGATTCGAATTTTAGGTGCTCGAACGCCCGGCGTTGTCGGTCGGCGTCCAAACGCATCGCTCCGTCGTAACCGATCCACCGTTGTTGCCACTGTCCGTGATGAATTTCCGGGACCAATTCCAGTCGCGAACGCCCGTCGCCTGTCGGAAACGCTGTCAGCCGGAACAGACACTGAGCCTGCTCGAACGTCTCGCCGCGTAATTGGCCACCTTCGTTCTCGAGCACGTGAACTTGCCCTACCGGCTGCTTCGTCAACGCGATCTTGCTCGGCTGGCCGGCGCGAAGTTGCCGCAATTCGGCTCGCGCTGACAAACTGGTGTCAATCGCGCGAAAGTCACCTTCGGCCAACCCCGAGAGATCTTCGCTGGAGTTGAACTGGTCGAGAATCCGCTGCGGCAACTGCCCCGAAATGTGTCCGCACCGCAAGCCGTTCGTTTCCAACCGCCGCCGCATTTCCACGGGGATCGCTTGTTCGTCAATCTCATTCCACAAATCGGCGTAAGGCTCCTCAGCCGTGTCGGGAATGTCGACCATCGTGATGGAAACGCCCACCGCGTCGGGCGACATCCGAGGCGCCGGCAGCAGACGAGTTTCAACGCTCGCCGAATCCGATTGTGGTGTGGACCAAGCCGCGCAGCCGCAAACGGCCAGCGCGGCCAAACACCACGCGAACCGAATACCGCGTTTCGCAGAGGAATATCGCAACAAGACGCCGTCGCGCAAAAGTAACTACGTCGCGCCGCGAGCCGAATGGCTGGCGCGCAATGCCCCGATTGAACTCAAGATCGTCAGAAAAGCGGCGGGATGATACCGAGGTCTCAAGACCCGGTCAACGTGTTCCCGCGACTATTTCCGAACAAAGGATCGGCCGGTTTACCGCCGAATTGCGGGGCCGTTACAATTCCGCCCTCGCACGGTCGAATAGCGTGCAGGAGCGATTGCCCGAACTCAACGACAGGAAACTCAAATGTCGCGGATGGTGTCATTTTTGGTGTTGTTGGCCATTATCGTGGTCATCGGCATCTTCTTTTATCGCGTAATGGCCAGCTTCTTCGTGCCGCTGTTTCTGGCCGCCGTGTTGGTCACGATATTTCGACCCGTACACGAATGGATCCTCGCGCGACTCAAAAACGGCCGCCGCCGTGCCGCGCTAGCCACGACGGCGTTGATCCTGGTCATCGTGCTGGCCCCGATTATCACCATCGTGTCGCTCGGCGCGCTTGAAGGCAGCCGATTGCTTGGACGCGTCAACGTGGGAACGCTGCGCGACCGCGTGGTTTCGATGCGAGCCGCCTTTGGACTAAACATCCCGTTCAATGAACAGATCAAGTCGATCGAACGAACGCTGGATCGCCTGTTGAACGATTCCACGAACAGCCAGTTCCCTCTTAATCACGATGAATCGCTGCGACGCGTCACGGGCCAAATCGTCCAGCTTCATCGGGAATTGCTTGACGTCGGCGACGATCGCTTCACGGCTCAATTGGTCGAAGTCAAAAACCAGCTCGATATGGCCGTCGAAGCCGAAACCAGTTCGTTGGAACATCATGCGGCGCTGCAAGAATCGCAACGGTTGTTCGACGACTTCAAAATCATGTTGTTAGGAGGTCTGGTTCGAACTTGGTTTAAGGAGACATTGAACCCCAGCGACGATGAACTGCAGCGTCAAGTCTCTCAAGTCCTCTCATCGGCTCGCGAGCAACTATTGACACTAGGTGGCGCGACAACCGCCTTTCTGGCAAAGCTGATTGTGGGCTTGCTCATTATGACCGTGTCGATGTTCTTCTTTTTCGCCGATGGGCCGAACATGATCGAGTCGGTCATGGCGCTTACGCCGCTCGACGATCGCTACGAAAGGGAGATGTTAGAAGAGTTCGCCAAAGTCACTCGATCCGTACTCATTGCCACCTTGCTGTCCGCGTTTGTGCAAGGCGTCTTGGCGGGATTCGGCTACTATTTCGCCGGACTGAAGGCAGTGTTTCTACTCACTTGTCTCACCATGATTTGCGCGATCATTCCATTCGTCGGTTCGCCGGTTGTGTGGCTGCCTGCATCCCTATGGCTGTTCGCTTATGAGGAACGGCCAGTCGCCGCGGTTGTGTTGGCACTATACGGAGCCATTGTCGTCGCCCAAATTGACAATGTGATTAAGCCATATATCCTGCACGGCCAAGCTCGCTTACACCCATTGCTCGCGTTGCTCAGCGTCCTCGGCGGCGTGCAAGCTCTGGGTCCCATCGGTGTGTTAGTCGGTCCGATGATTGTGGTCTTTCTGCAAACGCTGCTCAAGATTCTGCGGCGAGAATTGGAACGCATGGAATCCATGCCGCTTCGCCTAAGAAAATCCCGAAGTCCACTCTCGGAATCCGCCGAGTAACTCGGGCAGCCTCTCATGGTTCGTCACTTCGGCGCAGCGTCACGTCAAACCGAGTTCCCTCGCCCAATTTGCTTGTTACCGCCACTTGGCCGCCGAATGCTTGTACCAAGTGTTTAACAATTGATAGCCCCAATCCCGTTCCGCCCAGCTCGCGCGAACGGGCTTTATCCACACGGTAAAATCGTTCAAAGATTCGAGACTGATGTTTCGGGGCGATACCAATGCCCGTGTCCGAAACGCTAATCACCGCTCGATCCGCTTCGGCTCGCCAACTCACCCGAACTTCGCCGTTCTCGGGCGTATACCGAATCGCGTTGCTAATGAGATTCTCGATAATCGTGTAAAGCCCCTCTTCGTCGGCCAGTGCCAATAGATTGTCGTCGGAGGCCTCAATTTCTAGTTGAATGGATTTGGCCGCCGCCTCGGCCATTCGCTGTTCCACACACACACGAACCAAATCGGGCACATCGACCGAAGTGATCTCGAAAGCTTGCTGACCGGATTCCACACGTGCCAGTTGCAATAGATCCTGGATCAGTTGATGTAATCGGTCCGCCTGCTCTTCGATGTTGGCCAGGAATTTAAGGTTGTGATCCGGATCGTTGATGGCTCCTAGCCGCAACGTTTCCGAGTAAGCCTTGATGGACGAGAGCGGCGTTTTGAGTTCGTGGGACACATTAGCCACAAGTTCCTGCCGAAGATTTTCCAACCGCCGCACTTCCGATACATCGTGCAACACGATCACCGCTCCTGGGCAAGGATCGCCGGGCAGCCGCGTCGCTCGCAGCATCAACCGCCGCCGCACCGCGCCAGGCGCCTCAAACTCCAGCTCGAACGAATCCTCTTGCGCCAGCACGCGCTGCGCCGTCTCATGCATTTCGCGGCTGCGCGTCACCTCGCGGATCGGCCGATTCGTGATATCTGTAACGCCGACGTTTAGCAGTTCGCCGCTCGCCTCGTTGGCAAACATGATTCGCTGCCGAGCGTCGATCGCCAACACGCCCTCGCGCATGCTGCCTAGCACCGTGGCGAGCTGCTGACGGCTTTCTCGCAAATCGCGGACTCGGGTGAGTAGATCAGTCCGCATATGTTCGAGGGCTCCGCCGAGCTGTCCGATTTCGTCATCGCGATGCACGTCGATCGGTTGGTTGTAGTCACCGCCTGCCAATACGCGCGTCGCGGCGGTTAACTCGCCCATCGGTTTGATCAACCGGCCCACCATCGCGTAAGTCAGCCCGATCGCCAGTAACCCAGTGGCGCAGGCCAAACTCCACAGCAACCACCATGCACCGTGGATTTCCCGATGAATCGCCGACAATTCCGAAGCCACTCGCACGACGACCGGGGCCCCGACGTTCGCATTCACCGGGATCGCCACGTAATACATGGAAACCCCCAGCGTGGAACTGTAACGCACCGATTTGCCCAGTCCGTCGGCCAGAGCTTGCTGGATTTCCGGCCGATCAGAATGGTTCACCATGCGACGGAAATCCTCCGCGGAATCGCCGAGCACGCGTCCATCGGCCGCCACGATCGTGATCCGCAGCCCCGTGGCTTTCCCCAAATCACGCAGCTCCTGTTGCCGTTCGGAATCAGTCCGATCCGCCAGATCGCGGCGATATAGAGTCGCCACGACGCGAGCCGTGTCGACCAATTGCTCGCCGACCTGCCGCAACGCACTGGCGCGCTGCCAGGTCGATACGACGACCAGGAACGTGACCGCTACCAAGATATTAGGGACGGCGTATGTGAGCAGAATCTTCCAAAACAACCGCGCGGGACGCATGGCAACCCATCCAAACGAGGCCAACTGCGAACGAAAACAAGGGCTTCAGCAAGCGGACCGAGCCTAAAGCGAACCTCGCCCCTCGAAAAGAGCCAACGTCACGCCTTGATCGGAATTTAACTTGTCACTCGCCAAGCAAGCCAATCTACCGCGACATCCGCCGGAAAGTTATCAGCCATCGCTTGCCATCGACCGCATCCGTTCGATATATTGACTCGTTCGCGAGCGTCCCGCGACGGACCTCGCGAAATCCTAGCGGGCGTAACTCAGTTGGCAGAGTGACAGCTTCCCAAGCTGTATGTCGCGGGTTCGACTCCCGTCGCGCTCTGCTCTGAAACTAGGCGACTTGCGGCTTGGAGCCTTCTTGCAGGTCGAGGGAAAGGTCTATCGCGCGACGAATAATATCGCTGCGAATACAAGTCCCAGTACGAAGCCGATGACTTGGATGGCGATGATCCAGGCTAGATTCGAGCGGCCGGTTTTGCGGTTGAAGCCGCGATCGCAGCGTTGGCAAACGGAATGATGCAGCAACTTGGGGCCGATGACGCCGCCCCAGATCGTCCATTGCGGCGAACGGCATTCGTGATAGCCGCAGAATGGACAGATGATCGTTGGCTTGAGCGGCTGGGTTGGATCGGCGGCCGGGCTTTGATAGGGATTCTGCGTCATAGTTCCAGTACCGGTTCGTCGAGGACGACTCCTAATCGTTCTTGATAAACGCACAATTCCCCCGCGTACACTTGCATGGCTCGCAAACGTAGCAGCCGGCCCCAGATTAGTGCGACGCGAACGGGCACTAATGCCTCGCCCAAAGCCACGTCGAATCGAAAACACGAGGTAATCCGCGTCCACGATACGTGCCAGTCCGCGATTTTTCCGTTCACACGCACGATGTCTCGCCAGTAGCTGCGGCCATTGAATTCCAGGATGGCATCGAACGGCGAATGGATGTGAATGCGGCGATACAACATGCCGACCGCCAACCGTTCGGACAGCGGCCCGCCGCCACGGCCTCGCGGAACAGAGATGCAGCGTTGCGGCCCGGCGCTTGGGCTGGAATAGGGATTCTCGTTGGCAGGAGCGATCATGTGCGGCGACTCACATTCAAGCGGCACTTGAAATCCTACGACGCCGGACGAAGCGTCGTCGATTTCAGTTTACCGTGTCGTACGTGATCGCTGTCAAGTCGGTTCGTTGGTTCGAACGGCGGTTGGGCGTCCCATCTGCCATAGTCGATACCCACCCGCCTAAGTTGATCGCACCGATGGGTCGACACCAATCGTCCCTTTCAACCGGCTCATATAAGCCGGGCGTTCGATTTCCGATAGATAGTGGCGCGCTCGATCCAGCTTCGCCGCGATGACGTCCCGTTCACGCTGAGTCAGGTAGTTCACTTGAGCCAGCGTGGTTTGCAGATACTGGACATGCCGCTTCCACAGTCGGCGGTCGACATCGCGACGAGCCATCAACCGATCTTGGTACCAGGTACTTTCCAATAGCGACTCGCGCGTGAACAATCGTCGGACCGAATCGTCGTGGATATCTTTCCCTTGGTAGGAGCCTTCGGCCATAATCGTCAACAAAGCCTTCAATGGAGGACATGCCAATTCGATTGTGCCGTCTTCCAGATACAATCGAGCGATACGAGTCTGGGTACTCACAATATTGTCAATCCCGTCGACATAGTCTTCCATACTTTGCAGTTCCGGTTTCAGCATTTGCTCATTGAACACTGTCGTTGGATCGCTAAACACGCGGCCAAAAAACGTTCGCACGAACTTGTCGGTGATCCGAAAACCGAGCCGACTAGCCTGTACGACTTGGCCTTCGTGCTCAAAGTCCGTCAGCTTCTCCAAGTATCCATTCTCATACAAGTACCTCGGATCGCGTTCGTGGATGAACATTCGGGACCACACATCCGGAATCAGTAGACTGATATCGTGGTCGAAGCGATATTTGGGTCCGATATAACCGGCCGATGTGGTGAAGCAACTGTGGCCCGTAATGAGATAGCTAACTAAGGCGTTATTCAAGTCGATAATCGGAGGCATTGCGTTGAATGGGCCTTTTGTTAGCGCCCCTTCCGATCCAGCGCCCGTGGTGGAAGGCGATTTGCCGGTCAAGCTGGCTGTGAATTCCATGAACAGCTCGGGCAACTCTTGATAGTGGATCGGGTTATAGACTGCCAATGGCCGAATTCCGACGGTGTGATCGGCGGGATTGTTGCGACGGCCGGGCATTACCGAATTCACGGGGAACGGCACGGTCTTGCCCAACGGGACGCGGCGATGCAAGCGAGCTCCGAGATTGGCCAGATAGACCGAACGCGGGTCTTGTAAATCGGGTCGCGTTTGCAGATAGCGTGGATTCTGACTTGGGCGACCGTCGACGAGACGCGGATGCGACGTCGCCACGCAGTAGTCCGGCTTTTCGGCCTTTACGAACGCATTGATTACCTTGCGAATCGGTTTGCTGAACTGGCCGAATAAAATGGTGTCCTCGACCATATTGCGGGCATCGTTCCGCGTGAGCGGCTCGTAATTCGCAAAGAATTTCCCCGTGCGCGAAAAATCCATCTCGGCGGTCTTGTCATAGCCACGCACGATCGCTTCGTCCGGCCGTTGGAACAAGCGAAACTCACAATTGCGAACGAACTTGAATGAGGAATCTTCCAAGTCAGGATGCAAATACTCCAGCGAGTCGCGCGGCACGACAATGGAAGCCGTAATGTCGTCTTCCATTTGCACTTTGACTGCTGGGTAAAAATCCTTCCTGAGGTCGAATGTCCGCCAAGAATGATCTTCCTCGAATCCCACTCGCATATAACTGGCAAGCAGCTTTTCCGTGCGGTATTTCAATTCGTAACCTGGCAGGCCGTTGATACTGTCGACACTGAAACGCGATCGCCAGTCTTCGCCCCAGTGCGGTTTATAGAATCGCTTGACGATCAGCACTAAGTCACGAATCTGACGTGGGATGCTGGTAACCCACGCATTGTATTCGTCGGTATATTGAGGACTGGGAGTTAGCAGCCGCACGACGCTGCCCAGCGACCGTTCGGGGCTGAGCAGCGGTCGGCTTTCTCGCCGCGGTTCGCGCGGCTTCTTGTATCGGCCGCCAAAGCCGCGGTGAATGATCTGTTCGACCATCAGCATGTCGTTCTTAAAGTCGGACGTGATAATTGGACCGGTGATAATGGCGTCCGTTACCGACTTGGAAATCTCCGACTTGCCACCGCCCGAAACCGTGCATGGTTTGTGACACAGCGTGCCTTCGGCGGTCGTGCCGATCAATCGCCAGCGTCGCCCTTCCTGGGGTTGGATCATTTCCACCTTGTAGCCCGACGGCAGCACATAGGTGCATTTGGGTTGCAGTTTCAATTGATGTTCTTCGCCGTCCTTGTTCCACACAATCTGCTGGCGGCGAAGATAAATCCGGGCGTCTTCGGGTAGATAAAAGATGTCGGGATAAGTCTTGTCGGTCGCATAACCGGTGGGCGAAATGTCCATCAGTTCGCCATAGTTGTCACACACTTCCTTATAGGTGTGGTTGGTTTGCGGGAAATAGCTGCTCAGCTCGAAATACTCCCCCAGATCAAACCGGGGAAATGCCAGCACGCCGCCCGCATGTTCTTCCTCGCATAGTCCCATCAGATTGGCGGCATAGCTGAGTTGGGTCTTGACCTCTTTTTTGCAATAGCCGAAGTAGTTATCGGCGATCAAGGTCACGATCACGCCACGATGGTCTCGACAAGTTAGCTTGAATGCGGAGCCGTCGTTGTACAGCTCGTCTTCCGATTCCCAACACATACCGTCTCGCCGAAGGGCGTCGGACGCTTCGCTAATGTGAGGCAATCCCACATCTTTCTTTCGCACGGTGGTCAGATGCGGCGCGAGAATCACACAACCCGTGTGGCCAGACCAATGCTCGGTATCCAAACGGGCGTCGTTCATTGTCAAGAACGGATCGCCAGCATTGCCGAAAATCGACTCGACAAAATCCAGATTGCTAACCAAGCCGCCCGGAGCGAAGAAACGCGTCTCCATCGTCTTTTCGGGGATGTAACCGGGCACTTCGGGACACACCACGGGTCGCAGCAACAGCGACACGAACACCTCGGCTTGCTCGTCTTGGGTTGAGGTGAACGGCAATTGCAGCAGCTTTTTCGGTGGATTCAGGGCCGCTTGAAGCAACTTGGCGAACGTTTTCTTCGGCACGGTTTTTTTATCGCCGGGCACGGCAAAACCACCTTCGCAGACGTGAAACACGCCCTTTGTCGTGCGACGATCTTGCACCGGATTGTGCAGCACGCCTTGATGCACGCGATACGAGTTGATGATTTCCGACTGGTAATGATCGGCGTCGGGGGGGAGCGACAACATGCGGGCCAAGCCATGTCGTTCCAGTGACAAGGTGGGGGACGGAATCAAGCGTTGATCGGGCGCATCAAGCACTTCGGCTAGGAAGTCGCGAAGGAATGAATCGATATGCAGATCGGCCGGACAGAGGTGCTCGGCCAGCATGCGATTCTTTTCGCGAATGTTGGCCAGCAGTGCCTGAGCCAGTTCCATGAACGGCGATCCCGTCAGCCCTTCGTAGGTCGGACAACCGCGAGCCGATAGTTTGAGATTCACATACTCCATCAGCCGCCGAGTTTCATCGGCGTCGGCGGGTTGGGTGGAGAAACCGAGGTTTTCTTTTGTGATTTGCATGGCGATTTCCGACTTGCGGTCCAATTTCGGAGCGAGATCAACGACTCTTCTGTCCGCCTTGGCTGTGCATCGTGCCGCAAAATCCGGGAGTTGCCAAGCGTCGCGCGAGTCCCTTAAACGTAGCTTTTTCGCAGCGCGCAACAGCCGACCATTAAGCGGCAATTAACGCGCCTGTGACGCACCGTCCCAAGATAGGATTTGGGGCGATTGAGCCGGTCATTGCGACGGGAAATGGCCGGGCAACTGAATTTTGCGGGCGGTTCGCGGCTGCGAGGTGGGCTATCGAGAGTCGCCGTTCAGCAGGCCATTGATCGTTTCGGTCGCGAAGTCGATCAGCCGTTCCAGCGAGCCGGCGGCGACGACGGCGATCGATTCCTGATAGATGTTCTTGCCGTAGAGGTCGGCCGGAGGCAGGTACGACGGGCCCCATTCGTCGGCCAAGCCGCAGACGATCAGCGACTGGTCTGGGAACCGCTGCCGCAGTTCCGTTTGCAGTTGTTGATACGGTTCGCCTTGAGCCGCCAGCCAAACGGCGTCGCCCATTCGCCATGCGGCGATGCGGTAGGGGAAGGCGTCGGCTGGGAGCGTGCGGAGCCGAGCGAGGAGCCGCGTCTGTCGCTCGACCATCGCTCGGCAATCGCGAGCCCGCGCCGGGTCGCCGGCCGTTTGAGCTTCGGATTCTTGCTGCTGCCAGCTTTGTCGCTCGGTCGTCGCCGATTCGATCGTGGGCAGTTCGGGGCGATATGCGAGCGGCAGCGTGCGGCGGTCGACTTGCCAAGCGGCCAACTGGGCCTCGCGTGCCGGTTCCAGCGGCT
>JAWKTM010000066.1:0-40997 GCA_041399085.1 Pirellulaceae bacterium
TTTCGGGTTCCGCAACGATCCGAGATTCGATCGCCGTTGCTTTCGGCATGCACCTTACAAACGTTCTTGATCTCGCAGTCTTGCCCGCAAGGGGCCTCCCAGCGAGTCCCACACTACAAGCTAAATCATTCCTACAATTGTTGGCATGGCGCATCGGAGGCCAGCCGCTCGACAACACTCGTTGTGTCGATGTCACTTCCGGCTAATTGCACTCTAAGGAGGTTCAAATGAGCATTACCTTGACGCATACCGATATCGTTCACGAATTGCACGAGAAAATCACTCTGCAAACCGCCCAGGTCGGCGTCGTGGGATTAGGATACGTCGGCCTGCCGTTGCTCAATGCATTCATAAATGCCGGATTTAACACCATCGGTTTCGATGTTGACCCGAACAAGATTTCTCAATTGCAATCCGGAAGTAGCTATATCAAACACATTCCGTCTGAATGGATATCGCGCTGGCTTCGAGACGAAAGATTCTCGGCAACGAGCGATATGAGCCGCCTGCGCGAGGCGGATGTCGTGATCATCTGCGTCCCGACACCGCTGAACGAAAGCAGGGATCCAGATCTCTCCTATATCGAGTCAACAGCAAGATCGATTTCGGAGCATCTGAGGCCCGGACAACTAGTAGTGCTGGAAAGTACTACCTATCCGGGTACGACGCGCGACGTTTTGCTCCCGATATTAAGCAAGTCTGGCTTAACCTTGGGGAAGGACTACTTTGTCGCTTACAGTCCTGAACGCGAAGATCCTGGGAACGTCGACTTCTCGACAACGCGCATCCCGAAAGTCGTCGGTGGCGTCGACGTGGCCAGCCGCGATCTTGCCGCATCGCTCTACGGGAACGTTGTCGTCGATACGGTCCCAGTTTCAAGCTGTGAAGTGGCAGAGGCGTGCAAGATCCTGGAAAACACCTATCGCTCGGTAAATATCGCGATGGTAAATGAGCTAAAGGTGCTCTTCACCAAAATAGGCATCGACATTTGGGAAGTTATCGATGCTGCAAAAACAAAGCCATTTGGCTATCAAGCTTTCTACCCCGGGCCAGGTTTGGGTGGCCATTGCATTCCGATCGACCCGTTCTACCTGAGCTGGCTGGCTCGCAAGAACGAGTTGTCGACGCGTTTCATCGAACTGGCTGGAGAGGTCAATACTAACATGCCGCCTTACGTTATCGAGCGAGTTGCCGAGGCGCTCAACGACGTCGGCAAGCCGATTCGAGGCAGCAAGATCGGAGTACTGGGAGTGGCATATAAGAAGGACGTCGACGACCCGCGAGAAAGTCCGTCGTTCAAACTCATGGAGTTGTTGATTAAGCGAGGCGCCTATCTAAGTTACAACGATCCCCATATTCCAACACTTCCAAGCATGCGGCACTACGATGTACCGCGACTTGCGAGCGAAAATCTTTCGCCCGAGTGGCTCGCGTCTCAGGACTGCATCCTGATCGCGACCGATCACTCGGCCTACGACTGGGAGCTGATCGCACGACATTCAAAGCTGATCGTTGACACTCGCAACGCTTGCAAAAACGTAGTAGAGGCTGCCGCCAAAATCTACAAGGCGTAGCATCAATCGCGTGCCAGGTCGTCGCGCCTGATATGTAACGACGTCGGCGAGGACCGGACTCACGCGATGCAGCCTAGGCTTTGTATTCATCCTGCTCGGAAGAACAAAATGGCAAACTTTGGCTTAATTGGCGCCGCGGGTTATATCGCGCCACGACACATGAAAGCCATTCACGAGGTGGATGGAAATCTCGTGGCCGCGGTCGATCCTCACGATTGCGTTGGGCATCTCGATAGTTACTTCCCAAACTGCCGCTTCTTCACCGAGATTGAGCGGTTCGACCGTCATATCGAGAAGTTACGGCGCGGTACCGAAGAGCAGAGATTGCACTATATCAGCATCTGCTCGCCAAACTACTTGCATGACGCTCATGTGAGACTTGCGTTGCGTGTTCGTGCGCACGCCATTTGCGAGAAGCCGCTCGTACTCTCACCTTGGAACCTGACGGCATTGGAAGAGCTTGAAGCCGAAACCGGTTATCACGTCTACACAGTGCTGCAACTACGATTGCTGCCCGCGTTGCTCGCTCTAAAGCAGTCGCTTGCCAGCGGATCCATCGGCCATCGTCCGGAAGTATGCCTGACTTATATAACCCGTCGCGGACGTTGGTACGGTGTGTCCTGGAAAGGACAGCCTGAAAAGTCGGGGGGCGTGGCAATGAACATTGGCATCCACTTTTTTGACATGCTTCAGTGGCTCTTCGGGGAACCAGAACGAAGCGAAGTACATCTGCGGTCCGCCACGAAGTATTCCGGCGTGCTCGAGCTGGAAGCAGCCCGAGTCCGGTGGTTTCTCTCGATCGACGAGGACGACCTGCCAGCACAGCATCGCGCGGAAGGCAAGTTCGCTTATCGCTCAATGACGCTCGATGGCCAAGAGATCGAATTTAGCGACGGCTTCACCAACTTGCATACGCGTGTCTACGAAGAGATTCTGGCGGGACGCGGTGCGCGTATCGCCGAAGCTCGGCCCGCAATTGAAACCGTCTTCGCGATCAACCAAAGCCCCCTCGCCAACAACTGCCACCGAGCTCACCCGCTTCTGCAGTATACCACCGTGAATGACGGTCCCTTCCGTCGCATCGCCGCGTAGTCGCGTTACGGCTCGCAATCGTAGACGACACCTGAAGAACGCAACCTATGTCAAGCCCATCAAGCTATTCGGTACACGAATCGTCGTATGTGGACGACAACGTGGAAATTGGCGATGGAACGGCCATCTGGCACTTTTGTCATTTGATGTCGGGCTCGCGCATTGGGCGGAACTGTCGCATCGGGCAAAACGTGGTCATTGGTCCGCGAGCCATAATCGGCAACAACGTTAAAATTCAGAATAACGTGTCCGTCTATGAAGGAGTCGTACTCGAAGACGACGTGTTCTGCGGTCCTTCGATGGTCTTCACCAATGTGCTGACGCCTCGCTCGGCGTTTCCCCGAAATACCGCGAAAGATTACGGCGCGACTCTTGTAAAACGTGGGGCATCCATCGGTGCGAACGCCACGATTGTATGTGGCTGCACGATTGGCGAGCACGCGTTGATCGGCGCCGGCGCGGTAATAACGAAGGACGTGCCGGATTACGCAGTGGTATTCGGCAATCCAGGCCGACTTCGAGGTTGGGCTTGCTGTTGTGGACTCCCCATTCATTTTGACCTCACTAACGAGGCCACATGCAGTGGTTGTGACCGCCGCTACGGACGCACCGACATCGGCGTGAGACTTATTGAAGATGCTACCACGTCCGAAGCAGCCTAGCGGGCTCCGAAGGTTTTTAACTCAAACAAGGATCTGACGCCACGTGATACCACTGTGTGATCTCACCGCTCAGTACGAGTCGCTTCGAGACGAAATCGACGCGGCGATGCGTTCGGTCGCCGCCAGTGGCCACTATATCCTGGGGCCGCGTGTTAAAAAGTTTGAGCAGAAAATCGCCAGTTACTGTGGAGTCGACTACGCTGTGGGAGTGGGCAATGGTACGGATGCCCTATACCTGGCCCTCCGCGCCTTGCAAATTGGGCCGGGCGACGAAGTGATTACGACGCCGTTCACGTTTATCGCCACGTCGGAAGCCATTTGCCTGGCTGGAGCCAAACCGGTTTTCGTCGACATCGACCCGTCGACGTACAACATGGATCCCGAGCAGTTGGAAGCTGCCATTACGACGAAGACCCGTGCCATTCTTCCCGTTCATCTATATGGTCAGCCTTGTCGCATGGACGCTGTTTTGGACATTGCGAGACGCCACAACCTGAGGGTGGTCGAAGATTGTGCGCAGTCGCTTGGGGCCGCCTATTGTGGTCGAAAAACGGGCACCTTCGGCGACATCGGCTGTTTCAGCTTTTTCCCAAGCAAGAATTTGGGCTGCTTCGGCGATGGCGGTATGGTGACCACCAACGACCCTGAGTTGTTCGAGCGATTGGAGATATTAAGGCGACACGGCGCCAAGGTGAAGTATCATCACACTGAAGTCGGAGTCAACAGTCGCCTAGACGAACTTCAGGCGGCGATCCTATCCGTCAAGCTACCCCATCTCGACAATTGGACTGCATCGCGACGACGGCACGCATACGCCTACAATCGTCTGTTGCGGGACAGAGAGAACGTTCAATGCCCCAGCGAGTGGACTACGTCCGGGCCCGAGGTCGTGTTGAGCGAAGACTCGTCGCACGCCCAACACAACTATTGTTGCTATCACCAATACACGGTCTTGGTCGGAGATCGCGCGGCCGCGCAGAAGTCCCTTGACGAATCCGGGGTTGGCCACTGTGTGTACTATCCAGTGCCATTGCACCTCCAAGAGGTGCATGCCAACCTAGGCTACCGTCCCGGCGACTTCCCCAACGCCGAAAATGTTGCGCAGCGCTGCCTAAGTCTTCCTATGTTCCCCGAGTTGCTTCCGCAGCAACGCGAACGCACCGTTAGCGTGCTGCTTGATTCCCAAAAAGCCACATCACTGGCGGCCGCCTAGGCGATTTCGACATTGTTCAGTTCGGTGACACAAAGTAGTATCGTTCACGCACGATGCATCTGCCCTGAGTTCAGGAGATCTGGAAAATGGATTTGAAGGACAAGCGACTCCTCGTCATCGGGGGCGCCGGATTAATCGGATCGCACACCGTCGATGCTCTGCTCGCGGAACCTGTCAAGGAAGTGCGGATTTTCGATAATTTCACGCGTGGTCGGCGCGAGAACTTGGCTGAGGCGCTGCGCGATCCGCGGGTCAAGATATTCCCTCTCGGCGGCGAAATCTTGCATCGCGACATACTTCACGAAGCCATGCAGGGAATAGACGGCGTGTTTCATTTCGCCGCGCTGTGGTTGTTGCATTGCCACGATTATCCGCGTTCCGCGTTCGAAGTGAACGTGGGCGGGACGTTCAATGTGTTGGAAGCCTGCGCGAACAACAACGTTCAACGGCTCGTTTATTCCTCATCCGCCTCGGTGTATGGCGATGCGGTCGAAGAGCCCATGACCGAAGACCATCCATACAATAACACCAACTTCTACGGTGCGACCAAGATCGCCGGCGAACACATGGCCCGCTCTTTGTACCACCGCTACAAGGACACCACGAAGCGATTTGATTACGTTGGCCTGCGTTACATGAATGTGTACGGTCCGCGACAAGATTATCAAGGCGCCTACATCTCGGTGATCATGAAGATTCTTGACCGGATCGACGCCGGCCAGGCGCCAATCATCTACGGTGACGGTTCGCAAGCCTACGACTTTGTGTATGTGGGCGATTGCGCGGCCGCCAATGTCGCGGCCATGAAGGCTGACGCGACGGATGAGTTTTACAACGTGGGAACCGGGATTCGAACCTCGATCAAGGAGCTGAGCGAATTGGTGCTCGAAGCTGCCGGTTCCGATCTTGAGGTTCAGTATGAGCCAAGTGGCCCTACCTTCGTGAAGAATCGCGTAGGATGCCCCCGGAAGGCTAGCGAACAACTTTCCTTTCGCGCTCGACTTCAACTGCGAGACGGAATTCATCGCTTGATCGAATGGCGCAACAACCACAAGGAAGAAGTTGAACAACGTCGCCAGGAGATTCTTAGCCGTGCAGCCTAACAACCCAATCCATATCGCATTGCCATGTACCGGCGAAGAAGAATGGCAAGCCGCTCGCGAGCCCATCATGTCGGGCTGGCTGACCCAAGGCCCCAAGGTGCGTGAGTTCGAGCAGGCGTTTGCCGCCCGCCACGGCGTCAAGCACGCGCTGGCCACCACAAGTTGCACGACGGCTTTGCATCTCGCCCTGGCTGCGCTCGAAGTCGGACCCGGTGATGAGGTGATCGTCCCCGCATTCACGTGGATTGCCACGGCCAATGTCGCACGCTATTGCAATGCGACGCCGGTCTTTGTTGACGTGGATCCGTTGACCTTTAACATTGATCCAGAGAAAGTAGCCGCCGCGATTACTCCGCGAACCAAGGCAATCATTGCCGTGCATCTATTTGGGTTATGCGCGGACATCGATGCAATTCGCGAGGTCAGCGGCGCAATTCCAGTTATCGAAGACGCCGCATGTGCCGCTGGAGCGACCTACAAAGGGCGATCGGCCGGTACCTTGGGTGAATTGGCTTGCTTCTCTTTCCATCCCCGGAAAAGCATCACGACCGGCGAAGGGGGTATGGTCACGACGAACGACGATCGCTTAGCGGCCGTCGTAGACGCGTTACGTAACCATGGCGCCTCGATCTCTGAAGAGCAACGCCATCACGGGCCGCGGCCCTATCTGTTGCCCGAGTTCAATATTCTAGGCTTTAATTACCGAATGACTGACTTGCAAGGCGCTGTTGGGATCGTGCAACTCGCGAAGCTTGATAGATTCATTGCGGAACGATCCCGTTGGGCCGATTTCTACCGGCGTGAGTTAGCCCTCATTCCCTGGTTGCGAACACCCGAACCACCGTCGGCGATCAGTCACGCCTGGCAGGCATACGTATGCTATGTCGACCCGGCTAAGGCCCCGATGCCGCGAAACGAGATCATGGCAGCCTTGGCGGCGGATGGGATTAGCACACGGCCCGGTACTCATGCGGTCCATATGCTTGGCTACTATCAGCAGCTTTATGGACTCCACCGGGACGAATATCCCGCTGCCAGGGATTGCGATCAACAGACAATGGCAATTCCTCTTCACAATCAAATGCGGGAACAAGACTACCGCCGAGTGGTCGACGCCCTGAAGCGCATTAGCCAATCCGACAGGTCCCTCGATTCCATGTCCACTGGCCAGCGTGTTGCCTGATACCAGCTAACAACTTTCCAAGGTTAACCAGCGGCCTATGTGCGGAATTGCCGGCCTCGTTCATCTCGACGGCGCTCCAGTGTCTCCAGCTATATTGCAGCGGATGACCGATGCGATTGAGCACAGGGGGCCGGATGGTGAAGGGCATTGGATTGAAGGAAACGTTGGAATTGGCCACCGCCGCCTCGCAATTCTCGACCTGTCGCCCGCGGGGCATCAGCCGATGGTCAGCGCGGATCATCGGTATGTATTGTCATATAACGGAGAGATTTATAATTTTCGCGAGCTGCGATGCGAACTGGAAGCCGCCGGGTACTGGTTCCGTTCGAAGACCGACAGCGAAGTCGCTCTCAATGCTTTGGCGGAATGGGGCGTAAGAGCGATTGAACGATTCAATGGCATGTTCGCCCTCGCATTCTGGGACCGAAAAGCAAGAACACTACTGCTGGCACGCGACCGCTACGGCGTCAAGCCATTGTACGTGAGTCAGCAACGCGAAACATTCGCTTTCGGCTCGGAGCAAAAGGCCATCCTGGCGCGCCCCGATTTCGAACGACGGCTCGATAAACCAGCACTGCTAGAGTACTTTACATTCCAAAACATCTTCACCGACAAGACGCTACTCGAAGATGTTTCACTACTGCCGCCTGGACACTACGCCGAATTAGACTTGAATTGCACAAAACCAGTGCTGAGGCGGACGCAGTATTGGGATTTCGACTTTCAGGAACCGAGCGAGCCCGCTTCGGACGCCGAGTATCGCGAGGAATTGGACCGCCTATTCCGACAGGCGGTCAATCGCCAGCTCGTTACCGATGTTGAACTAGGTAGCTATTTAAGTGGGGGTATGGACTCGGGATCCATCACCGCAATCGCCGCTAAGTCGTTTCCGTATTTGAAGACGTTCACCTGCGGTTTCGACCTCAGCTCGGCCTCGGGCATCGAATTGGGGTTCGACGAGCGCGTGAAGGCCGAGGCCATGTCGTATCAGTTCAAGACCGAACATTATGAAATGGTCTTGAAGGCCGGCGACATGGAAAGGGTGTTGCCGAGACTTGCCTGGCACCTAGAAGAACCACGAGTGGGGCAAAGCTACCCGAACTACTATGCGGCTCAATTGGCCAGCAAGTTTGTGAAAGTTGTGCTCAGCGGCGCGGGAGGCGACGAGCTATTCGGCGGTTACCCGTGGCGATACTACCGCGCGGTCGTGAACGACAACTTTGAACAGTACGTCGATAAATACTATCAGTACTGGCAGCGACTTGTGGATAACAGCCATTTGAAACGCATATTCGCTCCCATTTGGCAGGATGTGCGGCATGTGTGGACACGAGACATCTTCAGGGATGTGTTCCGTCATCACGATTCCGAGTTGACACGTCCCGAGGATTATATTAACCACTCATTGTACTTCGAAGCCAAGACATTCCTACACGGGCTGTTGGTGGTCGAAGATAAGCTGAGCATGGCGCACGGCTTGGAAACAAGGGTCCCGTTTCTTGATAACGATCTCGTCGACTTCGCGATGCGATGCCCAGTCCGATTGAAGCTGAACAATCTCAGCGAGGTCGTACGAGTCAACGAAAACGAGACGGGCAATAAGCAGGCTCGGTTCTTCCAAAAAACCAAAGACGGAAAGCAAATTCTCCGCGACGTAATGGCACAGCACGTCTCCCAGGGTGTCGCGAGCGGCGAAAAGCAGGGTTTCTCGGCCCCAGATTCCAGTTGGTTTAAGGGAGATAGCATCCAGTTCGTCGAGCGTGCTCTATGCAATGATCACGCCTGCATATACGACATAATGGATTCGAACGCAGTCCACGAATTGGTAAATGAGCACCTCGACGGGCACTGCAACCGGCGGTTGCTTATTTGGTCACTACTAAACGTCGAAAAGTACCTACACAGCTTTAGCGATGCACACCCCCCTGTCGCAGCAACTGGACGAGTTCTGGAAACATCGACGCGATGAAGTCAACCAGAAGTTCAATCGCACATTACCCTTCGCCGACTACGTCGTCGACCGATGGGAAAAAGCAAAGGCGTTGGGCTTTGGTGACGGAACTTCAATATACGATAGCGTCCTCGTTCTCGGGGACGTGCGGGTCGGTGAGCATACGTGGATCGGACCATTCGTCGTCCTCGACGGCTCCGGAGGACTGGATATTGGCTCTCACTGCTCCATATCGGCCGGAGTCCAGATTTACAGTCACGACTCCGTCCGGTGGGCCACTAGCGGTGGCACTGCGCCGTATGATTTTGCACTAACAACGATTGGCAGTAACTGCTATATCGGTCCAAACGTGGTTGTCGCCAAGGGCGTAACGATTGGTGACGGGTGTATCATTGGTGCTGGCAGTCTAGTCCTTTGCGATGTCCCGTCAGGTTCAAAGGCCTTCGGCACTCCTTGTAAAATACATGGAAACGCCTCCGACTAAGCAAGTGCTTTCGCATTCCACGACTTTACGAAAGAAGCCTGCCATGTCGTATGATTTACCTGTTTAATGCTGTTCAGCCAAGACCTAATGAATACCACATTGCCATCGACTGGAATCGCCAATCGACCACTTAGTTCGCCAGCGCCCTTGCCAGGCCGCCATTCTGCGGACGATTCTCACGGCGTTCCAACCCATAAAAATCAGTTAGGCCAAACAATCCACGGCCAGCACGTCCGTGTATGTACTAGGTGCATCTACGATGAACGGGTAGACCAGATTGAATTCGATGCCAATGGCGTCTGCAACTATTGCCGCCAGGTCGATCGCTTGCGATTGCAATATGGTACGGGTACGCCTAGTGGCGAGCAAAAGTTCAGTGCCATTCTGGACAACATTCGGCGAGCAGGATTCAAGAAACGCTACGATTGCGTGATCGGCGTCAGCGGGGGCACCGACTCTTCCTATATGGTCTACCTGGCGCGCAAGTGGGGCCTGCGTCCATTGGCGGTGCACTACGACAACACCTGGAACACAGCCATCGCAACAGAGAATATTCGAAAGGTATTGAGCGCGCTGAATGTCGATCTGTACACGCACGTCGTTGACAATAAAGAATCGGACGACATCTTTCGGGCATTCTTTCTTTCTGGTGTCGCAGAGATTGAGGCTGCAACAGATTTGGCACTCGCCGAGGTAATGTATCGTGCGGCGTGGAGGCACGGAATTCGATATGTACTGGAGGGGCATTCGTTTACTACCGAAGGGATTACGCCGGTAGGCAGAAACTACTTCGATGGAAGGTACATTCAATCCATTCATAGACGTTTCGGGCGACGACGCATGGTTTCGTATCCTTTAATGACGTTTAATCGATTCATGTGGTGGTCTTGCGCGGCTCGAATTCGTAAAGTTCGTCCATTCTGGTACATTTCGTATACTAAAGAGGATGCTAGAACGTTTCTCGAGAACGAGTATGGCTGGAGATACTATGGTGGCCACCACTTAGAGAATCGAATGACGGCCTTCTATCACAGCGTCTACATGCCTCAGAAGTTTGGCGCCGACCTGCGGAACAATACGCTGTCCGCACTAGCGCGGGTGGGAAGCCTAACGCGAGAAGAAGCATGGGCGGCGTACAATACCCCGCCACACATAGAAGAGGAGTTGGTTGCCTACTTTCGGAAGCGACTGGAGCTGACCGAACAGGAGTACCAGAGCATAATGTGTGCGCCTCCTCGTGGTTGGCATGAGTTCCCGACGTACAAGAAGAGATTCGAAAGACTTCGCCCGCTGTTTTCGATACTGGCTGAATCAAATCTTGTGCCAATGAGCTTCTACCTCAAATACTGCTTTCCGATTAAGGGCGCTGCCGCCCGACATAACGAAAATGTGTCCCGTTCGTTACCCGAGATTCGTCGAGCAGCTTAATCGAAGGCTACGCGCATGTTGATTGGAATTGTAGATTATGGCATGGGAAATCTTGGATCCATGCTAAACATGTTCAAGCGAATCGGGAAAGAAGCCGCGACGGTATCATCCCCCGACGACATCCTCGCCGTACAGAAACTTGTATTACCCGGCGTCGGTTCTTTCGATGCGGCGATGGAACGCATAAACGCGATCCAGGGTCTTCGTGACGCGTTGACCGAGCAAGCCCTTACACGAAAGATCCCAGTACTGGGAGTCTGCCTTGGAATGCAACTCTTGACGCGTAGCAGCGAAGAGGGCAGCCTACCTGGGTTAGCGTGGGTCCCAGCCACGACGGTACGCTTTCCCCGGCAGGCGGGCCTCAAGGTACCACATATGGGCTGGAACAACGCCGTGCCCCAGATGCCTAACCAACTTACCGACATTGCTGACGTAGACTTACGCTTCTACTTCGTGCATTCGTATTACGTACGAACGGACTGTCCATCACACTCTCTAATGCGAACCCACTACGGTGTTTCCTTCGACTCCGCGATTTGTCGCGACAATATTTATGGCGTGCAGTTCCATCCGGAGAAGAGCCACCGCTTCGGGATGCAGCGCTTCTAAAACACTTCGCAGAGTTATGAGTTAGGGTAAACTAACATGCTCCGGACTCGCGTAATTCCAACCTTGTTGCTCCGAAAACAATGCCTTGTAAAAACGGAGCGATTCAGCAAGTTTCGATACATCGGCGACCCCTGCAATACCGTCCGCATATTCAATGAACTCGAAGTGGACGAACTACTGTTTTTGGACATCCTCGCAACGCAGGAAGATCGAGGTCCAGATCTGCCTATCTTGCGGGATATTGCGGACGAATGTTTTATGCCTCTTGGGTATGGAGGCGGAATCCGTTCGCTCGATGACGCAAAACGGGTATTCGATATCGGCTTTGAGAAGGTGGCGATCAACTCAGCCGCACTCGCAAAGCCGGAGCTCATAGCAGATATCGCGGCGCGCTACGGCAGCCAAGCAATCATCGTGTCGATCGATGTGAGTAAGCGAATGCTGGGTGGGTATACAGTTAGGTCGATTAGTGGCAAACACGACACTCGTCGCGACCCGATTGCGTGGTCGATCGAGGCAGAGCGACAAGGGGCGGGGGAAATCCTGCTTACTTCCATCGACCGCGAAGGAACATGGAAGGGCTTTGATTTGGAACTAGTTCGGGCAGTCGCTGATTCTGTATCCATCCCAGTAATAGCTCATGGCGGTGCTGGGGCAGTTTCGCATGTGCACCAAGTTGTCGACGAGTCGCACGCATCCGCCGTAGCTTTGGGAAGTATGGTGGTGTTCCAAAGGCCAGGCATGGGGGTGTTGGTGAATTTTCCGGAAGAGCTTCGGCTTTGCCCTGTAACAGGATAGCCAACCGTTCCGTCTTACGACGCCGAAGTTGCGTTGCGAGCCTATTGAACGCACGGGAAAGAGTGTGACACCATGAAGGTAGCCTGTATTGGAAACATGAACAACAACATGTTTGCGTTAACGCGCTACTTGCGAGACGCTGGTATCGACGCACACCTCTTACTCTTCGCGAATGAGCTTGAGCATTTTCATCCTGCAAGTGAGGCAGTTGATTTGTCGTTTCGGCAATACTCCCATCAGCTCACCTGGGGGCATCGCTACGAGTTTTCGAGCACTCCCAAGAACCTTATACAGAATGATTTGCGCGACTATGACGTTCTTATCGGCTGCGGAACAAGTCCAGCATACATATTCAAGGCGGGACGACAACTGGACATTTTCGTACCATACGGGGGACTTGGTGTCTTACCCATTCCTGCGAGCGGTTCCGCCGAGGAAGATAGTGGGGCACCTACAATTCGTCCACGCGCGGCGACAGAATCCGAAGCGCGAACTATATTGTGATGGATAAAGCCAATCGCATATACGAACGTCGCTACGATCAGCTGCAGCCCAAGGGAGAGCGTCTCGCGATTGCACCCCTAATGGTCTACCTCCCTTTGTATTGTCCCGAGAGGATATCACTACTATATGACCGCACCCATTGGACTCACGAGTTCATGGCAATTCGCCAGACATTCGACCTAATCGTGTTCCATCGCCAGGCACTGTTGGATGAACGTGAGGAAGCCCGATTACCCAAAGGGAAACGACTACCTAATTCGCGGGTTCGCGGAATTTTCCAAGCAACATCGCTCGGTTCGCGCGGGGCTAGTCTTGTTCGAGTACGGAAAGGATGTAGATAAAAGTCGACAGCTGATTTCATCATTAGGCATTCAAGATAAGGTTAGATGGTTTCCGCCGAATGGGACGCAAGATTTAATGGTTGGACTAAGCCTGGCTGACTGGGGGACGGGAGGTTCGCGTATAACTGGACATCCTGTGGCACGATCCTCGAAACTCTGGCAATGGCTAAACCGCTTCTTCATTTTCGCGATGAGCACCCGCGTCAGGTTGAAAGTAGCGACCAGTACCCATTGGCAAACGCTCGAAGCCACGATGAAATTGCTTCGCACCTAACGAATTACGTGACAGATCGGTCTTATTACGAGACCATGGGTGCGGCGGGGGAGACAATGGCTACAGCAGCACGGCGTTGCCGATCCTGCAAGCCGAATAGTATCCGCTCTCAAAGCGTGCGCGTAGTTAAAGGTCTCCCATCGGCAAACTGCACCATAGGTAACATGCATAAGTGGCGAGCTATATTAATGCGTTGCGCGGAGTTGTGCCCCAGTTAGCTGGGGACGCAATCCTGTACGGTGTCGCCGGTGCCTTTACGCGCGTCGCTGGATTGTTTACTATTCCGCTAGTTGCTAGGTCCTTGAGCGAGTCCGAGTTTGGCGCAGCAGACTCGCTGACCATGCTGGGCATTCTCATTGGGTTTGCCATGACACTTGGCCAGGATAGCGCCCTGGCTCGGCTATATTACGACTGCAAGTGCGAAGACGAGCAGCGGCAATTGGTTAGTCAGTCCTTGATACTAGTCGGGATTGCCACGTGCCTACTCACAGCAATTACCCTTGCAACATCTGGCTATCTGTCTTCCAAGTGGCTTAACTCCAACGGGTTCTCTAGCACGTTTCGTTGGATGGTTATGTCGTTGCCGTTCGCTGTTGCGCTGCAGTTCTTTCGCAACTTGCTCAAGTGGACGATGGCGAAATGGACGTTCAATGCCGTAGCCCTCATAACCGTATTTACAACTGCTTCGCTAACCGTGCTGCTGGTAGTGGGCGCTGGTATGCGAACCGAAGGCATTTTCGTCGCTCAGGCATGCGGTAGCGCTGTTGGGGCGACGATTGCATGCGTAGCATGTCGGCGATACCTTGCCTTGCCAACGGGATGGACCCACTTGCGGCCTCTTTGCAAGCTGGGATTATGTTACGTGGTGCTAGCTGTCGGCGTCGCCGCACTGCCTTCAATTGATCGATACATCGTCGGGCGTTACATCTCGGCGACAAGCTTGGGCCTCTATGGCGCGGGTGCAAAGTTTGTAGTCGTGATCATGATTCCATGCCAAGCTTTTCAGATCGCCTGGGGACCGTATTGCTATTCTCGTTTCGCCCGCCAAGACGCATCAGAACTCTTCAATACCGTTCTTCGCTTTGCTACCGCGACATTCGCGCTGATCGCGGTAACATTTCTGTCCTTTCGCGAGGTTGCGATAACGCTGCTTCTCTCAAGTCGATACCTAGCGGCCGAGACTGTTGCGTTACCACTGTTGTTGGCGGCGATCGTGCGCTCCGTGGGTTGGATTACTGGAGTTGGCATCGATCTTGCCAAGCGGCCGATGCTTAGTGCAATCGACATTGCGTGTTCGATTGCAGTCACAGCATTGCTTGCGTATCTACTCGTTGGTCGTTTTGGAATTTCAGGAGTTGCCTGGGCGGTCTTCGCCGGACAAATGGTTCGCACGGTCTGTGTGTCGATTATTGGTCAGATTGTCTGGCCACAGATTCGGTTTTGCGCTGGCGCGCCGGGGATTGCCATTGCGGGGACAGTTGTTGCTGGCCTTCTCTTACAAGTCGAGTGTGGCGGGACCGTAATGACGGTCGTCCAGCGGGCTCTAACATTGCTTGTCTTCCTGGTGTTTCTGTGGGCGTTTTCACTGACTTCCGGGGACCGAGGCGCATTAAATCGCTATTCGCGCTCGCTGTATCGGCTTTGCTTCGCTCCGTTACGATTCGCTGGGCGTGGTGTTGCATAGAATGCCGCGTTTTGATAGGAAGACAATCCAGAGAATATCGTGCTGGCATTGAGTTCAATGGATGCGCATCCATCACTGCGCCGGATTTCAAGTAGCAAGGAAGCTCAGAATGGGTGATGTTCCGATGGTGCTTTACGTTATGGGAGCCGGGCGGAGCGGATCAACCGTGCTTGACATAGCGCTCAATTCGGACGAGCGAATTGGAGGTTATGGAGAGCTGATCAACTTGACACGTAGTGTGGCCGAATGACGAGTACGGGTCGGATGGTATTCGCTGCTCGCAGTCTTTGGACGAGCGTTCGAACGAATGCCGCGGCTCTGTGGCGGCGATTGCCTGACAGAGTACCGGGCACTGCAAATGTCGTTTTGAGCGAATACGAAGCTTGCCGCTAGTAAGGTGGGTGCCACCCTGGTCGCAATCGAGATCTATCTAGATATGGTTTGCTCACCAGGAACATGTATTTGGCGTTGTCGCACGTGGGTGGCACGGACATTATTGTGGATTCCTGAAGAGTCCCGCAAGGGCTTATGCGGTTAGCAGGCCGACCGGACTACAACTGGTTATTAGTTCACCTTGTTCGGGATGTGAGGGGGTTATTTGGTCGCTCTCGAAGTCTTACGCCAAGGATGAACGCGATGGGGTACAGAATGAGATTCATGGCCGGGGTACTCTGCGTCGCTTGATTGGGCAGTGACCAACTCATGTGCCGATTGGGTGCGACGACAGTTGCCTCGCGAATCCACAGTGGTACTGCGATACGAAGACGTTGTCTGTGATAGCGGAAATTCACTTGCGGAGGTATCGACTCTGATCAGACGAGACCTCTTACCTGTGGCGGAACGTATCGCACGGCGTGAAAAGATTGAGGTCGGGCAGACTGTTGCTGGAAACCGCGTTCGGATGTCGGGTTCTGTGCAATTTCGCTATGATGACGAGTGGACACGGCGTCTTTCACCTCGGTTGACAACGTCTTGCACATTGTGCTTACAAGCGGGCTTATGCTGCGTTATGGTACAAGATGCAAGTCCGATCGGTCAATCACTCGATCTCAACGATACTGCTTAACGAGGACTCGCGGTCGACCAATATGTCACGAGTAGCATAAAGTTAGCCAAGTGCGGTGGCGGGCTGAATCTTGATTGAACCTTCCAGTAGCGTCCCAGCTTCGCATTAGCGGCTCCAGAGCTCAGCGTGGGTAGTCAGGTAGCGTAGCTTCTCACGCAACTTGCCATCGACGTCATGCAAGACCTGCGTGCAACCGCCTCCGGCGCCAGCGTCGCTAGCTCTGTAAGAGCTTTGTGCGAATAAGTAAACGTGGTGGCATATGTCCAGCATACTACCGACTGTCATTAAGCATTTCGTATGATTTCCAACTTAGGTGAACTGTTCATTCCGACCGCCGTCTTGATCGTGGTTGGCACCACAGTTGTGCCGTCACGTTTCTTTCTCCCTGGCGGTTATTGTTTGGCGTTTTAAAGCACTGCTCCTTCGTTACGTACTTTTGGATTGTGGGGGAACCGTGGACACTGCAAGATGATTTACTGTACTACGAGGTTGGGTTGGACCTCTCTGCATCCGGCTATAGTCCCTGGCAACTCATTTTCGATAACGACGCATCGAGACTGCTTGAGAGGCACGCCAATAGCCGCCATACGCTTTATTATGCCTTGGAATTCATTCGGCGCAGATGCTCTTTCGGTCCACACTATCATTCAGACGTATTTGCAAACCTCATTGCGAATTGCGTTACGGTATCGCTTGTGGGGTACGTCCTGCGCCTGAGCGGAGTCACGAAACAGTACTGTCAGTGTCTTGTGCTATTTCTGTGCCTCCATTGGGATTACGCATCGTGGATATCATTCGTGAACCTAAAAGAATCGCTCGTTGAGTTGCTTATCTGGATCGTGGTATCCGGAGCGGTTGGTTTGATGCGGAAGCGGTCTGTGGCGGCACTGGCGATGGTCGTAATTCCTTGCCTAACACTGATGAGCATAAGAGGATATGTTCCTGTGCTTCTTTTCGGCGCATTTGTTGCTTGGCAATTCAGTTGCGGAAAACACCGTTATCGCACATGGATGCTGCTTGGCTCAATTATTGCCCTGATTGTTGCTGGCGGCGCAGTGTATCGTTACGGATCGCACATGGTAAACGTGCAAGGGCTGGCGACAGGAACTTTTCGTTTCTTTTTGACTCCAAAGCCATGGAATGTTGATGAGGAGTATTCATTCTTACTGCTTGCATCGAGCTTGCATTGGCTGGCAGTCGTTCCTGCAATCTATGGTGCGAGACTCATGTGGAAATCTTCTCCAGAAGCTAGGCTAATTCTGCTCATGGCGGCGTTGTTCGTGGCGTTTTACGCCGTGTTCCCCTCACATCAGGGGCCGCGACACCGGGTGCAAATCACTGCCTGCATAGCAATTGCTCAGTTTAACGGATTCTGGCATCTGGCAAGGCAAATTCGCTATGGCATGGTTACTCGAACGACTAATTCGAGGCATGCTTCTTGCGACCATTCTAGGCCTGGCGCTGCGCCGGTAGCGGGCCTATAGGCTACTACTAGCATGAATTGCGATCGCACCCGGCCTGCGTGTCAATGAGGGTGTGTCTGGCGACCGACATTATCGTGCGGGTATTTACGTTGAGCTACCCGGCTTGCCGGTGCTTTATCATTTAACGACAGACGTTTCGGCCGATTTTGAATATGGTATTCGCCTCGAGTTAGGGTCATGGGTCGGAATGATTCTGCCTCAGCACAGCCCCTCAGGGGCACTTTCCTCGGCCTGAAATCCACAGAGAGACAACGGGATCGGACTCCGAGGACACTCGAGGGCCGGAATTAGTCTTGCGTAAAGATACTCTGGCGAAAAGCAGGGCAGCGGCTTGCGAGCCAGGGCGAAATCAATAAGGAACTGGAAGCGATCGACAGATATTCCGAACTAAACTTTCATCCTGAAATGTGCTTACGAGGCGGCATCCGTCGTCTCGCCATCGTGCCTTCGCTAGTGCCATCTGCCATCCCGTTGCTGTCATTTCGGCCGCGGTCGTGTTTAGAATAGCCAGTTGGGTCTGTTCTCTGCTCAGCATTGGCATTGTGAAGCGGCTGCTATTGCTTTAGCGATCGATAAATGGTAGTAGATCTGCCCATCGAGATTGCGACAGGATATGGTCGATCATTTGTAGTTACGGCAGGCCGGGGCAGTAACGCCCCCCGTCGCTCGAAGCTGCCTTGAGTCTCGTTCTGCTTGACAGGTGTCGGTATCAGGCACCATTGGCCTTGCGTGCCAATGTGGAACTTGCTTTGTGCGGAATGATAGTCATTTCACGATTTCGCTGATTTCGAGGTGCGAGTCGGGGTGAATGCCGCTTGTCGCGGATGATTACGTTGCGGACGAAGATGCGTAAAAGGGTTGAGTATCTAGCACACCCTCATCAGTTGCGTGCGAGGTTCAATGTTTGGAAAGATCCTATTCGTAGCGCCGTCCATGCGAGCCGGAGGGGCAGAGAAGGTTATTACGACGCTGCTGAAGCACGTCGTCAACAGCAAGTACGAGTTTCACCTAGCGCTAGTTGAAGGTGTGGGGCCGCTTCTCAGTAGCATCCCGGAGCAAGTTGAGGTGCACGATTTGGCGGCGGGGCGCGTCTCAAAAGCGGCGGGGCCGCTACTGAAGCTAATTAGACGCCTGCGTCCACAAACCGTCTTCGCAAGCGCATCGCATTTGAACGTTCTTCTGGGCGCTTTGCGCGTGGCTGTTCCGAGCGGAACGCGCATCGTGGTAAGGGAAACAAACGTATGCGAGCGTTTGACAAGTCACTCCTTCATTGGTAGCACATGGCGGCGATTCGCGAGCGCCGCTCTCAATCGAGTTGACGCCGTGGTTTGTCAATCAGAGTTCATGGCAAGAGATCTCCGGGACGTGTTTAAGATTAACGAACAACTGCTCCACGTCATTCGCAATCCCGTGGACCTCCAGTCGGAGTGCCCAAAGGCGGAGCGAGTGACGAATCCTTTCGCGACTTGCTCAGGCTCCTTGAACGTAATGTGCATCGGAAGCCTTATTGACGTGAAGGGCTTCGATCGAGTCATCGAGGCATTTCCCGCATTGCTCAACACGCGTCCCAATGCGCATCTCTGGCTGCTGGGCGAGGGACCGCAGCGCGAGACGCTCAATGAACATGCGAGACGCTTAGGAATCGAGTCGCGCGTGCATCTGGTTGGCTATCAATCAAATGTGCGTCCGTGGCTCGAGCACGCCGACCTGTTCGTCCTCTCATCGAAATATGAAAGCTGCTCAAACGCACTACTCGAAGCAGTTTCCCGAGGTTGCCCGGTCCTGTCGCTGCGACATTCCGGCGGAACTGCGGAAATACTAAGTATCCTCGGTCTCGATTCACGGTATGTTGATTCGCTATTGCCATGGCGAGATGCTTGGTTTACATCGTCCGCTGGCGGCGAACGAGAGGCGTTACGCCGATTGTTTAACTCGGAGGCAATCTCGTCCCAATACCTCGAACTGCTCTCTGGGCAGGCGAGTTTTAAAGCGGCGAGACGGACTGCCTGACGGCGAATTAACGTGAGAGACACCTAGATTGCCCATGCTAGTCTCTATACTCATCGGATCTCAGTTGCCCACTATTACGTAAAATTCAGTACCATGTGTGGATTTGCTGGTATTATAGAATCTGACCCTTCGCGATCTTCTCATCCAACGGACCTCCGGGAGTTGGTTGAAACGATGGCAAATTCCTTAAAGCACCGAGGGCCAGATGACGCTGGCGTGTGGATTGACTCGCGAAGGGGGGTGGCATTGGGGTTTCGCCGGTTAGCAATCGTCGACTTGTCGCGAGCCGGGCACCAGCCAATGATGTCGCCAAACGGTCGGTATGTTCTCGTATTTAACGGTGAGATATACAATCACCGAGCGATGCGACGCGAGTTGCGCACAGAGGGTATAGCCTTTGTTGGTAGCTCGGATACAGAGACGTTCCTGCGCGGCATTGAGCATTGGGGGCTGGTCGATACGCTTGCAAAATCAGTTGGGATGTTTGCTTTTGCGGTATGGGATTGCCGTGAATCGCAATTGCATCTTGGCCGCGATCGCATGGGCGAAAAGCCACTCTATTATGGGTTGCAGGGAACAACACTACTGTTCGGTTCCGAGCTTAAGGCGCTTTCGCAACACCGCTGTTTCCAAGGGGTCATAGATCGCGACGCATTGGCTCGCTACCTGAGGTACGGTTATGTACCATCACCGCGATCGATATTTAAAGGAATCGACAAGGTGCCACCTGGTGCCATTGTTACTATTACTCGCGAGTCGGAAAAGCTGACTGTGTCCGAACCGCACTACTATTGGAGGTTCAGCGATATTGTTGCGGCGGGTCTTGCCAATTTGTCAACACGTCATCCGAGTGAATTGGTGGAGGAGCTAGACAACCTCCTTCGTGAATCGATCCGGGATCAGATGGTTGCGGACGTGCGAACCGGCGCGTTCCTTTCGGGTGGAGTAGATTCTTCGGCAGTTGTTGGTGTAATGCAGTCGCTAGCCGACAGGCCAGTTAGTACATTCAGCATAGGCTTCGACGACGAAAGATTTGATGAATCAAGGCACGCTCGCAACGTAGCGCAATTCCTGGGGACAGAACATGTCGACATTTGTGTGACAGCTCAAATGGCTCTCGACACGATACCATTGATCCCTCAGATATTCGACGAGCCGTTTGCCGACTCGTCCCAGATTCCCACATACCTTGTCGCACAACTAGCCAAAAAGCACGTAACCGTGAGTCTGTCTGGAGATGGCGGCGACGAGCTATTTGGTGGTTATGAACGCTACAAAGCTTGCGAGCAATTGCTTCCATTTCTGAGCTTGCCGAAATCCGTTCGCCGAGGCGCCAGCGGCGCTTTGGCTCTGGTCCGATCGGCAATGAAGAGTGAGAAAGGAACAATCGGTCGCAAATTAGATTTGGCAGCGGAGCTACTGCCAATTAGTCCGGATGATATTTATCGTCGAATGATGTCACGCTGGCGCGCATCTGAGGAGGTCGTGTGCTTACCTCGGCGGTCTGGTAGTCCGTTTGATGCGCCGCAAGTATTAAGGACTTCCCGTCGTCGAATGATGACAATAGACGGAGAGACTTATCTACCCGACGATATTTTTGGTCAGTTGACCGTGCTACAATGGCAGTAGCTTGAGGTCGCGAGCGTACTGCTGGATCATCGTATAGTCGAGTTTTCCACGCGGCTGCCATGAGATTTATTGCGGCGAAATGGTCAAGCAGTAGCTTCTTCAGCCATTGCTATTCTTTGTGCCACAACAACGTGATGACAGAAAAAGGTTTTGGGGTACCAATCTTGGAACTGGTTGCGGGGACCATTGCGTGACTGGGCCGAGTCTTTAATCTCAGGAGGATCGGATCAGAAACGACGGTTTTTAAACGCGGCTGTCATTCAGAACACATGGCAACGCCTAATACCAATTGAAATAGATGCGTCGGCCCGCCTCTGGGCGGTTCTCATGTTTCAATCTTGGTTGGATGCGACGGTTGCTGGTAGAGTATCCCGGGGCTTCATGCCACTTCCGCATAACTGGATTGTGCGTGCTCGTCGAAAAACAGTTCTACTGTCTCGATCCATGCGCGGTTCGCGTCGTTCACCAGTTCTGGTTGGGCACGCCCGATGACAGCTAGAGTGGAAAATGGGCGTCATCACAGGCACCGCATTCCTTGAGTACTGCGAATATGAGGTTGTCCGGATGAATCGTAAAGTTCTGCACATCATTACTAATGCCCGCTGTCGGTGGAGCGGAGATGATGCTTTACAAACTTTGAAATACGATGGCGGCATCTTTCAGCACGAAATGTCCAGTGTCACTTCGCGATCTTGGTCACCCATGGGGCGAGAATAAAAGATTTGGGGTTGAAGTCGAGGCTGGCGCTGGGATTTAGGGGCGCTTAGAGATTTTTGACATCCGTTTGTGGATGCAACTGGCCGTCGAATCAGTGGTTACCAACCAGACATTATTCAGACATGGATGTATCACTCGGATTTCGTTGCGTCGCTGCGGACCTGTCATAACCCAGGCCAACCTATCGTGTAAGATGTTCGGCATAGTGATGACTTGGCAGGAAGGGGACACTCTCGGCGCACCCGCTTTATTGCAAAGGCGTGCACGCCTCACTGTCCCTAAAAAATTCCCCATGTATCGTATGTAATTCCTGCGATCCAAGGCTCATGTGAAGTTGGGCTACGCGAGATCCGTTTCAACAGTTAACGGATTCGTTTACCGCATTTTTGCGCCCAATCGTATTGCCATCGGGAGAGAGTTCGGCATGAGCTACAGGTGTCATTATCTCTACGCGCCCATCGTACAGAATGGTGGGCGCTCATCCATCGCCAAAGGAGCGTTCGTTTCCTCGGGCGGCAGCGGAGATCATCAAGCATTGTCGGACGCCAGATTCATGATGGTCGGTGAGCAAATAGGCAGCGGAAACCGTGTTAGCTAAGTGGAGACGTGACCTCGGGCTCGACGAGCGAGTTACAATGCTGGGACACGGGGAGGATGTTTGAACCTGCCACTCCCTTCGTTGGACGTATTGATCTCCCCGTCTTACACGGAAAGCTCCGGCGCATTAAGGCAGAGGCGATGGCTGCGAGGTCCTGCGTCGCTACGTCTGGGAGATTGTGAAGAGATCCTCGGCGACGCTGGCATGTCGCGCGCCCGGGCGACATTGAAGGGATCGCTCGTCGGACGGTTGAATTGCTCGGGTCGCCCCCGGCCGGGGACTGTGAATTGCGTCAAGAGGCTTCGGCGTCGGGTACTCGAGCGGTACGACATACGCAATGTCGTTCGAGTATCATTGCGTGTGGTCGGATTGCATTGAAATCGCTAACAACCCACAGATGTCCCAGCCTAGGCGAGCTGCATAAAGTGGAGTCTTGGTCAATGGCAGATGCTTTGCCGCGGATTGTTTACATCACGACGAACGCGATGAGTCTACGTTTTCTTGCAGGGCAGATAGGCTATATGCGCGAGCGAGGGTTCCGCGTGAGCGTTGTCGCGTCGCCCCCTTGTGAAAAGGAGGGCACGGTCGATGTTTATCGGCAGTTGATTGATTGCGATGGAGCAGAAATGATATCGGAGGTAATGAGCAGGGAAATGGATCCCTGGAAGGACTGCCAGTCGCTTGCACGGATTACCAGGCACCTCCGCCGACTGTCTCCCTCAATTGTTAATGCGGGAACCCCAAAGGCTGGGCTGTTAGGTATGTTGGCGGCCAGAATCGTTAATACGCCAATTCGATTGTACACGCTACGGGGCTTGAGACTTGAGACATGCGCAGGAGTTAAACGCCGAATACTTTGGGGGGCCGAACGAGCCGCATCGTGTTGCGCGCACCGGGTTATCTGCGTGAGTCACAGTCTGCGGGACGCATATGTTGCGGAAGGACTGACCGGACCCGAGAAGACGGTGACTCTAGGCCAGGGGGCTTCGAACGGCATTGACTTGGAGAGATACACTCGCAAGATGAAACGATCGCCGGAAGTAGATCGGTTGCGTGAGAAGCTAGGTATTCCGTTGGATGCGCTCGTTATTGGATTCGTTGGGAGAATTACAGGAGACAAAGGCATCTCGGAGTTGGTTGCGGCCTTTCGTCGTTGCGAAGAAAGTGTTCCCAAACTTTTCTTATTGTTGGTGGGAGATTATGAGTCGAATGATTCGGTCGGCAATGAGGTTCGACGTATCATTGAGTCGCACCAGAGAATCGTTAAAACCGGATTCGTTCCTGACTCGAGTTCGTACTATCACTTAATGGATGTTTTTGCGTTTCCTTCGCGCCGAGAAGGAATGCCCAACGCGCCGCTTGAGGCAGCGGCATGTGAGGTTCCGGTCGTTGGGTATCGGGTCACGGGGGTTCGCGACGCCGTCGTTGATGATAAGACCGGCACGCTTGTTTCACCCGACATGACTGACGAGTTTCAGGAAGCGCTCTTACGCTATTTGAGCGACGCGTCGCTGCGAAGGAGTCACGGCTTGGCGGGGCGACAGTGGGTACGGGAACACTTCTCACAATCGCTTGTCTGGGAAAATCTTTTCCAGTACTACCGAACTTTGTTGCGAGAGCGAGGCTTACCGCTCCCCAGCAGGCGGCAAGCTGACGAAAGAGAGTTGGCGGCAGCCTGAGTCACTTGTCTGAAGTGGCTTCGCTAGATGCCCGGTTATCTTGCGGCGTTTGATTTGCCGGTGATTCATTTGCGGCTAGATCCGGTGTTTCGGACGGTGATTCCCTCGAAGCTGTTCGAGTTCATGGCGATGAGCAAGCCGGTGTTGATGGCTGTCGAAGGAGAGGCGGCCAGGATCGTCGAACAGGCTGGCTGCGGTATTTGTATTGCGTCGGGCGACGCGTCCGAGATGGCTAACGCGATCATGGCTCAAACCGACCGACGCCATGAGCTTCGTCGAATGGGCGCTGCGGGGCGTCGCGTGGTGGAGACGAGTTATAGCCGGCCGGTGAAGGCTCGGTTGGTGCTGGAGTCGCTCGAAGCGGCTCGGGGGACGAGACCCGCGGCTGCGTGGGACAAATCGGTTAAGACGGCTGACGCTACCCCGTCGCGAAACGCGGCTTAGGATCTGTCCGAAAATTGTCTGTCGTTGTTGCGGAACGGGGCGATTCGTTCGGTGCCGCGAAACCGGAGGGCTTCCGCCCTGCCGCTTCAAAAGAACTTGATAACTTGTTTGCGGGCGGGTTCTTAGGCTGGGCCGGGCAACGGCAAGGTGCGGTTGTGACGTTGCGAATTTTGCTTGTATAATCGGCCGTTCGCACCGCGATAAGGGTTTTCTATTTTGCCGAGCCTTACTGGTTCGGCCGTTTTTGAAGGAGCAAGCTGTGGCTTCAGGCAAGTATTTGTTTACCAGTGAATCGGTCAGCATGGGACATCCCGATAAGCTGGCGGACCAGATTTCGGACGGCGTTTTGGACGCTCTGTTGGCCGGCGATCCGCTCAGCCGCGTGGCGTGTGAGACGTTGGTCACGACCGGGTTGGCCTTGATCGCTGGCGAAATCACGACGAAGTCGCAGATCAATTATCAGCAGGTCGTTCGCGACGTGATTCGGGAAGTGGGTTACACCGACGATGAGATGGGCATCAATGCCGACACCTGCGCCGTGATGGTGTCGATCGATCGTCAGAGTCCCGATATTGCTCAGGGCGTCGACGAGAACTCGGATCAAGGCAAGGAGATCGGCGCAGGCGACCAGGGGTTGATGTTCGGTTTTGCTTGCAACGAAACGGAAGAGTTGATGCCGACGCCGATCGCGCTGTCGCATCGGATTTTGAATCGGTTGAACGAAGCTCGCTTTGGCGGTGAAGTGAACTGGCTGCGACCGGACAGCAAGAGCCAAGTAACGATCGCTTACGACGGCGTGCGTCCGGTACAAGTCGACACGGTGGTCGTTTCAACTCAACACGCGCCGTCGGTGTCGAACGAAGAGATTCGCAAGTTCGTGACCAACGAGATCATCAAGTCGGTGTTGCCGGCGGAGTTGTATCACGCGGACATCAAGTATCACATCAATCCGACAGGCCGATTCGTTACCGGCGGTCCGCATGGCGATTGCGGATTGACGGGTCGGAAGATCATTGTCGACACGTACGGCGGCTGGGGCCGGCATGGCGGCGGCGCTTTCAGCGGCAAGGATCCGACGAAGGTGGATCGCAGTGCCGCGTATATGGCTCGTCATGTGGCCAAGAACATCGTGGCCGCGGGGCTGGCCGATCGTTGCGAAGTGCAATTGGCTTACGCGATTGGCGTGACGGATCCGGTCAGCGTGAACGTCGATACGATGGGGACTGGGCGGGTCAGCGACGAGCGGCTGTGCGAAGTGGTTCGCGAGTTCTTCCCGCTGTCGCCCGGCGGCATCATCAAGTATCTGGACTTGCGACGGCCGATCTTCCGCAAGACGGCGGCCGGCGGTCACTTTGGTCGCAGCGAGCCCGAGTTTACTTGGGAATCGACGGAGCGGGCCACCGAGCTGGCGGAAGCGGCGGGGATGGCCTTAGCGTCGACCTAGCGAACGACAGCTTACCGAGGAGAGTCAGGTGGCTGGCGCATGGCGAGGGCGAGAAGTCTGGCCGTTTCCATCGCCGGCCAAGGTTTGGCTGGATCGGCCGGCGGAGCGATCCCGCTGGTCGGCTCCGTCCCTGGCTCGGATTCGATTCTTCATTCTGGACGTTTGCATTGCGTCGCTCTTGATCGTGGCCGCGACAATGGCGGTGCGGTGGAGCGTCATCGAGCGATTTGCGTCCGCCCCGCGAGCTTGGCCGTTGTTCGCCGTCTGCGGATCGGCGGCGATCGGCTTAGCTGCGTTGCATGTGGCAACGGACCGAGTAACTCGGCTTGCGGCAAGTCAGCCGTCGCATTCGTTGAGCTGGACTCGGACAAGCTGGAGGGCGCATGGCTGGCTGCGGCATGGCGGTCTGTTGCTGACTGCTGTTTTCGCCGCCAGCGCCGCGGCGGAACTGGCCTCGAACCGTTCGGCCGTGGCCGGAATATGGGCGATCGGCCTGGTTGTCGAGACGAGTTGTTTGATATGGCTGTTTCGCGCTGAATCGCGAAGGCCGTTGACGCGTTCGCAATCGGACGATAGCTCGCCGTCGCAAATAGCGGAGGCGAATTCATGTGACGTGACGAGCGTCGTTGCGGCCGATGAGATGGCCACCGCGCCGATCGTCGACTTCGCGTCCCTGACCGAACTGATTCAGCAACAGTCTCGCGAACGCACACAAGCTGGCGAACGAGCTTGGGGGCATCTGCGAGCGAACGTCGCCGCGGGACAACGAACCGTTTCGTTGCATGTGGCCTTCTGCCCGTCGTTGGAATCGGCGCCTCAGGTCGAAGCGAAGGTGATCGCCGGGCCCTCGTCGTCGGTGAAAGTGGCCGAAGCTCAGCCTTACGGGCTGCGATTGGAAGTTCGCATCGGAGCGACGCCTAGCGAGCCGGCCGAGGTCATTGTTTGGTGGCAAGCATCGGTTGCGACGAACGCTGATAGTACGCCCGGAGTTGATACACCAACTCCGGCGCGTTCAGCCGCTTCGTCCCTCTGACCAGATGCACGAAGTTGTCGGCCAGGATCTGTTCAGGGTGGCTGACGTTCATCGTGTTCATCGTCGTGCGATCGAAGAACTCCGGTACGGCTTCCGCGTCGAGGAAGAAGCTCTCCATGAACTCTGGCGCTTGATCACGCGAGCCGCTAACGACGTCGATCGGCAGCAACCGAAAATCGACGTAACGACTCATGCGACCCACTTGCGGAGAGAATTTCTCGACCGAGGTGACCAGCAGCGGTGTCACATAGCATTGCCGGCCAAACGATTGAATCGGCAAGCAATGGCGAATGCACGGCGTGTCGGGATGCGTGACTCGGCGACACTGCATATGCGACGGCAATCGTAGCGGCGCGCACGGGACGAAGCCGACAAGTGCATACAATTGGTCGCGCATCTCCGGCCGATGCCGCAAGCTGATATGGAACAGTTGCCGAAGGATGAGCCGCTCGAGGCTGGAACGCTGCGATTCGACGATCCGCCGCGGGATCATGATGGCGTTGTCGCCGCGACAGTAGCAGTAACAGCCTTCTTCCGCGCCGGTCGTCTTCACGAGCAGCACCTTGTCGGGCAACGGCACATCGAATTCGCTTAGCCGCTGCGACAGACTCTGACACGTCGTTCGCAACACACTTCGTTCCGAGTGGTCCCACGGCAACACTTGCCCGGCCAGGAATTCAAGAAACTGAACTTCGGTCACGCGATCAACGGACCGCATGCGCGCTTGGCGATCAAAGTCGCTGAGCGCCGCGATGAACTCGTCGCGTTGCGTCATCGCGGCTTTGCCTTCCGCCAACGAAGCGGCCGCGATCACCACGCCTGGTTTAATTTCCGCGAGTGGGAAACTTCGAACTTTCTCTTCCGCATAAGCCTCGCAGGCGAACCATAGGCTCACCAACAACGGCGCAGCACATTGCCTTGCAAACATCGACACCCACCTCCGTTTCGACGAGAGAATTCCGTCGTAGACGAGATCAACGTGGCGGCTACGAATGCCGCCGAGTCGGGTGCCTGCCTCTCTGATGGCTGAATGATTACGGATTCAGCGTGGAATTGCAACAAGAAAGTTGAAAGACGGGAAAATTTTCGCGTGGCCGCCAAGCCTTGTCGGGAAGGGTGAATCGAAAAGAAAGCTCCGATAAGGCGGAGCACTCCAAATGCCCAACTCCTGGGGGCTCGCTTCGCTCGAACCCAGGCACTTTGCGCCCCAGGCACTCTAAGCGTTCAATTTTCACCAAGCATCAACGCATATCGACGCGGCGGTTGGCCAAGATTTGAAGGCCGGTGACGCTGGGCAGGAAGAAATAGTCGCCGCCGCGAGTTTCGACGAATCGCGGCAAGCCGGTCACGACATACGGCGGCGTGACGGTCCCATCGTCGCGTTTCGTGCCCGGGATGACGAAGCGACCATCGCCGTCGTGGCTGCCCGTGATTGGGCACATGTCCTTGCCCAGGCCGAAGCTATTGCCGTTGTTCACCCACGAGTTCTGCACGAACTCGAATTGCCGCTCGATGCTGGCATTCAGCGCCATGAAGATCACACCATGCTCGCCCGTGTCATCGCCGGGCGAATCGGGCGGGATGAGTTCGCCGTAAGGAAGTCCGCGGCGAATGATCCGGCGGCGGTTGGTCAACACGCCATTGAATCCCAAACCGTCGCGCGGATTCATGCGTCGGATGTGAGACGACAGCGGGCAGCGTTCGCCGTCGGGGTCGTCCGCATAGGTAAACGTGTTGTCGGACAACGTCGCTGGATTCTGGCAATCCGGCGAAAGCGTCAGCGGCGTACCGTCTCTCCAGCGGCCGACCAGCTTGGCCGCCAACAATTCGGGGTTGCCGAACTTGGCGCCTTCCAGCCGCAGGAATTCGCGGAACGACGCCACGTTCTGGTGCAATTTGCGATAGACCATGAACGTGCCGTTGCGTGCCAGCGACAGCGGCTTCACGCTGGTCGCGGTCTCTTGTGCTTCGTCGGCGTGACCGAGCAAGAATTCGCCAGCCGCCAGCGGTTCCCAGCCCTTCTCGCTGATCTTGCCGATCCGCGTTCCCTGTGGATAGGGCGTGCCCTTCACGTAGGGATCGCTGATGCCGTCGCGAAAGCCGAAATGCTCCGTCGCACCTGGAAATGAAGCCGCTTGTTGCGAGCCGAGCTCCACGACGCCTCGAACCGCTTCGATTCGCTGCCGCAACCACACGGTCGCCGCGTCACTGTCGGCCGCGCTCAGCGCGCTCATGCCGATCCAAGCGTGGACCTTGTCGTATCGATCGTCGCGCCACATCAAGTCCCAGCGGCTCGGATCGCTGGCGTTGTCGTCGCCCAAAGTTCGGGCCCGGGCTCGCATGCCTTCCTGAAACTCGATCGGAAACGTGACCAGCGAATCGGCCGGCACATCGAGCGCCGCCAAGCCGCGATGCGTAAAGCCGATGTTGAGCGTCCACGGGGGTTTGATCATTTGGCCCGCGTCGTCGTAAGCCCACTGCTCCGACGTCGTCACGTGCGGCGTCAGCGCCTGCAACAGCTCGCGGCCGGCGTCGCCGTTGATGAACTGCACGAACGTGTAGCGGGCGAACGGATAGCGATAGCCCTTGATGATGTTGCCTTGGATGTCGTTCAAATCGAGCTCGGCCATGGAAGCTCCCGGTTCTATCTGCCCGCAAGGAAAAGAGGCGTTGTTTTGTAATCCCTCGGTAATTTATTCGCGGACGAGTCCTTACATCGTGCCGGGGCGCGGAATCGGGGCGTTTTGCATGCGTTCGGCGAAGGCCAGAAATTGTTGCTGGACCTGAGCCGGCGATTGGCCTTGCAGCCGCGCCATCATCGGCACGAATTCGCGCTGAAGCTGCAAGGCTCGCAGCACGTCGCTCAACCGCGCGTCGGGATAATCGGCGAAGAACAGCGACGTCGTGATCTGGCAACGCGCGATGTATCGGCAGAACGCCTGCGAGTTGCCGACGCCCACCGGTTCGAATCCCACACAGTGCCGATAGATGGCGTTGAGCGTGTCGGGAATGTGTTCGGCCATCAATGCCAACGTCGTATCTCGATCGCCATCGAAGTTGGCCGTGAACATCAAGTACTTGGACTTCAAATGCTCTTCGTGAGCCGGATGGGCTTGATAAGGCACATCGTCGATCACCGTCCAACGACACAAATGCATCGTCGGGATCTTAGAGAATGGGCTGTTTCCCTCGCGATCCAGCGAACCGAGGAACTCGCGAATCTCGGTCTCATGGGCCGGCGTGCGGCCGGTGTCGCGAATGATCGGCGACAGCGCCGTCAATCCGTAAGCTTGACCACTGCGGTTCGGCATGGCTTCACATCTCCCGGCCCCGGTGATTGGTTAACTAAGGTCCGCTGGCGCCCAAATCGTTCTGCACTTCATACAAGAACAACTCATACTCTTCTTGAAATTCGGTGGGCGTCATCGTGCGGGCACGAGCGGCGAAGTCCTGAAACTTGGCAGCCAAATCCAACGCTCGCTTCACGTCGTTGGTTGTGGCGTGTGGATAGGCCGAGTAGTAATAGTTCGTGTCGAGCTGATTCGCGCGGATGTAGTGTTTGAAGGGCGTCGTGGGGATCGAACCGGGATACTTGACCGACGACCCGAAGGCGCGATCCATGCCGATCGGGATCGCGTGCGAGAAAGCGTCGATGTACTGATCCCAGGTGCCGTTGAAGTTGCTGCAGAACAGCAGGTAGTCGTACTTCAAATCTTCCATCGGCTGCGATCGGTCGAGCCGCGGGAATGAGTTCCGGCGGATGATGACCCAGCGGGCGAAGTGGATGAACGACAACCGCTTGAGGCTGTCGGCGTTTTCGGTAAACCATCCGAATTGCCGGAGAAAAAAGACCACTCGAAGCTTGAACGACGGCCACCAATGCATCGGCGACAGCGTCGTGATGGCCGATACGCGGCGATTTGTATTGACCAGGAACCGGTCGTTAAACGGGCGAGACATCGAGGGCTCCAGCGAGATGAGGCGATCGGCAGAGCGAAGCTGGCGACTGTTGATCGGCGATGCGATTCGGGTCGCCTACAAGCTAGTGGCGGAATGCCGTAGCGTGCTTGTTCGAGTTTGCTTCCCCCCCGGCGTGCTGTCAAGCAATGTCGCGCGCGACGATATTATTGCCGGCCACAAGGCGACCGGCAGATGCGAATCTAGCCCAAAACGAGCGCGACGCGCGAGCGAGTGAATCGCAGTGAGTGACGAATTCACTTGCTTGCGCTGCGTGCTCGTATATTTCCATCTGCCGCTCGCATTGAAGAAGGCAACGCAAAGGCGAGGACGCCAAGACGCAAGAGGATGTAAGCGGCGCGTGAAGCCATCCGGTGTCGCAAAACCTACTTCCCGTTCGCGTCTCTTCCGCCCTTGCGTCCTCGCGCGCTTCGCGTCCTTGCGTTTCAGCTCTTCCGCCCGTTCACCGAAATACGATCGCGACGCGCGAGCGAGTGAGTGAGTCGACGAATTCACTTGCTGGCGCTGCGTGCTCGTATATTTCATCTGCCGCTCGCTTTCGCGGGCGAACCACCGCCGAACCGGCACTAGAACAACCCTGGCTGTTGGCTTATCTTGCAGCGGCGTTTTTCGGGAAAATTCGACGCCGCTTATCGCTGGGAGCTTGTGCACGATGGCCAACGGGTTTGGGATTATTGGTTGCGGGATGATCGCCAACTTTCATGCGAAGGCGATCGCCGACATTCGTGGAGCCAAGCTGGCGGCCTGCTTCGACATGTTTCCCGCGTCCGCCGATCGCTTCGCCGAGGCTCAAGGCTGCACGGCGTATCACGACCTGGACGCCATGCTGGCCGATCCCAATGTGGATATCGTCACGATCTGCACGCCCAGCGGCGCTCACATGGAGCCGGCCGTCGCGGCCGCCAAAGCGGGCAAGCATGTGATTGTCGAGAAGCCGCTGGAAGTGACGTTGAAGCGATGCGACGCGATCATCGACGCTTGCGAAAAGAACAACGTTACGCTGGCCACGATCTTCCCGTCGCGGTTCCATGAATCGTCACAACTGATCAAGAAGGCAGTCGACAAAGGTCGCTTTGGGCGGCTAACGGTCGGCGACGCTTATGTGAAATGGTTCCGCACGCAACAGTATTACGACAGCGGCGCTTGGCGAGGCACTTGGAAGCTGGACGGCGGCGGCGCGTTGATGAACCAGGCGATTCACAGCGTCGATTTGCTGACTTGGTTGATGGGCCCGGTCGTCGAGATTTCGGCTCACACGGCCACGCTGGCTCACGAGCGGATCGAAGTCGAAGACGTGGCGATGGCGACGTTGCGATTCGAGAACGGGGCGCTCGGCGTGATCGAAGCCACCACGGCCGCTTTTCCGGGCGCGCTCAAGCGGATCGAAATTCACGGCTCGGAAGGATCGGCCGTGTTGGAAGAGGAAGACATCAAGATGTGGGAGTTCGCCAAGAAAACCAAGGCGGACGAAGCGTTGCTCGAACGGATGCGGGGCAAGACGCAAACGGGCGGCGGCGCGGCCGATCCGGCGGCGATCGGTCACCACGGCCACGCGATGATGTTCAAGAACGTGGTCGACGCGATCAAAAAAGGAACAAAGCCAGCGGTCGACGGACATGAAGGCCGCCGCAGCGTCGAAATCATCTTGGCGATCTACAAAGCGGCCGAGACCGGGCGAGCCGTTCAATTGCCGCTCAAGTCCGACCCGACGCTAAAGGCCAAGGCAACCGCGAAGAAATAGCCCTCGGGGCGATTCGACCCGAAGGGAACAGCGGATGTTGCAAGCCCGGCAATCGCTGTTACAACCTTCGAGTCGAATTGTTGCCGACGGTGGAGCGCGGCAGGCGGGCTCCCGGAGAATGGAAGGGACGCCGAGCGGCCTCAGGGCACATGGCTCGAATTGCCCTCACGGCCACACGGCGCCGGCCTCGCCCAAGCTTATTTAGTCACGGCCTCTTCCACGTCCTCGCCGGGAATCACCGTCCGTTTTGTTGTCGCTGCCGCGATCATCCTTGCGATTGTCGTCGGCGCCCCGCCCACGATTCCGATCGTCATCGGACGAGTCATCGTCGTCCGCGCCCTTGTCATCGTTCACGTCGTGAGTCGCTGGGTCGTCAACGCCTTTGTCGTCGTTCGCGTCATGAGTTGCCGGATCATCGTTCAGTCCATGTTGGTCTTCATTCAGCCGGCTGATCACGCTCATAACATCCGCTGGAGAGAACAATCCATCGTTGTTCACGTCGAACATGACCGCGTCGACGGCGGCGGCGCCGGCCGCGTTCGATTGGTTCAAGGCGTTAATCAACAGCAGCGCGTCGACCGGGCTTACAGTTGAATCGTCGTTTACGTCCGCCCGCTCCGCTTTATGATGATGGGACGATTCCACTGCAATTTCCGCCGAACCTTCGGTCTCTGCGATGTCATTCGGCTCGAAGGGCGAAGCCGATAAGGGTAGGCGAGCCTGCAAAGATTCCAGAAAAAGTCGGCGACGAGATCGGGTGGACATTGGCAACTCCTGGCGAAAAGTGAACGAGCAAAACATCGGGATTGAACGAGTTCTTGATAGCCCTGCTGGGCAGCGGTCTGGTCGTGCCGCGAATCGGCGTTCACATTCGAGAGTGGTGTTCGCGTCGCAGAACCGCCAAAGAAATTGCGACCCCGCAAAGAAAAACCATTTCGCGTATTTGCTGGGGATTTCTGGCGGACTTGTGCCCGCAAACCGACTCTCCTTCCAGACCTCTCCTCCGAGATATGCCATGTCGAATGCTCCTGATCCGCCAATTGACCCTGAGACCGTGAGTTCGGACGCAGCGTTGCTAAGCCGTTTTCGGCGAGGCGAGGAAGATGCGGCGACGGCCCTGTATCTGCGATATGCCAGGCGTTTGGCTCGGCTGGCAGAGCGTCAAACGGGATCGCAATTGGCAACGAGGTTCGATCCGGAAGATGTGGTGCAGTCAGTGTTTCGCACCTTTTTTCGCCGTGCGGCCCAGGGGCATTACCAGATCCCGGAAGGCGACGAGCTTTGGAAACTGTTATTGGTGATCGCGCTGAATAAGGTTCGCGCTTGGGGAGAATTCCATCGAGCGGCAAAACGAAACGTCGATCAAACCGGGCCGCTGGCGGACGTGGATACGGAAACGAGCGACGACGAGCGCGCGCTTCGCACGCTGCGGATGACAATTGACGATTTGCTTGGAAAGATGCCCGAGTCGCAGCGCGAAATGATCGCCTTGCGGATCGAGGGCTGCGAAGTCAATGAGATTGCCGAGCGGACTCAACGCTCCAAGCGATCCGTCGAACGCACTCTGCAGGCTTTCCGCGAACGGCTGAACAAGACATTGCAGGCCGATTGATGTCCGAAGCTCCGATCGAACATACCGGTTCGTTATCCGTCGAAGCGGAATTAGAAGCGTTTGTTGCCGCGTATGAAGCCGCGTTGGCGCACGGTGCGGCTGAACTCGAACATTACTTGCCGCCGACTGAACATCCGCGGCATGTCGAGATTGCAGCCGAGTTGGTGCGAGTGGACTTGGAATGGCGGTCTTCGCGCAACGAAGAGTTTTCGCTGGACTCTTATCGATCGCTTGCCCCCGCAGCCTTCGATGATGCTGATGCGAGAGCCGCCATGGCGTTCGAGGAGTATCGGTTGCGACGTGCCAACGGCGAGGCGGTCGAACGAACTGACTATGAGCAGCGGTTCCGCATCGACGTAAAAGCATGGCCGTCGTTAGAACTCGGGGCGACGAGAAATAACGCGACGGCGGATTCGTTGAAGCAGCGGGCGGAACGATTGCGTTGGCCTTCTGCCGGCGAATCACTTTGCGGCTTCGAATTGCTGGAGGAATTGGGGCGTGGTGCTTTCGGCCGCGTCTTCCTGGCGCGTCAGCCCGAGTTGGCCGGGCGACCGGTTGCATTGAAAGCGACCGCGCGACGATCGGCCGAACCACAGCGCATGGCGAGACTTCGCCACACGAACATCATGCCGATTTATTCGCTCCACACGGCGGGCGAGCTACAACTGGTTTGCATGCCGTTGTTGGGACGAACCACCTTGGCTCAACTAATGCAGCAAGATTCGGGCGCGTCGTCCGCGATCGGTTCGGGCCGCGAATTGGTTTCCACCTTGGCCAACCAAGCGAACGCAACGCAGGTTACGCCGGACGGCATGTCGGTCGTCGGCGATCCGCAGGCCGACGCCGCGCGCAGGAGTCTCGCGGATCGCGACGCAACCGCAGCGCCAGGACTTCGGCGGGACGCGGCAATGACCCAACTAGCGCGGCTTGACCCGGTTCAGACGGCGGTTTGGATCAGCGCTCGCATCGCCGCCGGCTTGGCTCACGCACACCAACGCGGCATCATCCACCGCGATGTGAAACCGGCAAACGTCTTGCTGAGCGAAGAAGGCGAACCGCTGCTGCTGGACTTCCATCTTGCCGACGATTTAGCCGCGGGGTTGCCGTCGGCATTGATCGGCGGCACGGCGCCTTACATGCCAGTCGAACAGTTGGACGCGTTCGCGGGGCACGGTTCCGTCGATCAACGTGTCGATGTGTTTGCACTGGGTGTGATTCTGTTTGAAATGCTGAGTGGGCGTCGGCCTTATGCGGATCAGCTTGACGGTTCGCAGCTTGGGATCGAGACACTGCGGCGCGAGCGACAGCGCGCGCCCCATCGCTACGGAAGATGGCGCAAGGCGTTTCTCCGGGACTGGCCGCGATCGTCGAACGCTGCTTGAGCCCGATCGACGCCATCGGTATGCTTCGGCCGTCGAACTGCACGATGACTTAACGCGACACCTGGAGCACCGCCCGCTACGTCATGCCAAGGATCGTTCGCCTCGCGAGCGGTTGGCCAAGTGGAGTCGGCGTCATCCGCGGCTCAGTTCCGGCGCCATGCTCGCGGCATTGGCGGGGATTCTACTTTTCGCGATCGGAGCCGCATGGTGGTCGGGACGCGAGTCGCTGCGGCGTGCGGCAGCATTGAAGGCGGTCGAACAGGTGGAGTCGACCACCACCGACGCAACGGCGGCGTTGAACGTGCCGGGGCTTCCCACCGCCGAGTTGGAACGCCAGCTCGAATTCGCAAAGCGGGCGTTTGCTTCGGCCGAGTCGATGATCGCCACCAGCAGCCGCTACATACGCGCGGACGAGCAGACGCGATTGCAACTAGCCCGAGCCCAACTCGCCTACTTGTTGGCTGCTGGACACGCCCAGCGGGCCGCGCATAGCGGCGGATGAGACGACGCGCGAGGCCGCGTGGCATCAGGCGATTTCTTGGAACTCGTTAGCGGCAAGTTCAAAATCGCCGGGCGACGCGCCGCAAGCCGTCGTGCGGCAACGAGCCAGATTCTTGAAAGCGCAGGCGACGAACAAGGTGCGGCCGAGTGGCTGGCGCTGACGCGCGAAGGTCAGGCAAACGCGCCGGCGTTCGATGCCTATTTGCAGGCGGTCGATTGGGCCGCCGAAGGCGAAAGTGAGCGAGCCATCGAGCGACTGCGGCAAATCGTGTCCGACGCGCGCGCGACTGGAACGCCTGGTTCAGCCTTGGAAATTTGCTGGCTGACGCCGAACGATGGGACGAGTCTGCCGAGTGTTACACGATGTGCGTGGCAATTCGCCCGGATGTTGGTTGGCCCTATTTGCAACGCGGCGTTTGCCGTCTGTCGCAACAGGAGTTCGCGCGAGCGGAGTCTGATTTCACGTCCGCATTGGCCATCGGAAATTCAGTGGACTCGCCGAGCAGCCACATCGATACGGGCGAGCCACCAAAATCGTTGCTCGTCGCCCTTTGGAATCGGGCATTGGCACGGCGGGCCCGCAACGACTTGCCCGGAGCGATCGACGATGTTTCGGCGGCCCTGCGGTTGGCGCCGAACGAGCCACGATTGTGGCTGCTCCGCGCGGAGTATCGAACGGCAGCGGGAGAGCTCGACGACGCGACATCGGACCGAAAGGCTGGATTGCGACTGACGCCGAACGACGACATCGGCTGGGTTGTTCGCGGAGTCGCACGTCTTTCGGAAAACGATCCCACCGGCGCGCGACGAGACTTTGAGCAAGCCCTCGCCGTCAATCCGAACAACATCGCCGCGTTGCAAAACTTGGCACATGTGATGTCGGAGTATTCAGGCGAGATCGATCAAGCACTGGCCCTGCTCGATCGGCTCATCGCGATCGCGCCGACCGAACCGCACTTCGTCGCCAGTCGCGGCGTCCTGCTCGCTCGTGCCGGACGAATAAGCGAGGCCTTGCAAGAGGCCGCTGATGTGAACGAGACGGTTCGTTCGATTTCGGATCGCCCCCGAGCCGGAATGGCGACCTACCAACTGGCTTGCATCCATGCCCTGGCCGCGAAGGCTTACGAGTCGAATCAAACGCCGCTCGAAACGGAAGGGGCGGAACAGCGAACGCTGGTGGAACGTCGAATCGAGCAAAGGCAGCAAGACGCCTTAAAGCTTCTCGCCCAGGCAATAACCCTCGATCCCCAACTGCGGAAACTTGCCTCCAGCGATCCTGACCTAGCTTCGTTGCGCGAGCTGCCCGCCTGGTCGCAGACGCTGGAATCGCTCTCCACTCCCGCGAATCCGTAATGCCGAGGCGGCAAGGATCGCTGGTCGGATCCGCGTGACAACGCATTTCAGGTTCCTTTCGCTCGCCTCGACTTTCTCAAAGATTTACGGCGGACGGGGAAGGCGAAATCGACTCCTATCGGAAAGCAAATAAACTGGTATGGTCGCCGGGGAACGATCGATCCGACGATGGATCGTTCGCCAGTTGCGGCAACGTGTTGCTCGGCGCCTTCCGACTGGCGCCTTCCGACTTGCGGCTAATGCGAATCAGGCCAAGCAGCCCCGAACGTTTCGTTTTGCTTCACACCAACAACTGTTTATCCAAATATGCGTAGGCGAGGTTCGCGACATTCCCGGAACAGGCGCGGACGGCGATTGACCGTCGAGCGTCTGGAGTCGCGCGCGATGTTGACCGGCGAGTTGGCATCGTTGAGTTTCGCTCCTGGATTAACCATCAGCTTTCCGCCCGACGGGACGGATGTGGCTGGCGAGGAAAGCCGGTTGTTCGAGATTTTGGACGACCTGGCTTCGCGTCCCGTGTGGCAAGCCGCGATCAAGGACGCCTTCGCGGTGTGGGGCGACTTGATCTCCGCGCCGATTCGCGTGGTGGAGGACGGGGGCCAGCCGCTGGGGATCGACGGCGCGACGCAGGAAGACTCGCGATTCGGCGATATTCGGGTCGTCGCCGCGCCGCTCAGCACCAACGTGGCGGCCTTCTCCGTGCCGCACGACAACCTCGTCTCCGGCCCTTGGGCTGGCGATGTGGTGTTGAACTCCGATATTGCTTGGACCGATCTCGACCAACTTCGCTCGGTGATGCTTCACGAAGCGGGACATGTATTCGGCTTGGGGCACAGCGACGATCCCACGTCTCCGATGTTCGTCCATGGCGGCGGTGGCGTGCTGGCTCCCGTCCCCTCGGACATTGCAGCTCTGCAAAATCTGTTCGCGGTGTTGGTCGAGACGGAACCGACCGACGATCATGGCGGCCGCCAACGCGAAAACGATGTCGACCAACCGAACAACCAGTTGGCCGCCGCGACCGCCGTTCCTGTTACTCCCGCGCCGGACAACCTGATCGTTTATCGAGCCGCGGGTGCGATCGACAGTCCGGACGATATCGACTACTTCCAATTGGTCGCTCCCGCGATTCAGATCGAGGAACGCAATCGGCTTAATTTGGTGATTCGTTCCACCACGCCCGGCGGTTTGATCCCGCAAGCCGAAGCCGTCAACGATCGCGGTGAGACACTCGACGCAACGATATTGGCCAATGGCGATGGCCGCTTCGTCATGCAAGTGGACAAGGCGAGTCCAGAGGATGGCCTGTACATTCGGGTATTTGCCGCCAACGCCGAAGCGGAATTTCGTACAGGCGGCTACGAAGTGAACGGGACGCTGGTAGATAGCAGGCTGAAGCTCGGAACGCTTGATGCGGGCCGGTTGACCGCCGAGGCGCCGGATGCCGTCAAGCTCCTCGAATCTCCCGGTTCGCGATTAGTTCACTTTGCCTTGAACGCCGTTTGGGACGAAAACTCGCCACCCGAACCTCGACCGGAAACCGCCATATGGGCGGCCGTGTACGACGCCCAAGATCGCCTGCTCGCCCGCATCGCCACGCGCCCGGGCGAGACGCATTCGTCGCCTACGGTGCTGATTCCCGCGGGACAGTTCCGACTGGAAGTGTACGCCGGCACGCCCGAAAACGGGACGTTTCCGCCAATCCGTTATGAACTCCTGGCGTCGACCGTTTCGCTGCCGGTGGGTGTCGTCGTGAACAACCCATCCCAAACGCCCGTGACCTGCGCTTTCGATCAAGGGCTACCCACGTCTTGCGCCACGCCCGACATCGTCGTCACGGAACCCGTCGCGCCGCTGCCAATCCTTTCTCCCAAACCGGTGGTCTCCGCGCCTCCGCCGTGGCAAACGCCGGGCTGGTGGTATTGGTTTCCGTATCGCGTCCCGGCCAGCACAACAAACGGTGGCGGGCCCAAACCGATCTTCCCGTTGCACAATTCGCAAACATCCACCGATGTGAACAACGACGGCCAGATCAGCCCCATCGATGCGTTGTTAATCATCAATTTCATCAACCGATTCGGCAGCAGCTCGACGCCTCTCGACCTAACCGGCTTGGCGATGTTGGATGTCAATAACGACGACCAGATTTCTCCTGTCGACGTGCTCCTGATTATCAACGTGTTGAATCAGCCCAGCGTTCCCGAAGCCGAATTCGAGTTGACACCCATTCCGCTTGAAACTTTCTCGCACTTGGACGATCACGCGCTCGCATCACTCTCGATGGTCGACGTTCGGAAACGACGCTCGGGGTTTCCATTCGCGCCGCTCAACCCGAGCTTGTGAATCATTTCGGAACGTCTCGCGTCGTCATCGAACCGCCTCGTTCTCGCTCGAACGATTTCTGTTGCTCAGCTTGCTTGCGGCCCAGAAATCGCCGCCGAATCGCCGTTGCCCGATTCCGGCGATGTTGCGACAATCCGCGCGAACACGGGCTTCCACACACCTTTCGCGCGTCGCGGCATTCGGTTCGGTGAAACTATCTAGCATCGGCGACTATCTGGTTTACGTTTTGGTGCGTTCGTTTATCGCGGTCGTGCAAGCGATCACGATCGAGCGCTGCCATGCGATCGCGTGCGTGCTGGCCTACGTGGCCAACGATCTGATCGGCCTGCGTCGCAAGGTGGTGGACGACAACATCGCTCAAACGTATCCGCATTTGTCGGTCGGCCAGCGGCGTCGGTTCTCGCGGCGGATGTGGGAGCATTTGTTTCTGATGGTTTGCGAAGTGGCTCATGCGCCGCGTACGATCGGCGAGACCACTTGGCGCGAGCACGTGCGGATTCGCGACACGCGTGGGCTGGTTTCCGCGATGCTCGACTCGCGACCCTGTGTGATCGTGACCGGGCATTACGGCAACTTCGAGATCGCCGGCTATCTGACCGGCATGTTCGGCTTTCGGCCGTACACGATCGCTCGGCCGTTGGATAATCCGTTTCTGCACGATTTCATCACTCGGTTTCGCGAAGCCAAGGGGCAGTACATGTTGCCCAAGAACGGCAGCGCGCCGATGGTTGAAAAGGTGTTGGCGGCCGGCGGTCTGCTGACGTTGCTGGCCGATCAATACGCCGGCCCCAAAGGCTGCTGGGTCGATTTTTTGGGGCGGCCCGCATCGTGTCACAAGGCCTTGGCGTTGTTCACGCTGACCAGCGGCGCACCGATGGCCGTGATCTACAACCGCCGGCTGGATCGACCGATGCAGTTCGAGTTGGGCCACACGGGCATCGCCGATCCGCTAATCCCGGCCGAGCATCTAGGCGGCGTTCGCCAAATGACCGAGTGGTATAACCGCCGGCTGGAAGACGCGATCCAATTGGCTCCCGAACAGTATTGGTGGGTCCATCGCCGCTGGAAAGGCGAGCCGCCAAA
>JAWKTM010000067.1:0-40587 GCA_041399085.1 Pirellulaceae bacterium
TCCCATCGACAACTCAGCCAACGAGATTTGTGGCGGACAGTTCACTTGCAAACGATCGCGAAGCTGGCGCAGTCGTGCGAATTCGCGGCGAGCGTCGTCCGCGTCGCCTTCCAGCGAAGCCATCGCCATTAAACCGCGAATCGTTACGTGCTCCAGCGCCGCGAAGTCCGCGAGGTGCGGTTCCAGATCATCCGGCGCGAAACCATGTTTTGTCGCGTCGCCCGAGATATTGACTTCCAGCAACGTCGGCACGGGACGTCCGATCGCGCGGCCGATCTGGTTCAGTTCGCTCAGCAATCGCAGGCTGTCGCCCGAATGAATCAGCGACGCGATCTCCGCCGTGCGCCGCGCCTTGTTGCGTTGAAGATGGCCAATCATGTGCCAGCGAACGCGCGGATCGTCGATCGCGGACGACTTCGCCCACAACGATTGCGGCCGGCTTTCACCCAAGTCAAAACAGCCCGCCTCGACCACGGCCCGCGTCAAATCCGCGTCGACATACTTCACAACCGCCACCAACGTGACATCGGCCGCGACGCGCCCGCTGCGAACCGCGGCACTCGCAATTCGCTCACGCAGCGCGGCGATGTTCTCCGAAATTCGTGAAAGCGATTGCGAGCTCATGGCACGAGGCGAGGAAACGATTACTCCGTGTCGATCTGCACCAACGAATTCACTTCGCCGTCGCCATCGAACTGAGCGGCGAGGAATTCGTTCGACAGATTGTGTCCCAACACGGTGCGATTGCCGGCTGGAGCCAGCGAGCGGTAGAACAGCCATTGCTCGCGTCCGATCTGCACACGGTATCCAACCGCCACGTCGGGCGGCTGAATCCGCAATCGCTCGGCCACCGTCAGTTGCCGCCAAGTTCGCTCGCGGACAGCCCGGCGGCTTACCAAATCGACAAACAACGGTGCGTACAGACGCTGGCCGTAGATCGACTGGGAAAGCGTCAGACCCCGACCTTGCTGAGTCAACGTGCCTCGCGAGCTGTCGCATCGCCACTCGGACAACGCCAGCGGCAAGACCGTGGCCAACACACGCTGGCCGTGCAGTTCCCCGTCGGTGGTCTCTTCGCCCGGCTGAAATTCGATTCCATCGACCAGCGGCAACGTCACTTCGTATTCGATCTTGCCAACCGCTTCACCTACCACGGCGTCGGCCAACAGCACGAAGCGATCCTGCCGAGCCAGCAGAATCTGTCGCTGGAGCTTCCAGCCGTGCGACCAATCTTGTTGAATCTCCAAATAGTCCACATCGTCGTCGGAATGCCAACACAACTCGCCCCATTCGGAATCGATCGACAGCGGCTTGTCGTCCACACGCAATCGCGTTTCCCATTGCCCGGCCAGCAAACGGGCCTTGCCGACGCTCAATTCACCGTGCAACTCCGGGCCGTTGAACGTGGTGGCAAAATACTCATCGGGCCGCTTCCACCCAGAACGCATCACGGCGACTTCCGCCCACCCCGAATAAATCGACGGCTCGGGCGCTTCGATTAAGTTGCCCGATCTGGCTGCAAGCTTCGCGAGATACTTGCCCCGCGGAAGCACGCAATCGGCCATCGCCATGTCCGCTCGGTCGCCGGCGTTTTCCAAAGCCACGGCGAATAGGTCGGCCGGATAGGCCGCCTCGTCCGCGACCAGAATCGGAGAACCATCGTGGCGAGTCAACCGAATCGCTTGACGCACCAACCACTCGTATTGCAATCGCGCGTCGCCCGGCAAGGCATCCATCCCCGCGGCGTCGCCGATCGCTGTGCAGCGAGTCCAGCAGGCCAACAGCAAACGAACGATGGCCAGGTCGCGCGCGTGCGGCATCCCATCGCCATCCAACAGCGCGTCGATCCCGGCCGCCAGCGACGCAACGGCCGCCGTTTGCCAACCCTCGCTGTGCGAATGGTCGGGCCGCACGATCGACAACAACAAAGGCAGTTCGCCCGTCAGCAGTTGGTGTTCGACCGGATGGCGCGGCAATCCCACGCCCGCCGCGTCGCGAGAAACCGCCATCAACTGCTCGACCAATTCATCGACACGGCCCGGCAGCAACAGCTTCGACAATCCCGGCACCAGATACGCCCACGCTAAACATTCCAACGCCAGTGTCAGCCCCGCGCCGCGGTGAGAAAGCGATTCGATCCAAGCGTCCAACTGCGCGACGATGCGCGTCGCGGCCGACTTGCGCGTGGTTGGTTTCCGTGCCGATTTGCGCGACGACCCGCGCGCGTCGCTGTCGTCAGCGATTCGCTTGAGCCACGTCGAACATTGGTCCAGTATCGGCGACACCGATCGCTCGGCAGGGACGGCCCAATGCAGCGCCGTCGGCTGTCCGCTTTCCAGCAGCTTATGCAGCTTGCGAACGGTTTTTGGCTCCAAGCGCCCCGAGCGGGTGCGAGGCGGTTTTCGTTTGGAGTGGCTCGATTTGCGTTTCGTGGTGGCGGTCATGTCGGAAATGGGGCGAGCGGTATAATGTTTGCGATGCCGCACGCGGAAGTTGACCGTCTGATGTGGTCCCCGGCCCGCGCGTGAACGAATCGAGTATCTTAGTCACTGCCCAATATACTGACTGCCCCGCGCCACGCGCACTTCCCCGTAAGGAATTCAGGAGGATTGAAGATGAAAGTTCGCTCGAAATTGGTTTGGACGACTCCGAGGTTCCTGTTCGCGGCGAGTGTTGTGGTTCTGGGCGCGGCGAGTATCGCGCGGGCCGACGATCCCGCGACGACGCCCCAATCCGAAGCCGCAGTGCCTGAAGCCGCAGTACCCGCGGCGCCGGCGGAAGCGGCCGACAAGCCTGTCGAGCCAACCGACACGGTCGCCGATACGAACGACAGCGATGCCGCCGCGTCGCCGTTGACGCGAGTTGCCAAGGATTATGACTTGTGGATCGACAAGGAACGTCACTTGGTAGTAATCGACGGCAAGGTCGTGTTACGCGAAGGGCCGCTGGAGATGTTTGCTTGCTCGAAGGGCACCAAGGAACACGAAGCGATCGTTGCGGTAAACGCGCCGGCCCGGTTCGTTCACGCCGCGCTGCTGGCCATCGGAGCTCAGCCCGGAAAGACCGTGCAGTTCACGCCCGAATACGTGGCCGCGTCCGGTCCTGAAGTCGACGTATGGGTGTTATGGAAAGGGGACGACGGCACGAAACACAAAGTTCGAGCTCAAGAGTGGATCAAGGAAGCGAAGACCGATAAGGCGATGCCCTATCCGTTCGTGTTCGCCGGCAGCAGTTTCTGGCGTGACGAAGAGACCGGCGAAGTCTACTACCAAGCCGACGCTGGCGATCTGGTCTGCGTGTCGAATTTCACAACCGCGATGCTCGACATCCCCGTCCCCAGCAGCCAAGCAAACACGGGACTGCTCTTCTCCGCCTTCACCGACCGCATCCCACCCCGCGGCACGCCCATCCGTTTGGTATTAATCCCAAAACTAAAGCCGAAATCCCAGGAAAAGACCGACGACACGAAAGATGAGAAGAAGCCGAGTTAGGCAGCCGAAGATTTAACGTTTATATGATGTGTGCGCATTCATGGAACGGTGATGCGCAACACGGTATATGAATTCGGAACGGAGGGAGTCGCCGACGAGCAATACCGGGCACTCAGTCCATGAAGCCAGGCTTGTATGAGCAATTGTTGACATTGGCGCTCCAGGATGAACTGGAGTCGATGGCAGATTCTCGACTCTATTCGCTAGCACCTGTTGATAGCGAAGATGCTCATACCATCGTCGCCCAGTTTCTCGAACACATCCTGGCGAACGGATTGGCTACTCTGCGTGGTGCCGAAGCAGCGGAACGCCAGCAGCGTTTGATCGCGCGGATCCTCGCAGCGCTCTCCGAGGAACTTGGACAGGAATGGACGCACCGATCGAGCATCGCCACGCCGCTTCGCCGGCTACTAGCGGTCCACGCACAGCCATCGAACGCAATCCGCGACCGACCCGATACGCCTCTTTCTCGGTCGTCTTTGCTAACAGGAACACGACTTGATCCGAGCCTGGGTAGTCAACTTCAAAAAGAAATCGCGACTGCCGATCGTGTTGACATTCTCTGTTCGTTCATTCGGTGGAGCGGACTCCGAGTTCTATTGGATGATTTGCGACGCTTGGCCGAACATAATGAGGCACTGGGGCCCAGACTGCGAGTGATCACGACAAGCTATATGGGGGCGACTGACCCGAAGGCTATCGAAACACTTAGCAAGTTACCGAATACGGAAATTCGTGTTAGCTACGACACCAAACGTACCCGATTGCACGCGAAAGCCTATTTGATTCACCGGGAGACAGGTTTCAGTAGCGCATACGTCGGTTCCGCGAATCTCTCACACGCCGCCTTATCGGAAGGACTGGAATGGACGACTAAAGTGAGCCACTATGAGCTTCCGTATCTTTGGAGCAAAATTGCGGCCACATTCGAAACATATTGGCAAGATGACGAGTTTCAACTCTATGAGCGCGACAAGCCAGAGAAACTTAGGAAAGCTATAAGCGATCAGCGTTCATCGACCTCGGACAACGACCCCCGCGTTTCGTTTGACTTGCGACCGTATCCGTTTCAAGAGGAGATACTCGACGTTCTTGCCGCAGAGCGAGAAATCCAGAAGAAAACGCATCATTTAGTTGTCGCAGCGACTGGCACTGGCAAGACCATGATTGCCGCGTTTGATTATGCTCGCATTTGCCGAAATTGGAGTCGAAGGCCCACTCTGCTGTTCATTGCTCACCGAGAGGAGATCCTTCGGCAAGCGTTGAGCTCCTTTCGCGGCGTACTTCGGGATCAAAACTTTGGCGATCTTCTCGTTGGTGGAAGTACTCCGGAACAGCAGCGTCACTTATTCTGCTCGATTCAAAGCTATAACTCGCAAGAACTCACGCAGCGGGCCTCCGACGAGTTCGAGTATGTCGTCGTGGACGAATTTCATCACGCGGCGGCCCCGAGCTATCGCCAACTGCTCGACCACGTTCGGCCGAAGGTGCTGCTGGGGCTTACTGCGACACCCGAACGGTCGGATCAGCTCGACGTAACTCAGTGGTTTGATGGTCGAACCAGTGCGGAGATACGCTTGCCCGACGCAATCAACCGCCGACTGCTTTGCCCCTTTCACTACTTTGGTGTTTCGGACTCGGTCGACTTAGATGGCCTAATATGGCAGCGAGGTGGTTACCGAACCGAGGATCTCGACAGGCTATACACCGGCAACGACGCCCGCGCCCGGCTGGTTTTGTCCAAGGTGCAGGATTTGTTGACGGATCATCGGCAAGCACGCGGGCTCGGGTTCTGCGCGAGCAAAGCTCACGCTGCATTCATGGCTACGTATTTCACTCGGCATGGCGTACCCGCCGCCGCGCTGACTTCCGATTCAACGAATGAACTGCGGAGGAGCGTGCAGGACCAACTGCGTCGAAGGGACATCAACTTTATCTTCGCAGTCGACCTCTACAATGAAGGGGTGGATATACCGGAAATCGACACCGTGCTGTTTCTGCGCCCGACCGAGAGCCTCACAGTGTATCTACAGCAATTGGGGCGAGGGCTCCGTCAACATCCCGAGAAGGAATGCCTGACGGTGCTTGATTTCATTGGCGCTCAACGTCGCGAGTTTCGTTTTGCATCGCGGTTTCGAGCGCTGAGCACAAAACCCGAGGGGCGTCTGGATCAGGAAATCCAGCAAGGACTTCCTCATCTCCCCAGCGGCTGTGCGGTCCGCTTGGAACGAGTCGCTCAGCAACGAATTCTCCAGAACGTTCGCGAGTCGGTTCGTCTCATTCGTCCTCGCATGGTTGGCAGCCTACGTGAACTCGGTCGGTACTTGGGGCGAACTCCAACACTGGACGAAGCGCTCGATTATTTCGACACCTCCGTCGATGAACTGCTAAAGCGAGGGCTCTGGTCTCGGCTTTTGGCAGACGCGGGACTCGCGAGCACTCCTACTGATCCTGACGAAGACCGATTGGTAAGAGGTCTTCGCCGAATCTCGCACGTGGATTGCGCCGAACAAATCCAACAGTGGTTGTCACTATTGGACGGCAAGAAGGACGTAGATGAGCGACTGGCCGAAATGCTGCATATCAGCCTGTGGGGTAGTGAAAGCAAAGGCTGGACACTTGCGAACGCAGGCGCTCGCCTGAAGAGCAACGTTGCCGTCACCAACGACTTGCGTTCCCTTCTCGACTCTCGGATGCGACATTCTCCCACGCATCACTTCGGTTGCGAGCCGAAAGTTGCGGGGCCACTGACAATTCACGCCCTTTACAGTCGCGACGAAATTCTGACCGGGCTCGGGCACTGGTCACTCCAGAATCGTCCCGATCATCGTGAGGGCGTGCTTCATATCCGACACTCGAAAGTGGATGCGTTCTTTGTAACGTTGCGAAAGACCGAGGAAGACTATTCACCGACCACGATGTACGAGGATTATCTGATCTCTCACGATCGGTTTCATTGGCAGTCCCAAAGCAATACATCCGTAGACTCGCCAACCGGACAACGTTACGTCAATCATCTTGAGAGAGGGTATACGCCACTATTGTTAGTTCGCGAAGCAAGGACACTGCCATCAGGACTCTCCGCACCGTACTACTTCCTTGGTCCGTGTGAGTACGTGTCTCACGAGGGGAGTCGTCCAATCAACATCATTTGGCGTCTCAAGTATCCGGTCCCCGCTCGTCTATTTCGAGCAATGGCTGTACAGCATATAGGCTAGGGCCAGGAAACGGACGCTACAGAACTAGCCGTAATTGCGTTTCAGCATATGTTTATGCAAGCGCGATTCACGCAATTTTTCCGTCTTACCGCACCAACACGACCCAATCTTCGTTGACCTCGTTTGGCGGGCGGCCGAGCGATATGGGGGCGCCGGAGCGGATGGTGGAGATGGTTCCGGTTTGAAGCTCGCCGCCGGTGCGGGGATTGAACCAGCGCACGTTGTATTCTCGTAGTGGTTGGTTGCGAAGGTCAAGCTCTACTTCACCGCCCGTTGGCAGGTAGACCACGTAGACGCTGCCGGCGGCGGCGAGGCAATAGCGGCTGTTGGCGTGCCGGGAATTGCCGACCAACTCATCCGCGCAAACCATGTCGTGAAATGGGATTTGGTTGTCGGAGAAGAAACCGATTGCGATGCGGCAGAAGTCCCACGAGCGATCTCGGCTGCGAAAGTCTTCACATACCAAATCATTCTGAGGCAGTTGGTAACCGAAATAGTATTCCACACCCGCTCCGCCCGCCATCAAATTGCCCCACAGGCATTGTTTGCGAATGTCGTGCAGGGTGTAGCCTCCGCCGGCCTTCGCTTTCGATGCCGCACGCTCCTTTGCCACTCCATCATGTCCGTGATATCCCGGATCCGGCGGCACGCCCAAACCAGCCGGGTTCTGCTCATCATTGGCCACCACCCAGGGGCGTCCCGCGGCGCGCGACGCGTCAATCCACTTGAGAGTCCTCTCATGTGCGATGTTCCACGGGTTTTGCAGGGAAACGCCCGTCAGTAGGGATTGGTCGCCTAGCAACCGCGAGTACACCTTGTCCTGCTGATCCGGGAACGTGTGAACGACAATCGGGTGATGATAAGGATCCATTTCGTGGAGATAACGAATCATGTCGCGCTGTTCGGTCGCCGATTGAGTATTCTCCTCGCCAATGTTCCAGTTCAAGGCCAAATTGTGACCATAGCGCGCGATGAGTTCACGGCAATATAGTCGCCGTTCGATCCCCAATTCTCCGCCGTCCAACGACTCGGGAACCAGACCGACACTCGCCTCATGTCCGCGACGATTGTCGTCGATCTCGTTTTCCTGCAATTTGAAATGTAAATGCAGGCCGCGTGTCGTGGCATGATCAAACACGATGCCCCACTGGTCTAGTTTGGAGCAGTCATAATGAAGCTTGTCGCCGCGAGCAACAAAGGGCCACACGTTATCGCCATCGCCGCCAGCATTGTAGGGCAGAAACGAGATGGTATTACAGCCTTTTCCCGAGAGATAATTGATCGCACCGATCAGACACTTGCCTCGACCATCCTTCCAAGTTGGATCGCCGGGCCGCCAGTCGTCGACGTGTGGCGAGTACTGATGTAGCTGCTGGGTGGGAGCCGCTTCGCCAGATCGTGCCTCACGTTTTCGCCCCGGTTCAGTACCATCGAAGTCCACATAGGCCAACAGTGACTCGGGCGAATCGGGGCCAGCCTTTAAAAAGTACTCCCCGCTGCCCGCGAAGCGCAAGTGATGCTTGCCGACGTATTGCAAGCGTCCCTTGCCTCGAAAATCGCGTCCCACTTTATCAGTGGGAGCTATGCGAAATGATCCGCTGATCCCGTCGTAGGGAGCCAGCCGCTGGTTACTTTCCGGAGTTCGCTTGATGATCCGGTCGCCCGATCGAAAGATGATAGAATAGCTCCATTCACCGGTCTTATCTGGCGAGAGATGAGCTCGCCAAGCGGTTCCCGATCGTGCCGATGTCTCACTGGAATTTCCGTCCGCGGCGAAATAGCCCGGCACGCGGTAGATTGGCGAACCGGATTCATGTCTAAACTCCACCGTCATTTGATAGTCGGTGAAGGGATTCGGACTGTCGTCGCGTTCGTGAGCGTGGGGTCCGTTCAGTGTCAAAGTCAGCTTGTGCCATTGCTTCAACTCACCTGATATGCGAACCGACCCATCTCCATGGTCGGGGCGAATCTCCGCTTCCTGTGATTCGTCGGCTACCGCGATGAATGGAGCAATCCACGCTAAGGCCGGGAACATAAAGACGATCACGTATTTCATGCCAGTCAATTCCCACTAAATGAACGCGATACCGTCAACGCGAATTCTATTCCGATGTTACCATCGCCCGGACTTCCGCGGGTTTGCCGTTTAGAAACACAACCTTGCCGTCCGCCGTCACCGTCGAGCGAAACGCCTCGCTGCCGGCTTCGACATATAACGTTCCTTTGCCCCAACGCGACCAGATCGGCGCGGCGGGTTGATCCGCTGTTGCTTGACTTACATAAAGATATTGCGCGTGTTGGCTCCAATTATGCCGCTCGCCGTTGCGCCACACGCCCAAGTCATTCGGATTGTCGTTCCAATGAAACCCGAGCCATTTTTCATCGGTCGATTTGTAGCGGGCAATGCCTTCGCTCAGTTGCGAAGTATCTACTTCGGCTGAAAGCACATCGTTCTGGAACTTTTCAAAGTTACCGTGTGACTGTGGTTCCCCGATCTCAATGGCCCAGCCGCAAAAGCCGGCGGTTTGCCCAACGGCCTTGAGCACTTGATGTCCGGGGAACTTGGCCTTCTCGCCATCCGTAATCTGTCGCGTCAACGCCTCGTCACGGTGCACTTCCCCGATTCCCAGCGGTGTGATGGCAACCCACGTTCGCTCGCCTTTCAGAAACGTCACACCCCGGAGCTGACTCACTTCGATCGCATCGGGCAACACCCAACACCACGGCGCCCGTCCGTCGCGAACTAACCAGATTGCGAGATTATGATATTGAGCCACGCGATTTGCCGCCGCGACCTTTCCCTTCTGGTATTGAGGCGAACCAACAAACGCGGGGTCGGGGCCCGGTACACACTGAATCGCGTCAGCGCCGCGGTCGCTGCTGTACATCAGCAGCTTGAACCCATTCACGTCACCACCATCCTCACTGGTGCCGCTGGCGAGCGAACCGACCTGATAAGAATGGCCAAAGTAATGAGTCTCCAGGTACTCGGGAGGCGTTTCCGCGTCGCCGCTGGTTGTGGCGGAATAATGAGGCTTGCTGGCCCACAACTCGACCGGTTTATCGAACCGCTTGCGTGCCAGATTCATTACGGCCGGAGGCGGGCGGTAGGCACTGGTAATCAGGTGTACTTCGTCCGATTCCCATTCCTCTTCTTTCGGTCGCGGTGTGTCGCCGAAGTGCAGCCATAACATATTGGCCGCGCTGCCGCCGAACGGCTGGGCGTGATTGTAGTCGCGCTTCGTGGGGCCGTTAAAGGCGCCTCGGTAATACTTCACCGCCCCAGCGGCAAATACCCAATCCAAGGCAGCTTTGGCCAGTAATCGCACTTCGTCATCCCGCGCGAAGTCATAGAGATTGCACAGCGGACCGATCGAGTGTCCGTGATAGTTCTCGCTGTCCCACTCTCCCATGCCAACTTGGTACAACGTCCGCACATAGCGGCGAATCTCATCTTTATATTGTTGGGTTACCTCACGGCTGTTGGCCGCTTCGGCAAATAAGTATACCGATGTCACGCGCATCAAGTACAAATTCTCAGTGCTTCGAACATCGACCCAACTGTTTTTGACATTGGGGCCCCAACCTTCGCCTGGTTTGTCGAACGCGTAATGCGGACGCTTCAATGGATCTTGGGCTGTCCAGCTCTTCGCGCCGGCCAGCATCCGTCGCCGATAGTCCGGTTCCAGCAGGTCGCCGAAGTAGAAGAACTTGCGCGTTTGATGCTTTAGCGTGAACGCCGCGTAGAAGTCGATGCCCTCGGTTTCGCGATGCCATTCCTTGGACTGGGCGTCTTCGCGTTGCAAATCCCGGACGGCCTGTTCGTTGCCGGCTAGTACCTGTGCCATGAGGTACCCGTAGGTCCGCTTCTCGTTCTCAAAATATGTGTTTCCGGCCGAAATCTTTCGCTGAGCTTGGCTGGCAATCACATGCCGGGCGCGCTGTTGAAACGCTCGCTCGTCCGCTTCGGAAATTGGGTTGCGAAATCGATCGTCGATTGGCCGCGCGTGATAGATCGGTTGGCCGGTGGAATCGCGGCCGACCATCTGGTCCAGTTTCCAGTCGCCGCGAGAGACGCTGGCGACTGGCGGTAGGCAGAGCAGCGCAAGTAGGAATCGAATGGGTGTGGGGTGCGCGAGCATCGGCGAAGCTTTCGGTCGGGGCGATCGTATGTCTTGCGAGAACAGAAGCGTGCGGTTCTGGCCGCGTCGCTAAACGCAACAGGATAATCAAACCGCCTGCGTCCCGCCTCATTCCGACTTTATCGAATCGCCAAAGTTCGCTCGCCCGCGTCGGCTCAATGCTTCGCCTTTTGCTGTGATTGCGTGATACGGTCCGAAGCGCTGGCACGCCCGCAAACGAAATACGACCAGTCGTCGACCAGATTCTCAAGGTCTTCAGCTAGCGAGAAACTCAAATCGAAGAACGCTTCCAAATCAACGCGATACCGGCTGCCCGGACCGTGCGTGAGCGTCAAACCGGGGCGACTGAAATCTCGGGACATGATTGGCCTCGCAGGATTCGTTACGGAAGTGTGACCTGACCAGCGCTGTCCCTGCGAGAATCATCCGCTCCGCAGTCCTTGCGAAGCTTACGTCTTGTTGCTGGATGTAAAGACGCAGCCCACCTCCCGTTTGTTCAACAAACTTCATCTCTGACGCGAGTGCGTCGAGTCACGTTCGCATTTTCTTGGGGAACAAGCCGGGCACTGCGCCCTGCAATTGCATGCGTTACAACCCGTGTTGGCCTGGAGGTCACTCTAATTCTCGACAGCGATTGCACTTGACGCAGTTTGCCAAGTCCGTATCATCCCCCCGCCAAGCCGGCTGAAATGCCGCGTTTCCCCATTTCTTGAGGCGGACCATGCCGACTCGCGTCACTCGCTACGTTATCGCGGAACTGACGAAGGTTTTCGTCGCCACGGTTTCGGCGTTGGTTGCGCTGCTGGTGTTGGTCGGTATCGTGCAAGAGGGGCTGAAGAACGGGTTGACGCCGGCCGTCATGTTGCGACTGATTCCCTTCACGCTGCCAAATGCGATGTGCATCGCGCTGCCCGGTTCGGTGCTGTTCGCGGTATGCAGCGTCTTTGGACGCATCTCGGCCAGCAACGAGATCGTGGCCATCAAGTCGCTCGGCATCTCGCCAAGAGTAGTGATGTTGCCGGCCATTTGGTTTGCCACGATCGCCAGCGCCGCGAATGTGTGGTTGATGGATGTCGGATACTGCTGGGGCTATCCCGGCATTCAACGCGTTGTGATCTCATCAATTCGCGAGACCGCGTATAGCGTGCTGCGGACCAAGCACGACTTCAGCACGCATGGCGTTTCGTTCCATGTTCGCGAGGTACGGGATGACCGGTTGGTCGAACCGCTAATTGTGGCGCGAGCCGGCAACCAAACGATTACGATCTCGGCTCGCGAAGCCGAATTGCGACGGGATGACAACCCCGAGGTCTTGATGCTGTCGTTAACCGACGGCCGCGTTGAAGTGGGGTCTACGGCCAGTTTCAGTTTCACCGACACGATCGAGTATCCGCTGCCGCTTGGCTTAAAGAACGAACGCAGCGCGCTTCGCAATCCGGCTCACGTTTGGAGCCATCAGATTCGGAGCGAGGGAAAGCTGCAATCGCAGCGAATCGCGTCGCTCGAAGAATCGTTGGCCGTGACGACCGCGTTTCAAATCACCGGCGGCGATTTTTCTGCCTTGCGGAACGATGAATGGAAGAATCGACACGCGGATCTGGCCGCGGCCCAACAGCGTTTGATTCGACTGCGGTTGGAGCCGTGGCGACGTTGGGCCAGCGGATTTAGCTGTCTGGCGTTTGCATTGGTGGGTGTTCCGCTAGCGATCCGCATGCGCAACGCCGACTTTCTCACTTCATTCTTCTTGTGCTTTCTGCCGATCCTGTTGGTCTACTATCCCCTTTTCGCATTCGGGCTGGATCAAGCCAAAACGGGCGATCTGCCTCCACACGCCATCTGGCTCGGAAATCTGGTGTGTGTGCTGATCGGCATTTATCTCATTCGTTACGTCCAGCGACGTTAGACTGTTTCCTCCTATCAACGGACCATTGGGCAGAGCATGGATGCTTCTATGAACCGTGGCCAACACATTTCCAACACGCCTTCTTATACGAAATCAGTTGCCGCCAGCGGTGGATTGTCGGTTATCGTCACAGCCGGCAGCGATCGCGCCGCGTTGCATCGTGTCATCGAGGAAACCGAAGCTGCGTTGAACAACCAAGTCGCGGACTACGAGATCTTGGTAGTCGATAGCAACGGGCGACAAGTGGCCGCGGAGGCCGTTCAGGAGCTGAGCGTCTCGAATCCTCGCGTGCGGTTGGCTGGCACTTCGCCCAGCCGAGACAACGACCGGGCACTGTGGGACACTGCTGCTCTTGGTGCGACGAAGTCGTGGGTGGTGATGCTAGATGGCAACGGTCAATTCGATCCACGCGAGTTGGATCGGATGCTGCTGCTGAGCAAAGACTATGACATCGTCTGCGGCTATCGAGTTGACTCGCGACAGAGTCTCGTGACGCGGGTGGGTTCGCGCGCCTACAACTTCGTCGCGTCGATTTTATTAGGAACCGATGTCCGTGATGCGAACTGCCTTTTCAAACTGGTACGGCGCGAATGTGTGCGCGAACTGCCGTTGGCGACGACGGGCGCAGTTACGCATGCCGAAGTGATCTCGCGGGCCCGCTTGGCCGGCGCGAGCGTCGTGGAAGTGGGTGTTAGCGAGCGAAATCGTGAGGCGAATCGCACGCAATCGAAACTGAGCGATTGGATCTCCGGGATTGCTTCGTTCATTCGCTTCTGGTGGACGTTCGCGCTTTTTCCCGCGGACGCGCGTGTCGGCAAGCAGTCGCCCTCGAACACAGCCGACATGGACTGGGCGCCGGCTCAGCGGCGGATGATGACAGCTTTGTTGGCCGCGATGGCCGCCGTGATGTTGTTCACAAATTTGAATTACGAGCTATTCGAGCCAGACGAGACACGCTACGCGCAAATCAGCTTGGAGATGTACGAGTCCGGCGATTGGATTGTCCCCACATTTCGTGGTGAACCGTTCTTCGACAAGCCGCCGTTGTTGTACTGGTTGACGACGGCCGCCTATTCGGCGTTTGGCGTTCACGAGTGGACCGCGCGACTGCCAAGCGCGTGCGCAGCCTTTCTCACTGTGATGTTATTGTTTGTATGGGGACGAAGACTACTCGGAGACATGGCTGCTTGGTGTGGAGCCGCCATTCTACTGTTGTCGGCTGGATTTCCCGTCGCCGGTCGATTCGTGGTGCTGGACGCATTATTGACGTGTTGCGTCGCGGCGACGTTTCTCGCAACGGCGAACGCCTGCATCCATCATCGACGCAGTTGGCTGTGGTTCGCCGTTGCCGGTGTAACTTTAGCGCTGGGTGTGTTGACCAAAGGCCCACTGGCGATGGTATTATGCTTGCCGCCACTTATCGCCTATGGGTGGCTCTACCAGCGCCGCGACTTGATCGACTTGCGCGTGGCGGCATTAATGGTCGTGCCCACGTTGGTGATGGCCCTTCCCTGGTTCATAGCCATCACTGGCGGCGAGGATGAGTTTGCCGGTCACTTCTTCTGGAAGCACAATCTCGTCCGGTTTTTCAACGCCTTCGACCATCAGGAGCCTTGGTGGTTTTACTTACCCGTCTTGCTGTTGGGCATGTTTCCCTGCTCTCTACTGTTTCCAGGGTTGGGTAGCTATCTGTTTAGCCGCAGCGCCGAGCAACGCCAACGCCGCGGGGCCGAGCTAGGATTTTTCTGTCTCGCCGTGGCTTGGATTGTAGGTTTCTTTTCGATGTCCACCTGCAAACTGCCAACATATATCCTGCCGGCCTTGCCGCCGTTGAGCTTGATATTAGGAAAGGCGTTTGCCGACACGGTTCTTAGCACACAAGCAGCAAGTTGGGCCAAGCGGTTCGCCGAACGCTTGGCAAATCCGCTGGCAACTTTTCTTGTGATCTCGACCCTCGCGGCAATCGGCGCCAATCAGGTGATCGGCAATCGCGGAGTGGGAGCGATCGTCTTGGCCGCTCTCGTGATTGCGGCCGCCGTGGCGCTTGCCTGGAGCCCGCTTCGCGCCGCGGGGCGCCCAACTGGGCAGCGTTGGCTTGCACTGGCCAGTCTCTCACTAGTGCTCGGCGTGTACCTATTTGACTTTGTGGTACCGAACTTCGCCGCTTGGCGTGGTTCCGCCGGACATGTGGCCAACCTGCGCGCAAGTTTGGGCGAACCCGATTCGGTGCCCGTCGTGTATCTTAACCGGTCAATGAAGGCCAGCGGGTTCTATATTCAAGGCGGCGAAGTCGTGGAACTTCGTGGAGCGGATCCACGAGAAATCACTGAGTTGCTGGCCGAACATCCTCGTGCCATTGTGGTAACTCGCAAGTCGACCGTGCGCGAGTTGGCCGATTCCCACCCGCACTTGAAGTTCGTCGCGGCGGACTCACAACGGGAGATTTACGTCGCGGAGTCCGGCTTGCAACGCGTTGCCCAAGAACCTCCATCGCCCTCTTTCGAGCAACGATAGTAGCAATACGGTCGTCTTCTCATAAAAAACGCCTGAGCCTCCCTGAATAGGAAAGCTCAGGCGTCGTGACTGGGATCATGCGACAGAATTGTGTTACACGATCGCGGCGAATGCGGTCGAGCGGAGTCTACTCTTCGACAAATCGGTAGATGCTCTTACCCGTCGCCGATTCGATCAGATAGTAGACTTCGCCTTGAGCATCCTCGCCGAATGCCAGGATCGGCAATCCGCCATCGACGATCGCATAGTTCTTCGTGGACTTCTCGCCCGTCGGATCATACTCCAACGCCCAGACTTTACCTGAGACGTAATCGGCGTACAGATATTTGCCCTGCAGCGACGGAACGGCTTTGCCGCGGTAGACATAGCCACCGGTGATCGACTTGCCGACTTGGTGGTCGTACATCCACGCCGGATCGACCACCGGATCATCAGACTTAACCGGAACGTTGCCAAACCCGAAGCCAGCTTCGCGTCCGCTCCAGCCATAGTTGCCGCCAGCGCGGACCACGTTCACTTCTTCCCAACGATCCTGGCCGACGTCGCTGGCCCACAGATGTCCGGTTTGGCGATCGAACGCGATACGCCACAGATTGCGAAAGCCATAGGCGAAGATTTCCGGCTTGGCGCCATCCCGTTTTACGAATGGATTGTCGGACGGAACCGCATAGTTAGCTCCGTCTGATTTGCCGTCGACGTCGATTCGCAGAATCGAACCCATCCACGAGCCAAGATCCTGACCACTTCGTAGCGGGTCATTGCGGCCGCCGCCATCGCCCAACCCGATGTAGAGATATCCATCGGGACCGAACGCAATGGAACCGCCGTTATGGTTCGCGAATGGCTGGGGGATTTTCATCACGATCGTTTCGCTTTGAGGATCGGCCACGTTAGGATCATCGGCCGATGCCTTGAACCGAGAGACGATCGACACGTGCGGCTCTTGCTCCGAGCTGTAGTAGACATAGAAGAATCCATTCTCCTTATTTTTAGGATGAAAGGCCAAGCCGAGCAGACCTTCCTCATTGTCCTTCTTCCAATCATGAACCTTCTCGGTCAGGTTGAGAAACATCTTGGTTTCGGTCGCGGCGAAACTGTTCTCGAACACGTGGATGGCCCCACGTTGCGTGGCGACGAAAACTCGATTCGTGCCGTCATCGGCTTGCGTCAACACCATGGGTCGCAACGGCCGGACGCGTCCGGACTCTTCTTCCTCGTCACGGCCGGCCCATTTGAGATTCGGAAAAGCCAGTTCACTTTTCAGAGCCAAACGACCATCGACCGGATTCGGTACGCTGCCGTCCTCGGGCAGTTCGCGTAGCTTGATGCTGCGGAAGCTGACGACGTTTCCGTGATCTTGCAGGCAAATGTGTCCTTTTCCGGCCTTGCCGAACAGCGGCAAGTTCGCAAACTTGCTTTTCGCCACGCGAGCCGCCCAATCGTCGTCGTTCAGCTTGAAGCGATAGTAGCTGACGCCATTCACCGCGACCTCACATTGGTTCGCCGCGATCCGCAAGTAGATCTCGTTCCACTCGCCCGCGGGCCGAGTGGCGTCGTCGACGTCGGGTGTCTTAATGCCGACCTGCTCTTCGAATTGCTTCGCCCACGCCGGCTTGACTGGTCGGTAAAGCTGATACAACCATCCGGATTTCTGCGGGTCGTGGCCATCCACATTATCTTGAATCTGCACTTCCGGTCCCGTGTGCCAAGGCGGCGAATTCTGTTCCGCCACGTGGAACATCAGGCCGCTGTTGCCGCCCTTCGAAATGCGATATTCCAGCGACAATTCGAAATACTGATACTGCTGCTTGGTGACGATATCGCCAGCCCCTGACTTGGCTCGCGTCAATACGCCGCCGTCCACCACCCATCCGTCGCTGAGCGTTTCTTTGCGGTAATTTCGCCAAGCGTCGGCGGTCACTCCATCAAACAGCAACTGCCAACCGCTCCGCTTCTCGGCATCAGTCAACGTGTTGGGGGGCGTCTCGGCGGCCGCGACAAACGCGGTCGACAGCCCCAGACTGCCCAGCAGTAGAGAGGTAAAGATAAGTCGAGATGTGGTCATGGGTGGGAAACTCGCGGGGGTGAAAAAACGGTTGCAAAACGAGTTGTCAAGTTAATCGGCGACCGAGACGGGGTCAACGATTGCGCGGCCCGATATCGCGAGTCGGTACATTAGTTGCTCGACGGACACCGTTCAAAGCGAGGCAACGCGTCGCGATTGCATCGCACGGAAATGAAAGGTAAGTGCCGAGCGACACACTCGTGATCGGTGCTGCGACTCCGCAACAGCGGCGTTGAGGCAGTCACCTTCGATGCCCAAGCGTCGATCGATTAACGACGACAGTTGCGGTTCAATTGATGGATTGGCGAACGCGCCGAACGCGCAGCGGTCGCCCGCAGGGAGAAAGTCGACCAGTTTCGTGTTAACTAAGACGCTGTTCATCGTGGGGCGGATCGGAATCTGGCTATGCATCGTTATCGGCGTGGCTAGCTTCGCCGCCCACGCGGAAAACGGTTCCCGGCCCGGAGGCGCCGACCAGGTTGACGACCGGTCACAAACCAGGGACCCACCGCCTTCCCGCGAAACTTCGCCGTCCGACGAAGGCAGCTCGGTTGAGCGCGGCAGGTACATCGTCCACCAAGTTGCCATGTGTGTGATTTGCCACACACCCAAGGATGCGGCGGGAAATCTGGATCAGACGCGTCTGTTGCGAGGCGGCCCTATCCCGGTGCGAGGCCCCACGGCTGATAGCGATTGGGCGTTTCACGCGCCGCAACTGGCGGGACTGCCAGGATGGGAGGACGATGCGGTCGTCACCTTGCTAATGACAGGTCATCGCCCCAACGGCAAAGCACCACGTCCGCCCATGCCACCGTTTCGCTTTCATCAGGAAGATGCACGAGCGGTCGTCGACTACCTCAAATCCCTAAACTGACTTCGGTTTGCGATCTACGTCCCAATATCCCCGGTGATGCCCTCCTGATATGGCTAATATCTTCCATCCCTCGATGAACGCGATTAGCCGCGTCAGCATCTTTGGCATGGTGTTTGTCATCGCCGCGATATTCTTCATCATTTGGATCGTCGTCCGTTCGCCCTACTGGACCGAAGAAGGCGTCGCTCGCGAACAGCCGGTTCCCTTCAGTCACCAGCATCATGTGGGAGACGCCGGAATTGATTGTCGGTACTGTCACACCAGTGTCGACAAATCGTCGTTCGCCGGAATCCCGTCGACCTCAATTTGCATGAACTGTCATGCCTATCTATGGAACGACCAGCCCATGTTGCAGCCGATTCGCGACAGCTATCGCGATCAAAAACCAATTCGATGGACGCGAGTGCATGACTTGGGGGATTACGCCTTCTTCAACCACAGTATCCACCTCCATAAGGGAATTGGTTGCGTCAGTTGTCATGGTCGTGTGGATGAAATGCCGCTGATGTGGAAAAACCAGTCGTTGCTAATGGAGTGGTGTCTTTCATGTCACCGAGACCCCGTACCCCATTTACGGCCCCGTGAATTCGTATACGACATGCGATCGCTCGAAGAACTGGCCGAGTCTGGCGATCTGCAACGCGGCATTGAAAACGATCTCCCCGAATTTGATGCCGCGGAGTCGGATTTGCAGTCGCTGCGGCTCGCCTTGTCTCAGCGGTACGACATACAAAGCGAGACGAATTGCTCCATCTGCCATCGCTAACTACAGCACGAAATCGACCTCAATGACAGCTTCGAGTGCGGAAAACTCACACCCCACGAATACGCGTCTGACCGACCAACGAGGACACCAGTTCTGGCGCAGCCTCAATGAACTGGCTGACGGCGACGCGTATCGCGCACGGCTTGCCCCAGAGTTTCCCGATCATGCGGACCGCTGGCCGTCTGGTTTGTCGCGTCGAAAGTTTTTATCCCTGATGAGCGCTTCGCTGGCGCTGGCCAGTTGGAGTGGCTGCGCCAAGAAGCCCGAAGAGGAGATATTGCCCTACGTGGAGATGCCCGAGCAACTGGTGCCCGGCCAACCGCTGTACTTCGCCACGGCAATGCCCCTGTTTGGATACGGTGTGGGGCTTGTCGCTGAGAGTCATATGGGACGCCCCACGCGGGTGGAAGGCAACCGCCACCATCCCTTTAGTCTCGGAGCAACCGATCCATTTACTCAGGCTAGTGTGCTTACGCTTTACGATCCCGATCGGTCTCAAGCGATCCTGAATAATGGGCAAATCAGCGCCAAGGCCGAATTGCAATCGGCAATCGGAGCACTCCGGCAGCGCCTCGATGCCAACAATGGACGTGGCTTTCGTATCCTTTCAGGCACGATTACCTCTCCCACACTGTTGGCCCAACTGAAGCGGCTCAAAGACGCGTATCCGGCCATGCAATGGCATCACTATGAGCCGGTACCGCAGGATGCTGATATTCGGGGTTGCGAGCTTGCCTTCGGACGGCCGCTCCAACCGCTGTACGATTTTGGTAAAGCCGCTGTGATTCTCTCACTCGATGACGACTTTTTGTTGGCCGGCCATGCACCAATACCGCATGCCAGGCAGTTCGCCCAGCACCGACGGGCGAGCGTGGCGACGAGCCGCCCGCGAGAAATGAACCGACTTTATGTGGCGGAGTCCACGGCGACCGTTACCGGCGCGAAAGCCGATCATCGTCTGCCGCTCGCCCCTCAGTCGATGGAGCAGCTTTTGCTGGCACTCGCCTCACGGCTCGATGTCAATTCGGGAGATGAGGTCGGCACCGTTCCCGCCGAAGTGCCCATCGAATGGTTTGAAGCGCTCGTCGACGACCTGATACGTTACCGCTTCGGGGACTGCGAAAGCAGTGCCCTAATTGTCGTTGGCTACAATCACCCTCCACATGTCCATGCCTTGGCTCAGGCGATCAACGCCAAGCTCGGAGCTATTGGAACAACGGTTACCTATATCCAACCCGTGGTCGGCACGACGGCCTCTTCCACCGACTCACAAGGAAACGCTTCCGACGATGAGGCACTTCTCGTCTCGCCATTCTCGCAACTGGATTCACTTCGGCAATTGAAAGAGGCCATGAAACAGGGCGAGGTCGACACACTGCTTGTGCTTTCATCAAATCCCGTGCTCACCGCCCCAGCGGACTGGGATTTCACGGATGCCATTAGTCGAGTGCCCTACCGCATGCATTTGGGAATGTACGCGGATGAGACCGCGGAGTTGTGTCACTGGCACATTCCAGAATCACACTATCTGGAGTGCTGGAGCGATGTGCGAGCGCGCAACGGTCTGGTATCCATAATTCAACCACTAATCGCTCCGCTGTATGACACCTGGTCACCGCATCAAGTCGTTGCTGAATTGCTGGGCCAAGCAAGCGTCTCGCCCTACGAGCAGCTACGTTCAGCTTGGAGAGAGCGCCGTCCAGACGAAGGGGCCGCGGAAATCGCCAATGACTTTGACTCACAATGGGCCCGTTGGTTGAAGCTCGGCGTTGTGCCGGGGACTGCTTTTCCCGCTGCGCCCAACGTTGGCTTGTCAAGCGAGTTCGCGGAGCGTTTCACCTCCGCCCGGAATTCGGCTCTCGCCACAGCAAACAACACACAGCTTGATGACAGCGACGAATCGCGGGGGACACTTCTCCAGATTAGCTTTCGGCCGGATCCGTCTATTTGGGATGGTCGATTTGCGAATAATGGTTGGTTACAAGAACTCCCCAAGCCTCTGACGAAGCTGACCTGGGATAATGCCCTTTTGATCGCCCCATCGTTGGCACGCGAACTTGACCTCGAAAACGAGGAGCTTGTAACGGTGACACGTGGAGCGCGACAGCTCCGACTGCCCGTCTGGATTGTGCCGGGACAATCGCCGCGAGTCGCCACGTTACACTTGGGTTATGGACGCAAGGCAGGCGGGCGCGTCGCCTCGGGGCCGGGATTCAACGCCTACGAGTTGCGAACCACGGACGCATTCTGGTTCGGCAACGACGTTCGTCTCGCAAAAACAGGAGAACGCTTTCCGCTGGCATGTACGCAAGAGCATCATTTGATGCACGGTCGCGAGTTGGTGCGCGCGGGAACACTTTCGGAATTGCAACAGCATCCCGATCACCCACCCTTCATGCACGAGCACCATCTACCAGACAATCCAAGTTTGCTGCCTAACTGGGAATACGATGGGTACAAGTGGGGAATGGTGATTGATACGACTGCCTGTATTGGCTGCAACGCCTGCGTGGTGGCCTGTCAGTCCGAAAACAACATCCCCGTGGTGGGAAAAGAACAGGTGTTAATGGGGCGTGAAATGCATTGGCTCCGCATCGACACATACTACCACTCGGCCGCCGACAATCCAGAGACGGCGTTTCAACCGTTGCCATGCATGCATTGCGAAAAGGCGCCCTGCGAAGTCGTCTGCCCAGTCGCCGCGACGGTTCACAGCGACGAGGGCCTTAACGAAATGGTATACAACCGCTGTGTCGGAACGCGCTATTGCTCGAACAATTGCCCTTACAAAGTGCGCCGATTCAACTTCCTCCAGTACGCTGACTATGATACGCCCGTTCTCAAACTGCTACGCAATCCCGATGTGACTGTGCGAAGTCGCGGCGTGATGGAGAAGTGCACTTATTGTGTCCAGCGAATCAGCGATGCTCGGATCGCGGCCAAGAAGGAAGAGCGTCTTATTCGCGCCGGCGAAGTCATTACCGCCTGCCAAAGCGCGTGCCCCGCGGAAGCCATCCAGTTTGGGAATCTGAACAACCCGCGAGAGCCAGTCACTGAATGGCGCGAAAGTCCGATTCACTACAAACTGTTGGGAGAACTTGACACGGAGCCACGGACGACATTCCTGGCATCGTTGACGAACCCAAATCCAGACCTCGTGCCCCGCGAGCCAATTCATGACGAGAGCTAAGACGCGAACCACGCCCGGATCGCACCGAGCTCCGTTGGTGGGTGCGGGACATACCATTTCGAGTGTGACCGACCAAATCAGTTCAATCGTCTTGCGGCGTCGCGCGGGACGCGGGTGGTGGTTCGGGCTCCTCGTCGGTTTCTCGCTGACGATGCTGCTGCTGTATGCGATTGCTTGGTTGCTAATTAAGGGTGTTGGAATCTGGGGGATCAATATTCCAGTTGGATGGGGATTTGCGATTGTCAACTTCGTTTGGTGGATTGGCATCGGGCACGCGGGGACGCTGATATCCGCCATCCTGCTGCTATTAAAGCAAGAGTGGCGCACATCGATCAATCGTTTCGCCGAAGCCATGACGTTATTCGCGGTCGCCTGTGCAGGCATCTTCCCCTTGCTGCATCTCGGACGAGTTGAGTTTTTCTACTGGTTAGTGCCCTACCCCAATACGATGGGAGTGTGGCCTCAGTTCCGAAGTCCGCTCATGTGGGACTTCTTTGCGGTGTCAACTTACGGCACGGTGTCGCTGTTGTTCTGGTATATTGGGCTAGTTCCCGACTTGGCGACACTTCGCGACCGAGCCTCTCATCGTTTCGCTCGAATCACCTATGGGATTTTGGCTTTGGGATGGCGGGGTTCGGCACGGCATTGGAAGCGGTATCAAGGAGCCTATTTGCTGCTCGCGGGACTGGCGACGCCGCTGGTCGTGTCCGTGCATACTATCGTGAGTTTCGACTTCTCGGTCGGAATCGTTCCCGGCTGGCACTCGACAATCTTTCCTCCCTACTTCGTCGCCGGGGCCATTTTCAGTGGTTTCGCCATGGTTCTGACCTTGGCAATCCCGCTGCGGTATGCATACAACCTTCACGATTTCATAACCGATCGGCACCTCGACAATAGCGCGAAAGTGATGTTGGCCGCTGGATTGATCGTATCGTACGGGTATGTGATGGAGGCATTTGTCGCGTGGTGGAATGGGCACCCTTACGAGACCTACATCTTTGAAAATCGGTTTTTTGGACCGTATGCCGGGCTGTACTGGTTGCTTATCTTCTGCAACTGCTTGGCTCCGCAACTGCTGTGGTTCAAAGCCGTCCGGCGATTGCCGGTAATCCTGTTTGTGCTGTCGCTCGTAATCAACGTTGGGATGTGGCTGGAACGCTTCATTATTTGTGTCGTTAGTCTGCATCGCGACCATCTGCCGTCCTCGTGGGACATGTACTATCCCACGTTTTGGGATTGGGCGTTTTATTTGGGAACTATTGGGCTGTTCCTGACGTTGCTTCTGTTGTTTATTCGATTGTTGCCAGTGATATCGATTTCCGAGATGCGGGAGTTGGTCGAAGAGCACAGTTAGAACCTTGCTCGAAGCGTTGTTTCACGGTGAACACGTGTGTATAGAAGCTGCCGATTCTCTTTAGACATGTCGCTATGATTCCAGGAAGTCCGTTCGGTATATTGGCTGAGTTTGATGAACCGGAGCATCTGGTGGAGGCCGCGAGATGCGTGCGCGCCGCGGGGCTCAGGCAGTTTGAAGCCTATTCACCGTTTCCCATTGAGGGGCTCTCCGAGGCAATTGGCTTCGAACAAACCGGAATGCCGTGGATTACATTGACTGGCGGAGTCGTTGGAGGCGTGCTCGGCTACGGATTGTTGTATTGGGTGTCGGTTTTGGCTTATCCGCTAAATGTCGGCGGTCGTCCGCTGAATAGTTGGCCGATGTTCGTTCCGATTACATTCGAATGCGTGGTTCTCGTGGCTTCCTTGTTCTGCGTGTTTGGGATGTTGGCCCTCAATGGTTTGCCTCGTCCATACCACCCGTTGTTCGAGGTTCCCGAGTTCGCTCGAGCCACTCAAGATCGCTTCTTCCTCTGTGTCTTGGCGAGAGATAAGCAATATGACGAAGCCGAAGTGCAACAACTGCTTGCCGGTGTCCACGCAACGAGAGTGACGAATGTACGTTGGTAGCTCACTACAAGCGATCCGGTTCGCAATGCGGTCTTGGCCTCTCAAAGTGTCTTGGTGGGTGGCGGCATGGTTTCTGCTAACCATTGCAAGCGGATGTTATCAGCAAATGTCGGATCAGCCTCGGTATGACCCATTGGAAAAGAGCGACTTGTTCCAAGATCAAATGGCGTCTCGTCCGCTCGTGCCGGGAGTGGTCGCGCGCGGCCGCCAACCGCAGGAATTCGAGGAGCCGAGCAGCCACTTTCTCACGGGCGTAGTCGATGGGGAATCGGCAGACACACTGCCAGGGGATTTGCGCACACGCTGGAATACCGAACAGATTCTTGAGCGAGGTCAAGAGGCGTACGACATCTACTGTGTTCATTGTCACGACGTTCTGGGAACCGGGCGGGGATATGTTCCGATGCGGGGATATCCGCAGCCGCCAAGCTTTCATACCGATCGGCTGCGAAGCAAGCCCATCGGACATGTGTTTCGAGTAATTACGGACGGCTTTGGGCGCATGCCGGCCCATGCGTCGCAGGTTGTTCCAGCAGACCGCTGGGCAATCGCCAGCTACGTGCGAGCGCTTCAACTGAGTCAACACGCGCCGCTAGACGATCTCAATCCGAATGACAAACGAGCGGTCGAATCGGGCGCGGCGGCCGACCGGTAGATGCGTTCACAGTTAGGTTCAATGTACAAGTCGGTTATGGGATCGGGCGGAGGACATTGGTCACTGCAATGACGGAACGTATTGCTTCTATTCCGATCTGGACGCGAGTTCGAAACATTTCGTTGCTCGCGGCGGCAGTTGGTACGGCCTTATGTGGCCTGGGCTACGCAATCGATCCCGCTCAGTTTCACCAATCGTACCTAGTAGCATTTGTCTATTGGTGGCAGCTTACGATCGGCTTGCTCGGCTTGTCATTGTTGTACCAAATGGTCGGCGGCCGATGGGGACACGCGAGTCGCCCTTTTTTCGATTCGGGGGTGGCCCTGCTGCCGGCCGTGTCGCTGGCATATCTGCCCTTGGCATTTGGTCTACATGATCTTTACGTATGGACCGCCGTCGGGTTTTTCAAGGACATCCCTCACTCTCACAATCGCGCCTGGTATTTACGGACACCATTCTTTTTGGGGCGGACGACATCGTATCTTGCGATCACGAGTATCCTGGGTGCAGTCGTTTCGTGGCGCACCTTGAGACCAATTGAAACAGTGAGTCACACGACGCGACCGAGACTAGGCGGATTGGCGGCGGTGATAGTGGCGATGGTCGTCTCGTTCGCGGCCTTCGACTGGCTCATGTCCCTGGAGCCGGAATGGTATTCGACGATGTACGGATTCCTGATGGCAACAGGTGGGCTCTTGACGGGACTCTGCGTGGTTGCTGCTAGCCTAGCTATTACAGTTCGAGCGTTGTCGATCGCACCCCAGCCGCATAGGAACGCCTCTGCACGACGTGGGTAAGCTGTTGTTGGCGTTTCTGATGCTGTGGACTTACGTTGCATTCTCGCAGTATTTAATCATCTACTCGGGAAACCTGCCGACCGAGACGATCTACTATAAGCACCGGTTGACTGGGGGCTGGCAGTGGTTGGCCGTAATTCTTGTCGCCTTCCACTTCGCGTTGCCATTCGGGGCTCTGCTTTCTCGCCGCGCAAAGATGAACTGCATGAGTCTTGGAGTGATCGCGATTGGAATCGCGGCAATCCATGTTGTCGAAATCTTTTGGTTAGTAGCGCCCGCATTTCACAAGGAGGGGTTCGCGCTTCATTGGCTAGACGTGGTGCTATGGATGACTGGTGGTGCATGGTGGGTGACAGGCTTTGCGTGGCAGGTGAATCGGCGTCTGCCGCTCGCGCTGGTTAACTGGCCCGTTCCCCCCAATGAATCCGACGAGAAGCAAGAATAGACAATTAATGGAAAACGAAAGAAACGAGAGAAGTGAAGATGAGTTTGAAAGTGCCGTCGAGCGAGGGCACGAGCAAGAATCGGTACGCGCCGGTTGTGTGGGAACGGTGGGGGTCGGGTTGCTGGGCGTGGTCTTCGTCGCGATGGTGCTGATGTACTGGTTAGCAAACTGGTGGGCTCCCGACACAACGTCGACAGGAGGTGACAAACCACGGTTTCGTAGAGAGTTGTTGCCGCCAGTGGGAGTCCAACCAAACCAACGCCTTCAGCGAGAGGTGCTGGAACGCGAAGCTTATGAGCGGCTGCGCGGGTACGGATGGGTCGATCGAAGTGAAGGCGTCGCGCACATACCGATCGACCGGGCGATGAGCATTCTGGAGGCGGATGGCTTGAGATACTCGGATCAATCGGAAGGTGCTGACAACGAGAAGCCACATCGAGGCGCGATAGACGGTGGTGCGTTGGAGGAGCGAGTCTCTGAAGGGATGGGTGACTAATGAACGATCAGAGATTGTCGAGCGGGCTGCATCAATTCATCCGCGTGTTGGTGTTCGTCGCACTGCTGGGAGTCGCGGTTCGTCCATTGCAGGCCCAGTTGCAAGACCCGGCGGGCAACCTATTTGAAAGCGTCGGTGTTGAACCGAAATTGGGAGCATCGCTGCCGCTGGATATCACTTTCCAGGACGAGCAAGGGCATGGGGTGGATCTCAGAAGTGTTATCCGTGACAAACCTGTGGTTTTGAACCTTGTGTACTTCGAATGCCCGATGCTGTGTAATCTCACAATGAACAATTTCATCCGCACGTTAAGAACGATGCGGATGAACGTGGGAAGTGAGTTCGACGTGGTAACGATTAGTTTTGATCCTCGGGAGACACCGGCAATGTCGGCGTCCGCCAAGCGGACAGCGCTCCAGCGATATGGCCGTGGCGAGTCGGCCAATGGTTGGCATTTCTTGACCGGCGAGCAGAACTCAATTGAGAAGTTGACCGCCGCGGTCGGATTTCGATATCAGTATGATCCGATCAATGGTCAATATGCACATCCTTCGACGCTGATCGTTATTACGCCCGACGGGAGAGTGTCGCGATACTTACCTGGAGTTGAGTTTCCCGCTCGGGATTTACGATTGAGTGTCGTCGAGGCGAGCGACGGCGGAATTGCGACGATTTCCGATCATATTACGCTGTTATGCTATGCTTACAATCCTCATACGGGCCGCTACAACATGGCAGTCCAACGAATTATTCGCGTGACGGGGCTCTTCACCGTATCGGCCATTCTCGGCGCCATGGTCATCATGCTTCGGCACGATCGACTTCGCCGGGCGACACAGGTAGAGGAGAAGACAAATGGAACATGAGTTTCAACTGTTCCCCGAGCAAGCGTCGTCTTATGCCGCCAAACTGGATTGGCTGTACTACTCGCTAGTCGGCGTAGCCGTGTTTTTCACATTTCTGATTTGCGTGCTGATTCTTACGTTTGCCATCAAGTATCGGCGAGGCTCGCGAGCTAGTCGGGGGAATCCCAGCAATGGAAATTTGAAACTCGAGTTTACGTGGGCGCTGATCCCGTTCGTCATCATGATGATTAGTTTCGGCTGGGGTACGCGGCTGTTCATGGAGATCAACCGCCCGCCGGCGGACGCTATTGATATGTATGTAGTCGCCAAGCAGTGGATGTGGAAATGTCAGAATCAGAATGGTAAGGGCGAGATCAATGAATTGCATGTACCGGTCGAGACGCCAATACGCGTGACGCTGATTTCGGAGGATGTCATACATAGCTTTTTCGTGCCAGCGTTTCGTGTGAAGCAAGATGTATTGCCCGGCAGATACACTTCGATTTGGTTTCGTCCCACGAAACCAGGGACATACCATTTATTTTGCGCGGAGTATTGCGGTACCAGTCACGCGGCCATGCGGGGAAAAATCGTGGTTATGGAACGTCACGAGTATGCGGCGTGGTTAGAGCGCGAAGGGACGACGCCCGCCAGTGTGCAAGGTCGCCTGCTGTTCGAACGGTTCAAGTGCGGCGACTGTCATGGTGGTGACGCGTCCGATGACGGGCCGATGCTGAGTGGGCTTTTCCGTCGGACGGAAACCATGCGCGACGGCGAGCGGCTTGAGCCGGACCTGGGCTACGTGCGGCAATCCATTCTCGAGCCGCAAGCTCGCGTGGTGGCTGGATATCAACCGGTGATGCCGGCCTTTCAACTGAGCGAGGAGCAGATATTCCAGCTTGTCGCTTACCTGGAAACGCTTTCAGCGCAAACGTTGAAGTCGAACACATTGCCCGAGGAACTCTCTCGATGATCACACTGGGACGCAAGCCCCATAATTATTTGAACGCGAATTACAGTCCCTGGTCGTGGCTGTTCAGCACGGATCACAAACGTGTGGCGATTCTGTACTTGATCTCGATCACGCTGTTTTTCTTCGTGGGCGGCGCGACCGCCGTTCTGTTTCGCCTCGAGTTGATGACTCCGCGCGGCGACTTGGTGATATCGGAAACATACAACAAGTTGTTCACCATGCACGGCATCATCATGGTGTTCTTCTTTCTGATTCCGTCCATTCCCGCCGTGCTCGGGAATTTTCTGATCCCGATGATGATTGGCGCTCGCGATTTGGCGTTCCCGAAGCTAAATCTGTTGAGTTGGTATATCTACAGCATTGGCGGTGTGTTCACGATCGCCGCGCTAGTGAGCGGAGGCGTGGATACGGGCTGGACATTTTACACTCCCTACAGCAGCACCTACAGCAACACGGCTGTAATGACCGCGGCCTTGGGTATTTTTATCACGGGATTTTCGTCGATCCTGACGGGGCTGAACTTCATGGTTACGACACACACCATGCGAGCCCCCGGCATGCACTGGTTTCGGTTGCCCTTGTTTGTATGGTCGAATTACGCGACCAGCCTAATTATGATTCTGGGAACACCCGTCTTGGCCATCAGCTTGTTGCTTGTGGCGGTAGAGCGGTTCTTTCGGATGGGGATTTTCGATCCCAAGTTGGGTGGCGATCCGCTATTGTTTCAGCATCTGTTCTGGTTCTACTCACATCCGGCCGTTTACATCATGATTTTGCCGGGAATGGGGGTGATTAGCGAAGTCATCACGTGCTTTGCGCGGAAGCGGGTATTCGGATACGAGTTCATCGCGTTTTCCAGTCTGGCGATTGCGGTGCTGGGGTTTTTGGTGTGGGGGCACCACATGTTCGTGAGTGGGCAGTCAATGTACGCCGGCATGGTGTTTTCGTTTATTAGCATGTTGGTTGCCGTTCCGTCGGCTATTAAGGTGTTTAACTGGACGGCGACGCTCTACAAGGGGTCGATTACGCTACAGACGCCCATGCTGTACGCGTTGGGCTTCATCGGACTATTTACGATGGGCGGGTTGACTGGCGTCTTTCTGGCGACTCTGGCAGTGGATGTACAAGTGCATGACACGTACTTTGTAGTGGCGCACTTTCATTACATCATGGTCGGCGGAATGGTGATGGCGTATTTGGGGGGAATCCACTTTTGGTGGCCGAAGATGACAGGGCGGTTGTATCCGGAGTGGTGGGGTCGAGTGTCGGCGGCCATGATCTTCTTCGGATTCAATTTGACGTTCTACCCGCAGTTTATCTTGGGGTATTTGGGCATGCCTCGCCGGTATCATACCTATCCTGAGGAATTTCAAGTATTGAACGTTATGTCATCGGCGGGCGCGTCGCTGTTGGGGGTGGGATATCTGATCCCGCTGGGATATCTGTTGTGGTCGCTACGATACGGGAGGGCCGCTGGCGACAACCCGTGGCGCGCCAAGGGGCTGGAATGGACCACGACGTCTCCGCCTCCGACCGAGAATTTTCATGTCACGCCCGTGGTGACCGAGGAGGCCTATGCGTACTCGGCGGAAGAGAGCGAGGCGGAGTATCAGCGGCAGGTGGAGGAGTTCGCGCGTGGTGAAGAGACGCTGGAAGAGAGTCGGCGCGAGTTGTAACGGGACTTAGTGGACAAGAGATAGAGATGACAACATCCGACAGCTTGTATCTGGCACATCATTTCGACGATCGCGAACAACAGCGGGAAGCGATGACGCTGGGGATGTGGGTCTTTCTGGTAACGGAGATCATGTTCTTCGGTGGAATGTTTCTCGCTTATGCGGTTTACCGGTGGCGGTTTCCAGAGGGTTTTGCCGAAGGGAGCAAGCATCTGGATATGATTCTGGGGACGGTAAACACGGGGCTGTTGCTCGTGAGCAGCTTCACGGTGGCGTTGGCCGTGCATGCGGCTCAGAGCAGTCGTGGCAAGGCCGTAGCTTGGCTATTTGGCATTACAATTCTGTTCGGCCTGGCATTCTTAGGAATCAAGGGCTACGAGTATTGGCACAAGTTCCACGAGCACTTGGTGCCTGGTCCGCACTTTCGGCTTTTGGACCCGCATAATCCCCAGGTTGATTCGAGGCAGGTCGAGATTTTCCTGTCGTTGTATTTCGCCATGACCGGCCTACATGCAATTCATATGATGATCGGTATTGGCGTGTTCGTGGTGATGATCGTGCTGGCTTGGCGGGGTCGGTTCTCGTCGGAGCATTATGCGCCGGTCGAGGTCGTTGGACTCTATTGGCATTTTGTGGACATCGTGTGGGTGTTCCTTTACCCGCTGCTGTACCTTATATGACAGTCGAGCAAGCCATGGCGCATGAATCTGTATCGCGACGAACCTACATAGTGGTGTTCGCGGCACTCATGGTGCTGCTGACCGCGAGTGCTTGGGTCGCTCAGTATTCGTTTGGAGAGTGGAACCTAGTCGTCGCTGTCGGTATTTCGGTAGCCAAGACGGCGTTAATCATGTTGTTTTTTATGCACTTGATTCACGCCAGTCGGCTGACGCGATTGATCGCGTTGGGTGGCTTGTTATGGTTCGGATTCCTGATCATCCTGACGTTCAGCGACTATGGTACGCGTGGTTGGCGCTCCGATGCTTTGCCTGAATACCACGAGCGGGCCGTGGACCGAGCGACTGACCGGATGTCGCTGCCCATTACACGGTGAACTTTAGGCGGTGAGCGTCGAAGGCTATGACTGCACGCAAGTCGCGAGAGTGCGGCATCGCTGAATCGCTATTCTGAATCCTATTCCGCGCTGGTAGCGTCGCGCGTGTCATCCACATCGGCTTGGGGAGCCGTTGTTTCGGACGTGGCGGTTTCGGTGAGGGCCGCGTCGGGAACTGGCAGCGTGAGGCGTCGTATTTGTCCGTCACGTTCGGCCAGGATATTTAATGGGCCAGGCAGTGTGATGGCCAATTCTTTGAATCGTGAACTATCTTGGAATCGCTGCTCATTAATTTCATAGATGCGATCGCCTGGCTGCAAACCAGCGACGGCCGCTGCCGAGCCGGGGACGACGCGGGTGAGAATGACGCTGCCCGGTTCGGCATCGTCCTCGTTCCAGCCAATTCCCAAGCGAGTTGGGCGGCCTTGCAGTCGCACGTCGACCGTGCGCGGTTCGGCTTCTCCGACGCTTTGCACGAGCAGCGAGCAATCCGCGGGAGCGGCGAGCACGTCGATGCGGAACCGCTGTTCGTCGTCGAGCGGCTGGTTGTTGAAGGCGAGTAGGCGATCGCCAGTTCGGATTCCGGCCGTGGCGGCGGGCGATCCGTCGACGACTTGCGTCACCTCAAATCCCGACAGCTCGTTAACCAGCCACACAACACCTAAGCGAGGCGCCGGAGCGGCCAATTGCGTTTCCATCGCTTGTTGCGTGGCTGTGGATTCGGTGTGAGATGCCGAGCGAAACTTGGTGATGTCCTCGGATTCGGCCAATTGATAGGTGATGTTGAACAACAGCCGCGCGACTTGCTGCATCCCTTCCTTGTTCAGCTTGTGAGCGTCGTCGCTGGGTCGGTGATAATCGCCGTGCAAGCCGGTATGCAACATCAGCACGGGGCGTTGTCGTTCGTAGAACGAATAGTGATCGCTGTTCTCTTCCATTTTCCAGACGAAGTCGAGCCGCAGGTTGTGGCCTTCGTTGGCTCGGCTAACCAGTTGGCGAATTCCGAAACCGGTTCGCGAGCCATGCACTTCGACCTTCTGACCGGTCAGCCGCCCGATCATGTCCATATTCACGGCCAGGGCCACTTGATGCATCGGAACGGTTGGCGCGGCGGCCCAATGCTTCGAGCCCAGAAGCCCTTTCTCTTCGCCGTCCCAGAAGGCGAACAGCACCGAGTGTCGGGGAGCTTGCGGCAGACTGGTGAACGCTTCGATCAATTCGAGCAGTCCCGCCACGCCGCTGGCATTGTCATCAGCGCCGTTGTGGATGTAGCCCGTGGGTCCGTAGCTGTTTTGCCGTGTGCAGCCCACATGATCGTAGTGGGCTCCGATCAGAATCACTTGATCGCGGACGGACGGATCGCGGCCTTCGAGCCGAGCCAGGATATTCCGATACCCATTGCCAAACGGTTGAAAGAACCCGCCGTCCAAACCGGCGGGTTGCAGCCCGAGTCGTTGGAGTTCGCCGACCAAGTAGCCCGCCGCGGCGCGACCGCCGCGGCTGCCTGCTTCGCGGCCTTCAAACGTATCATCGGCCAACACGTCGACGTGCCGTTGAAGCTGCTCGGCTTGAATGGATTCGAGCGCCCGCAGCAGAGCCGCATGCTCCGCCGCGCGAACCGCCGGCGGAGCAAGGAGCAACAGTAGAGTCAAGCAAAAGGAGAGTCGACGCAACGACCGTCGGCGGCAAGGCTCGCATGGCAGGGCACCTGGTGGGATGAATGCGTAGGGTTACGCGGCATTCGTCCCTGTGCCGCTCCGATAACTATAGCTCACGAAGCGCGGCGGGCTAGAAACGCTAATCCTCCTCCTCTTCTTCTTCAGCGGGCTCTTCTTCCGATTCATCGTCCTCGAAGTCTTCGTCGATCTCGCTCTCGTTGTCGGACAGTCCATCGTCGTCGAACTCGCTGTTGTCGTCGCCTTCGGAGTCGTCGTCATCGTCCAGGTCGTATTCGTCGTCCAGCTCTTCCTCGAAATCGTCGTCAAAGTCGTCGTCGAAATCGTCCTCGTCGAAGTCGTCAAAATCGTCGTCGCCATCAAATTCCGCGGTTTCCATCACCGCGATGCCGCCCCCCAAAGGCATCCAAACCTGTTCGCCTTCCTCGGTCACGTCGTGCATACCCCAGTCCCGTTTCATGGTGCCGCCATCTCCCTCGATCGTTGGCAATCCCGTCCCCAATTCGCGTCAGCCCACACGCTGCGCCAGCATAAGCGCAAGTTGGTAATGGACGTGAGAATTCCTGTCAAGCAAGGCGAGGGCTACGTCGACCGAGGATTCTCGACTCGGCTGGTTTGACGCAAATGAAACAGCGGGTCCCGGCGGAACCGCCGTCGTGTCGCTTACGGCAGAAAGCCGCGTTCGCGCAGCTCTTGAATATTGTCCGGCGCGCTCTCGCGAACTCGCTCGGCCGCGTAACGCATCAGCGCGATGCCGGCCAATCCGTGCGGCGCGGTGAGAATCGCCACGCGATCCTCCTCCTCGGCGTCGAGCTGTCGATTCAGCCGCGCCACGATCTCTCTCGACGCTGTCGCTCACCAGCTCCGTGTCGCCCCGTCGGTTCTCCAACTGAAGATTGGAAAAATGAGCCGTGCGGGCCAGCAGATATTGGGCGACGTCCTCTTCGTCGCTGTTCTCGAAGAAGTTCCGCAACTCGCCGTTAGCGTTCTCCGGCGTGATGACCAGCGGCCGTTTGATCCGCACTTCGCCTTTGGTCACCGAAACCAAATCGCCGGGATTCTCGCCCTCGCAGATCAAATAGTACGGCAACTCGCTTTGGCCAAACGTGAACAACGAATAACGCACCGGCCGCGCGATCTCGACCGCTTCCCAAGCCTCGCGAAACTGGCGTTCAGCTTCAAAATCGTCGAAAAACATGGACGCTCGCCCGTCTAAAGGATCATCGATCGCTGGGCGCCAGTATGGATCATTCCGCGGATGGCAACCGGCGGTTGCCCTGTTTCACTGCCGGCGGCCGGCTGTTTCGGTATATCGCGGCTTTCCCCGTTCCGGTTGCGAAAGGAGTCGCCATGAAGGCCACGAACACGTCGAGTTGGAATGTCCGCCTGCTGTTGGCAGTCGCCCTGGTGTCCGCGTCGGTTGCTACGGCGCGAGCGATCGATCCGGCCAAGTCGCCTTCGTGCGAATCCGGCTGTTGTGAAAGTCTCGCTTCGCCGCTCTCGAAGCTGCCGTATCTGAACCGCTTGTTCAAGAACGTTGGCATCGGGTACGACGAAGGTGTCGAGCGAATCGGCATCGATTTCGATTTCATCGTGGCGACCGATGGCAAATGTGGCGACAAGTGCAGTGCCGCGTGCGTGACGAAATGCACGGCAAAGTGCGACACAGCAAAGTGCGACACAGCCAAATGCGACACGGCAAAGTGCGGTCATGCCTGTGACAAGACGTGCGGCGAAGCTTGCGTCGCCAAGTGCGAAGCGAAATGCGAAGCGAAATGCGGCGACGCCAAGTGCGGCGAAGTCTGTGCAAACAAGTGCGGTGAAGTCTGTGCGAGCAAGTGTGGCGAAACGTGCGGGAAGCCCTGTGCGGACCAGTGCGCTTCGAAATGCGAAGGCTGCCCGCTCGGCGCCGCAGGCTGTGTGCTGACGGAGGACGTGATCTTTTTTCCGGCGTCGCCCGAGTTCATCGTGACCGAGAAACCGAAGTCGAAACAGAAACGAGCCGACCGCAAGAAAGCGGGCCGACGCGCGGGGCCGACTCGCCGCGAAATGGAACTGGCGATCGAAAACGCTCGGCTCGAAGCCACGCTGGAAGCGACCGAAAGCGCGTTCGAGATGTACGGCGAGTTCTTCGAAGCGAAGCAGGAGTCCACCGAGTCGCTGGCCGAGATGCAGATCCAGGTGCTAGGCGAACGCATGGAGATGCTGGAAGAGCTGGCGGAACTCAAAGCCGAGAACGCGACGAGGGCCGCGCAGTTGGAGATGCTCGAAGGCATCGTCGAGCTCCAGTCCGAGAACGCCACGCTGGCGGCCCAGTTGGAGTTGTTGGAGAAGCACGCGGCGCTGGCCAGCGAAATGGCCAAACTACAAGCGCGTAACGAACAACTCACGCAACAATTGGAAGCCATTCAACGTCAGCCCAGTTCCAACGTCCAACTGTCGACGCATTCCGAACCGGTACTGAAGCCCGAGCGGATCGAGCTGAAAGCGAAGCCGCCGGCGGTTGGCAAACCAGTCGGCAAGCCGGCCAGCAAAATCGAGACGCGGTATTGATCGAAAGCCCACGTCCGGCTGCTTGGCGGATTCGCCTTGCCGTCAACGTCGCTCGGAGCCGATCGGCCGTTCGATTCCGATCGCCTCCTGCAAGACGGCTCGCAACTCCGCCAAGATCAGACAGGTCGCGCCCCACACGCAGTGGCCTGACAATGTGAAATGCGGCGCGTCAAACTGCAACGAACCTCGCTCGATCGTATGGCGGCCGAGCGAGCGTTCGTCGATCAACTCGGCCAGCGGCGTTTCGATCAGCTCGGCCACTTCCAGAGCGTTGACCTGAAACACCGGCCGTTCGCTGCTGACCGCCACGATCGGCGTCACGTGGAAATTGCTGTTGAACACATAAAGCTGGCTGAGTCGGCCGAGCACGGTGCAGCCAGCCGGGTCGTGTCCGACCTCTTCGCGCCATTCACGCAGCGCCGCCATCTCCGGCGACTCGCCCCGTTCCAACATGCCACCGGGCAAAGCGACTTGGCCCGCGTGATCGCGCATCTTCTGCGGCCGCAGGATCAGCGGCATTCGCCACTGGTCGCCGACCGGATACAGCATCGCCACCACGGCAGCTTGCCGAGCGGCGGCCGGCGGCGGGGCGTGGTGTCGTCCGTAGGCCAGTTCGGGAGCGAATCCGCGCTGAGCGGCTCGGCCCGGCAGCGGCTCGGCCAGCCGTCGGGCCAAGCGATCCGGCAGATCGGCTGCGAGCGGCAACGTTCGTTCGGCGGGCATTCGGCAATCAGGCGGCGGCGAGGGATTTCGGATCGGTCGTTCGGATATCAGGTTACTCGGAATTCCCGCGAACCGTTACCGCGTGACAATAAGCGAAGCGGCAACTCGAATCGTTGTCGCCCCGTGAATCAAACTTCCAACGCCAGCCGCCCGACCGGCGGCGCGTTGTGCGAATCGGCGCGGGATGTGAATACGAGTACCGCTTCGCTGAGGGCCATGCGTCGTCAGATGTTGTAAGAAATGGAACCAGCCACACACGTTCGACATACATCACTAAGCAACCGTGTGGTTGTGGGAGACATACGTTCGGCGGACTTGGCGTGAATTGGCCCTACCCCCGAAACGTCTGACACGTCTGACACGTCTGACACGTCTGACAAGAAGATTATCGCCGCCAGCTCGTGAACTGGTCGTAAGTTCCTGGCCAAAAAATGGATTTTCGTCGCCCGCCCGAAAGCGCCCGGCGCTTGCCTTTAGGTCCGGGGCGCTGTTTCGAAACTTCCTGGCGCGCATCGATATGAGCGCACCTATGCCGAAGCTCCCCACAAGGCATTGGCTGATTGTCCGACTCGAACTCCATCTCAACATCGATGAGTGGCCGGTTGGCAGCTCGGAATGCTTGCTTGACGGCGGGAAGTCAGTGCTTGACCGCTCGAAACGACTCGTTGACGCCTCGAAACCGAGCTTTGACGGCCCGAAAGAGCCTCTTTACCGCTCCGAATGCCCCATTGACCAAGTCGAATGCCTCGTTGACAGCGTCAAATCGGCGATTGACGTCCTGAAACGGGTCGTTGACGTTGTCAATCGCCCGTTCGGAGCCGTCAGCTGCCCATTCCGAGCCGTCAATCGCCCATTCCGAGCCGTCAATCGCCCGTTCCGAGCCGTCAATCGACCGCTCCGACCCGTCAGCGCCCGTTCCAAGCCGTCAGCGCCCGTTCCAAGCCGTCAATCGCCCGTTCCAAGCCGTCAAGTGCCCGTTCCGAGCCGTCAACGCGTATTAGCCCCACAAGTTAGTCGTTCAATCGCTTTCAAGAATTCACGCGTTTTGCCCTGGTTGGATCTTGAGGGCTCGATATACTGATTCAAACGGGCGTTTGAAACACGCGATTATTCAGGGCGGTCAACATGTCGGATGACGATTCCAGAAGCCGGGTACTGCAAGCGGCCGGGCCGATTTTCGCCGAGAAGGGATTTCAAGCGGCGACGGTACGCGAAATTTGCCACGCCGCCAATGTGAACCTTGCCAGCGTGAATTATTACTTTCGCGACAAGGAGAACCTGTACATCGAGACGGTTCGCCAAGCTCGGGAGCGGCGGGCGGCTCGGGCGCCGTTGCCGCATTGGCAGCCGGATACGCCCCCTGAACGGAGACTGCGCGATTTCATTCACACGATGCTGACACGCATGTTGGCCGGTTCGGACGAAGCTTGGCAGGTTCGACTAATGATGCGCGAAATCCTGCAGCCCACCGAAGCATGCCGCGAAATGGTCGAGGACTATTTTCGCCCGCAGTTTGAGATCTTGTTGGGCATCCTGACCGAGTTGCTGCCCGACCACACGCCGCCGCATCGGCTGCGACAGATCGGTTTCAGCGTTGTCGGCCAGTGCATGCACTACCGCGTTTCGACACAGGTTGTGGAGATGATCACGCCGCCCGACGAGCACGAACAGTATTACGGCATCGAGCAGCTTGCCGACCACATCGCCACCTTTACCGTCGCCGCCGTCCGCCATTACGACGACCACTTGTCAGGAAGCGAGCGTCGGTGAATCGTGTCGAAGTCTTTCCCCCGTTTCACGACACGCCAAACGATCATTACGGCTTGACTAAGAAATACAACTACAACGCCGCCCGCTATGAGCCGCGGCTATTACTGCTTCGGAGCTGTTATGTCCATCGCTGGATTGATTAGCAAGATTGTATTGCCGATTGCCATTATTGCGGGTGGCATCGTTGTATTTGTGATGTTGGGAGAGGGCAAGCAGGAAAGCCGCCGAGACACAACTCCCACGGGACCGCCGAAGGTTCGCGTGGCGCCGGTCGACCTTCATCAGAACGACTTGAATGTGCGCGTCGACGGCATCGTGGTTCCCTACCGCGAAATTCAATTGGCCGCCGAAGTGGCCGGTCGAGTTTCCGCCAAGTCGCCACAATGTGAGGCCGGCGAATTCGTTATGAAGGACACGCCGCTCATCCAAATCGACGATCGTGATTATGAGTTGGAAGTGCGGCGGTTGAACAGCTTGCTCCAGCAGGCCCAAGCCGACTTGACCGAATTGGATCAAGACATCGCCAATAACCGCGAGCTGCTGGAATTGTCGGACAAGGAGTTGACGCTGCAATCGCGCGAGTTTGATCGTTTGAAGATGTTGGTTGGCCGAGGCGTCGTGACGGAGTCGGAGGTGGATCGAGCCGAGCAGGCGGTGTTGACGGCTCGCAATGCCAAAGTAACTCGGGAAAACCAATTAAACCTGCTAGCCAAACGTCGGGTGCGATTGGAAAGCGCTCAAGAGTTGGCGGAGTCACAGTTAGAGAAGGCACGGTTGGATGTCGAGCGTACGACCATCGCCGCGCCGGTCGATGGAGTGATCGTTCAGGAGTCGGTCGAAGCGGGTTCGTTTGTTCAACGCGGAGCGCAGCTTGTCACTATCGAAGACACGTCGCGCGTGGAAGTTCGCTGCAGTTTGGAAATGGAAGACCTGTACTGGATTTGGGATCAGCCGGGCGCCGTTCGGCCTCGCGATTCGTTGCCTTCGGCCTCGGGCTATCAACTGCCACCCACACCGGTTTCCATCGAGTATCGGCTGAGCGGCAATGATGACATTGTGTATCGCTGGAATGGCACGCTCAACCGCTTCGACGGCATTGGATTGGACGAGCAAACGCGAACCGTGCCAGTCCGCGTCGTTGTGGACGACCCGCGAGCGGTGTCGGCCATTAATTCTCACACCGGTGAAACATTACCCAACGCGACGGGCCCTCAGGCCTTGGTGCGTGGCATGTTCGTGAATGTGGTGGTTCACACACAACCATCGGCTCGTATTGTCCGCATCCCCGACTCGGCACTTCGTCCCGGCGAACAAGTGGTCCGCGTGCGTAACAATCAACTCACATTTCTCGACAAGCTGCGAGTAATCCGCCGGCAAGCGGCCGACCAAGACTCGCCGCTAGATGCTTATTGGTTGGTGGAGGCGTCCGACGAACAACTGAGGGACGGCGATCAAGTGGTTGTGGGACCGCTGGCTGGCATGCAAGACGGTATGACCGTGAGCGTGATAAGCAGCGATCCACGCAGTCTTCCCACGCAAAACACATCGGCTTCCGTTCCGGTCACGACGCCCTAACTGGTTTGTCGCTCCTACGCGAAGAATGAATGAATCACCATGAAATCATTGATAAAGTGGGCTGTTGAAAACTCGCCGGCCATGAATACGCTGATGGCCGCCTTGCTCATCCTCGGCGCGTTGGGAATGGGCAGCATGCGGCGTGAGGTGTTTCCCGAGTTTGATCTGGAAATCATTCTCGTGTCGGTTCCTTATCCTGGCGCGAGTCCGGGTGAGGTGGAAGAGGGAATCTGTCAGAAGCTAGAAGAGGCGGTACGGTCTCTCAGCGGCATCAAGAAACAAACATCCGTGGCCCGCGAAGGCGGCGGGTTCTTGGTGCTCGAACTGGAAAACTATGTCAAGAATCCACAAAAGCTGGTAAACGAGGTTCGTTCGGAAGTCGATCAGGTAAAGTCCCGCCTGCCAGAGAACTCCGAGGACCCAGAGATTCAGCAACTCACAATTCGTGAAGCGGCCATCCGACTGGGTGTGATCGCGCCGAGCACGGATACGATCGATTCCGAGTTGCGGTTGCGCGATGTGGCCGAGCGTGTGCGTGATGATCTGTTGCAACTGCCAACAGTGTCTCAAGTGAATTTGGTGGGTGTGAAGGACTACCAGATTGATGTGGAAATTTCGGAAGACACGCTTCGCAAGTACGGTCTTAGTTTGAACGATGTGGCGAACATTATTCGTCGCGAGAATATCGAACTGCCCGGCGGCGTGATCAAAACCGAGTCTCAGGAAGTATTGCTGCGGGGCAAAAACAAGGGATTGACCGGCGCGGAAATTGAACGTATTCCCATTGTGACACGTACTGGCGGCGTCGTTCTCACTGTCGGAGATTTAGGTGTCGTGCGGGACGAGTTTACCGACGACGTGGCAATCAACGAGATCAACGGGCGATCGGCCGTGGTATTGTCGGTTGACCGTACGGCGAGCGAGGACTTGTTGAAGATCGTGGCCGAGGTCAAGGATTACGCCAGCCGTGCGGTCGAACTGGGTCGCGTACCGCCGGGTTATGAGCTAATAACTTGGCAAGATCGCTCGATCGATGTGCGCGACCGCATGATGATGCTATTGCGAAACGGCTATCAGGGGTTGATCCTGGTCTTCTTGGTTCTGGCCGTATTCTTGGATTTGCGGCTCGCGTTTTGGGTGGCAATAGGCATTCCCGTTTCCGTGCTCGGCGCCGGCGCATATCTGTGGCTCACGGGGGAGACGCTGAACATGCTCACAATG
>JAWKTM010000068.1:0-39362 GCA_041399085.1 Pirellulaceae bacterium
GTCCAAGCGATTCGACGGATTCTGCCACGGACCGGCGGGCACGCGGATCGTGACTACCGCTTCGTTCGACACGGTCCCATTGTTATCCTGCACGGTGTAGCGGAACGAGTCATTACCGACGAAGCCTTGCGACGGCGTGTAAATCAGCTCGCCCAGCACGGCGCTTGGCTGAATCGTGCCGTTGGCCGGAGGAACCGTGATCGTGACTGTCCCGCGATTCAGCGTGCCATCGACATCGGTGTCGTTCGTCAACACGCGAATCACCACCGAATTGTCGCGATTCGTTTGAGCCGTGTCGTTCACCGCCACCGGAGCGTCGTTCAGGCCGGTTACGGTAACCGTGACCGTCGCCGAATCGGTCTCGCCATTGTTGTCGGTGATCGAATAGGTGAAGGTGTCGATCGCCGTCTGGTTCGGCCCCAGCGACTCGAACTGACCGTTCGGATCGTAAGTGACCGTGTTGTTAGCGTTCACCGTCACCAAGCCGATCGTGCCGGTCGTGTTGATCGACTGAATCACGATCGGATCGTTTTGCGGATCGGTGTCGTTGCCCAACACGTTGATCAAGATCGGATCGGCTTCGGTCGTCTCCACGTTGTCCGCCACGGCGTTCAAGGCCGGAGCGATGTCGAACGTCACCGTGCCCGACGTGACGCCGCCGTTGCCGTCGTTCACTTGATAGGTGAACGAATCGGTCGTCGTCGAGCTGTTGTCGTGCGTGTAGGTGAACGTGCCGTTGGCGTTCAAAGTGAACGACGCGGCGTGCTGCGGGCTGACCAACAAAACGGCCGTCAGCGTATCGCCTTCCACGTCGGTGTCGTTCGCCAACACGCCGTTGTCCAGCAGCGACGGCGTGCCGGTTCCCGTGGCGTCGTTGACCTCCAGCGTATCGCCCTTGCCCACGCCATACACTTCGTTCTTCACGACCGGAGCGTCGTTCACGCCGGCCACCGCCATCGTGATCGTGCCACGATTGCTCAGCCGGCCGTGCGAATCGGTCGCCTGATAGACGAACGTCACATTGCGAACTTCGCCTGGCCCCAAATCTTGGAAGCCGCCGTTCAAGTTGTAGGTGAACGTGCCGTTGGCGTTATTCGTCACCGTCCCTTCGCCCGGCTGGCCAACGATCAGATAGCTCAGGCTGGCGCCGTCATCGTCGCTGTCCACATCGTTGCCGGGGAAGGCCGCCGTGATCGCCGGGCCATCTTCCACCGCGGCGACAATTGCATTGGCCGCGGTCGGATTGTCATTAGCCCCGGTGACGGTCACCGTCACCGTGCCGTTGGTGCTGACAGCCGTGTGCGAATCGCGAGCTCGATAGGTGAACGTGACGGTCGTCGTCTCGCCTTGAGCCAGGTTCTGGAATCCGGTGCTCGGGTTGAAGCTGAACGTCCCGTTGTTGTTGTTCGACACCGTGCCTTGGGCCGGAGTGCCGACGATCTCGTAGATCAGCGTGCTCGGATTGTCGTCGCTATCCGGGTCGTTGCCCAGGAAGCCGCCGATTACCACCGGCCCGTCTTCCACGGCCGCGATCGAGACGTTGCCCGCCGTCGGGTTGTCGTTCGCGCCGGTGACTTGAATCGTCACGGTCGAGAACGACTTGCCGCCACGCGTGTCGTGGATCGTGTAGACGAACTGATCGTCATGCGTTTGAGAAGCCGTCAACGCTTGCAGCACGGCCGAGGTGCTCGGGTCGTAGGTGAAGCCGCCGTCGAGCGTCATCACCACGGTCGCCCCCGCCACCGAAGTGAACGGGATGCCCGGTTCGACCACTTGCAGCGGGTCGCCGTTGATGTCCGTGTCGTTGCTCAGCACGCCCGGAGCGCTGACCGTCAGCGTCACGTCCTCGCTGGTCGTGAAGCCGCTGTCGGGATTCGCCACGGGCGGATTGCCCGCTTCGACCGCCACCAAGTAATCCTCGGTCTCGCCGTCGGCCGCCAAGCCCACTGGACGCAACCCGCCGGCGCTGCTGAAGCGGAACCGAGCGACGGTGTTGCCCAACCGAGCACTGGCCGGAGCTCGCGTCTCCAGGATATTCGCCCCGGCGACCACGCGTTGGCTGGCAAAGATCTGCTCGCCCGCGTCGTTGAAGTCGCCGTCTTGGTTGTAGTCGATCCAGGCGTCGATGAAGCCATCGGCCGATGCGTTGATCGTGATCGGCGTATCGACAAATTGATTCAAGATCGTCTCGAACCGCACGCCGTCTTCGTCGTCCGCCAGGAACTTGATCTGTCCGCTGCCTAAATTCAGGACGCGGACCGCCAATCCCGAACCTTCAATGGCCGTGGCGATCGAGCCGATAATCGTGTCCGTCGAATCGCTCGGGTTGTACGGAATGGCGATATTGCCATTTCGCACATGCCCATCACGATTGAACTCGAACGTAAACGTCCGCTCGCCGTCGCCGATCGTCAGCGTATCGGCCGTGCCGCCCGAGCCGGTATTGTCGCTCAGCAACAATCCGACGCTGGAAGGCAGTTGCAACGTTGCCGGCGAATCGACCACCGGAATCAAACCGGAACCGGTCGAAGTCACCGCGTGCGATAGCGGACCGCTGATGACCAGCGTGCCGCCCATCCGCGACTGAACGATATTCTTACCGTTGTCGATCAAGGCCGTTTGAACCGCGGCCGCGATGGCGTCCGCCGTGGCGTCGGCCGCGATGTCGATTCCGATGAACGTCGGGTTGCTAACCGCGCCATCCACGTTGAACTCGAACCGCAAGCCTGGCGCCAGATCGCTGATGTTGTCGTCCACCACAAAGGTTTGGCCGTCGGTGATGCCGCCCTTCTCGCCAATCACTTGCAGCAGCGAGCTTTGCACGGCCACGTCGTGCTGAACCGTACCGCCGAGGTGGATCAAGCCCATCCCCAGATGCACCGGCTTCATCGATTCCAACACATCCGTCGGACCGAACGAGTTGTTGGCCGGCGGATTGCTGATCGCCGCCACGATAGCCGCCGCGATGTCCTCGCGAGTGCTCAGCGATGTGAAGGCAATCGGACGATGACCGCCGAACACCTTGTTGCCAACCGTGGCGTCGTCCGTCTTGTCGAACTCGAAAATGACCGGCGGGTTCACGCCGTCGCTGATCGTCAACAGATCGCCGTCGTTGACACCGGCCGCGGGCACTTGCAGCCCCAGACCGATCGCCGGCACGTCGATCACCTGAACCGGTTCGCCCGATCGCTGCAAACTGCTGCCCGACACGTCGATGCGGTGCAATTCGCGGCTGCCGAGATCGACCACGGCGCCTGCCAGCTTCAACGGCGACAAGTTTCGCAACCGATTTTGCGTCACCGCTGACTTCACGGCCGTCACAATTGCGTCCGCCACGCGGTCCGCCGAGTCCAATGCCGAGAACGGAACGCGAATGCGAGTCGATCCAGGCAGAGCTCCGCCGCTATCGAACTCGAACGTCACCGAGCTGCCCAAACGATTGTCGGTAATCGTGAACGTAGCGCCGTCGGTCAGACCCGCGCCGCCATTGGCCGGCACTTGCAACAAGTACGGCGAACGCGAAGTGGGTTGAGCGAAGGCGGCGTTCGAGAAGCTCACGGTCAGACGATGATTCAAGTCGTCGCCCAAGGCGTCCGCGGACGGACGAGCGTCGATTTCCGCATCGACCGAGCTGCCCAGGAAGTAACCGTTCGAGATCACATGGGCCGGTCCGTTGTCGGCCAACGAAGTCGGATAAGGCACGCCGTTGGCGATACCCGCGTCGCCCATGTCCATCGCGACCGAACCGATGATGATCGTGAACTGCGTATCGCCGGAAAGCTGATTGGCCTTCAAGTCGTTGGTGGCCAAATCTTCAATCGCCGCAATCCGCTCGACCGATCCCTTGCCTCCGTTCGTGGCGAAGACGGTGCCGAGTCCCAAGACGAACCGAGCGTTTTCAATGCCGACGATCGAGCCACCTCGGAAATTCGCGACAACGCCCACCAAATTGCCGTCCGACACCGCGCCGTTGACCGCGGAAATAATTGCTTGAGCGACACGGTTCCCATCGAACTCGTCGGCGGGGGAAATCTGAATCGGGATTGCTGCGTCCACACCCGGTGTTCCGCGCTGCGTGACGCGGCCCGTGCGGGGGCTGAACGAATGATCGACGGTGCCGCCTAGAATGATGATTCCGCGCCCCGTGTGATCTGGATTGAGGTTCAAACCCGAGCCTCGCACGATCGGCACGATCGCGTCAGCAATCTGCTCGGCGGTCGCATCCAAATTGAAGGTAATTGCCGTGACACCCGTCGACGGAGTCGCGTCGGCATCAAATTCAAACGTCCGGGTAACCGGAGGATTCACACCGTCGTCTAGGGTCAACGAGAATTGCTGGTTGTCCCGCACGCCGGCCGACTCGCCCGATTGCGTGAGTGCCGTTCGTGACGTGTCGAGCAACTGCTTGGGAGCTCCGGTTGCCGGATCGCCCATGTCGACGATGCCACCGCCCAAATTCGTCGGCCGCTGATTCGGATTGTAGGCCAGCCCGGCGTTAGTCAGCGCCGTCACGATCTTGTTCGCAACATCATCAACCGTATCTAAATCCGAAATGCGGATGCCGATGTTGTCGGGAATGAAGTCGCCATCCTGATCCTGTACACGACCGTCCTTATCAAACTCGAACACACGCACTCGGTTACCGTCGACGATCTTAAAGACTTCGCCATCGGCAATTCCTGGTCCGCCAGCGGACGGAACATAGACGCGAAGGGCGGCCGCGGGAACTCGCAATCCAAAGTCGGCTCGCACCCCAGGTCGACCTGTCGTCGTCAGAACCGGCAACATGCCAGTTGGCCGCGCAACCAGTCCGGTCCGCAACACATGTCGCTCGGCTCCGCCTAGGTGGACCAACCCGTTACCGACGTGCTCGGGCAACTGCAAACCATCCAATCGCGGCGAAGGCGATGGATTGGTAATCGCATTTGGAATCGTGGCCGAGATGGCTCGCACCATCGCATCGGCGATGTCTTGATGTGTATCGAAACGCGTGAAGGCGATCGGCACGTTGCCAGTTTCGGTGAAGCCGTTCGAGTCGAACTCGAACGTTACGAACTTGTCGCCATCATCAATCACGAAAACTTCGCCATCCGACACGCCCGCCGTAACGCCGGTCAATACCAGATTGCTGTTCGGACCGAGTGTCACCAAGTGCTGCGGCGTCACGCCCAGATGAATCCGACCGTCGCCCAAATTACGCGGCGCGAGGTTCAGGTTCTGAGCCGCGAGAGCGTCAACCACCGCCTTGGCGATGTCGTCGGCCGTCGAGGTGTTGGTGTAAGTAATCGCCACGGCGCTCGGCTGGAACTTTGCGCCGTCCTTATCAAACTCAAACGTGATTGGCACATTCACGCCATCGTCGACCGTGAACCGCTCGCCATCACGAATGCCGCCCAAACGACCTCCCAAAGCCGGGATCGTCATCACGGTCGTTTGCGGAATCTGGACGCTATAGCCACGCTCGAACTCGAAGTCGACCGTGTTGCCCACCGAACCCAACGGCCCGGAGGCGTCTGAAATACGGAACTGATCGCCGTCAGCCAGAGCAGCGCCGGTAGGCGCATCGATGCGGAATTGGTCGGTGTTGTTCAACGTGATCGTATAGACCCGATCCGACCGCCAAATACCCGACAATGGCGTCAGAATAATCGTGTCGCTAGTCGAGTTGTAATCGAACGTGTAGTCGATGCCGTCCACCAGTACTCGACCGTTCTCAGTCACCGTCACGGCATTGGACAGCACCGTCGTATCATTGACTCCGACACCGTTGGCCGGATTGGCCGGCTCGATGCCGTCCACAAATTGGATTCGGAAGTTCGAGAGAACAGCGTCCGCGTCCAATCGCACAACCGTCGGCACGTTGCTCAACAGATCGATACCGTCCGCGTCGTTGTCGCGCGGGTTTAGCAAAATGGCAGTCGGACCAGTGATGTCCGAGCGATCAAGAGCACAGCGGTCGATAAACGTGTCTTCACCTTGTCCGCGCGGAGTTTCCACGTTCGGATCATCCAACCGCGTCTGCCCCGTCACATCCGTACCCGGCGCCAAAATCGGCGAAGGCGCGATGCCCAGCGGCTCGCGAACGCGAATCAAATCTTGCCGATCAAGCAGCGATCCCACGGAACTGTCAATCGCTAACGAAGCACGGTCCAAGTAGAAATTGCCGTTGAGCGGATCGACAAACAGAGGATCCGTGACCTGCAAATTGATCGGGAAATCCTCGGACGCAAAGTTCGAGTTAGTGACATTCGACTGATAGACATTGCCCGCAACAACCGAAGTGAGCGACGTAGCATCAACATCGAGTCCTAGATTCCAGCCCGAGACAATGTTGTTCATCACGGTAACGCTGGCGTTATTGATTACCTGAATGCCGGCCACCGTTTGCTGACCGCCACCAATGGATCCAGCCAGAGCGGAAGTGAAGCCTTGGAAGAACGGCCCGGCGTTCAAGCGGAACGCGTCGATGTCGAAATTCTGGCCGCCGGTCTGGGTAGCCAATGCCCCGTACGTGACATCGGTATTGCCGACTCCTAATGCGGAGATGCCAAAAAACAATGCGTTGCTGGCCGTGAGAGCCTGCTGTGCGGCAATGAAATCCGCATTCGGGCTGTCATCCTCGTCGGTCACCAACACCACCACGATCCGCGAACAGGACGGAAATTGAACGTGGTCGTAACGTCCAAGTCGTTCAACGCTTCCCACACCGCTTGGCTACCGTTTTCGATAGCTGCAATTGGGAACGTGGTGAAACGGACTACCAGCCGCCGTGAACGTGGCGAAGTCCACGATGTCTTGAATTTGCCGCGGTTGGTTGTTCGGATTCGAAGCTGGGAACGTCACTAACCCGTATTGCGCGTCGATGTTCGCCGCAATCATCTGCTGATCAAAGGTCGACAAACGCTGACGAATTTCAGCGATGTCACCGCCCATCGTCCCCGACGTATCGATCATAAACACGATGTCGGCTTGAGTGGTCGTCGGCTGAGGCGGAGCTTGGAAGCCCGTGAACACCGTGTTGTTAATGATGCGGCCAAAGGGAACCGCGCCGACTTGCTCGCCCGCATTGTTCGTCGAGCCTGAGTACCGAATGCCGCCGGTGGCCGTGTCGATCAAGTTGTTCATGATCACCACGCCTGGCGCCCAGTTGTTGTCGTTGATCTCGCGCAGGTTGCGCACCGGACCTTGTTGCGGCGAAGTATCGTTCGGCGTGTTCGAGGCTCGCGGGCCGGGATTCACATCGATGGCGAAATCGTCCGAGTCATAAATCGTATTGCCCGCCAGAATCAACTGACCTTGATCGCGGAATCGGTTGCTGTCGCCGATGTCATTGAACGCGATGAAGTCGGCGTTGGTGTGATCACCAAACGTGATCTCCATCTGATAAAAGCCCGTATCACCGCGAGTGCCGCTGTGCTGGATGTTCGGATCGTAATTTAGATTGCCGAATCCGCTGACGCCCACGTAGTACGTGCCCGTTGCCGGCGCCCGGAAGAACATGAACGGATCCAAACGAGCGAACTCGCCAGGAGCACTATTGTCGTCGCTGAACAAGATGGGGTTGAAGTTCGCATCGAAACCAGGCACAACGTTGCCCGCCGAATCGAACACTTGTAGCAGCGCATCGAGCGTCGAGCCGATCTCGTCCGCGTCGATGTCAATCCGCACGAGCTCGCCGAAGGCCAAGTCCATCCGGAACAAGTCCACATCCAAGCCTGGATCCAACGGCAGATCGAAGTTGTCGCCAATCGCGCCGTCGGCCAGGAACGACGCCGAAGCCATCGTGTCGATCATCGTCGGCGTGGCATCACGAATCTGGTCGTTGTATTCAATGACCGGCGTGGCGTGCGTCTTCAGATCGGACAAGCCATACAGGTTCACGCGATTGCTGGTGCTCAAACCGGCCAGCCCGGTTCCAACCACCGTGCCGTCCGCGATGCCAGCGACCACGTTCAGCACTTCTTGCACATCCGCGCCGTTGATCACGTCGCGAATCGTCTTCGCAATCACATAGTCCGGGTCCGTGGGCCGATAAGGAACCACTTGGTGTCCCAACAGATAATCGGCTGGATTCAACACCGTACCTGGTTGGGGTGTCGGATTCGTCGAGTCCACGTTCATTGTCACATCGTGATACTCGAACACCACCGTGCGGTCGCCATCATTCAACGTAAACGTTTGTCCGTCGTAAACGGCCGAACCAGGCTGCGCGATCAACGTGAAGCCCGACGTATTTCGGTCGTTCGTATCCAAGCTGCCGCCCGCCGGCCCTTGGAAATTCGCCGCTCCGCGAATCTCCAATTGATAAGGTCCATCCAAAATCTGCCCGCCCGGCGTGAGCGGATTCGCCACGAACGTGGCATTCGCCGTCGAACTGCTGCCTTGCTCGCCACGCTCGGCGAAACCAATCACGATATCGTCGATATAGACGCCTTCGAATTGATTGGCCTGACCTTGAAGATTCGTGTAGCTCAGCGGTGAGAATGGGTTGCCCGTATGTGCCGAGAAATCATCGGCGGCCAACACACCAAGATCACCGGCCGTCCGCACTTCCAACCCCAACGGGCCGCCATCGAACACGCGGTGACCAATGATTCGCAACAAGTCCTCATCTTGCTTGACGATGTCGAGGCCATTGGTATCAATCACATCCAACACAAAGTCGCCATTGAGATCGCCTTCCAGCGAAACGGGTAGAGTTCCCAACTGGAACATACCCGGCAGCAAGGTGAGATCGCTCGACACGCCACTCGTATGAGTCAGCTCCACCCGAGCCGTATCGAATTGGCTGATCGATGCCGTCACGTTCAGCGGCACCGACAAATTCACAGCCGTCGTGTTCACCGCCGTGCGGATGGCCTGCGCCATCGCCGCGCCTTGGAAATCAGCACTGGGCACGAACGAAATTGGCACATGTTGACGAGCCCCGCCATCCAAACCGGCCTTCAACAGTCGGCCGTTCGCACCGGTCACATCCAGAATGTGATTGGGCGTACCATTCAGCGAGATTACGCCTTCGCCCTCGTCCGTTGGGATCACACCGGCGCCGGAGTTAATGACCGTTTGAATCAGCGAGTCGATAATCGCCTGTCGTGTGTCATCAACGCTGAACGGCACCAAGATATTGCCCGACAGTGGATCAACCGGACTGCCATCATTGTCAAATTCAAACGTGAACGAGACGCCAGGAGCGGTGATCGTAAAGCTGTCGCCGTCCTGAATCGCTCCGCCCACGCCCGATTGCGTGGCGCGAGTCAACTGGGTGTCCAACTGATGATTGGTCGAACCGCCGAACTGAACTTCACCGCGCTCAAGAGCTTTGGCCAAATTCGCTTGGGGATCCGTGGCGCGAATTAGCGGATTCAATCCCAATCCCGACGCCGCTACTTGACGAGCAATCTCGGCCGCAATCTGATCTCGCGTGCTATCCACGTTGAACCGGATCGGCGTCACATTCGGGCTAAACGAACCGTTGCTATCGAATTCGAAGCGAACCGTGTTCGTGCCGTCCGTCATCACGAACTGCTGAGCGTCACTGATCGAACCGAGCTGGCCGGTTTGCGTCAAGTGCGTGTTCACGGCCGAAGTACCGGTCGGATCGAAGGTCACCACCGTCGTGCTCGTCAGACCCGGCAATTCCACTCGGGGCGTGCCGTCGATACGCACCGGCTCCAATCCCAACCCGGCATTGCGAACCGCATCGATCACCGACTGGGCAATCGTGTCGCGCGAGTCGGTTGCCGCAAACGGAACCAGAATGCTTCCCGACAGCGGGTTCGTTCGGATGCCGTCGGTATCAAACTCGAAGATCTGCTGCACGACATTCGGAGCATTGTCGGGACCGATGTCCACGGTCAACGTGAACGTGTCGCCTTCGACAATGCCGCCGACGCCAGCCGCCGCCAACGGAATCTGCAACGAGAACGGACCGGTCTGAATCAACGGGCTGTTCACTGGCAGCGCCAGCGAGCCGCGCGTGCCACCCAGATCGATGTTGGCCACGCCACCCAATCGCGTCGGATCCAACCCCAGGCCAGTAACCCCCGCGATCGCGTCGCGAATGGCTTGCGCGATATCTTCCGCCGTGCTCGCTGTCGTGAAGGGGATCACATCGTTGACCGGCGAGCCCGCTGAGTCGGTGACTACGACGCCATTGTTGTCGAACTCAAATTGCGCAAAACCGACTCGGAAGATTTCGCCATCCTGAATGCCGCCAACTCCACCGCCGGCAACCGGCACGTGAATGGTGAACGCTTCCGGCAATTGCATTCGCAAGGTATCCGGCACGGTCAACGAGACGGCCGGGCTAACCCCGGGTTCGGGCAGCGGTTGGCTGACGTTGTTGCCTTCGCTGGTGCTGATAATCGCCGACGGATTGCCGCCGATTCGCACGCTAACTCGATCGGTTGCCAGAACTGGATTCGGAGCGACGTATACCGCGCCGTTTACCAACACGTCGGTGTTCGCCGCGGTGATGCCAAGGCTCGCCGCCGCTCCCGCATTGAGGAAAATGTACTGCCGAATGCGGGCGGCCAAACTCTGAGCAACTTGCAGCGACGTCGAGGTCTCGGCAATCGCGACCCCAAAGTTGCCGGTCGTCACAAGACCGTCTTTGTCGAATTCAAAGGTTGCGGTCGTCACGCCATTGGTGATGGTTATCGTCGACCCATCGGCGACTCCGCCGAACCGAGCGGCGCCGCCTTGCGACGGGACATCCAAAATCGCTGGTACGGACGGCGACTGAGTCAACGCGGCGCCCGGCGAAATCGATAACATCTGTCCGGCTCGACCACCCAAAGCCAACTGACCGCCGTTTACAAGCCGCGGATTCAAACCAAGTTGAGCCGACGCGGGATTCGACAGAATCGCGTTTTGCACCAGTCGCGCCACGGCTGCCGGCCCATCGACATCCGAGATGAAGATTCGACGATAACCAGGCGTTACGACGCCATCCTTGTCGAACTCGAAGCGAGCGGTCGTCGTTCCGTCGGTAATGCTGAACTGAACCCCATCGCGCAATCCGCCATTCGCTTCGTTGCCGCCAGCCGGATGGACGTGCAGATTGAATCCGCTGTCGAACTCAAACGTGACCGGTGGATTGATACTGTCATCCAGAGTGAACGTGTCGCCGTCGTAGGTTTCCAATCCGGTGCGAGTGAGCAGCGACTTGTTGTAGAACAACGTTTCGAGCACGTTGTTCGAATTGGGTCGCGACTTCGATCCGCGACATGCTGGTGTTGACTTCCACCCGCACGTTGCCCGGCGTGACTCCAACCGCGCCTTCGACTTTAATCACATCGTCGATCGGTTGCGTCAGGATGGTGGGATCGTCGGGCAGCCCGTCCCGGCCAAACAGGCCAGCGGATCGGTCGACCGACACAGCGCCTGCAAATTGACGCTGCTGCCGTCAAATTGTTGTGATTGTCCAAGCTCGGAGTGACCGCCAAACCGCTCAGACGAATCGCCAGCGCCAACCGTTGGGCGATGTCGTTCGGGGTCTGTTGGCGCGTTTGCACGCCGTTGACCGTGATCGTCGGACCAATGAAGACTCGCATCGGGCTGAGCGGGTCGGTCGGATCGATCGGAATTAAGGCCGTCGAACCGGGATCAAACGTGGAACCTGCGGATAGTTGAACCACGTCATTGATGGCGGAAGCCGACAGCGCCCAACGACGACGAAGTGATGGCGTCGCGAATGGCGACGGCAACTTGATCCTCGGTGAACGAAGGCTGGACGGGCACACGCACGGCCCCGGCGGTTACGCCCGGAGTGCCAAGTTGTGTGAGACCACTTACCGATGAAATGGTCACATTAAACTGCGTCGCCGGATCCGCCGGATCAAAGACCTGAACAACTCCGTTGCCATCGTTAAACGCATCCAACCCCAAACGGGCCGATTGTGAGCGTATCGCGGCTTCAATGCGCGCGGCAATGTCGTCCTGAGTTTTCGGCGTCGTCGTCGGCACGATGGCCGTTGAACCACCCGTGTTGAGCACGTGTTGCGGGGTCGTGTCGAGCAACACCACATCGCCGTTCAAATTGACCGGATTCAGCATCAACGCCGGACGATTGTTGACCGCCGCGACAATGCGATCGGCAAGTTGGGTCTGGGTGAGTGGCTGACGCCCTTGCACTAAGTTCGGTGTACCAGCGGTGCTGAGGAAGTGCTTGGGAGTCGTGCCCGTCAGCTCGACCAAACCAGTCCCGTTATTGACCGCCACAAGCCCCAGATTAGCCGCATTGATGGCGGCCACGATGTTGTCCGCCAACTCATCCTGGGTTGTAAACGGACCGACCACGATGTTCAGCGGATTGGCCGATGGGTTGCTAGCCACGAAGTTGAACACGGTTCGCGGCAAAGCATCCGTCACGTCATCGTCGATCGTGAAACTGCCACCCGCGGCGATACCATTGAATCCTCCGCCAGCCGCCGGAACTTGAATCGTCAAGCTATCGTGGATGTTGACCTTTTCGCTTGTTCCGACCACCGAATTGTTCGAGTCGAACTCGAACGTCGTGAAAGTCAATCCGTTATCGGCCGAAATGCTGAAGCGATTGCCGTCGACGATACCGCCCGCGACACCGGCCAGCGGCAATAACATCGTCATATCATCAGCGATGTTGATGATCGTCGGATTATTGACACTGTTGATCACGCCATCCTTGTCAAATTCAAATTCCACATCGCCGCTGTTGACCAATGGATTGTTGATCACAAAGCCATCGCCGTTCGCAACTCCGCCAGCCGCTCCGCCCAGTGCATTAACGCGAAGAGTCAGACCGGTGTCGATTTCAAACCGTTGAAGCGTGGTTCCGTCACCCACGGTGAACACATCGCCGTCCAACAACAGATCGCCCGTCACCGTGCGGATATCCGACGGCAAATCGGTCGTATCAACAAACTCGAACTTCGCCGAGTCACCATTGCGGTCTGTAATGGTGATCGTTTGGCGTTGGGGATTGCCGCTGGCGTCTCGCAAGGGAATGGCCGCGGCGCTCGGCATGACTAACGTGATGCCCGAGTCGAATTCGATGGTACGGTTATCAATCTGCAACGTGTCGCCATCGTTGATATAGACACCCGCGACGGCCCGCAACTCGTCACCCGTGGTGAACATGTCGCCGACATTCATACCACCAGCCGTGCTGAAATCGAATCGCAATCGCAAGTTCTCGCGACCGGCATATTCGTCCAACGGAATACGCACCTGACGCCACGAATCGGGAGCTCCGTTGTCGTTGATGTCATAGAACTCCTGCACCTCGAACGGTGTAATGTCGTACTCGTTGATACCGTTCCGCGCCGAGTTGTTGGTGCCGAGCAGCTTCCAATCACCACTGTCGTCCGACACAAACACGCGGAAAGCGTCCAGCATCGGGAACGGCGGAACCGGATCGGTCAGCGCCGCCAGATCATTCTGCGTCTCCAAGTAGTAGTTGAAATACAACACCGGTCGATCCGCGGCGGTATACCCCGTCAGATCAAACTCGTTGCTCACGATCGAGCCATGCGCGCCGCCGGGGAAATCATAAGTCCGCGGGGTACCGCCCACATTACCTTGACCAAAGTGGTAACTTGACCGCCCGCCGTGCCCCGCGGCCAACTGTTGCCGATCGACCAGAATCGTTTGACCTTCGAATTGGGCAATGCCAAGTCGCACGTCCATAGCCGTGGCTGACTCGAAATTCGGTAGCAGCGGCGTTTCGTGGAACAGGTTTTGGTCGAGTGTCGAGAACTGTAAGCCGGTGGCGTTCGTTACGCCCGTATCGACGCTGGTTTGACCATCCAGGAAGATGGGTTGCAGTTCGCCGGACGTATTGAATGCGTACATGCGGCCATTTGCATCAATTCCGAACAACAGATTGGCATACTTGCCTATACCCGTCACGGGATCGGGTTCAACGTTTGGCGGTCCAGCATCGAGCCCCACGAAATTAATACCAACAAGATCCGTTGCCGTGCGCACGTAAGTAGCAGACGCTCCGAGTACGGCGCCGGCATTGTTGATCCGATAGAGTCCACCATTAGAGCTGACCGTGTATAAAACGCCGTTCAACTCCGTCAAACCTTGCAAACCCACCAGGGCCTTCGCCAACCACCGACAGAGGCGGCGACACCGTCACACTACCTTGGTTCAATCTCACAAACTGATTGGTGGCCACGGCCGTGATCGACGGACCAAGCGTCGTGTTGATCGCGTTGGCAATCTTGTCAGCGACGGTGTCGGGAAGAAAGCCGGATTGAACGGCGTTTGATACGGAGGACTGAACGGCGGCGGATCACAGACGCCATAACGGGTCGCCGGACCGCCTTCATCCTCGGCACAAGCCTCAATGCGTTCATTGCCAGGGGCGACACCCGGTTCGCTTCCCATGTCGATCCACAACGGCGTTCCTGGCACGCCGCGCGTCGCGGCCGAACCGCGGGATTCAATGGCGTCACCGGTTGAGCGGGCACGCTGCCGATAGAAACGCCAGAAAGATCCAGCGACTCGAGCGCCGTGAATATTGATACGACCGCCAAAGGCCCCGACCTTGTATCCCAACGAACCTAGAAGACCACCATTGATGGCTAAACCAACGTCTTGAGAAATCCGATTAGCCGTGTTCGCCGGTGTCACGTCAATCTCTTCGGTGCTGATCAATTGATCGATCTGCAACTTTTGAATCGGTGAACTGCCCGGCGTGAAGATGTTGCCTTGAGTTGGAATGGCCGCGTTCACAACCACTCGATCGCCGACAACTTCCGTATTCACTTGCAACTCGTGCAACGAAACCGTCACCGAGTCAATCACGGTGCCATAACCAGCGCGAGGTTGAGCGATCGTCAACGCGCCGGGAGTCTGCATGGCTTGCAGCAGGTTTTGGGCGTTCACGTTCGTCGAGGTCGGAGCAATCGTAACCGTCTGCGTTCCACCGCCGGGCTGCACGACGTTGTACGAACCGCCTTGACGGAACGGAACAACGTAGCAGGCGTCGTAAGGAGCCGGGTTACAGAAACCGGCTGGCGTATTGGGAAAACCGGGTTGAGGGGCGTTAAAGATGGTTCCCGGAGGAGCCAGCAACCGAGTTTGGTCGTCCCACTCGAACTTAACTAACCGACCATTGTCATTCACGACCTCGAACGTTCCGTCAACAATTTGAGAGCCGTCCGGCGTAGGAATTACCACGGGACCATTGGCGGCTTCTTCAATCGCATAAGCCATCCGCGCGGCAACTTGGTCGGAAGTGAACAGCGACGATGGCGTGAATGGAATCAATGCATTCAATGGGGAACGGCCGCCAAGTACGCCTTGTTGGAAGTTGGCCGGAAGTCCGACGCTCAGGTTCTGCAACCGATAGTTACGCCCAAGCAGGAACGGGTCGTGTACTTGAACGCCGCCATCGCCCAAGAACACGGGCGTAATCGGAAATGTCGCGGCTTGGCCGAGATTGGTCGACAGGGCAATCGCGTTGTTCAGGTTCTGAGCAATTTGGTCATGGGTCAAAGCCGGTGAGGCCGCGACGAGATTGCCAGGTCCATTGACCGTGATCGTCGTGTCAAACGTGAAGAGTTCGCTGAGCCCCGTGTTGACGTTCAGAATCTCAAACGACTCACCATTGCCAACACCGCCCGCGATGCCTGATTGAGTCAGACTCGGCGAGTTCGCCGTTGCCAGCGAATGTAAGTTGTTCGTACCCAAGTGAACTTGCCCGCCACCTAAATTGGATGGGGCCAGCCCCAATGCGGGAATACTCGCCAAAGCATTGACGATCCGATTAGCAATATCATCCTGGGTGTCCGCGGCCGAATACTGAATGACAACTAGATTCGGATTGGGACTGATCGTGCCATTATTCAACCCCAAATTCTCGAACTCAAAGTCATAACTCGTTGGTGTCGCTCCACCAATCGAGACATTGAATCGCTCGCCATCCGCAATCGTGCGGCCACCCAATGGCGGAACCTGCAGCCTAAAAGTCTGCGGGATATGGAGAGTCACTCCGGATTCGAACTCAAAGGTAACCGGATTTCCACCGCTGGACGCCGATTCCAATTCAAAAGTATCGCCGTCGCGAATCTGCGATCCATCAACCGCTTGAAGAATTGGGGCCTCGCCATTGTCGGAATCCACCCGAATGCCCCGCACCGCCGTCGCCACTTGCGTTCGAGTCGTCGGAGCTAGCGGATCGGGACGATTTACGCGAACCGCGTTGCCGTAGCGAACCTGAGCCGAGATTTGACCGCCGCCCAAAGCCGTATCAATTAGCGTCAAGCGACCACTGTTTTGGCCGGTGGATCCCGTCACGCCGATGTTCGCGCCGTTAATCGCAGCCTGTAATGCCGCCGCCAAAGAGGCTGGAGTCTGACCTACGCCGACAGGCAACGGAACGTGGACCGAAGTTGCCGGCACGTTCGCCGCAACTTGGTCGAACTGGAAGTTGGTCGATTGGCCCAGTGAATTGCGAATCGTCACGACCGTGCCGGAGAGAATGAAGCTGCCCGGCGGTAAGACAAATTCAACAACAGCTCCCGTATCCAACTGCAGAAGATGATCGTCGATGAAGAAGAAATTGCCATCCTGAATCGATCGACCAGCGGCCGGATTCACACCCGGCATTTGCATCTCGAGTCCGAAATCAAACTCGAACGTCGTTGAAACTCCTCCATTCTGCACCGTGAACGTCGACCCATCCAGGATGTTCGCCGTTCCGTTGGCTCGCGTAGCGTCGGCGGCTGTTAGACGCGGGGCCGTCAACAGTTCACCGCGCTCCACAACGTCCGTTCCGGCGCCGCTATATCGCGCGTTGCCTGTGCGGTCCGGCGCGGGAGCACTCAGCGATACGCCGAACAGCGGATCTTGAGTGTCACCGACGAAGCGGTAGAGAATGTTTTCGTAATAGTCCACGGCGACCGCAGTTCCCACACCCGTTGGGTTATTGGGACGGGCCCCACGATTTCCGATGGCGAATCCATTCAGGAATCCATTCGCGCCGCTGTTGTCGAAGGTAATAGCCTGGAATTGAATACCATCGCCAATCCGAGTCCCCAAAAAGTCATGAGTCTTTATGGCCGCGGGAGGACTGGTAATATCTAACTCAAAGGTATCAATGTTGTCATCAACGATGAACGTCGGAGCGCCATTGCCGGGACTAATACGGATGAAGTTGCCGCTTTCGGCGTCGTTAGGCGTGTCGGGGTCGTCCCGGTCTTCGCCCAATGTATAGGCGTAGATTTCGCCATTCCGATTCATGACGAAGTCGCCGATGGAATAGGTGTCGCTAAAGCCGACGAATGACTCGCGCGCACCGGTGAAGGGATCCACCGTGACTAAGTTGTAACCTTCTGTATTTGGCACGCCAGGACGACGATCCTGGCTAACGAAGAGCACCACATCGCCCAAGTTGAAGGGAACCGAACTGAAGTCATCTAGCAGCTCATTCGCCTGAGGCGGATCCGCCGTGCCGCCGCCGCTCGATTCAATATGGTCTTCCGCGATGCGACGCACCGTATTCACCGGCGCTAAGCGGAACAATGCTTCGTTGCCGGGATTGGCTGAATAGAACTGTGACAATTGAATCGGCATCTGCGCGTCGGAACTAACAGCCACGTAGAACGTGGCGTTAGCCGAGAGGCCGACCGGGCCAATAAAGGCATCCGACGCCCCGACCGTTCCTCGCGATAGGTCAGTCATATCCGCGCCATACAGTGGCCGCGGCCGATCGTCGGCGATGTTCGAGTCCCGGCTGGTCCACAGTAACTGCCCCGCCGCATTGAACACGCTGATCGTCGCATTGGGGCGACCCAGTCCATCCGCATAATCGAGATCGAAAATGGCGCCAAAACTTGGCAAGCCGCCCAGCTCGCCACCATCTTCTCGCTGGACGGTCATCTCATAGACATCTACGTCACCCGCCGCCGAAAGCACGCCTGCCACACTGAGCGCGCCACGATCGGATTGCAGAAGGTTGCCGATATCCTGAGCATTGCCATTCGGTCCACCAGCATTGTTCGCGTTGCCGTCTTCCGTGGCTTCGCCCGTCAGCGGCGAGTGCGTGGGACCGCCGATAACTTCGATGCCCGTCGAGGCATATCCAATCGATGAATAACGCACGGTCGAACCGGCGACTTCTTCCAGCTCGCGCAGCCGCATCTCCAACTGGTAGGCGCCGGATGTGAGACCACCCGTTAGATCATCCAGATTGTCGCTGCCGCTACGTACACGAATGTGATACGTCAACGTCGTGTTCGGAGCGCCCGGCAGAATCACTCGCATGCCTGGATCGCGCGGGTTCGTAGCATAAAAATCGCTTACCGCGAACTGTTCCGTCTTGTTCATCGCGAACACAAACGGCGTGCCTTCATTGAAATCCGCGTTCTCATATAGCAAGCTCGTGCCTTCTTGTTCGGTATACGAGTTATCCGAACGAGCGATCACGTTGCCTTCGGCATCCAACAGTTCGATCACGGCATCTAGTGCATGGGTGCTGCGATCGATGTCCAGCCAGATTTCCGTACCGGTGTCGGCGCGGAAGCTGTAGATGTCGAGATCTTGAGCGTCATTCAAGAAACCGTGGATCTGGAATCCCAACCGGCGGTTTTCATCACCCGCGTATTCGGAGGGAGCCAACAGGCCCAGATTTTGAGCATCGCGAGGAATCGCATTGCTGCCCGGTGAATTGACGTCGCGCGGCTCGTTTTCGATGACCGTTTCGACATTACGATCGTGGGTGAATTGATCGAAACGGATGCCGTTCCAATCGCCGGGACTGGGGACGGCCGCCAACTGATCCACACGGGCGATGCCGTCGTTGTTCGTATCATTTTGGCCGTCGCCGTCTGGACGGAAGCCAGCGCCTTCGCTGTCATCGTTCAACGAAGTCAACACGACCGGCGAACCGGGCTGACCAATCACTTGAATAATACCGCCGATGCGATCATCGACTTCGTGCGGTAAGCCCAAGGCGGTTAGACCAACCAAATTCGTATCGGTCGTATCGCTGTCAAAGAATTTGACAACCAAGCTTTCCGTCGGACTGCTTTCCAGCCGAAGCCCCGTGAATGTGTGGAAGTCGCTCACATAGATCATGTCGTCCAGCACGACGTGTACGATGTCCGTGTCGTCCCACACACTTTCCGTGGTCACTGTTTGGCCGCGAACCACGATGCCGTTGATATCATTGTTGCCGATGCGGTTGTCCAGAATCAACGGACCTTGGTTATCACGATAGCCTTCCAAACGGTCGATCTCGCCACTCTGGCGACCCGTATCGCGGCGTAAATCGGAATTCAACGCATTCACGTTGATGCTCATCGCCGGCGCTTCGTTATCGCGGATCGTGTTGCCCATAATTACGGGCTGAGCACCGCGCACAAAGATCACGGAGGCCTCGTTGAATCCGCGACCGAAACGAGTCATCGGGCCTTGAGCCCCAAGTCCATCGCCGTTGAATTCAAACAAGGTATGAGCCACACGAGCTTCGGCCTGATGGATTTCCAACGTATTGAAAGCGTTGAAGTTGCCTTCCACGCGTGTCACGCCACCACCGTAAGCCATCACCGTGTGATCCATGCTCAACCGGCTGAAGTGGCCGGCGAACACGCCGCCCCAATCGCCGGCGTCGGCGATATTTTCGTTGCTGCTGGTATTGAAAGTTCCGCCCGTACCATAACGGTCATCCAGCAATGATGTGAACACGATCTCCTGACCGTCCACACCTTCGGCCATCAGTTCGCCGCCAAGCCCCAACTCCAAGCGGCTGCCGTCCAGTTTGACGATGATCGTCGGATCGATTGCCAAACGCCCGTCCAGACGAGAGCGGGATTGGCGAGTTTCCAACGTTTCGCTCGGAGAGACCCCATCGTCCGGGATCAATAGGCCCGTGTCTAAAAATTCGGTGGCGGAAGCGTCAGCCGTCCCGGCCAAAATGAACGGCTGGGCTGGATTCTGATCCGCTAGACGACGGTAGATCCGGTATTCGTTAAAGCTGCCCGTGACGTTCGGCAGATTGGTCAACCGAACCGAGCCTTCGCCAAAGAAACCGCCCGCGCTGGGATTGCCAGTAATGGCTCGCGCCGTGCGTTTTGCATCGGACGGAATACTCTCGTTGCCCGCTTCGTCCGTGAATGTAATGATGTATTCATACACCCCCGGAGCCAAATTACCGCCTTGTTCCGGTGTGAGACCGAGGTTACGAACTGGCGCGGTCTGCAGCACGCCCGTTCGCAACTCGCCGCGATCCACATACGTGGTAACGCGACCATTCAACACGGTGACCAGTTCATAGGCTTCGCCGTTAGTGCTGCGATACAGCTTGCGAGCCACATAGTTGCCCGTCAGCGGCGGCAATTGAGTGAACTCAATCGAACCTGAATTGGCCGTCGTCAGCGAAACGGGAAAAGCTTTCGATGGCAAGCTCTCGTTGCCGTTCGCGTCCACATAAGTGATTTTGTAGTCATAAGTACCGGCCGCGAGTTCACCGCCCGCCAGTGCCCGAGTTGTGACCAAATTGACCGGCGGCGCCTGCGAGCTGCGCAGCGCACCACCCGGCGTACCGGCGATCTCCAGGTTTTCCGCCATCACGTGGACGATATCGGTATCGTCCCAGCGACCGGAAACCGTCAACTTCTTAATGTCATTGCCGGCCGGTGTCGAAGTCCGAATGAACAAACCATTGATCGTGTTGGCGCTGTTTGGATCGTTCTCGTCGATCAACATGTTGCCGCGGATTTCCGGCCCGATGCGGGAATAGTCCGAGGTGAACTCGATGCGCTGGAACCGGGGGGCGTGGAAGTTCGACTCTTCGAAGCTGTCCGGCGTCGCGGAAATCGCGGCGTCGGCGCTGCGCGTGATCATGTTATGTGTGATCGTCGGTCGGGCGCGCAGGATGTGAATCGGATCGATTACTTGGGGGATCGAATCCACAATCACCACGCCGCCACCGTAGCGCATATCGGCGTGATTCACATAGTTTAGAAAGATGCCTTCTTCGTCATAGACAAAGTTGCCGTCTGCCCGATCCACATCGTCACGGAAGACGATACCACCCCAATCGCCGCGAGCCGGCGTGGTGGTGAATTGGAACAGATCCTTACCAATGGTTTGATCGTGATACGAGGTGAAATACACGCTACCGGGAACTGGATTGCCGGCGGCGTCCACCATCACTTTGCCATCGTCGGTCAACAAATGCGGCGTGCCCAACACTTGCAGCGCGCCGCCGCTGCGATCAACGCCCGGAGCCGAGCTGCCGACGCCGATCCGAGCGCGACGCAGTTGCACGATGGCCGTCGAGTCGATCATCATCGTGACGCCGCGAGGAATCTCCAGCGTCGAACCATCTTCCAAAGTTTGGCCAAGCTGATTGAAACCGATCTGGTAGGCCAAGTTATCGCCGACCGTGGCCACGTCGCCGTCATCGCCACCGTTGCCCAGCACGCGGATCACATCGCCCGCTTTGGCCGCGGCGATGGCGTCGTCGATATCGCGGAACGGGCGAGCCGCCGTGCCGTCGGCGCCTTGTGTGGCCGACTTGTCGACAAAGATCGTGCGGCCCGTCGTCGTCACGCCACGCCCCGTCGCCGAAAGCGTCACGCTACGTTCGCCGTATAGCGTCAGCGCCGTGGTGTTCGTCACGACCACGTTAGCGCCCGTTTCCGATACGTCGGTTGCGCCGTCGATAACAACCTTGTCGCCGACCGCCGTGGCTTGAACCTGTAAACCAGCCGCGTTAATGGCATCCGCCAAGCTGGTCGCCAGCTCATCGGCCGAAGCGCCGACAAACGAGATCAACGTGGGGTTGTTCGGGTTGATCGCCGCGTTGTTCAAGTCCAGTTCGAATGTGTGCGAAGCGCCAAAGCGATCGCGAACCGTAATCGACTCGCCATCGGTCATCGTCGAGCCGTCGCCGGTGAATTGCAGTTCGCGAGTCATGCTCGCCTTCACGCCAAAACCAGCGGCGTTGATCGCTTGTTCGACGGTCGTGGCAACGGTCATCGCCGATGTCGGATTGGTGGTCGAAGCGCTGAACGCGATTCGCGTTACATTGTTGCCCGACGTGCTCAATCGGTTATTGCTGTCCAACTCAAAGACGCGAGTTACACCCTCGTTGTCGACCAAGCGGATCGTTTGTCCGTCGACGAACAGCGTGCCATCGCCCGCGAAATTCAATTGACGTTCGACCGGACGCGTCTGGAACCAGAAGTTGTAAACGCCGCCGGGCACGCCATTCGTGTCGCCGTCCAGCGCTGTCGCTTGAGCGGCCGCCGGAGCTTCGGTCCGTCCCACGTTGTCCGCGTCGATAATGCTGTTGACCGCATCGGGGCGGAAATTCAAACGCAGGTCGTACAACCCTTCGGTCTTGCCGCCGATGCCCGAGTCCTCGATCACCGGATCGAAATTCGAGTTGCCGCTGGCTGCCACGGCGATGAAGTACTGACCCGGCTCCAGCACCATTTCGAGATACGAGTCGTTGCTGAAATAATTGTCATTCCGCGAAATCAACGTCCGCTCGATCAGCGGCAACCCCATGCTGTCCAAGATGATGTTGCCGGCGCTATCACGAATCGGATCCTCGCGGTACAGCGAAATCTCGGTATCCAGGCTGCTCGATTCCCGCTTGCGTTCAGCAATCGTTTCGGCCGTGAATAGACCGGTCTCTTGAACCTCGAACTGGTAGAGATCGATGTCTTTGCTTTCCGGACGATACATATAGTTCAAGTGAACGATATCGTGGTCGCCAGGGAACACAGGCTCCAATGGGTTATTGAATAACAAATCCGGATCGCCAAACGCGGTACCAGTCGGCACCAAAGTGGCGCGAGTTGAATTCGTGAGCGGATCGTAGGCAACGGGCGGCCGTCCCGTGGTTGTTGTACCGAGTAGGGAAGTGCCGGCCATCAACGTCCCCGGTGGCAACTCGCCGCTGCCAACCACACCCAGCCAGCGAATGACGCTGGTCATCATCATTTGGAACCAGTTCTCGCCATACTGATCGTCCCAATTCGCTCCACTATCTAACATCACCGTCGGACCGAACGGCGACGTGTTCAAGGCGCCCGTCGCGATCGTCACACCGCTGTTGTCCGTTTCGACGAACTCGATACCCGTGCTGCGGCTGAGCACCTGCAACGCTTCGCGCGCACGCTCTTTTTGCTGTTCAGTGATGACATTGAACGACGGTTGCGGAACGCCTTGTAGATCAAGCACCGAACCGATGTTCGTGCGGAAGTTGTACTCGATCTCCGTGATACCCTCGTCGCTATCAGCAGCACCCACATGCGAACCGACATCTTGGACCGAGCGATGGCCCGGTTCATCGTTCGAGCCGGGATACTCCAGCTTGTAAACTTGCGGATCAATGCGTGAAGCTACAATCACGCTGGTCGGCCCCAGCACCGTTTGTCCAGGATTCAGTGGATCGGGCGTCCGCTCCGCCAAAACACCCAAAGGCGAGGCCGTGTCGAAGCTGCTGCCGACGCCAACCAGTTCGATTGGCTGCAAGTCCAGAAACTCATCGGCCACGATTGTGGCGGCATTGCCATTGGCAATCGACGCGGTCAATAGCGCCGCCGACCGCGGTTCGGCGTTCAACGCGTCGACCAACTCTTGAGCCGTCGTCTCGTTGCCTGGCGTGTTATCCAAATCGACGCGAATGATGTTGTCGCGAACATCGATCTTCGGACCGGCAGGGTCACCCGTCTGTGAGTGATCGCTGCTGGTCACGATCACCTGCATGGCGCTGCCGAACTCGTCGGCCGTCACCAAATCGGTCTCGAACAGTACTTGAACCGCTCCGCCTGTTCCGAGATCCGAAACAACGCGAGCCGCCAAGTCCAAATGAACGGGCGGGGCCGGCGTTTGCTCGTCGGTGCCAATGCGCAAACGGAACGTTCCCGAACCAATCGGCAGACCGGTTGCCGGATCCACCAACTCATCCAGATTATCGGCAAACGTCAGAACCGCTGTGTCGGTGATCGGGTCGTAGCTGACCGACGTGGGATGAAACACTACGTCGTCCGTGTTCTCGACCGTGTCGCGCGTCAAAATCAACTGATAGAAGTCGACGTTCTCGGCGCTCGCCTGATCCAAATCATCGTTGTTGAAGTACACCATGACTTCATCACGAGCCTGCTCCATCACGCCCGCTGCGTTTCGTCGCAGCGGCTGAGGCACGACCGAAACGATCTGCGGGCCGAGGTCCAACTCGAACTCGAACGAGAAGTCCTCGCCGTTATCAACGCCATCGTCCGTCGTGTCGCCGAAAGCAAATCCGTTGAAGATGCGACCGCGAACGTTGTAGCTGACCGTCGCTTCGTTGCGCAGCGCCAACACCGGATGGTCGCCGTAGATATCAACACGATACAAGTCGTCGGCCAACGTCTCCGAGAAGCGGAAGACCACTTCGTTTTCGTCGGGATTCGCCAAGCGGCCGATGAAGCCAGGGTTCACCACGATGTCGTTCGAAACACCGCCCAGCTTGAGCGGCGAGTAGTTGATCGCCGGTTGAGCCACGTTGGTGGCAGCGCTGCCCGAGACGATCTCCGCGCGAATCAGTTGGCTCGCTTCGGGATCGCTGTTGATCGCATTGACGAAATCTTGAGCCGTGCTGGGATTACGAAAGTCGGTGTTCAAATCGACGTTGATCGTCTTGTCCACCACGCTCACGATCGGAGCCACCGGCGCGCCGACAATGCCGCCGTGGTTGCTCTTCGTGACATTGACCTGCAGACCCGTTTCCTTGCCTTCGTAGCGGACCGAAGTCAACTTGACCTGCACGCCGTTGGCCGTATTCAGATCGGTCGTGACCGTGGCTTCGCCGCCCAAGACCAGCGGTGAGAAATTGATCGTGCGATTCGCCAACACCGTGTCGGGACTGCCGCTGAGAATCTCCGCGGTAATCAAAGCACTGGCCGGCGAGTCCTCGGCATTGAGCGCATTTAGCAGGTCTAGCGCGGTCGACTGGTTGTTGGCATTGGTGTTCAAGACCACGGCAATCGTGTTGCCCACGACGGTCACGGTCGGCAAACCGGCTGCGCCTTGGTTACTCTTGGTCACTTGCAGCGAGATGCCATTCTGGTCCGCGCCCAATCGGCGCGCGGTGAACTTCAGTTGCACCGCGCCAGCCGTGTTGAAATCGGATGTGACCGAGGCGGCCTCGAATTCGCCGTCCAAGCCGGCGCGCGTGATCTGAATCCCCCCCAGTTCGGTCGGCGAACCGAACGTGGAGGGCCTCATGATCTGCTCGTCGTCGAACCGGAAAGTGATCTCTTGCGGCGAAACGCTGCGAATGTTGACGGCGCCCTGATCGAAGTTGAACAACTCGCTGTTGTTCGGCTGAGCCCCGATCAACTGCGGACCGACCGCCATCAATTCACGGCGTTCCAACGATTCGAGCAACAGCCGGCGTTGTTCATAACGGCTTTGGTCGCGGCGTCGCGATCGTTGCTTGCGTTGATTTTCGAGACTCGAGAGACGAGATGGTCGAACGGCCATTGAGCCAAGCCCTTGGATATGGTTGCGAAACCAACAGTTGGTTAGACACGAGCGGGGTGAAACGGCTTCAACCCCGGATGACGAAACGACTTGAACGCCGTCCGCACCAACTGTTGTGGGTCTCCAGAAATGGCGAGAGATTACGTAAAGTCAACGGTTGCAGGGGATTCTAGCGAGTATAGTTAGACCGATATTCAATGCAAATGCCGACGGGGGGAAGGTTTCCCAAAATACCTGCCTTGCCAGAAGCAGCCATACTCGTTGTTCCTTTTGCACAGGCTGTTGAGGTTTGCCGACATGATCCGCATAGCCGTAAGGCGTTGACGGAACGGCACATTGACGACTTTGACTCACGGCCATGCCCTAAAGTTCCCCTGGTTCCTCAGTAATGACGAACCGGACGACTTGGCCGCGATGCTGAGCAGCCTCTGGAAGGCGAACGCCGTGCCGCGACAATTGAGACCCTCCGATAGAGCGGTTTTGTCACCTCGATTCCGACGCGCTCGACGCCTCAGGATCCGCCAGTCATCGCACTAGATGCGACACTGGGTCGCTATCCCGCATCCTTCTTGATCGTCCTGTCGAGTTCAATTGACCAGATACACGGCCGACCGACGCTCAGACGCGGCGGAACCGGAGGCACTCGCGAGAGCCGCACGTCTCTGGCCGCAAGTCGATCGTAAACGACTACTATAAAAAGTGTTACGCGTCTTGATCCCGTGCGTTGCAACCTGATATCTCTGCCCGTGCTGGCACGGACCTTCTCGACGCGACTCGTCATGAGCACTTCAGAACTTGCCCCCAACCGACGGCGAGTCCGATTCGTGCCGCTCGCGAAACCGGCCTCGCAGCACCACTCGATTCGATTGCAACGCCACGAAGTCGACGATTCGAGAATCTTCGTCGAGCCCTACATCGCGCCACGGCGACGCCCGTTTCCTGTCGAGAAATCGAAACATCGTGTGGGTAAATGGAAACATGTCTCCCGACGTCGTAAACGGAATAACCGCGACAATTCGAGTTCGGTGCGTGCGGCGACAGTGCCCTTCCGTAGCTTGGAATGCCAACCTGACGCACCCAGTGACCCGCTAAGCCGACCGGCGGATGAGAAGTTAGCCCAATACTAGCGAGTTGCACTAGCGAGAGAATTTGCCAGACTCACTGGCTTGCCACGTGCTGGTATGCTCTAATGCCAACCCACTGGCTTGCGCCGCGTGCTGGTATGCTTTCATGTGCCGCTCGGCTAGCCGGCTCGCAAAATCTGTCGGGCGATCTGCAGCAGCCGGTTCGGTTCCAAATCGGGCTTGTCCAATGGAACGTAGGCCGACTTATGATCGACCACCCGGACGGGGCGTTTGTTGCGTTTGGCCAACTGCCCGATCCGACCGCGATCCGTGTAGTTGAACACGAGATAGTTGTCCTCGGTCGTTACCGCGGCAATCTGCCAGATGGCGGCGTCGATCCGCAACTCGGCGATCTCCAACATTCGCCGCACGGTCGCGGGCGGCTCGCCGAAGCGATCATTCAGCTCCGTCTCCAAATCGCGGATCTCGTTGACATTGCTGATCCGAGTCAGCCGGCGATAGATGTCGATCTTCAGCCGCATGTCCGGCACGTACTCGTCCGGCAGGAACGCTTCGCCCGGCAAATCGACATCGACATCCAGCGACAACTTGGGCGGCATATGTTTCAGCTTGCGAACCGCAGTCTCCAACAGTTGACAGTACAGTTCGTATCCGACCGCCTGAATGTGCCCGCTCTGCTGTGTCCCCAGAATGTTGCCCGCGCCGCGAATCTCCAGATCACGCATGGCGATCGCAAAGCCAGCCCCCATGTCGCTGAACTCTTCGATCGCCCGCAGCCGTTTGGCAGCGTTCGGAGTCAACGACTTACCCTGGTCGATCAGCAGATAACAGTACGCTCGGTGCTTGTAGCGTCCGACTCGTCCACGGAGCTGGTGCAAGTCGGCCAAACCGTAACGATCCGCCTCGTCGACGAAAATCGTATTGGCGTTCGGGATATCGAGCCCACTTTCCACGATCGTCGTCGCCAGCAGCAGATCGAAGCGGTGGTTCACGAAATCGACCATCACCTTTTCCAACTGGCCTTCTGGCATCTGGCCGTGTCCGATGCCGATCGTCACATCCGGCACGATTCGCTGCAGCTTCTTGGCCACGACCTCGATGTCGTTCACGCGATTGTGAACAAAGTAGATTTGGCCGCCGCGATTCAGTTCGCGCATGATCGCATGGTGAATCAGCTCGTCCTTCCAGCGCGTCACCCGAGTCTCGACGGCGATGCGATCTTCGGGCGGCGTCTCCAAGTTGGAAATGTCACGCACGCCCACCAACGACATGTGCAGTGTTCGCGGAATCGGCGTGGCGGTCATCGTTAGGATGTCGACCGTGCTGCGAAGCGTCTTCAGCCGCTCTTTCACCTCGACGCCGAATCGCTGCTCCTCGTCGATAACCACTAAACCGAGGTTGTAAAAATCGACGTCCTTCGAGGCCAGCCGATGCGTGCCGATGACGATGTCGATTTGCCCAAACGCCAGACGCTCGAGCGCCTCGCGCTCTTCCTGCGGTGTACAAAACCGACTGAGCCGCGCGATGTCGAACGGAAACTCAGCCATCCGTTCGCGAAACGTCTGATAGTGCTGCTCGGCCAAAATCGTCGTCGGCACGAGCACCGCCACTTGATAGCCGCTGTCGACCGCCTTGAACGCGGCCCGCATCGCGACTTCCGTCTTACCGAACCCCACGTCGCCGCACAACAACCGATCCATCGGCCGCGGCGAAGTCATATCGTGCTTCACGGCTTCGATCGCCAGCGCTTGATCCGGCGTCGGCTGATAGGGAAACGAAGCGTCGAACTCGTGTTGCCACTCGCTGTCGCCGGCGAATGCGATGCCTGGCCGAGAAACCCGAGCGGCTTGCACGTCCAACAGATCCGCCGCCATGTCCATCACGGCGGCTTCGGCGGCCTTTTTCTGCCGCAACCAAAGTTGCCCGCCGATCTTCGCCAGCGTCGGCCGGCCCTTGGTTCCGCCGACGTACTTTTGGACTAGATCGATTTTGGCCGCGGGCACATAGATCTTCGTGCCACCGTGAAACTCGATCTCCAGGTGCTCTTCGACATGGCCGGCTTTTTCCAACAACCGCAGACCGCGATACCGCCCGATGCCGTGCGCCAGATGCACCACCAAGTCGCCTTCGCGCAGATCGAGAAAGCTGTCGATCGCTTTGCCCAATCGGCGTCGTGGCATCCGCCGCAGCTCGCCGCGATGAAACAACTCGTGGGCCGTCACCACGATCGTCCGCTCGGCCGCCATGCGAAAGCCAGTTTTCAGCGTGCCGATCGGAAAACTCAAACGCCCAGCGGCCGCCAATCCCGACGTGCCCAGTAACTCCGTCAGCCGCTCGACTTCCGCTTCGGTCGGCGCTACGACCATCACATCATGCCCTTGGCCAACGCGATCCAGCTCCTCGCGCACGCGGCCGATATCGCCGCTGAATCGCTCGACCGACTCGATCTGCAATCGGCAAGTAACGCCCAGAGTACCGGCCGTCAGCGCCCCGGCCGTGGCAAACGAAAACTCGCCCAGCCGCCGCATGGTTTCCGGCACGCTGTGAAAATCGGCCGCTCGATCCAAGCGTTTCAAATAGGCGGCGCCTTCTTGCGTCGCTTTCTCCGGTTCGATTAACAGCACCCAAGCGTTCGGCGGCAAGTAGTCGGCGAAGTGCCCAACGTCCGAATCGCTGGGCTGCAGAATGGTCACTTCCAAGGCGTCGAGCGACTCGATGCTGCGCTGCGACGAGACATCGAACCGCCGGATCGATTCAACCTCGTCGTCGAACAACTCGATCCGCACCGGTTGATACCAATCGGCGGCGAAGATGTCGACGATCCCGCCCCGCGATGAAAACTCGCCCGGCAATTCAACAGCGCTGGTAGCGTGGTATCCGTGCGACGTGAGCCAACGCAGCAGATCGTCCACCGCCACGCGTTCGCCCACGCGCAATATCCGTGTGTTGTTCGCCAGCGTTTCGCGGCGCGGCGTCGGCTGGAGCAAGCTGTGGATGCTGGCGACAAATACACGGCTTGACGAGTCCACCGGTTCCTTGGCTGTCGGATCGGCGGTCCCGCCTGAACCAGCATTCGCTGTCCCAGCCAGACGCTTCAACGTCCGCAGCCGGTCACCATAGATTTCGTCGTGAATGATGCGTTCGCCCGGCTCCGTTTCCCAAGCCGGCAGACGATCAATGGGGCAATCGGCAAACAGCGCCAAGTCTTGACTGAACTCGTCCACCTCGTTGGCTTGCGGGCAGACCACGACCAACGGGCCCGGACAATGCCGCCCCAGCTCGGCCGCCAACAGCGCGCAGCCCGAACCCCAGACTCCGTCGAACGTCGCCGGCTGTCGCGACTTGAGCGCGCGGATCGCATCGGCGAATCCTTCGTGCTCGGCCAAACCGCGCGGCAACTGACGCAGCCGATCCGTGGCTTTCGAGACCAATGGGGTTGCGGTCGTCATGCGGCGATATTGTAGAGCTTCATCAGGCAAATGTCGCTGGAGTCGCCTTGACTTCGTTGGTTCGCCACGGCATCCCCAAGGCAGTCGGTGATGCAAACTGAAACGACGCCGACGTATCGAGCGGCTCGGACCGAACGCCGTGTTGCCCTGGGCGATGCGAATCCCAATCGCTAGGCTATCGACCGTTGGCAGCGTACTCCGCAACGTATTCGGTGTGCTGGCCGCCCCGGTTACTCCGTAATGGTACGGGAGACCCATTCGATGTCGCTTTTCGAACGCCCGGAATACCGCTGGCGCGAAACCTACTTCGTGGTGTTTCCCCGTGCGAATCGACCGGGGCGCGGTCAAGTCGAAGCGTGTCTGCGAGGGCTCGACCGTCGTTACGACATCACCACCGGTCGAGCGGACGAGGAAGGCCGGTTCGAGTCGATCACGTTGGTTTCGCCCCAAGATTTTTCCGCGATGGATATCACCTATCTCGAAGGCGACGACGTCGCCGAGCAGGTGGCCGAATTGCATCGCGAACTAGCCGACTCGGTGCTGACCGACGACGAACAAACCAAATGGAATCGACTTGTCGCGGTTGCGACGCTACGCTGAGATTTTCCACTTCGAGCAGATGATGGAGAGAGGACGAACAAGAGCCGACGAGTACATGGACCCCGGCGCGCTGCTGGGCGTGCTCGAACGACTCGCTCAACTGTGCGGCGGAGTTGGCATCGATCCTCAATCCGGCGCTTTGATGTAGGGGCGGTCTGTCGAACGAAGGCTTACTCGCCTCGAGCCGGTTCGCTCGTGGAGCTTCCACCGTGTCGTCCGCTATCTGTCCGTTTTTCCGAATTCCCTCACACTCAACCTCTCTCAATCTACTTTCATGCAAGCCAAGGAAATTAAACCGGGTCACGTGGTCAACTACGATGGCGCTCCGGTCCTGATTCAGGGCATCACCGTGCAAACTCCGTCCGCGCGCCGGGCGCAGCGCTCTATAAATTCCGCGGACGAAATCTGGTTACCAAACAGAAGCAGGACATGTCTTGCTGAAGAGCTGATGTTCTTCCCGATGCGGACTTTGCGAAGCGGGAGTCAAGTTGATGTACGCCAGTGCCGAATTCGGCCATCTGCCGATCAGAAGCCGACTACAACCAATATTCGCTCCCGTTGGAGGACATCGAAAACGAGCGGCTGTATGTGACCGAAAGCCTGGAAGGGATGCTGGCGCTAATTTACAACGGCGAGTGCGTGGGCCTGCAATTGCCGACCACAATCGAGTTGACCGTCACCCAGTGTGATCCTTCGGTCAAAGGAGATTCGGCCACGAAACGAAATAAGCCCGCGACCTTGGAAACGGGCTTAGTCGTGCAAGTGCCGGATTATCTAACCGAAGGCGAACGCATCAAGGTCGACAGCCGCACGGGCGAATTCATCTCACGAGCATAACATCGCTCGTGTAACTCGATGAGATCGTCCTCGATCTGTCGTTTAACCGCGTGCCCAACGGGCCGCAGTTGTCGCCGTGCGCGGGCCGTTGTCGTTTAACCGCGTGCCCAACGGGCCGCGGTTATCGCCGTGCGCCGGGCCGTTGTCGTTTAACCGCGTGCCCAACGGGCCGCAGTTATTGGCGTGCGCGGGCCGTTGGCCGCACGGATAGACAAGAAAACTGCAAGGGGACAATTCCTACGCAGCGCGCCGGAAACTATTGATGTTATAGATACACGGCTCTTCCGGCTCGGGAACGACGCGCGTCACGTTCACCTTGGAACGCTCCAGTTCGTCGATGCGCACGATCAAGTGATTCACAAGTTCCGCCAACTCCATGCCGGCTTGCTCTCCCAAATGAACCTGCATCGCTTTGCGAGTTTGAAAGCTTAGCGCCCGTGAATTCATCTGCGATCTCCTATCGTTCGATGATGGACGCGGCCTAAGTGGCACACGAGTTTGTTCGAGCGATCTTCGTCGGAAGAGATGTATTACGACGCAAGTCGAAACGGGGCGTTTTATCGGTCGATTTCTATTCAACCGTTACACTTTTTGCCAAATTCCTCGGCTTATCCACGTCGCAACCACGAAACACGGCCACATGGTAAGCCAAAAGCTGTAACGGAATCGCGGTGACGATCGGCTGAAGAAAATCTTCCGTCATGGGGATGCAATTACGTCATCCGCCAATTTCTCGACGCGAGTGTCTTCTTCAGTAATGATGGCAATCACGCAGGGCCGCCACGGGCCTTCACCTCTTCCAGATTGGCCATGACTTTGTCATACACATTGCCATGAGGCATGATGAACACGCTGGGCGTGTGGGCGTCGACCAGTGCGATTGGCCCATGCTTCATCTCGGCGGCCGGATATCCTTCGGCGTGGACGTAGCTGATTTCCTTCAGCTTCAACGCCCCTTCCAAAGCCGACGGGAAATTGTACTGTCGGCCGAGATATAAGAAGTTGTTCGTGTGAGCGTACTTGGCGGCAATTCGCCGAACGTCATTATTCGTCTCTAAAGCCAGGGACACCTTTTGCGGTAGAGCGCGCAGTGATTCGATGATCTGCGATCCAGCTTCGAAGCTGAGATGCCTCAACCGGCCAAAGTATAAGGCCAGCAAGGATAGTACCATGCACTGTGAGGTGTACGCCTTGGTCGAAGCCACACCAATTTCCGGGCCCGCATGCAAATAGATACCACCGTCCGCTTCTTGCGCGATGCTGCTGCTAATCACATTACAGATTGCCAGTGTGCGGTGTCCCTTTCGTTTCACTTCACGTAGCGCCGCCAGCGTGTCGGCCGTCTCGCCGCTTTGTGTGATCGCAAACAACAGTGTGTCGTGTTCGAGTGGCGGATTGCGGTAGCGAAGTTCGCTGGCGTATTCCACTTCGACCGGTATGCGAGCCAACTCTTCTAACAGGTATTCGCCGACGAGCGCGGCATGCCAACTGGTCCCGCACGCAGTCAATACGATCCGGTTGACGGCCCGCAATTGTTGAGGTGTGAGATTCAGTCCGCCGAACACGGCCGTTGCATCGTCATTCGATAGACGCCCACGCATGGCGTTGGTCAATGCTTCCGGCTGCTCGAAGATTTCCTTCAACATGTAGTGAGGAAAACCGTTCAACCCCACATCATCGGCTTCGATCTCCAAGCGTTCGATGCTGTGGATCACCGGCCCCTGATCGCGGTGAGTGATTTCTAGTGAGGTGGCCGTGATCGTGGCAATCTGATGATCAGCCAAATAAACGATTCGGTCGGTCCGACCCGCCAAAGGTGAAGGATCGCTGGCGACAAAATGCTCCTTATGGCCAACGCCGATCACGAGCGGGCTGCCCAAACGAGCGGCAATCATCACCTCGGGATGATCGCGGAACAAAAAGACCAAACCGTAGGTGCCGCGCAGTTGATCGAGCGTGGCACGAACCGCGGCGACCAGATGCGCATAGGTTCCCTCGGCGGCGTTCGTGGCGGCGTCGCTTGTACCGTCGCCATCGTCAGCCCGATGTTCTAAATGCCAAGCAACGAGTTGGGCAACTACTTCGCTGTCCGTATCGGATTTGAACTCGATGCCTTCTTCACGCAGTTTGTCGCGCAGCAGCGAGAAGTTCTCGATCACACCGTTATGCACGACCGCGACGGCGCCGCTGCCGCCCACATGAGGGTGGGCATTGTACTGCGTGGGCGGACCGTGCGTGGCCCAGCGGGTGTGGCCGATTCCGATATGCCCGAGGATCGGCGACTTTTGGATCAAGCCGCTGAGCGAGTCGATGCGCCCCACGGACCTAGCGATCTCGATCTCGCCATGTTCGGGAATAATCGCGATCCCGGCGCTGTCGTAGCCGCGGTATTCCAAGCGGCGCAGGCCGGCAACAAGAAAGTCGGCCGCGAATTCCGGTCCCACATAACCAACGATTCCGCACATGTTCGTGTCGTCCTAACGGGCTGACATCATGAAGATTTGGCGGCTGGGGGATATATCAAATTCGCCGCATCCCTCGAAGAGCAGTTTCCGGCAATCGTAAACTTCCCCGAGTGGATCGTGGCAAATGAATCATCACGCGAGCGACTGCCGCCAAGCGTGGTCGCGGAACGCGTTGTGCTCAGAGAACGCATGAAAGGGCTTATATGACTATCGAAGAACCAGTATTCACCCTGGACCGACGCCGGTTACGCCGAGTGCGCTTGCTGGCTCGACTGCTGGACGACGCCTTCAAGATCCCAGGCACGAAGTTCCGCGTCGGCTGGGATGGCATCATCGGTCTGGCACCCGGAATCGGCGACTTGCTGACGATGGGCGTGTCGCTGTATCTGATTTACGAAGCGTACCGGTTGGGCGCGTCGCGGCGTACGCTTGCGGCCATGGGAACCAACGTGGCAATCGACACCCTGGTGGGTGCGATACCGGGGATTGGCGATTTGTTTGACGTGGCTTGGAAGGCCAACCGCAAGAACGTTCAACTGCTGGAGCGGCATCTCACGAACAACTTAGCCGCTCGCGACAATACGCTCCGTCAATGAAAAATAGGAGCGATGTTGCCACCGCTCCTGACTAATGTGAATAACGGCAATACGCTAAATTTTCATAAGTTGTTTGGCCAAGATGACCGCGAGGACTGGCAACTAATTGAACGGTATTGCGACTAACCGTTGAGCAGAGGACTCACCCGCAAACAAGTTGCTGAATCATTTGTAGTGGTGGGGCGCGAGACCTCCGGTTTTGCGGCACCTGCCGTACCGCTTGCACAGTAAGCAATGCCCGCGGGCTTTGCGATCGTGCCCCGCAGGCCTCCGAGCTTTTGGGATCGGCGGCGACGGAGTTGACGGCTTGTCGGCTTCTTTCTTCGACCACCTTGTTTGATGAGCCGGAAGGCATCGACTTCGAAGCCCTTCTCGGCCGCATCTTCGCTTTCCTTCACGATGTCCACTTGTATCCAGATGGATCTTCTTATAAGTGTCCTCGGAGATGATGTAATACCAGTCCGAAAACCGGCCATTCAGCTCGCGTACCTCTTCGCGGGCCTTTTCGAGCTTGTCGTTGCGCTCGTCCAGCTTGCGTTGGTTCTCCTTCTTGATCCGCTCGCGTTCCGATTCAATCGCCGTGCGGTCGGTTTCTTTGCCTTCGGCGTCTTCGGCCGCAGCCTCTTCCGTTTCCGGCTTTTCTTCCGACGCGGCGTCGCTGGCATCACTAGCCGCCGGCTTCGGACCAGCGGCGTCTTCACTGGCAGTTCGGGCAGCGGCGTTAGTTCTGGCTCGGGAAACTGTTCTTCATCGACGCGAGCCATTACGAACAGATAACGGTTCATCTTGCCCGAGCCCGCTTCTTCCGAACCGGCCGTGTTGCCGAATCGCAGTACGTACTCGATGCCCGACTTCATCCCGAGGGCGACTTCGCCGTTGGCCGCGAACAATTGCATCTTGCCTGCAACCGGGCCGGCAAAAATCCACGGGACGCCAGCGATTCGAGGCTCTCTTGGTTGTTCAAAAAAGAATCGTCGCCGGCTTCCAGGTCAGCTCCCAGTCCCTTGGGCTTGCGACGCAATCGACGATCTTGAGATCATCCGCCGCGGCTTCTTCAGATCGTTCAGCCTTGTCGTCCAGCTCTTCGACATCCAGCAGGTTTACTTCTCGCGGCTTGCCTTGCTCATAAGTCACCATCTGCTCGACCTGCCAATCGCCCTTGGTCGAATCGTATTTCACTTCCCATCCGACTTGCGATTCCGGCGCGCGCCCCTGCACCGTCTGCACGACCCTCGTAATCCTTGATCGCCAACCGTTCGACATCCAGCGAGTTCAGCTTCAACAGATCCTTTTCGATCCAGCTTTCAAAGTCGGTCAGAACTTCGACAGCTCGATCTTCACGGCGTAGACCACATCTTGTTTGGGAATCCGCACAAAGTATTGATCCTCGGTTCCCTTGACCTTGCTGCCGATGATCAGGTTGGCCAGATCGTTTCCCTTTTTGTCCTCGACGGTCACCAACATTCCAACGCCTTCGTCGCCCGCCTTGAGCTGATCCTTATTCGGCTCGACGACGCCGAACAGCTTGTGCTCCGATGGCAATTCCGACGCCAGACCCAACACCTGCAGATCAATGAAGCTGGTGGCCGCGTCGCGCATTTGCGTCTCGGCGTCCGCCGGATAGCCGCCGTGCGACGGGATCGTCCAAGCGCCAGTTGTGTTGTCGCGAGCCACGCGAAACGTATGCAACTCGCTTAGCTCTTCGTCGTATTTGACGATCTCCAAACTGGTCGCGTCCTCGGGTGTCTCGAACTTTTCGAACAACATCTTGCCCACCAAATGTTGCGGGCGAGGCGGCTCTTGCTTGGGCCGAGCGACCACGGCCACCAGAGCGACCACGACGGCCACGCCAGCGTAGATCGAGGTTTTCACGGCCTCGTTCATGCGACAATCTCCTGACTTATGGAATCGATGTTGAATGCGTGGGGAAGGGGAAACCTGGAATCGCTCGCGCCGCGGCGCAAGCGACTTGCTTCAAGCCGTGGGTGGTCTAACGCAGTCGTGCCTTCGAGATGCCTTCGCGTTCGCGCAGACGACGCACCACGAACACGACCAGACCAACCAGGAACGGCGGAATGGGCGGCACGATCACGGCCCACAGCTTGTACATGTTCTGCGTCTTCTGAATATCCAAATCCGCTTCGCGGCGAATGCGTTGGATTTCCACATCGCGATCACGTTCAAGCTGCTCGCGTTTGATTTCCAACTTGCGTTGCAGCAGCGCGTTCTGCTCGGCCAACTCCTGAATTGCTTGCTGCAACTCGGTCAAGCTCACATTGCCGCCGCTGCGTTGCTTCTTTTCCAAGTCTTCGCGACGCTTCTGAAACTTCTCGATGATCTTGTCGTTCTCGGCCTGAGCCTTCTTAATTTCCTCGTCAAAGTTGCGTTGGAACTCGAAGCTCTGAGCGCTCTCGTTCTCGCGAGCTTCGTTAATCGCCGCTTCGACCGTCCGCAACGTACTATGCCGCGGCTTGCGTTTTCGAATCGGGATGTATTTGTCATCGCCGGCTAGCTCGTCGACAATGTTCAACAGGAAGGTGACGTTCTCGAACTGCCAGTGAATCTCGTCCTCTTCATCGGGGCGAGCACGAATGCGAAGGAACGCGTCGATCATCAAGTCGATGTCGGCCACATAGATGACGTTCAGTTGCTTCGACTTGGATTCGTCCGCGTTTGAGTCGCTAGAGTTCGAGTCGGCAGTGTCTTTGTTGTCGTCGTCCAGACCGTCCTTTTCAGATTTCGTGGCGTCGGCGTCGGATACATCCTTCTCGTCCGAATCGCTGGCTGTCGAACCGGTGATCTGAGCCGCCAGCGTACCAACGGTTTGCCGTCCGGTTCACCTTCCAGAATCGCAGTCGCGCGGGATCCGCGTTGATTCTCGCGGAACTGTTCATTAGCCAATCGTCCCACGGCCGCGGTGCCCGTCGTCACGAGCGGCGTAAACTTGAGATCGCTGTTCGGGGCCGGCTTGATGGACCGGGAACGGGAGCAATATCTCGTCGAGGCCCGACGTAATTTGATGCTGGGACTAATCAGGTCCTCGCCGCCAGGCGCTCACTCGCGACGAAAATCCAGGTCTTGGAATCCCTTGCGGTTGCAATTTGCGATAAGGCAGATAGTCCTGCCAAACCAGCGAGGGTTCGTACAGCGACGGGTTGAAGTCCGCTCGTTTACCAGGCACTTCGATGCCAATCGCCCCACGTGGATATCGCCCTTGGCATCCGGCTGACCGCCGCAAACATTCCTCCAGGACTTTGTTTTTCAGCTCCAGTCATCGCCGCTTGCGTTCTGCATGAACCACGGGAACGGATCCTCAAAAATCGCAGTCGGCTGTCCCGCCTTGATCTGGCTTCGACCACGTTGTTCAATTCGGCTGGTCCCAACGACGACGGTTGCCCGCTCAGGATGGCCGCATAAGTATCGGTTGGAATCGGACTGGTCGGATCGACTTCCTCGACATCGAACTGCTTTTCCAGTTCGCTAATCAATTCGTTACGTGGAATCTGTTGAGGCATGCCGCCCGCAAAGCTGAACCCGCCCATCAACTGGGCATCGGTGCGAACGATACCCAGCTTTTGCCGCGTACCTTCCGAAACCGTGACGATCGATCGGACCAGTTCGTACTCGACGGGAATTCCGTAATCAAAGAACGGCACCACTACCTTTTCCAAGCCGCAAGAGAATGCAGCGCCGAGGATGATCTCCTTCTCCTTGAACGCGCCGCGATCGCGAGTTCGCACGGTTTGCGGCGTGATGCCAAATCGCTCTTCGGCCAAAGCCGCCTGTTCGCTAAACGTCTCCAATCCGTCATGCAGATGCACAATCACATCGCTGCCAGCCATCGACTGGAATTCTTTCAGCATCGAGATCAGTTCAAACTTGGTTTTGACATACGACTCGGGTACGTCTTCGCTGATAAAGGCGTCGATGTAAATCGGATGTTCGGGTTCCAAACTACGAATCAACCGCTTCGTATCGGGCGACAGCGAACTGACTTTGCCTTCGGTCGCGTCGACCCGAACCCAATCGTGATTTGAAAAGAACAGCGTCGCGAACAACGCGATCACAACCAACGACACGGCTCGCAATAAGTAATGCCCCAACATCGACTCGCCATCGCGTCCGCCGGACCAATGGCGCTTGCCGATCAACACCATGCTCAAATACAAGCCGACCACGATCAGCATCACGAAATACACACCGGACGAGAGGCTCAGCACGCCGCGGGCGAAGTCGTCGATTTGCGACGCGATGCTCCAATCGGAAAACGTCCGAGCCCAACCGGCTTGAGGCACAATCGCGTCGGTATATACGGCGAAAACCAACGGGGCGTTGAACACCACGCCCAAGATAAAGCCGACCGTTAGATTGCCCGTAAGAAACGAAGCCACCATACCGATCGCCAACATGGCCAAACCGGTCAACCAATAGCCCAAGTAGGTCGAGAAAATCAGTCCAGCGTCTAAATCCCCATTCGTCAATGAGACCAATACGCTGTAGTTCGACAACTGGGAGAAGAGCAGCGAAACGGTAAAAATCGAGGCTGCCGCGAGATACTTGCCAATCACGATATCGAAGTCATTGGCTGGCAACGTCAGCAACAACTCGTCGGTGCCTTGCCGCCGTTCTTCCGCCCAAATGCCCATCGTCACGGCGGGGATGAAGATCAACATGATTAGCGGCAAGTAACGCGTAAGCTGGTCCAGGTTGGCCAAATTCGCATTGAAGAATTCGTGGGGCCAGAACGCGGCCAACGACGTCAGCAACACAAACAAGCACAGAAACACATAACCCGTGGGGTTGCTGAAATAGCCGATGAAGTTTCGCTTCATCACCGCAAAGGCGGCTCGTTTG
>JAWKTM010000069.1:0-38611 GCA_041399085.1 Pirellulaceae bacterium
ATGTTGGCGATTAAAATGGACAATTGAGTCACCGTAACTGGTGAGCAATTCGGTAAAACGATGTAAGTTGATGTAGCCTACAACGGTTAGGACTGGCGGCTGGCAAGTTTAATGAAAGACTCTACTAAGCCTGTTACCGTTGCGGAAACGACCGGGGACCAGGGGCCGGTTTGGCCTCGGGTGTTTTCCCAGCGGAGCCAGTAGTGGGCAGTTTGATTCGCGTCGGACGACTCGAATTGCACGGTGTAAGGCGTGCGGGTGTCGGTGGCCAAGTACTGAAGTTCGCTGGCGCTGGCCGGAGGCGTCGCGCCCAGCTTCATCCAAATCTGGCAGCCGCGGATCCCTGCCGGCTTGGCCTTAGATGTAGGCGTGGCGGAATCGACGAAGTGGATCACGTGCTGCAATCGGTTCGGCTGCTCGACCCGGCCGATCGGCGAGGTGGTTGGAACGGCGGCCGGGGTTTTCGTCGTATCGGCCACGGTAACGCCAATCGCCGCTCTGGCCGCATCCGTGACCGACGAGTTGGCTTGGATGCGGCGGACCACTTCGCGCACGGCCGTGCTTAGCGATTCACGGGCCGAGTTCTTCGCCGCCAGCGCGGCATCGGCCGCGCTGACGGCCGCGCTGTAGGCCGGGAAGGCTGAGTTCCAAGCGTCCTGGGCGGCGCTGAGCGTCTCGACGTCGGCCGCGTCCAATCCGTAGTCGGCGAGATTCGCGTTGATGGTCGTGGTCAGATTGACGGTAAAGCCGTCGAAGTCAGCATCGCTGCCGGGAATGTAGTCGGGCATGATCGGTCTCCTGGGTGTAAAGTGTTCTAAAATAACGGGTTAGAGGTACTGATTGGCTCACAATTGGTCTCTCGTCGAATCGGGAATGGCGCGTCATTCCTTTACTTGGTGGCATGGCTCCTTTATTTAGCGGCGCGGCTCCTTTACTTAGTGACATGGCTCCTTTACCACATGGCGCGGCTCCAATACTTGGTAGCGCGGCTCCTTTACCGCACGGCCTCGCTCCATTACTCGGTGTCATGGCTCCGCTACGGCACCGCGCCGCTCCGCGACTTGGTCTCGCGGCTCCCTGACCTGACGCCAGCATTCCCGTTCCATCGGGACTGCAATCGGAAAAGAGGTCCGAGGCTCCGATGGTTGATAAGCGTTTGGCCGACTCCCGGAGTTCGCTGTTTGCCAGCCGAACCGATTTACTTCAACAGGCCCCAGCGGAACCTTTTGCTGGAACCCCCACGTCGGATTATCGAAGTCCCCCGGTGAGTTCGCAACCGATTTCTTGCCTTACGGCGACATTTTTTCCAAAATTGTTCCGCCGCCGAACACAGCCTGCTGGCAGAGGAATTTGCGTATGAGATCGCCAGACGAAATCGGAACGCCGCCACACCCCGTGCGTTTTCGCTTCACGCTGCGCCGGTTGCTGTTTTGGATGGCGGGTTGGGGCGTCGTTTTCGCGAGCATCGCGTACTTGGCCAATCTCGTGACCGACGCGCGGCGGCATGCGATTGCCTCGGTTTCGCAGGGCCCGCTGAACCAGTTGACTTTGGCTCTGCACAACTATCACGACACGTTCGGCAGCTTCCCGCCCGCCTATGTGGCCGATGCCGCGGGCCGCCCGATTCACAGTTGGCGAGTGTTGATTTTGCCGTACATCGAACAGCGCGGGTTGTACGACGCATACGATTTCTCCGAGCCGTGGGATGGCCCGCGGAATTCGCGGCTGCTGAACCGAATGCCCGAGGTGTTCCATTCCTTCAGCGAGCGACCGTCGGATTGCTTTACGAATATCGTCGCGGTGACTGGGCCCGGGACCGCGTTTCCTGGGGCGGCGAGCGTGTCGTTGTCGCAGATCGGCGATGGCGTGGAGAACACGCTGTTGTTGGCCGAGATCGGCGATTCGCGCGTGCCGTGGCTTCAGCCGTTGGATGTCGACGTCGCGGCCGGCCTGCTTGGGCCTCGTCCGATCGCCGGCACTTCGGCCCGCCGTGATCCGAACGGGCGGACATCGGCGCCGAATGCCACCGGGTCTGGGCAATCGGAAACGCCATTCATCTCGGCCGTTCGCTGGCGACGCCCGATGGTGACGTTCGCGGACGCCATCTCGGCTTACTCGCTGTCGCCGGACATTCCGCCCGACGCGCTGGAATCCCTGGCCACGATCAACGGCGGCGAGCCCGACACGCGACAACGTTTGCTGGACGCCGGGCTACTGCGTCACGGTTCGTGGCTGGTCGACTGACTCGGGCCAGCGGCTGGGCCGCCCGTACTGAACCGCCCCGTACCGAACGCCCGGTACTGAGCCGCCGGCCCAAGCGGCGCTGGCCGTCTGAAATCGGACGACGGCCTGCGTTCGTTTTCAGCGTGCCGATTCGGCGGGTTCCGCGTTCGCCCCGGCGGCTAAAACCGAAACTTCATACCTGCCAGCTCCACCAAGCCGCCACAGCCCAGGCGGCTCGGAAACAAGAGGATGTAGCTCAGTCGGTAGAGCAACGGACTTTTAATCCGTAGGTCCTGGGTTCGAGTCCCAGCATCCTCACTCTTATCTTGCAACGATATAAACCCACGAATTCGCGCTGAGTTTGTCCGGGGCTGATGCTCTAACGCCCGATGTGGCGATGCCCTGTTGAGAGCCGGGTGCGATGATGCGACGCGGTGTTCGCGCGATGGCGTGTGGGAATTGAGGGCGATTGGAGGTTGTCGCCTTCCGCTTGCCGTTAAGCGATTCGGGATTCTGGCATGAGGAGTCTGCCATACGCACCGCCGCTAGGTCAGAAACGCTGCTGGCTCGGCACTTTCCGCCAGTTCGCCGATGGCGGTTAGTTTTTCGTCGCTGAGGTATCCGTAGCGATTGATCCACACTCCGTGCGGTCCGGCCGATAAGGCCGTGGCGAAGCGGCGGCGGAAGTCGTCGACCGGGCCGTATCCGTGGGCCAGCGTGTAGATCGGCGTTCGCGCCGGCTCGGGTTTGTGCCTGGGTGATCTTGCGAATCTGAGCCAAGTGCCCGGCCGGGTGCGGTTCGTCCGGTTCGGGATATCGCCACTCGTTTAGGCTCTCGGGGCCGCTCTCGTCCAAGATGTCGAGCGTCTTGGTCAACGACGCCACCAGCAGCGACTCGTCCAATCCAGGATTCGCGGCGGCCAATTGATCGCCGTAAAATCGCAGCATCATGGCCTAATGCATTCCGTACAGTTTGACCGCGATGCCCGAGCTGATCGCGGCGGCTCGGCGGAAATCCATGCCCGAGGCAAACGACCACGGCGGTGGAAAGGCGTTGGGCATTAGCTCCATGCGGGCCGCGCCGGCGTCGTCCATCGACTGACGAAAGCCCGTCAAAAGTCGTTCGGACAGCGCCGCTTTAAACCGCATCAAATCCAACAGGCCCGGAAAGTCGGCCAACCAAACCAGCAACACGAATCGGCCGCCGCCGGGCTCGCACAATCGCCGCAAAGCATCGTTTGACAACCCGCCATGCAGCCGCTGGTAGGCGCCGGCCGCATCGCGCTGCATGCGGTCGAAATCGAAGCCGAGTTCGGCAGCGGCACGACGCGCGTGGTCGCTAAAGTCGACAAACACATCGTCCAGGAAATACGGCGGGTACTCGGGCCAATCAAACCTCAAACCATCGATCTCGGGATACCGGCCGCAGAGGTCTCGAATGAGCGCATCTTGATAGGCGACGATATCCGGGCTGGCCAAGCTGCCGTTGTTGGCGACTCGCCGTGCCGGACGTTCGCCGTTGGGCAAACGCGGCACATCCGACTGGTCGGGTCCGCCGAACTGCACGCGATAACCGGGCGGAATCGCGGCTTGGACTTGGAAGTAAACTCGCATTTGCCGCGCATGAGCCGCCGCGATAAAGCGATCGATCGTCTCGCCTTGCTGGTGAGTCAACGCGTTCGGCTCGGGCGGCTGGTATTTCAGGCCGCGATACAACGCGCGATTCGGATCAAAGCTGGGCGCGGTGCGAACCCACAATTCGCGTCGCCCCCATAGCGGCCGATCCAGCAGCCGCACGCTGCCCGCGCCGGCGTCGATCGGCGGTTCACGAGCTCCGGTGGCTTCGTCGGCCGGCTCCATCACATAGGGCGACGTGGTCACGGCGTTGATGCCGTGACGCGCGAGATTGTCGAGCACCGGCTCGATCCCTTCGCTTTGCAGATATTCCGGCAATACGGTGACGCCAAGTAGCCGGTCGGAATTCATGGCAGGCTCGCGAGGTGGGAGAGAATTTTGCGGCCGTGGTGGGAACACGGATTCGCCTGGGCAGGTAGCAGATCGTGCCTGCTCATTGTGGCCGAGTGGCGAGCGGCTCGCAACAAACTTCCGGCCAAGGAAGCTTTCTCTGGCGAGAAACGCCGAGAGTTCGTCGCAATACCCGCACTCCAACGACCGCGACGCCGAGCTTCGGCGGGTTGTTCCGAAGCAGCGAAGCGGTTTTCCCGGCGGAGGGTTGCAATTGCCATCGCAACCGGTAAACTCGGACTCGTCAGTGGGAATATGACCCGCAGCGAACTCAAAACGAGATCTAGCGTGGGGAATCAACCCTCACTGACGCAATCGCCCGGATGCGACTTGTTACCGAATGGCCGCCACCCGGAACCGATCACGAGCCGAACAGCATGAACGACGAAGCCGATTCATTCCTGTTGGGCGAATTTCGTCGGTCCTTGGACGAGCGGTATCGCGTGTCGATTCCCAGTGAATTGGCGAGCGGGTTGGCTTCGGTTGACGAGGATTGCATCTTGGCGAAAGAGCGACCGGGAGCGCTCAGCCTGTGGAATGCCGAGAAGTGGCAGAAGCGATTGGACGAGGGCGTCCAGTTGGTGCGTAGCAAGATGCTGGCGGGCCGGCTGGACGGACGCGTGGAAGAAGTGCAGGTCTTGGGCCGGCTGCTTTCCACTCGGCACCGCACGGTGCAGCTTGGAAATCGCGGCCGATTATTGGTGCCCGAAGGCTTTCGCGAATTCCTGGGCGTTCAGCCGGGCGGCGACCTGCTGGTGATTGGCGCCGCCGTTTGCGTGGAATTATGGCGTCCCGACGCTTGGATTCATTATTTGGATGAAAAGATACCGGAGTTTCGACAGCGATTCGACAATCTCTCCGCCTGAGTTTTCACACATCCGGTGAGAAGAACAGCCAAAAATCATTGCCCGTGCCAACTGTTGAAGAACAAGTCACCACGGACCGGGTATTGCGGCACGGACGCCGGGCTATTCTCTCACCGGATGTGTTTTTCTTGACCGTGGCCCGCGCGGAAATGTGCGGCGGCCAGCCAACGTTTTGAGATAAGCAGGCTTGCCTGGCGGGGCGCAAATGCTCGGGCATCGCCAACGACGGAAAGGCCCCGCGTTGACGATGCAAACCCACGATGCACGCTGGGCCGACCGTGAGATTAGAGCTCGACGGTCTTCAGCGAGGGGAGCTCTTGCTTCAGGTCGTCGACGCCGGCTTGCGTGACGCCTTCGCAATGAGTCACGACCAGCGTTTCCAGATTCTTCATGCCGGTCAGTTGTTTGAGACCTTCGTCCGTGATCTTCGTCGTGCCCAAATGCATAAACTCAACTTTGGGCAGTTGGCCGACGAACTTCATTCCGGCGTCGGTCAGCCCGGTTTTGTCCAAGTTCAACGACTCGAGGTTCTTCAACGCCGCGATGTGCTCGACGCCCGCATCGCCGACTCGCGTGGACCATAGATTCAGATCCACGAGCGACGTGATCGGGGCCAAGTCCGCCATGCCTTCGTCGGCGACGGCAAAACACTCGCTGAGGTCCAATTCTTTCAGCTTCTTCAGACCCGACAGATGCTTCATGCCCGCGCTCGTGACCGCGCTGGCTCGCAACGAAAGCTTCTCCATTTCGGGCATCTGCGAGACGTATTGCAGGCCCGCGTCGCCAACGAACGTGCGCGTCAGATAAAGCTCGCGCAGCTTGGTCAGGTTCGCCAAGTGCTTCATGCCTTCGTCGCTAAGGCTGCCGTCGTCCAATCGCAGCGCGACCAAATTCGTCAGCCCAGAAACGTATTCCATGCTGGCGTCGGAAATCTGGTTATTGCCCGGCGTCAGACTACGCAGCTTCTTCAGGTCTTTGATGTAGGCCAAGCCCATCTCGTAGATGTACTGGCATTCCTTCATGTCCAGCAGTTCCAGGTTTTCACAGGCGGCCAGATGTTTCAGTCCCTCGTCCGTGATGTTGGTGCGAATCACACGCAGACGTTTAAGCGTCGGAACCTTGGCCAGCGACTTAAGCGTCTCGTCGGTGATATCCGACTGCTGCATGTACAGATTTTCGAGCTTCGGCAGTTTGGCCAATGCCGCGACGCCCGCATCGGCCACGCCGCTGCGAGGCATCAGGTTGATCGTTTTCAGCGTCGCGACCTTCGACAAATGTTCCATCCCGGCGTCGCCGATTCCGGGGCCGAAGCAGACGACGGTTTCCAGCGCGGGCAAGCCTTCGAGCCCGGCAAGCATTTCGTCGGTTCCGCCACGAACGTCCGAGCCGTCGACGGTTCCGGCAACGTTGGTGAAATCGATGGTCGTGATATTGCCCGCCGCGTTCTTTTGCAGTTTGACTTCGGGCAAGGCGTTCAAACGCTCGACAACGGCCGGATCGTCCGGCGTGGTTTCAACCGCCGTCGCTTGATCGCCGCCGCTCGACTCGCCCGACCCGGTTTCGCCGCCGCCCGATCCGTTGGATTCAGCAGCGTTCTCTTGCGGCGAGGGAGCCGGACAACCGGTGAAGCAGGTCAGACCGGCGCCGGCAAATAACAGCGTGGCGGCTAACGAACGGAAGAGCGAGCGACGCATGCGATGGATCTCCAAATGAGGCCCGGAAGAAGCTTGGGCGTGGCGGGAATGCAAACCAGCAAGGTTACTCAACCGCAGGGAAATCCGCCAACCCACGCCTCGCGACTGGCCGTAGGTTGATCGCTCATTCGGCGACTAAACCGGCCCCGAATCCAGATAGCGAATTCGCTTGGTGATGTCGACATTCACGCTGTGATATCGCCGGTACAGGTTGCCCGAATCAAACAGCGTCTGCCGCGCGTGCTCCATGTCGTCGGGGCCAATCGCGTTGGTGAAAATCGGCAGCAGATACTCGACACCTTCGCGCGACGGCAACATCGTGGACGGATCGTACAACGCCGGATGAACCGGGCGGGCGTGGATCTTGCCCCATTGGTCGCGGAATCCATTGCCGTCGAAACTGGACACGTGAAACCCGTCCGCGGCTGTCCATTGAAGCGTCGCCACCGCGTTGTTTTGACCTTCGAGCAACATGTCGACGGCCTTGCCGCCAAGCTGCGAGGCACAATAACGATCGAACCGCAATGGCCGGCCGCCTCGTTGCGTATGCCCTACTTTTCGAGTGAAAATCGCGGACTTCGCCGAGTCGTTTCGGTTTTGGGCTCGAAAGTATTCGTCGCCAATCGCTTCCATCAACTTCCGCCGCAGAGCCTCGGCCGCGCCGCTGAGCAACAAATTACCGGCCGGGTCGGTCGAACGCTTCTCCGCGCCCAGCTCGACGCCCGCTTCGTCGACGATGCCTTCGCCGCACACGATCACAACGTTGCTTTGCAAGTCGTAGATTTCCTTGACGCGTTCCACCAGCAGCTCCATGTTCACTGGCGTTTCGGGAATCAGCACCATATCTGGCTGGCCGTAGGCGCTTCCCAACGCGATATACCCCGAGTGCCGCCCCATCACTTCGATGATCGCGATTCGCCGGTGACTTTCGGCCGTCGTCCGAATTCGCTCGACACCCGACGCCGACACGAACACGGCCGTCGCATAGCCGGGCGTCACGTAGTTGATCATCTGTTCGCGGTCGAAGGGAATTCGCGATTCAACCAACGAGTAGCTGAAGCTCTGGCCATCCTCGCTGGGAGTTCGTTTCCAGTGATTGGCTTCGCCCGAGTAATTGAGCCCCAGGTCGTTGTCGATCGTTTTGGGCGCGAGCACGGTCGGGATGCGTTCGCACAGCGGTTGCAAGCCGTTCAACGTGCCATCGCCGCCGATGCAGATGAGTCCGTCGATGTTCAACTGTTTTAGGCGTTCGCAAACGCCGTCCAGCCGCTCGCCCTGACTCGGATCGACATAGTCGCGCGACGCGCCCAACAGCGTGCCGCCCTTGGTTGGATCCAGCTCCGGTATCTCCCCGAACAGCGGATTCAGGCGAACGTGCGGCACGCGCGGATCGAGCAGGCTGCCGAACCCCTTCATCAGGCCAATCACTTCCACCCGCAGTTGGTTGGCTCGGGCGACCGCCCCGTGGATCGTGGCGTTCAGGGCCGGCGTATCGCCGCCGGCCGTCAAGATACCAATGCGTTTCATCGTCCGTTCCTTTCAGCCGCCTTGGTCGTCGTAGTGCGCGTCAAAGACTAAGTCACGACTCTCACGCGCGACAGGGCGGGTCCGCCAGCCGACGTGCGATCATAAGCCCTAAATCCCAACGTTTGTCGGCTCGTCGCGGATGACAAAGACGGTGCGAGACAGGCAACTGGAAGTCCGCAACCGCCATTGTCGCCGATCCGCATTTCAGGACGCCAATCAGCGCGAAAAACGCGCCGTAGATTCTTTCGGTGACGGGTAAACACAGAGCCTAGCGACACCTGAACGATTTGTAATCTACGAAAGCTATGGCAATTGTGACGATGAGCACGTAGAACGATCAAATGCTATCGCTGACCAACCTTCCCACCCGCGTCGCCGCTTCGTTCCGATTCCCACCCACACGCAAGACGCCATAGTGAATACCAGTTCCACTTCGACAACGGCCGGTTCCGCGAGCCCGACCGGCGAAGTTTCCGTTCTTGATTCGGCTTCGACCTCGCGACGGCGAGAACGTTTGCAAGACGTGGTCGAGCAAGCCGCGAATCTGTTGCCCGTGTCCGGCCCGATTACGTCGTTCGCATTCCTGAATACGCTGCAAGCGTTGGAAGATCGGCCATTTGACGAAGGTCTTCAACGTGGTTCGCGCCTGTTCGGCGCCCAGCCTTATCTCCCCGAAGCGACTTATCGCAAACGATTCGCGGAAGGTCGCATTCGCCACGAAGATCTATCGGCCGTGTTGATCGACGATCTGGGAGATTCCGCCGACCACTTGTTGGGTGTGTTAGGCACCCGTTTTGGACTCCGTATGGCAATGCTCGAACACGCGTTGCAATGCGGTCGACAAGATGAACTGCGTTGGTATGTGGCGGAAACGGACGCCCTGCGACGCATGTGCGAGGAGGTTTCCGCCGAACAGCGAAAGGCATTCCTGGTTGAGACTCGGCATTGGGTCATGCGGGACATTCGCCATGCCCACTCGGCGGGCGATGCGGGAACCGGAGTTCCCGACGAAGCCGCCCGCAACGTGTTGGCCGGACTGTTAACCCAATTCAATGAGGACGCGATCGAACGCTGGAACGACGAAACGTGGGAACGTTTCTCCCTCCAAGCTTTGTGGCGGATCTGTGTTTCAGGTGTCCGCGATGTGAAGTCACTGCGGTCCGCGACGATGCCGATGGTGCGTCATCGCGATTGGTTACGTTTGGCAACGCACGAAGACAGCGACTGGCTCGTTCACGCACTGATGATTCGGCTGACGGCGGCGTTCGTGGATCAAGGTTTCGCCGATTGGCAAATGCCGTATCGAGAACGCGGTTTCTATCAAGCTTTTCTGGCGATGTTTCAATCCGGCGGCGGTCCGCCCGATCGCTGGCTGTCGCGATTGCCCGAGGAAGTGCATCGGTTACATACCGAACAGGTCGAACCGCTGGATTCCATCCTGGAGTCGTTGGATCTGTTGGGCGTGGATGACGATGAGTTCGAAGACTATCTGTCGGCCACCATGTTGGCATTGCGGGGGTGGGCTGGCATTATTCGGCATATGGAAGTGCGACCCGACCGAGTGCCTCATCCAGTGCCTCCTCATAGTTTGATGGAATTCCTAGCGGTACGTTTGATTCTAGAACGACATGCGCTGGCCCATGTGGCCCGCGAGACCATGGGATGCGACGGAACCTTAGTGGATCTGCGCGACGTTGCTCGCGAACGTGTGAACGGCCGAACCGCCGCCTCGAACAATGTCGAACAGCGAGCGTTCCAAGTCTTTCAGTTAGCCCAATTCTTGGGGTGGATGCCGCACACTCTCATACACTTGAACCAAGCGCAGTGGTCGGGTTTGATCGCGGAAATCGAAGCCTTCGATGATGTGCAGCGCCGACGCATATTCCATCGTGCCTTCGAGCGTCGCTATCGCGTGATGGCATTGGATGCGATTGCCACGCATGCACGGCGAACTGCCCGTCGGGTGGATAAACCGCGATTCCAGGCCGCCTTTTGCATCGATGCCCGCGAAGAATCGTTCCGTCGTCATTTGGAAGAAGTTGCCCCGGATACGGAAACATTCGGAGCCGCCGGATTCTTTGGCGTGGCGATGTACTATCGAGGCGCCGCCGACGCTCATTACACGGCCCTCTGCCCGATTGTGGTGCAACCCAAGCATTGGGTCGTGGAGGATGTGGTTTACACATTCGAACTGGCTCATCGCCGCCGAGCTCGCACGCGCCGTGCGTTGGGAACGGCGTCCCATCAAATGCACTTGGGCAGCCGTTCGATGGCCAGCGGCGCGCTGTTGACCGCGAGCGTCGGGGTTCTGGCATCGATTCCCATGGTGGCACGCGTGCTGTTCCCTCGATTAACAGCCAAGATTCGCCGCACGGCAGGAGCGTTCGTGGCGCCGCCGCCCGTCACGCGTCTGCGGCTGGAACGGACCTCGGGCGAGCCCGGACCTCACAACGAAGGTATCGGTTTCTCGGTGCGAGAAATGGCGGATATCGGCGAGCGAATGCTGCGTGATATCGGTCTCACATCCAACTTTGCGCGATTGGTCATCTTTTTCGGGCACGGATCATTCTGCCTCAACAACCCTCATAAATCGGCATATGACTGTGGCGCATGCACGGGAAACGCGGGCAGCCCCAACGCACGGGCTCTAGCGGCCATGCTGAACGACCGACGCGTGCGCGACGTGATTGCCGGTCGTGGAATGGAAATCCCCGACGATACCTTTTTCATCGGCGGGCTTCATAACACTTGCGACGACACCATCAGCTTTTTGGATCTCGATCTCTTACCTCGGTCACATGTTCCCGATTTCGAGTCAGCGGTCGACACGCTGGAAACAGTGTGCGAGCGCAACGCCCACGAGCGTTGCCGCCGCTTTGACAGCGCACCGTTGAATCTATCGCTAACCGCCGCGCGCCGGCATGTGGAAGGCCGCTCCCAAGATCTGGCGCAAACACGGCCGGAATTCGGCAATGCCACGAACAGTATGTGTTTCGTCGGTCGCCGCGAACGAGTGCGCGGTTTGTATATGGACCGCCGCTCGTTCCTACAATCTTATGATCCCTTGAGCGATGACGATGACGCCACGATTCTTGCCAGAATCCTTAGCGCCGTGATTCCGGTGTGTGAAGGGATCAACATGCAATACTTTTTGTCGTCGGTGGATTCGCCCGGTTGGGGCTGCGGCACCAAACTGCCTCACAATGTGACCTCGTTGTTGGGTGTGATGGATGGCGCGGCCAGTGATTTGCGTCCCGGATTGCCGTGGCAAGGCGTCGAGATTCATGAGCCAGTACGGTGTCTGTTTGTGATCGAATCCACGCCCGAGAAGATGAATAAGGTGATGGACGGCAATCCGGTCGTGGCTCGCATCCTACGCAACGGCTGGGCACAGCTTGCCGTTCTGGATCCGCATACGCCTGAAATGCACGTTCTTCATGGAGGCAAGTTCGAGCGGTATCGGCCGGAATCCCGAGAATTGCCCCAAGCAAGTTCGTCGATTGAGTGGTATCGCGGGTGGCGCGGCCATTTGAATTTCGCCGAGATTGAATCCTGACCTCGGCCGCCTTCTGAAATCGATTTAATTCGCCTAATTGCGTAGTACAATGCCATGCCCGATCACGATTTCCTTATCAAGGTGCTGGGACTGACCGTCGTGGCCTGTCCGGCGATCTTGTTTGCGCTACTGGGCATTCCCACGGTGTTGTCGATGCCGCTCAGCGAGCGGAACAGCGGCCGATTGGTACAGCTATTCACAACCACGGGATTGCTGGCGTCGATCGCGGTGCTCGTCGTCATGTTGGTATGGGATACTCGCCATGAACCCGTGGACATCGGCCAATGGGTAATGATCCCCCATTATCACTTTTCGGTTCAGTTTGTTTTTGACCGACTGTCGGTGCCGTTCGTCATTCTCACGTTCCTGTTGTGTGGGACGATCAGCGCGTTCGCCAACAAGTACATGCATCGCGAGGAAGGATTCAATCGCTTCTTCGTATTCTATGCGCTCTTTGTGCTCGGCATGACCGTGGCTTCGCTCGCCGGTACGATCGAGACCCTATTTGCCGGTTGGGAGTTGGTGGGGCTGTCGTCGGCGCTGTTGGTTGCCTTTTACCACGAGCGGCAAGGTCCCGTGCGAAATGGCCTGCGAGTATGGATCGTTTATCGCGTTTCCGACGCCGCGTTGCTGATCGCCGCCGTGGTGCTTCACCATCTGCATGGGGAAGGTGAGTTCGACCAGTTTCTGCGAGCCGGATCATGGCCAGAAGGCGTGTCCGTTCTGCATTCCAATCAAGTGCTCTTGGTAGGTTTGTTGTTATTGGTCGCCGCGATGGGTAAGTCGGCTTTGGTGCCGTTTTCCGGTTGGCTACCGCGTGCCATGGAAGGACCCACTCCATCGAGTGCCGTGTTTTATGGGGCGCTTTCGGTGCATTTGGGAGCTTTTCTGTTATTGCGAGTGAGCCCCATTTTGGACGCTTCTTGGGTATTGAGCGGGATCGTTGTGATTGTGGGATTGTCCACGGCGTTGTTTGGCGGATTTGTGGCCCGCGTGCAAACGGACATCAAATCTGCTTTGTCCTTTGCATCTTTGACTCAAGTCGGACTGATTGTGACCGAGATCGGTTTGGGATTTCGCTACGTCGCGTTGGTCCATCTACTGGGACATGCTTCGCTACGCACACTGCAATTTCTTAGAGCGCCCACATTGCTGCACGATTATCGAATCATGGAGAACGCCATTGGGGAACATTTGCCTCACAACGAGTCGGTTCGACGGCGCTGGCTGTCGGAAGGAACACGAGCTTGGTTGTACCGTTTCGCGCTGGAACGGGGATATCTCGACGCTTGGCTGACCGACTATATCGCGGCGCCGTTTGTCAGGTTGCTGCGACTGTGTGATTCGTGGGAACGTCGTTGGGTGCGATTCTTGGGCGGTGGACCCGTAGAGGTCGCGGGACGAGAGCCGTCTACCACTACGCTGGACGAACTACTATGAGCGAATTGCACTTTTCTTGGCTTGAGATGTCGATCCTGGTTCCGGTGATCGGCGCCTTAATCGTTGGTCGGTTGCGCGGTTCGGACGCCAAGCGACGATGGAGCGTGTTTTTCGCGGGGCTTACATTCATCTTCACCGTGGGCGCATGGCGCGACTTTCAGTGGTTGCACGTTGCACAGGCCGAGGATCAGTGGCACTTTCTGGAGCAGTGGTTTGGACGCAAGGTATTTATCATCGACAATCTGAACGCGCCGCTGTTGCCGCTGATCGCGCTGTTGCATGTGTTAACGGCATTGGCGACATTGCGGACCAAGGTTCAACGATTCTCTTTCTCCTGGGCTTTGATTTCGGAAGCCATCATGTTGGCGACGTTCACGGCCAAGGAACCTTGGGTGATTATCGCGCTGATGGCGGCCAGCACGATCCCGCCGTATCGAGAATTACGTGCTCGCAATAAGCCGACTCGCGTATACGCCATTCACATGGGTTTGTTTATCGTGATGCTCGCCATGGGGTGGGCGTTTGTGGAGATCGAGGGAACGAATCGGGTTCATTCTTTATGGGCGATCGTGCCCTTGCTATTGGCCGTGCTTATTCGCAGCGGGATCAATCCGTTGCATTGTTGGATGACGGAACTGTTCGAACACGCCACTTTCGGCACGGCGTTGCTGTTTGTTGTTCCCATTCCTGGCGCGTATGTGGCCACGCGCCTGGTATTGCCAATTGCACCGGATTGGGTGTTGCGCAGCGTGGGGTTGCTGTCGTTGGCGACCGCGGTGTATGCGGCCAGTATGGCGCTAATTCAGAAGGACGGACGGCGTTTCTTCTGTTATTTGTTTCTTAGTCATTCAGCGTTGGTGTTGGTGGGGCTGGAAGTGGTCACGCCGATCGGGCTGACCGGCGCATTGTGTGTGTGGTTGTCCGTCGGTTTGGCGTTGGGCGGATTCGGCCTGACGATGCGAGCGTTGGAATCCCGGGTGGGACGTCTGTCGCTTGCGGATTTTCAGGGGCTGTACTCCCATACGCCGGCGCTCGCGATGTTGTTTGTGTTGACGGGGCTAGCGAGTGTTGGTTTTCCCGGCACCTTTGGTTTCATCGGAACGGAGTTGTTAGTGGACGGGGCCGTGGAAGCTTATCCGTTGGTCGGTGTGGCAGTGGTGGTCGCCGCGGCCTTGAACGGCATCGCCATTGTGCAAATGTTCTTTCGCTTGTTCACGGGAACTCAGTATTTCTCGACCGTGTCACTGCGATTGCGGAAACGCGAGCGGTTTGCGGTGCTGTTGTTGGCGTTGCTGATTCTCGGTGGAGGTTTGGCGCCTCAGCCCGGCGTCGCTTCGCGACATCACGCAGCTCACGAATTATTGGACCAGCGACACGAATTGCAGGAAGCGAGTCGCCGGCACGACGAGAACGAACGCAAGCTGACGTTGCGTCGTCGTCAGACTGCGACTGGCGAACAGCAACTGGACTAGATCGAATCAAACAGCGGTTGGTTGGTAGCGCATAGTGCAGCGGTGGGCATAACGGTTGAGGCGCAGCTCAGCGTGGCGGGTAACTAGTCGAGCGAGTCGGCCACGCCCATCGAAGACTCTGGGCGTGCCACCCGCCCCGAAGATAATAGGCGTGCCAGCCACGCCCATCGAAGACTCTGGGCGTGCCACGCGTCCCGCACGTAGCGCCTGCCACCTTTTGGCTGTCGATATTTGGCTGTCGTTGCCGAACGATGCCTTTTCGCGACGTGTTTCCTGGCTGCCACTTTGACAGGCGGCGGGCGCAAATTGAGACGCGGGGCCGGTTGCTGAATTCGCGTTCCAGAATCCGTTCAGGTTCGCTAAATGCCGCCAAATCTCCGCTTTTCTGGGCATTTTCACGTCTGTACACGCAACTCGGCCATTCGCTGGCGAAGCGGCGGGACCGGTCGGCACAGTGCTTGCTAATTTCTAGCGGCACCCAATAATGCGGTGCCTCCCAGCGAACGGAATGTGCCGCCGAGGCCGCTGCTGAATCGGCCGCGAATCCCCCCCGAAACGAACCGCCAGCTTTTGCTACTGGGCGACTGCTGGCATCAATAACAAGGAGTCCGTCCATGCCTTTCGACCCGATGTATTTGCTGCTGGTCATGTTGCCCGGTTTGCTGATTTCGGGTGGAGCCAGCTTGTTGGTGAAGAGTGCCTTCAGCCGATATTCCCGCGTGGGAACTCGGCAGGGCTACACGGGCGCTCAAGCCGCCCAGATATTGCTCGACCGAGCCGGAATACACGATGTGCGAGTGGTCCAAACGCAAGGCTATTTGTCGGATCATTACAACCCGACGAGTAAGCAATTGGCCTTGTCGCCCGATGTCTATCACAGTAATTCGATCGCGGCGGTAGGCGTCGCTTGTCACGAAGCGGGCCATGCCATTCAGCACGCGCGTCACTACGCTCCGTTGTGGGCGCGTTCGGCGCTGGTTCCGATGGCCGGAATTGGCTCGAATCTGGGCTACTTCGTGATGCTGTTCGGGTTGTTCATCCATCCCTATGTCGTATTGGCTGGCGTCGCTTTGTTCGGAATGGTGCTGTTGTTTCAGATTGTGACGCTGCCGGTCGAATTCGACGCCACGGCCCGAGCCAAGCGATTGGTGCTTGAGGCCGGAATTGTTTCGCCCGACGAGCGGACTGGGATGGATCGAGTGCTCAACGCAGCGGCCCTGACGTATGTCGCGGCGGTTGTAAGCACACTGTTGACGATCTTGTATTTTTTGATCCGCTCGGGAATTTTGGGCGGGCGTCGCGATTAGGAGCGTAGAACGCGGAGGGACGGTTCCGGGTCGATTCGGTGGCTTGGTGGAACAAGCCGAACGATATGACCTTGGCACGTGGAGCCATTAGAAGAGTCGATATTACAACTCGGCGGGCGAAAGGCTATTCGGCCACACAAGTGGTCGGCCGCTTGAGGAGATAAAGCAATGCGTGGTTCATGGAGACTCGGCACATTATCCGGTATCGGTGTCTACGTTCACTGGTCGTTCTTGATTTTGCCGTTGTTAATTGGCGGAACGACGATTCTGTCGGCGGGGCCGTGGGCGGCGGCCGAAGCGGTCATATTCGTGTTGGCCGTGTTCGGCTGCGTGGTGTTGCACGAGATGGGGCATGCCCTGACCGCTCGGCAATTTGGAATCGGCACGCGCGACATTACGTTGTTGCCGATTGGCGGCGTCGCTCGCTTGGATCGCATGCCTCGCAAGCCTTGGCAAGAGTTCGCGGTAGCGGTTGCGGGACCGGCGGTGAATGTCGTCATCGCGGCGGTGTTGTTTCTGGGGCTTATTGGCTACGGCGTCGAGCGGATGCTGAACCCCGCGGATTTTCTGGTGCGTTTGATGTGGACCAACATCGCTTTGGTTGCCTTCAACATGCTGCCGGCATTCCCGATGGACGGCGGTCGAGTGCTCCGGTCGTTGCTGGCGATGGTCGTTTCTTACGAACGCGCCACCAACATCGCGGCGATCGTGGGCCAAACGTTGGCCGTCGTTTTGGCGCTCGCCGGTTGGTTTGTCTTCCACAACATCATGTTGGTGTTGTTAGCGGGCTTCGTGTTTTTGGCCGCTCGTGGCGAAGCGAAAATGGTCAATAGCTTTCCGCAACTGCAAGGCGTTCGCGTGGGCGAGTTGATGCAACGCACCTTCGTTTCGCTGAACGCCGACGAGACGCTCGAACAAGCCGCCTCGCGCACGTTGTTTACGGCCCAGCACGATTTTCCGGTGATTCATCACGGAGCGCTGGTCGGGATGATGACCAAGCCGACGATGCTGCAAGCGATGTCGGCCGGGCAAGGCAGCCGTTACGTCGGCGAACTCATGCGTCGCGACGTGCCGACCGTGGATCAGAACGAACCGTTGCGCGAGACTTTCGACCGCATGCGAGTCGGTCAGTTTTCCAGCGTGCCTATCGCCGCCGACGGACTGCTGGTTGGATTGCTCACGATCGAGCAAGTTGCGCGTTGGATCGAGACGTTCGCGGCCACGCCTAATCGGGCGTTCGGATTCGGCGGCTAACGTCGGCCGATGCGGAGCCGTTCGTTAATGGTTTCCACATTGACAGGGGCCCTGCCCGGAGGCTTGCAGCGCGTGCAATGTGGGAGCTCCGTGTCGCCAAGCCATCGCCTCCTGGCTACTGGGCGCAATCACGCGAGCCGGAACTCCCTTCCACGCCGGGACCGTATTGATGCGAGCGCACCCGGTCGCGGTGCTGGCCGCGATTGCCAAAGTTGCGAGTAGGCTTCGCCATATCGGCTTGGTCGGTTGAATGCGCATGGTCATGGCCTTTCTGGAATAGTTTTGTCATCGGCCGGGCGACCGGAATAATCCAACTTGTTTGCCCGATCGAGTCAGCTTCCGCATCGCCACGATCTCGTGTCGCGAACCATCCCGGAAAACGGACCGTAACATCTTCTGGCCCCGATGGGTCGCCACTCCCACGCTCCCAAAAACTCATCAAATCGTGGGAAAAAGACGCAAGTTTCGGAAGTCGGCGGCAACTATCGAGGCAGTTGTCTTCACGGGGTATGAGTTGCGGCGGCGCACCGTCGCACGAGGACGCGAGCAGTTAGGAGTCAGGCATATGCAAAGCGTATCGAAATGGAAAACAGGATTTGGATTGAGTGCCATTGCCACGGCGCTGTTAGGCGTCGGAGGATGGCTAGCTGCTGCTTCGGGCGAAGCGGCTCCAGGCACGACAGCGTCGCCGCGAACGGTTAGCAGCGCTGCCGGCGACTATGGAACACGACACGCCAAAGCGCTCTCGACCGCCTTTCGCGAGACATCGCGCGAAGTGCTGCCGGCCGTCGTGATGATTAAGACTTCGCAGCAGGTAGCCCAGGGTCGCGTCGGTCGGGGCGGCAATGGATCGCCAGACGGACAGATTCCGGAAGAATTCGAGGACTTGTTCCGCGGTTCGCCGTTCGAGCATTTTTTCCGCGGCCAACCGGAGCTGCGACGTTTCCATCGCGAGATGCCGCGAGTTCAGCCGAACAGCACGGCGGGCGGCATCGGTTCGGGCGTCATCATCGACAGCTCGGGATTGATCCTCACTAACAATCATGTGGTCGACGGCGGAGATGTGCTGGTGCGGTTGCATGACGGTCGCGAATTCAAAGCGGTCGAAGTGAAAACCGACCCCAAGACCGACATCGCCATCGTCAAGATCGACGGCGAAAATTTGCCGACAGCTCGGCTGGGCAACAGCGACGCGATGGAAATCGGCGATTGGGTTCTGGCCTTGGGACAACCGTTTGGTCTGGAAGGCACCGTGACGGCGGGCATCGTTAGTGCCAAGGGCCGTGGCATCGGCATCACGGATCGCGAAAGCTTCATCCAAACCGACGCGGCGATTAACCCCGGCAACAGCGGCGGTCCGCTGGTGAACTTGGACGGCGAAGTCGTCGGCATCAACACGGCGATTTCTTCGACCTCGGGCGGCAATCATGGGATCGGCTTTGCCGTGCCAATCAATCTGGCTCGCTGGGTCGCCGATCAACTGGCGACTTCTGGAACCGTTAAGCGGGCGTTCCTGGGCGTCGGCATTCAACAGGTCACGGCGGATTTAGCGAAGCAGTTCAACGTACCATCGGGCGAAGGCGTGGTCGTGACGGAGGTCCGTCCGGATTCGCCAGCGGCCAAGGCGGGACTGAAGCAAGGCGACGTGATCGTGCAGTTCAACGGCCGTAAGGTGACGACGCCGGCCGGACTGCAAGTGATCGTCGAGCAGTCCCAGCCGGGCCAAAAGCAGCCGGTCGAGGTGATTCGCGACGGTAAGCGACTCACGTTGTCCGCCGTGCCGCGCGAGCAATCTTCGGATGAGGTGGCCACGAAAACGGACGACGTGGAATCTTCCAGCGTCAATAGCTTGGGGTTGGAAGTGACCGAGTTGACGGGCGCGGTCGCCAAACAACTCGGCCTGCAAGACGATGTCGAAGGCGTCGTTATCACGGGCGTCGACAGCGATAGCTTGGCCGCCTCCGCTGGCTTGAGCAGTGGCATGGTAGTGACCGAAGTGAATCGCCAACCGGTTCGCACGGTGGCCGAATTCAAAGCGGCCGTGAAGGATTTCGATGCGAAGGAAGGCGTGTTGCTCCTAGTTCGCACAGACGCCGGTTCACGCTTCGTCGTGATTCGTGGCGAATAACAACGCTATTTGTTTGAGAGACAGGTAAACGTGAGACAGCGTTGCTCGGCCCCAATCATTAAAACGTGTTGGGGCCGGGCGACTGGAATAAAGAAGAGGCACATCGGATGACGGCTGGCACGGAGTCACTTGCTCCCGACCAGCCTCGTCCAACCGGTCACCCCCGTGTGACGCCATTCTCGCGTCATCGACGCCCCCTGCCGCAGGCCATCTCACTCCCGGCCGTGCCTGCGAAGCGGGGGGCGTTTTTTTGTTGAACCAGTGGACTGCTACGACTTAGTTGAGCTCTCCATTACGCCGGAAATTCCATAGCAGTTGCCGCGACATCGGAATCTTTTGTTGCGCCATGAGATTGTTTGACCGGTGATTCCCAGCGATAGACTCGCCATCGTGGATCAACGCAATCTTCCCGGTCGAAGGCACGAACGACGGGAATTCATTAAACAACGCTGCTTCGACGGGGTTGTAGTAGATGATCCATGTCGGCCGAGGGGACGCATCTAATGAACGACACAGTCGTTCTAATACCGGCCGCAGGATTACCGCCGAGAATGGATTGTAGAAATAGACAACCAACGGCTCGTCGGGAAAGGTGAATTCGGTGGCGTCCGCGCGGTTGGCCGTAATATCTCGACACCGTTGTCGTCGGCTCTGGAAGTGCGAACTGGTAGCCACCGCGGCCTCCACTAGGTTGGCCGCAAAGTCAACTGCCTATCACACGGCGGTATGGAAACTCGCTGGCCATGAATAACACTCGCCCCTTGCCGCAGCCAATGTCAATAAACGTGGATCGCTCGAACTCAATCGGCAACCGCGCGAGCAGATATCCGAACTTGGCGGACGAGGTGGCGCTGTAGGCCACCGCTTCGGCTGCTTGCTCTGATGTGACGGGCAATTGGTCAGGAGGCGTATATCCGGCCGTTTCCACACCGAAGCGTCGATCGAAACTACGTTCGACCAGTCGCTGAAACGCGTCGCTGGACGTAACGTCCCAGCCTATCCGAGCGGCAATCCGACTGACGATTCGCAGCAAGGTGACGGACGGTCCTTCGTAATGACACGACCATCGCAAGAGGGCCAATTCCCGAGCAATTCGCATATTTTCTCGCATCCAGTGCGATCCACGACGGTGATAGGGAGCAACGGAGCGCAGGATATCGACCTTTCGACGCGAGGTCAAATTTTTCTCACAGAAACCGTACAAGTCGCTTCTCGTCCTGTCTGTCCAAGCGGCTGCGTCCGAGCGAATGGGGGCACTGTTTTCGATGACGCAACTCGCGTGTTGCCGATCCGCTGGCGAATCAGCGAGCTGGACATTGAATTCGACACGACGACAGGCCAAAGTAGACGCTCGACGGACCAGCGTTTGCGCGTCCGTCGACGAACAGCTTCTGACGAACGCTTCGGAACCAGCAAGGAAACCACCATGAAATACGCTCGTCTCGTTTTCGCGATCACGTGCCTTTTACTCTCGCCGTGGGCAAGTAGCTTGTTCGCGCAAGGCAAAGATCGCGCCGCCGAGAACCTTCAACCGCTGACGGAAGTTGCCGAGAATTTGTACCTCTTTCGAGACACCTGCAATGTATACGTGCTGCGAGATGGCGACGCCGCGCTACTGTTCAATTTGGGCGGCGGCGACGTACTTCAGTTTTTAAAAGACGACGGTGTTGAACGCGTCGAGTGGATTGTGTTGACCGACCATCATCGAGAACAGAACCAAGGGATAGGTCAAGTCAACCGCATGGTCACCAAAGTCGCTGCTCCGCTCGCCGAACGCGAACTCTTGGAAATGCCCCGTTCGTTTCGCAAATGGCGGCCGTCGTTGGGCGACAAGTACACGGTTCACGGCGCCAGCTACGTTCGTCCGCCCGCCGCCCCGATCAAGCTCGATCGGCTGCTAGCCGACGGCGATAAGTTTGAATGGCGTGGTCATGTGATTCGCTGTGTGAGCACGCCGGGACATTCGCCTGGCGGGATGAGTTATGTACTCGAAGGAAAGTCGGGAAGTTTCGCGATTATTGGCGGACTAATGTACGACGGCGCGCGGATGACGAATTGGTATGACACCGAATGGGACTACGGATTCGCCAAGGGTTTAGATGCCCTGATCGAGTCAGTCGACCGGCTTCGACCGCTCGAACTATCATGGGCTTTGCCTGCTCAAGGACCCACGATCCGTCGGGCCGATGAACAATTGGACGAATACCACGCGAAACTAACCAAGTTTCGGCCCGATTACGTGCGCGGTTATCCGGTCAACAATCTCACAACGCGAACCGAACCCGACCCCCATGTGAAACCGACCGCGATTCCGCAAATCGTGCAAGTCACTCCGCATCTCTACAAGTTTAGCGATCAACTGGCGGGGAAAAACTTCAATATTATCATCGCCGACAGCGGCCACGGTCTGCTGTTGGATTGCGGACTGTTTTCCGAACTGCAATTGCACGACTTGATCCGTGAAATGCAAACGCACTTGGGGCTGAAGCAGATCGACGCCTTGTGGATCAATCACATGCACGGCGACCACTTTACGCTGGGTGCCGTATTGAAGAAGCGTTATGGCGTCAAGATTTGGACCTTGGATCGCATTGCGGACAAAGTTGAGAATCCGTTGCGATATGACTACTGTGCACTGATTACGTCTTATAATCCGACCTATGAAGGTCTCCCGGTCGATCGGCCGCTGAAAGATGGCGAGGTTGTCGAGTGGGAAGGAATGAAGCTGCATATCGACTGGATGCCTGGGCAAACGGAGTTCGGCAACTGTTTATGGTTGGAGCTGGATGGTCGGCGAATCGCCTTTACCGGCGACAACCTTTTCGGCGATCCGACCGACCCGGAGCAGAACGGTCATGAAGCAGTCGTGGCTCGTAACAGCGCGATCTTTGAAGAGGGCTATTTGTTGGGCAGTCGGTATCTGCGCGATTTGAAGCCCGTTATTATCATGGGAGCTCATAATGTGTTGATGGTGAATCCCCGTGCGTTTGTCGAGCGATATCATGCATGGGCTCAGCGCATTATCACTCAATACAAACAGCTTCTGCCCGACCCCAATTACGAATACGAATTCGATCCATTTTGGGTGTCGGCTTATCCGTATCGGGTGGATTTGCAGACTGAGCGGACGCGTGAGGTGACCGTCACGGTTCGCAACTTTCGCGATCGGCCTCAACGACACGAAATCCACCTACGCTTACCGCCGGGCGTGACCGCCGATCCTCCGTCGCTCGTCGGTACTGTGGCGGCCAAATCTCGCGAGCGTTACACGGTTACGCTCACAGCCGATCCGGAGCGCGTCGAGCCCGGTTTGCGGATTGTTCCCTTCGACATCCAATTGGACGATCGTCGTTACGGCCAGTTGTTTGACTTTCTGATCCAAGCTGCTCCGCCCGCCGAGGCACAAACCGAGCCGTAGTTGGACGGCCAAGCGGGCGCGAAAGTCTTGAAATGGAATCGGCAAGTTGGCCGCCCGTCGCTCGCCTTGTACGGCATTTGACGCTGTGGCAGACTACGGGACGCTTTCAGGTCTGAATCGGGAACGTTTTGGGGGATGTCCAGCGCGATGAATTTCTTCACCTTTCATCTGATGCCTTGGGATCGGCTGCCGGACGATTTCAGCGAAAAGTACCGGTCGGCATGGACGTGGCTGCCGAACGAGATCTACGACCCCCAGCACGGTCATACGCTCTACAACCGATTTCTGGACGAACTGGTGCTGGCCGAAGATCTCGGCTTTGATGGCGTCTGTGTCAACGAGCACCATCAGAACGCCTACGGGACGATGCCCAGCCCGAATCTGATGGGGGCGATTCTCGCTCGGCAGACGAAACGGGTCAAAATCGCCGTGGTCGGCAACGCCTTGCCGTTCTACAACCCACCGACTCGGGTCGCCGAAGAGTTCGCCATGATCGACGTGATTAGCGGCGGCCGGTTGATCGCCGGGTTGGTCGTCGGCGGCGGGCCCGAGTATTACAGCTTCACGATCAACCCGACTCACGCGCGCTCGATGTATCGCGAAGCGTTGGATCTGGTGATTCGCGCTTGGACCGAGCCGGGACCGTTCGAGCATTATGGCGAGCATTGGAAGCTGAAGTATGTGAACCCGTGGCCGCGACCGTTGCAGCAACCGCATCCGCCGATCTGGGTTCCCGGCGCGGGCAGCAAGGAGACGATCGACTTCGTGGCCGAGCGTCGATACAGCTACATGGGGATTCCGTACTTCCACCTCGATTTCTTTCAACGCAACTTCGACATGTTCCGCGAAGCGTGCGAGAAACACGGATATACGGCCAGCCCCGATCAGCTCGGCTGGCTGTTGCCGATCTACGTGGCCGACACGGACGAGCAAGCGTGGGCCGAATATGAACAGCATTTGTGGTTCTTTGCCAAGAAGCTGCTGAAGGGTTTGGTCGTGTTCCCGCCGGGCTATACGAGCGCCCGGTCGATCGCGGGCATCAACAAGGCGTTGAGCAAGTTTCTGAGCACGGTCGAAACGCGCGAGCAGGTAGAAGAAGGGGGCTACGCGATTGTCGGCAGCCCGGCCACGGTTCGCGATCGGTTGATCGAATACTCGCAGCGGTTGGGCGTCGGCAACTTGCTGGGTCTGTTCCAACTGGGAACGCTGCCGGCCGACTTGACCGAGAAAAACATGCGGTTGTTCGCCAGCGAAGTGATGCCGGGCGTGCGGGCGGCGTTGGATTCGCAAGTCGCTTTGGCTTGAGCTCTCGAGAGACGTCCTCCGCCTCAGGATTTTCATGACCACGCAGATTGAACACGCGCCGGCCGCGGCGGACGATTGGCCCGAGGAGTCGATTCGCATTCGCGGCGCGCGAGTTCACAATCTGAAGAACGTCGACCTGGACATTCCCCGCGATCAATTGGTGGTGATGACCGGGCCCAGCGGATCGGGCAAAAGCAGTTTGGCGTTCGATACGCTGTATGCCGAAGGCCAGCGGCAATACATCGAAAGCCTCTCGCCGCACGCTCGCCAATTCATCACTCAGATGCAGCGACCCGATGTCGATTCGATCGACGGGCTGCAGCCGACGATTTGCATCGACCAACGTCCGGCGGCCACGAATCCGCGCAGCACCGTGGCCACCGTCACGGAGATCTACGACTACTTGCGGGTGCTGATGGCCAGGCTGGGCGACGTGCGGTGCTATGCGTGTCAAACGCCGATTCGCCAACAGACGCCGGAGCAAATTCAGGATCGCTTGATGAATTTGGGCGAAGACACAAAGCTGATGCTGCTCGCCCCGATGATTCGCGGCCGGCGCGGTCAGCATCAGGAGGTATTCGCCAAGATTCGCAAGGCTGGCTTCGTGCGAGCTCGCGTGGACGGGGCGATTTGCGAAGTCGAACAGCCGCCAGAGTTGGACCCGCGCAAGACGCACACGATCGAAGCCATCGTCGATCGGATTATCGTCCGCGCCGGCTCGCGGGGGCGGTTGGGCGAGTCGATTCAGTTGGCGTTGCGCCACAGCGAAGGGTTGCTGGTCGCCTGTTACCTCGACGCATCCACCACGACGCCCGAGCACCCGCAAGGCATCTGGCGGGACGAAATCTTCAACACGCTGTACGCCTGTCCGAACTGCGGCATCAGCTATGAGGAAATCGAGCCGCGAACGTTCAGCTTCAACAGCCCCTATGGCGCTTGCCCAACGTGCGACGGACTCGGCGTGCGGACGGAGTTCGATCCCGAGTTGGTGATCCCGGATCGTAGCCTGTCAATTCGAGATCAAGCCATCGCGCCGCTTCGGTCCGCGACACCGGCCGTGCAGAAAAAGCTGTTGGCGGAGCTCGAGTCGCTGCTGGCGAAATGGCAAATCGCATCCGATCCGACAGCGGCCGAACCGACGGCCACCGCATTGCCGTTGTCCGAATGGAGCGACGCCGCTCTGGAGAAGTTACTGCGCGGCGACGGCAAAAAGTGGGACGGTTTGCTGGTGTGGCTAGAAAAGCAATTCGCCACGTCCACGCGCAAAGCTTGGCTGACGCAGCTCGAAACGTTTCGCGGCTCGGTCACTTGTAACGCCTGCGGCGGCTCGCGGCTGCGGCCCGAAGCGAACAACGTCGAACTGGATGGCCGCACGATCATTCAGGTCACGCGCCAGTCGGTTCACGCGGCGTGGGATTTTTTTCGCGCTCTGAGATTCGACGGCGAGGAACAGCCGATCGCCAAACCGCTGCTGTCCGAGATTGTCAACCGGCTCGACTTTCTGCGGAAAGTGGGCGTTGGCTATCTGTCGCTGGCCCGACCGGCCGACACGCTCAGCGGCGGTGAACTGCAACGAGTTCGCTTGGCCAGCAGCATCGGTTCGGGGCTGGTCGGCGTTTGCTACGTGCTAGACGAACCGTCGATCGGCTTGCATCCGCGCGACAACGATCGGTTGATTCAAGCGCTCCGCGACTTGCATCACCAGGGAAACACGGTGCTGGTCGTCGAGCACGACGAAGCGATGATGCGCGAAGCGGACTACTTGATCGACGTCGGCCCGGCGGCGGGCGTGGGCGGCGGGCGGATCGTGGCGACGGGAACGCCCAATGAAGTCGCTGGCAGCGACGATTCGATCACCGGCCGCTATCTACGCGGCGACTTGCGAATCGAGACGCCGACCGAACGGCGGCGCGCGGCGAAGTCGCGTTCGTTGACGCTGGAAGGCGCCGCGATGAACAATTTGAAAGCCATCGACGTCCGCTTTCCGCTCGGCGTGTTCGTCTGCGTTACGGGGGTAAGCGGTTCGGGCAAAAGTTCGCTGGTAAACGAAACGCTCACGCGCGCCGTCGCTCGGCGTCTGGGCCAATCGGCCGCCAAGCCGGGTCCGCACACCAGCCTGCGCGGGGCGAGTCAAATCGACAAGCTGATCGAGATCGACCAATCGCCAATCGGCCGCAGCCCGCGCAGCAATCCGGCCACCTACACCGGCGCGTTCGACGAGATCCGCCGCGTCTTCGCCACGACACGCGACGCCAAACAACGGGGCTATGGCGCCAGCCGCTTCAGCTTCAACGTCAAAGGCGGCCGCTGCGAACATTGCCAAGGCCAAGGCATGCAGAAGATCGAGATGAATTTTCTGCCCGATCTGTATGTGACTTGCCCCGAATGCCAAGGCACACGGTTCGACGAGGCAACGCGACAGGTCTGTTATCGCGGCCTGAACATTTCCGACGTGCTAGATCTGTCGATCGATCGGGCGGCGGAGTTCTTCGAAAACTTTCCCAAGATTCACCGGATGTTGGAAAGTCTGCGTGAAGTCGGCCTGGGCTATTTGATGCTCGGCCAAGCGTCGACGACGCTCTCAGGCGGCGAAGCCCAGCGGATCAAGCTGGCGACCGAACTGGCTCGCGTCGATACCGGCAAAACACTGTACGTGTTGGACGAACCGACGACGGGCCTACATTTCGACGACATCCGGCGATTGCTGGACGTGCTCGGCAAGTTGGTCGATCGCGGCAACACGGTGATTGTGATTGAACATCACTTGGATGTCATCAAGAGCGCCGACTGGTTGATCGACCTCGGCCCGGAAGGCGGTGAAGCCGGCGGCCAACTGGTGGCCGAAGGCACGCCGGAAGAAATCGCCGCCGTCGCCGAAAGCCACACCGGCCGATTCCTACGCGAGATGCTTTCGTTTAACCCGCAGCCGTAGGCGAAGACTGGTCATGACGCCATCGTTTTCGTTTAACCCGCAGCCATAGGCGAGGACCAGCTTCCGCGTCTTTCTTCCGTTCGCCTCATAGCCGCGGGCGAGGACGCATCACTTCTTCACGGCCAGAATCCGTTCCGTCACACGCGGCATCAGCTTCGCCAAATTCGGCGTGGCTTTCAAATCGTACTGCTTGACCAGCTTCAAGAAGTCGGCGCTCTGCGACTCCAGCAACGGATGCAAGTTTTGCCACACGATATGTGGAATCAATGGATCGTCGCCACAAGCTACCAGCGTTTGCACCAATAATGGCAACGGGTCAACGCCCTGAATCTTGCGAGCCGCAATGGCCACTTGCAATTGAACGTCCGCCGATTCGTCGGTGGCGAGCGACGTGATTTTCTCGCGCACCGCATCGCTGACTTGCCCCGCGTTCCCGGCGGCTCGCACGCCCCAAGCTCGCAAGCTGGGATCGCCGCTGTTCAACAATTCGAGATTGAAGCCGGCGTCCAGCGGACCGGCGCCGACTAAAGCCCACAAGGCATGCATCTGAGTCTTCGGATTGGCGTCGCTCAAAACCAACTGTTGCAGCGACTCACGAACGGCCGGATCGTTCCGTTCGCTCAACAATCGCTGCGCGATGTCGCGGTAAAACACGTTCGGACTCGCCAAGCGTTTCACTAACTGCTCGGACGACTCGGCCGCCAAGTCAATGGCCTCGGCGCGAGGCGAGTTCTTATATCGAATGCGATACAACCGACCGTGTCCGCGGTCGATCCCTTCCGGGTCGCGGCGAGCGTCTTGATAACAGTGATACCGGTCATACCAATCCAGCACATATAAACAACCATCTGGACCGGTCTTCTGAACCACCGGCATAAACCAAGCGTCATTGGCCGACAGGAAATCAGGCTGGCCATGTCCACGGTAGGTCGATCCGTTCCGCTCCAATGAGTCCACATTGATGCCATTGCCGTGGATGTTGCCCATATACAACCGGTCACGATACTCGGCCGGATAAGCGTCGCTGTCGAAATAGTGAATTCCACAATAGGCCGCCTGTTGGTGCTTGTGATCCACAATCGACTCGATCTTCCAAGTGAACGGCGGATACGGCCCGCCTTGACGGTGGTAATACCCACTTTCCGTCAAATGCCAAAGATGGTCGATCACGCAGGCGCTGACGAACGCACTGCCCAGTGAATCAAACGCGATGCCCCACGGGTTACTGGTCCCTTCGCAGAACAATTCAAAATCGCGAGTTCGCGGATGAATCCGAAACATCGCGCACGTGAATTGATATTCTTTGCCGCGATATTTCACATGGCTGTGATTGAACACACCATTCAAACCATACAGCCAACCGTCCGGGCCCCAAGTCAGCGAGTTGGGTAGCTCGTGGGTATCCGTCCGGCCAAACCCAGTCACCACGACTTCCGTTTTGTCGGCTTTTAGATCGCCGTCCGTATCTTGCATGAACAAGATATCCGGCGCATTCGCCACCCACACGCCGCCGTGCCCCACGGCAATCCCAGAAGGAATGTTGAGTCCTTCCGCGAACACGGTGACTTTATCGACGCGGCCATCTTGATCGGTGTCTTCCAGCACCTTCACACGATGCGCTCCTGCCCGGTTCGCTCCGCGGATACTCGAAACTCTCCGTCACCCAAATCCGCCCCTTCTCATCAAAGGTCATCGCCACCGGATTCATGATGTCCGGTTCCGCCGCAACCAACTCGACGGAAAATCCGTCTGGCACCGTCATCTTGGCGATCGCATCGGCGGGCGAAAGAGCCGGGCCGGGCGGTTTGCTCTGCCCGCGAGGGATCACCTCATCGGCTTGAGCCACGGAGGCAACACTAGCCGTCACCATCACGGCGACATTCATATAAGCCAACAGTCGCAACGAACGAATCATGAGCAGTTCATCTCGGAAGTAGGAGAGTTCGATTTTCCATAAGCCGTGGAACGGCCAGCGTCCACGGCGATCTCTGTTAGGAGAATGTCTTAGGAGACCGTTATAAGATGGCGTGGATCGGTTCGGCGCCTTCCACGCCTACCAGCTTCTGATCCAGCCCGCCATAAAAATAACTCAGCCGGTTCGGATCCAAGCCCATTTGATGCAGCACCGTCGCGTGAAGATGACGCACGTGGAATTTGTCCTCGACCGCGCGGCTGCCCAGTTCGTCAGTCTTGCCGACGCTCGTTCCACCTTGAATGCCGCCACCGGCCATCCACATGGTGAAGCCATACGAGTTGTGATCGCGGCCCGAGCCTTTCGCGTATTCGGCGGTCGGCTGCCGACCGAACTCGCCGCCCCACACGATCAATGTCTCGTCCAACATGCCGCGTTGCTTCAAGTCTTGCAACAAACCGGCGATCGGCTTGTCGGTCTCGCCCGCGTGCAAATTGTGGTTGTATTCCAAGTCGCCGTGGGCGTCCCAGTTGGCGTCGTTATGGTTGCCGCCCGAATAGATCTGCACGAAACGGACGCCTCGTTCGACCAACCGCCGAGCCAACAGGCACTGCCGCCCGAACACCTCGGTCTTGCCGTCATCCAACCCGTACAACCGGTGAGTCAGCTCGGTTTCGTCGTTTAGATCCGTCGCCTCGGGCGCGGTGCTTTGCATCTTGTAAGCCAGTTCGTAGCTGGCGATCCGCGCCGCCAAATCGCTGTTGTCGCCACGCGGCGCTTGATGCGATTCGTTATAAGCCCGCATGGCGTCGAGCAGCTCGCGCTGGGCCGCGTCGGTCATTTCCGCGGGACGCGACAAATTCAAAATCGGATCGCCCTTCGATCGCATCGCGGTGGCTTGATAGTAAGCCGGCATATAACCGCTGCTCCAATTCTTCGCGCCGCTGATCGGGCCGCCGCGCGGATCGAGCATGATGACAAAGCCCGGCAAGTTCTGATTCACGGTTCCCAAACCGTAATTGATCCACGAACCCAGACACGGATTGCCGCTGAGAATCCGTCCCGAATTCATCATCAACATCGCCGAGCCGTGAATCGGCGAATCCGCCGTCATCGAATGGATAAAAGCGATGTCGTCCACGTGCTGGGCCAAATGCGGGAACAGATCCGAAACCCACTTGCCCGACTCGCCGTACTGTTTGAAATTCCAACGCGGTTCGACGATCCGGCCCTGGTTGCGATGCCCGCCGCGGCCAAACGTTTTGACTTCGACCGTCTTGCCGTCCATGCCTTTCATCGACGGCTTGTAGTCAAACGTATCGATATGGCTGGGACCGCCGTACATGAACAGAAAGATCACGTTTTTCGCCTTGGCCGCAAAGTGCGGCGGCTTCGGCGCCAGCGGATTCTGGAAAGCCGTTTGACCGTCGGCCGCCACGGCCTGGTTGCCGAAGAAACCGTCCGCTTCCAACAACGAACTGAGAGCGACGGCACCGAATCCGCCGCCAACTTGCCACAAAAACTCACGGCGCGTTCGTCCGCAGAAATTCGGTCGAGAAGCGTGATTCGACGATGCTCGATTCATCGGCAACAATCCTGTGTGCTTGCGATGTCGTAAGGCCTTAATCCAGCACTATCGTAACGAGCCGACCGGCGGGCTGCAAAGTCACGGTGGCAATCGGCAATGTTGGCTGGTTAAGATAGTGAAGCTTTCCACGCCGCCGTCTGCGATCGGCGGTTTCCTCCCATCCACAATCCCACCTGGAGACACATCGTGCCGACGAATTCTTCGTTGCTCCCGTTATGCGTCTGGCGATCCAGCGCGTGGCTGACCGCCGCGCTAGTCGCTGCTTCGTACGCTCAACCTTCATCCGCCGACGAAAACCGCATTTCCACTCAGAAGCCGACCATCGCCGCCGCCGAAACGCGCGAGGCCGAAGCGGCGGAACCGGCGAAGGACGAGAACGCTGAAGCCGGCGCGTCGCTGCTCGCCAAAGGCCCGAAGGTAAGTTGGATCTGGGGCGCGGACGCGAACACGAATTATCTGCTGCGGGCGGAGTTCCAAGGTTCGGCCAAAGTAGCTCGTGTGAAAGCCACCTGCGATAACGTGATGACGCTGTTCATCAACGGCCAGCGAGTCGCCAGCCACGACAACTGGCAGACGCCGATCGAAGCCGATGTGACGAAGCACTTGAAGGCCGGCACCAACGAGGTCGTCGCGGAAGTCGCCAACCAAGGCGGCATCGCGGCCTTCGCATTGAAATTGGCCGTGCAACGCGAAGACGGCAAGGTCGACTATCTGGTTTCCGACGACTCGTGGACCGCGGCCGCGAAGTCGTCGCCCGACCAGCGCGAGAAGGTTCGCGTCGTGGGCTCGATGGGCGATTCGCCGTGGGGCGACGTGTTCTCGCAAGCCGGCGGCATCGCGTCGGTGAAACGCGACGTGTTCAACTTGCTGCCCGGCTTCCAAGTCGAGCTGCTGTACACCGTGCCCAAGGATCAACAAGGCTCGTGGGTCTCGATTGCCTTCGACGACAAAGGCCGGCTGCTGGCCAGCGACCAAGGCGACAAGGGTTTGTATCGCATCACGCCTCCGCCGATCGGCAGCGACGAGCCGACTCGCGTCGAATCGCTGCCCGTGAAGATCACCGGCTCGCAAGGCATGCTGCACGCGTTCGGCAGCTTGTACGTTTCCGTGAACGGCGGACCCGGCAGCGGCATTTATCGGCTAAAGGACACGACCGGCGACGATCAATACGACGAAGTCACCAAGCTGAAGTCGATTCGCGGCGGCGGTGAGCACGGCCCGCACGCCTTGCGATTGTCGCCCGACGGCAAGTCGATCTACTGGATCGCCGGCAACCATACCGATCCGCCGGAGGATTTCGACAGCAGCCGAGTGCCGAAGAATTGGAGCGAGGATTTGCTGCTGCCGCGGCAATGGGACGCCAACGGCCACGCTCGCGGCAAACTGGCGCTGGCGGCTGGATCGCCAAGACCGACCCGGAAGGCAAGACCTGGGAGATCATCAGCAGCGGTTATCGCAACCCGTACGACATGGACTTCAACGCCGACGGCGAGCTGTTCGCCTACGACGCCGACATGGAATGGGACATGGGCACGCCTTGGTATCGCCCGACCCGCGTGGTTCACGCCACCAGCGGCAGCGAGTTCGGCTGGCGCAGCGGTACCGGCAAATGGCCGACTTGGTACGTCGATAGCCTGCCGCAATTGGTCAACATCGGACCGGGCTCGCCGGTCGGAGCGGAGTTCGGCTACGGCACGCGTTTCCCCGCCAAGTATCAACAGGCGTTGTACATCTGCGACTGGACGTTCGGCACGATGTACGCCATTCATATCCAGCCGGACGGAGCGAGCTACAAGGCGACGAAGGAAGAGTTCGTCTCGCGCACGCCGCTGCCGTTGACCGACGTCGCGGTCGGCCCCGACGGGCGTTGTACTTCACGTCGGCGGTCGAGGCACGCAGTCGGAGCTGTACCGCGTGACGTATGTCGGCAAGGAATCGACCAAGGCGGTCGACCCGAAGAATGAGAAGTTCGCCGACCTGCGAGCGCTGCGGCATCAGATCGAAAAGTATCATCAACCAGCGGCCGACGCCGCGCAGGCGGTCGATTTCGTCTGGCCGTACCTTGGCCACGAAGACCGGCACATTCGCTACGCCGCCCGCGTGGCGTTGGAACATCAACCGCCGGCCGCTTGGCAAGAACGCGTGCTGGCCGAGTCGAATCCGCAAGCGCTGATTACCGGCGCGGTGGCTTTAACGCGGCAAGCCGATCCGGCGCTGCAAGGCAAGCTGCTGGCGTCGCTCGACGGCATCGCGGTCGGCAAGCTGAGCGAAACGCAACTGCTGGAATTGCTGCGCGTTTACGAACTGGCTTTCATCCGCATGGGCGAGCCGAATTTGGAATCGGCCGAGATCGTGCGGTTACGAGACCGCCTGGATTCGCTGTACCCGGCCGGCAGCGACGCGCTGAATCGCGAGCTGGTTCAATTGCTGGTTTATCTGCGGTCGCCCAGCGTCGTGAGCAAGACGATCGAGCTGATGAAGCAACCGTCGCAACAGCAGGAAGTGGACATGTCCGAGCTGCTGGCTCGCAACGGCGGTTACGGCGGCTCGATCGCCAAGATGCTGGCCAACCAGCCCGATCTGCAAAAGCTGCACTATGCCTTCGTGCTGCGAAACGCCCGCGAAGGCTGGACCGCCGAACAACGCCGTTTCTATTGGGAGTGGCTGCAAGAGTCTCGCGGCCGCAGCGGCGGGGCAAGCTATCAGGGCTTCATCAACAACATCGAACAAGAGGCGTTCGACAACGCCACGGACAGCGACCGCTTGGCGATCGAAGCTTTCGGTTTGCGAAAGCCCTACGTCGCTCCCGAGTTGCCCAAGCCGCAAGGCCCGGCGTCCAATTTGAATTTGCAACAAGTCCTGACGCTGACGCAAACGCATCTGAAGGGCCGCAATTTCGAGAACGGCAAGAAGATGTATTCCGCAGCGCGATGCGTGCTCTGCCATCGCTTTGCCGGCGACGGCGGCGCGACGGGCCCCGACCTGACACAAGTGGCCGGGCGGTTCAACCCGAAGGACCTGAGCGAATCGATCTTGGATCCCAGCAAGGTGATCTCGGATCAGTATCGAGCTCACACGGTGATCACCGACGACGGCAAGGTCTATAACGGCCGGATCGTGGCCGAGAACGACCGCCAAGTGACGGTGCTGACCGACCCAGAGAATTCGACGAAGGTAGTCGACGTCGCGAAAGACAACATCGACGAACTCCGTCCCTCGGCCGTCTCGATCATGCCGCAAGACTTGCTCAAGCAGCTCAATCAAGACGAAGTGCTCGACCTGCTGGCCTACCTCCTATCCCGAGGCAACCCGCAGGACGCGATGTTCCGCAAATAGTCCGCAGTGATCGTTTGCCGGAACAAGAGCTATAGAAACGCAAGGTCGCCAAGACGCGAGGAGTTGGTTTCACCGCTCTTTCGCGTCTTGGCGTCTTGGTGTTTCTCTTAGGAACGGACGACCGGTAAGGAACGATTACCCGATCAGCCAACTGATCGCGAAGATCGCTATCAAAGCCCACTCCGTTGTTAAGGGATTCCGCCTAAAGCCTGCGAATGCAGGGGCGACCGACGCCGCGGATTCGCTCATCTCATTAGTCGGGCGCATCGAGATTGACTCGCTCCAGAACGGTCTTTCCTTTTAAGTACGAATCGACGCTACGACTACAAGACCGAGACGGGAGGCTACGGACTTGAAGGACGGATGATGGAACGTGGTCTCGCTACGGTTTGGGAGTCATTCAATTTTCGAACGCACATGGAAGCAGTTCGTCCCGGTGATGCGGTTTTCGCCTTCGCGAAAGGGGTTGGTATCATCGCCGTCGGGGTTGCCGAAGCGGAATGCGAGGTAATTGAAGGTGACTCAGAAGATCGCATTCAATCAGTGGATGAGCACAATTCTGCGGAGTGGCGGGTTCCAACGCGATGGCTCGTTTGGGTCGATGAGGCAGACGCACTCCCCTACAAGGACGCTCCGAAGGCATCCTTCGTGGATGTTTCGGGCGAGAACTTCGACGAGCTCCGGAAATCAATCGCTCACCATTTCGCTGGTTGATTCCGTTGAAGGTGCTGGCTGGTTCGCATCTCTTTGTGGCAAATCCTTCTCGGCGTCCGACTCCGCCTCGTGTTTTGCCTTTTCGTACACGTCAATCAAAACTGCGTCCCAAGCGTCGGCAATGTCGTCGGGCAATTCAACGTCGTTGTCTTCGTCCGAATCTTGCTGATCCATGTCGAGCCTCCTTTCCCTACAAAACAATTCGCGAAAACGCGGTTCAAACGTATCCAATCCAGCATTGGAAGAAAGAGCATCCGAGTGCTCTCCGTCTGCTCGGCCAAACGTCCGGCCAAGTCCAAGTGATCGTCCTGCCATTAGCTCAGCCCCTTTGTGAATCTTGCGTCCGCGGGATACTCCCAAGAAATGACCCGGGCCGAGCGCTTCGCGAACCGCTCGGCCCGATGCGAGGGGGGATGCGTGATGGACCGCATCAGCTCTTGATTTCGATCTTGCGAGGAGCATTCTCCGTCGACTTCGGCAGACGAACCGTCAGCACACCGTCACGATAGGTGGCCTCGACATTCGTCTCGCTCACTGGGCATGGCAGCGGAACGGTTCGCACAAAGCTGCCCGTGCGTCGCTCGACTCGATGATAAGTCTTGCCCTCTTCCTTCTTCTCTTCTTCCTGTTCGCCACGGACAACCATGCGGTCTCCGTGAACTTGCACGTCGATCTTTTCGGGCGTGAAGCCGGGCACGTCCATCCGCACTTCGACTTCCTTCTCCGTCTCCGAAAGATCAAGACTTGGGATGGTGGTCTCGGTCAGCCAACCTTCGGGGCCGTCGCCAAAGAACCTGGAGAAGAGATCATCCCAATCGGATCGGATCACATCCAATCCCGGTCGGCCGAACAAAGTCGGCCACGTCGTGCGACGAGGTTTCATGAGGCCTGTCATGGCACACCTCCTTTTCCCAGCCGCTTGGAACATGAATCGGGCGAAACGCCTTGTCTCGCCTGCAAGGCCCGGCACCGTGCCGCGCCCTGATTGTCCTCCATTCGGAAGGCTCGTTGAGTTGTTCCAATACCAGCAATTTGCAAGTGAAATGCCAAATGCAAAACAGCGGCGAAAATGTAAACGGAGCCCGCTGTCGGATGCGGAACTCGTTGCGAAACAGAAGGAAACTCCATGTCGGCGTTCAGACCACCACCGTTATCAAGAGCTCGCTGGCTTTCGTTCACGAGCAGCATGCGCGAGCACGTCACACGGGATGTGCAGCGCCGCGCAGCGAATCAATCCAAGCAGGGATTCGAGCTGATCCGCATGGTCCGAGCGTCTTTGTCCCGCGTCGCGGCATTGCGCTCGCGGGACAACCGAACGGCTGAAGATGCTAGCTCGTCGCCAAAGCCGCTTCACGCAGAAACTTCGTCGAGTAGCTCGTCGAGGCATCAGAAGAAACCACGATCCATCGACTGAACGACTTCATCCTCGACCGCCGACCAATCGCTCTCGTGTCGATCGACAATGACGGGCTTCAAACCTCGCACGTGCCGGCCAACCATGTCGGCCAATTCCGGACCTCGCATTTCGGGCAGACGACGAGCCATGATCGCGCCGTCGAAATGCTTCCTCGCACAAGCCGCCATGGCTTGGCGCGGATGAGCGAGCGGCGTGACGTGAAAGCCGCTGCGGATAAAGTGACGCGTCATGGCGTCCAGACGATGGCGGTCGGATTCGACGATTAACAACGCGGGGGCGGGGGTCATAGATTCCTCAATGCGAAAAGTGTGGGACTCGGTCGCGACATTCGGGAGAGCGTCGACGGGGACCGATGGCTGGGCGAAATCCAGCACGCCAGTTGGGCCTAATGACAGGAGTGAACTTCAATGCGATTGTCCACTCGTTGGACGGCTTCCAAGTTGCCGACGATCGTTTGCGCGACTTGCTTCATGTGGAACGACGGCAGTCGACCACGTAGCGTTAGCACATGGCCATCGAAGTCGCACAGCACGTTGCGAAGCACCAGATACGGGCTGTCGCGGAGATTTTTCTCCGCTTGTTCGGCGATTCGTTCAACGGTTCCGTTGGTCGTTGGCGAATCATGATAGGGGGCGTGTGGTCGATCAACATTCGGTCGAGCGGTGACTGCGGGCATCCTAGACATTGAACTCCGATTCAAAACGAGGCCTGCTCAGATTACAGCGATTGATTGCAAAAAGCCGTCAAACAAACGGTTAAGAATCAATCAACATTTCTCTCTCGGCGGGCCGGACAATCGCCTTCCCAGATCATGCCGGAGAGGTTGTAACCATTGAGCAGGTTGCGTGCCGTGGAGGCAGCAGAAGGGCGTTCGTGGAAGCATCCTGCGGTCCTCCGCCAACGTTTTCTACGATATCGGCGAATGTGTTGTTTGGTAAATCCCGCCTTGCGAAACATCGCGTTGTCTGCTTGCTTTGCCGATTATGCCGCGCATTTACGCACGGTTCGTTGCGCAAGGCGACACTCGGAAGTCGTCCGCCCAACAGCGATGAGCCCGAAAACGCGATGAGCCCAAACAGGAGATGGGCCCAGCAAGATGAGAGATCCCGAGCTAGCCGGACTTCTCGCTTTGTAGAATGTTCCGCGCGGCTTCAATCAGCTTCTGTTGACGCTCGATCGCCAAATCGCGCAGTCGCGCAAACGCGTCGGGCTCGTCCGCTCCGGTCTCGCGCATCAACGACTGCTTCGCCTGCTCGACCGTCCGGCGATGTTCGATCGCTTCTCGTAGGTCCGCCGCTTCTCGCTCGACTTCCCGAAACTGCTCGAAACGCCGCATCGCAATGCCGATCGCCGGCGGCAAGTCCGCTTGGCGAATGGGCTTCACCAAATAAGCCAGCACGTGATCGGCTTCGGCCCTTGCAATCAGCTCGGAATCGTGGTGGGCCGAAACCAGAATGATGGGAACGGGTCGTTCCGCGTAGATGGCGATGGCGGCTTGAATGCCGTCCATCCTCGGCATGCGGATATCGGTGAAGACCAAATCCGGCTTCGCTTCCCGACAAAGCTCGACCAACCGCATGCCATCCTCGGCAGCGCCAACGACGCAATGTCCCAACCGCGGCAGAATGCGCTGGAAATAATCCCGCATGTCGGGTTCATCATCCGCCACGGCAATGCGAAGGGAACTATTCATCGCTCGAAATGCTTCCGCCACGATTTCGCCCGAACGGGCCTTTTTCGATTTATCTACTTATCGGTCGGCAGGGTCGATCGCTGCCAACTTGGATTCTTAAACGTTGTGTGCCCGTACAAATTCGTGTCGTCCATCAACGACGAAAGCTCGCCGAAGCGAGCGCAAAAAGGAACGGGCGCCGTCAGGCCGAACCGGCGCCCGCCCAGTAGCGCACGCGCGCTACCAATTCTGGATCAAGGTCTTCCCTAAATTCTCAAACGCTTTCTTCGCCGGCCAGGCGACGCCACCGCCATGAGCCATCGCTTTCATATAAGCTCGAGCCGCATCCGAGGTCCGGCCCTCCGCTTCGTATCCCGCGCCCAACTCGCGGTAACCATCCACGACGCTCAAACCGCTGGCTGTCGCCCCGTCCATATGTTGCTCGGCTCGTTCCAAAGCCCCGTGGTCGAGGCACAGACCGCCGAGCACGTTGTGAGCCTTGCCGACAAAGTTGTCGGCGCCCAAGGCCGTTAGCAAGTCGCCCACGGTCGGCGGCACGACCTGCGGGACATCGGCGGCCAGGGCGGAATCGGTTTCGGGCACATCCACAAGAGCCGTGGTGGCAACGATCGCCTCGGCGTTGGCAATCGCGTGCTCGAATTCCGTCATCGCCGCCAGTTCGCACATGCCTTTCGGCAGAGGCACGTCGCCCGTTGGGACATAACCGACCAATCGCGTGCGTCCCAACTCGACTCGGTCATACCAATCGATCGAAGCATCCGCCCGAGTCAGCCACAGAATGCCACGATAGTAGTGAACCAGGGC
>JAWKTM010000070.1:0-38488 GCA_041399085.1 Pirellulaceae bacterium
CCGATCCCACAAGGGCTGCGAATGCCGCTGCAAATCGGGATCATGGTTCCGTCTTGGGCGACCTTCACGCACCAACCTCGAAAGGGCACTTTCGATCGATATGATTCGGATAGACACAAGGCGACCCAAATATTTCCGTCGCGATCCAGCTTCGAGCCGAACGCAAACTCGTGGTAATTTCGAAATCCCCAAGCGTCGCACAATGTGTGAAAGTCATCGGCGCGCCCATCGCCATCGGTATCCGTGATGCGAGTAACTTCGGTTTGCTGGGTAACGAAGAAGGCGTTGTCTCGGAACGAGAGCCCCATTATCTCATCCAACCCAGACGCATACCGATGAAAGTCAGTCCGGGGATTTTTGTCGAATGCGCCGCTGACCAAATAGATTTCGCCGCGGCGAGTGCCAATGGCGAGTCGCTGATCTGGGAGCACTTCGAAGCTACCGGCTTCGAGTGCCAATTGGTCTGGAAATGGGATATCGACGATTCGATAGTATTTCGCCTCTTCCTCGGCGGTTCCCCAATACTCTCCCAACGTCTCCGCACGCAGCGGAGTGATAGACACGAACAAACATAGAACAACCAGAAAGTGTCGCATACGTGCTCCTTACCACCGATAATCCAGCGTCAATGTGGTCAGGCCGGATTTAAGATGTAATGGGATGTTCAAATGTTGAGTCGCCGCGCCGTTGACCTCACGGTTGACAATCTTTGCTGTCGATGCGTCCTGAACGTGAATATGCAGCCGCTCGTCGACAACGAATACACCGTCGTCGGCCCGCACGATGGAGTTGCCCGAAGCGGCTCGGAATGTCAGCCCGGCTCGGTCCCCGTCTGATTTGAACGTCAGTTGTCTTCGAAGAAAGGCTTGATTCTCCGAACCGTCGATCTGATCGACCGCATAATCTTCGACGTCGATGCCAGCGAACCGATAGCGGAATCGGGGACGCATCTTGTCATCGAGCGAGTAGCCCATGAATTGGTGGCTCGGAGGCCGACCATCGTCGACCACCCAGGGATTTGTCGCGTCGTCCAAATCGGGGCCGGGCGAGAAACGCATCAACTGATCGCCCAGGGGCCGTACCGTGCCGTGCCCTTGGCTTCTCCAGACTCCGCCCGGATCGGCGAACTTGCCTTTCCAGATCATCGCCAGACGCAACTGTTCGGCGTCGAACACGAGATTGACTTGCTGTGGATATCCCACGCCGATCCCACGTTTGCCCACGCCGGGATAGCTGCGTCGCAACATCACGGCCTCATCGGTGGCGAGCAACTCGATGGGCTCCACGATGAGACCGCGCGGCGTGCGCGCCTGGCGTCCATCCAAGAGATACTGCCAGAGCGCCTCGATTTGCAGATCGCTATTGCCGTCCAAGATATCCTTTCGCATCGCACGGCCAGCGGGCCAAAAGGACGGCATGATGGTATTTCGGCTGAGACTTTGCGGGTCGCGCATGTAATGGTAGAACCAGTCCTTCTTCAGTCGCTCGGCCATTTCCGTGAGATCGACCGCCGGCATATTGGCGGCCGCCTTTAACTGAAATGTATGACAGACAATACAGTTAAGTCCGGCGGTTCCGACCAATTCCGTTCCGACTTCCCTCAGCTTTTTCTGGTCGTCGAAACGGGGATATTCGACATCCGGCAGGTGATCGACCTGCTCGAACAGTTCGACCAAATGGGCCACGTTGTCCGCGCCGTACTGCGGCATTCTCGTAGTGACATAGGGTCGAATCGTGCGCCCGGCGACTAACACTTGACGCATCCAGTTGGGATTGAGTTTAGCGCCAACGCCCGTGAGCGTCGGCGGGATTCGGCCCTGCGGTCCGAGGTTAGGATTCGTGGTGTGAAAATAGATGTCACGCTCGGCCGAGACACCGCCCAGTCGATCGCGTTGGTGACAATTCACACATCGCATTCCAGTTAACGTCAGTGCGATATGGTCGCCGCTGGTGAGGTCCTGAGACGTCCGAACAAGCGCCGCTTGAATATCTGTTCGCTGCCGATCCGAAAGCTGAAACAATGGCCAGTTTCCCTGTTCGTCGGACAAACAACCTTGATTGGGGCGGACTTGGGATAATGCGAGTGACGTAGGGGCCGGTTTCTGGGAATCCACCGAGTGACATTGTTGACAACCAAGTTGTGTGAAGCGGGCTTTCCCTTTGGCAGCCAGATCGGCGTTCAAAGGAAATGGCTCCGTGATCGAAGCCGTCGTTGGCGCGGCGAGCAGATAGCTGGCGATGTCGATGGCTTCCCAATGGGAAAGTTGCAATTGTGGCATCCGTCCCGCGGGACGGGTCTGGAGCGGGTTCTCAAGAAACGCCACCAATCCATCGACACTATATTTCTCGTGAACCTTTCCGAGCGGTACGGAATTCTCGGCCAATAGCTCTTGGTGGTCCTCCGCTCGCGGCGAATGACAGGCTACGCATCCCACGGTGTGAAAGGTGTCTCGCCCTCGGTTAGCGGCCTCCGACTCGATCGCCGGCGTCGAATACCGTTCGTCGCTGAGCGATAACAAATAGTGAGTGATTTCGTCGGCCGCTGCCTTTCGCTCCAATGGAGACAGTCCCACCATAACGTCCGGCATGGTAGTTCCTGGCCGATGCTTTAAGGGATCGGCTATAAACTGTTGAAGGAATCGAGGATTGATGCGTCCGACCGATCTCGCCAAATCCGGCGCTTGCTTCGCCGTAAGCGGAGTATCACTGATATCATGCTGGTGGCACGCTTGACAGTTGAACTCTTTGAGCCACACGATGCCCTGCAATTCGGGGCGAAGCGACTCTCCGCCCGTGACGAACTCCGATTGCGGGTGTTCGGTACCCGTCGCGGCCAACTCCATCAGGTATCGAACCAGATCCAAAAACGGTTGACGGTCGCCGAGCGGGTCGACAAGGTTTTCCGGCATGGCCGAAACCATGCTCGGGCGAATCTCCTCGACCTCCGGGCGTGGTATCGTGACGCGATCTAGGTCGCCGGTCGAGCGTTGCACAACGATTCGCGCGGGGCCGTCTTCGACGATACGTCCGGCCATAACATTTCCGGCGGTCGTAAGAATCACAACCGACTCATAACCTTTGCGAACGCTCTTGGATGGGGCCAGCAAAGCTTCGACGAGATGCACATCCGTGACATCCTTTCCCAACGCATTCAACGCCGGCCCTACCGGTTTCGCGTCGCGAGCATTATGGCAGCGCGTGCAGTGGAGATTCTGCTGAGTGAACAGAATCGCGCCTTTGACTGGGTTTCCCCTTGTTCGCGCATCGGACGCCAGCTTTTCAATGGATTCGCCTTTGAGACGCTCCGTTAACGTTTGGGCCATCGCCGGGAAATCGGTACACGTAATTAGGAGAAGTAGCACCGTTGCGATGACGTTGCGTGGCGAAACGTGTGGCTTCAGCGTATTCATACAATCAGACCGTAGCTGACAAAGAATGGGGTTACGGAGGCGGCGTCTTATGATTTCTTTGGCCGCGGGATCTTGGAACCGCCTTTTCGTCGGCGGCCGCCGCGGGACGAACTGGACTTGACTTCCACTTCGCTCATCTTTTTGCCGACCGAATCGCGCATGGCGACGATCCGATCGCGGAGCGCGGCGGCTCGTTCGAACTCGAGATTTTCGGCCGCCCCAAGCATTTCGGCCTCGAGTTCGTTCAGATATTCCTCGGTAATGTAATCCGAGTCGTTCTCGCGGCCCACGGCGGCATTGGCTTCGCGATGAGCGGCCGCGGCCGTTTCGATACCGGCGCGGATGTTCTTGCGAACGGTTTCTGGCGTGATGCCATGTTCCTCGTTGTATCGCTGTTGCAGGTCGCGGCGGCGGCGAGTTTCCTCGATCGCTTGCTGCATCGAGTCGGTCATCTTATCCGCGTACAAGATTACCTTGGCGTTCACATTCCGAGCCGCGCGGCCGATCGTTTGGATCAGCGAGGTTTCGCTGCGGAGAAAGCCTTCCTTGTCCGCGTCCAGGATCGCCACCAAAGAAACTTCGGGCAGGTCGAGCCCTTCGCGCAACAGGTTCACGCCGACCAGCACATCGAAGCGGCCTTCGCGCAAATCGCGCAGCAACTCGACCCGCTCGAAGGCATCCAACTCGCTGTGCAGCCACTTGCAGCGGACGTTTTGCTCGCTGTAGTACGCCGAGAGATCCTCGGCCAGCTTCTTTGTCAGTGCCGTAACCAGCACGCGTTCGCCGCTGGCCGCTCGTTCGCGGATTTGGTCGAGCAGATGCGTGACTTGGCCGCGAGCCGGGACCACTTCGACGACCGGGTCGAGCAAGCCGGTTGGCCGAATGATTTGCTCGACTACTTCGCCGCCGGTCTTTTCCAGTTCGTAATCGCCGGGCGTCGCGGAAACCAGAACCGCTTGATGGATTCGCCGTTCCCACTCTTCGAATTTGAGGGGTCGGTTGTCCAACGCGCTGGGCAGGCGGAATCCGTGATCGACCAGCGTCGTCTTGCGGCTGCGATCGCCGGCGTACATCGCCCGCACTTGTGGAATCGTCACATGCGATTCGTCGACGAACAGCAAATAGTCCTTGGGAAAATAGTCGTACAGCGTGAAAGGCGCTTCGCCTTCGGCGCGGCCCGACAGATGGCGGCTGTAGTTCTCGATGCCGGGGCAGCGGCCGATCTCTTGCAGCATTTCCAGATCGAAACGCGTGCGAGCGTTCAGCCGCTGGGCTTCGAGCAACTTGCCTTCGTCGCGGAATCGTTTGAGCTGCACGTCCAGTTCGTCGCGAATCCGATCGATGGCCACGGCGATTCGATCGTCGGGCATCACGAAGTGCTTGGCCGGATAGACGAACAACTGCTCTTGTTGGGCAATCACTTCGCCGCTGATCGGATTGATGATCGAAAGCTGCTCGACATCATCGCCCCAAAGTTCGATGCGAAAACCGTACTCCTCGTAAGCCGGCCAGAGTTCGACGCAATCGCCGCGCACGCGGAACTTGCCGCGTTCGAAGGCCACGTCGTTGCGGTCGTATTGAATGTCGATCAATCGCATCAGCATCTCGTCGCGGTCGATCGTCTCGCCGACCGCCAGCGACACGATCATGTCCTTATAATCCTGGGGCGAACCGAGACCGTAGATGCTGCTGACGCTGGCCACGATGATTACATCGCGGCGGCTGACGAGCGAGCTGGTGGAGGCGAGTCGCAGCCGATCGATTTCGTCGTTGATCGAGGCGTCCTTCTCGATATAGATGTCGCGCTGCGGGATGTAAGCTTCGGGCTGGTAATAGTCGTAATAGCTGACGAAGTAGTGGACCGCGTTCTCGGGAAAGAACTCGCGAAACTCGCCGTACAACTGAGCGGCCAGCGTTTTGTTGTGCGAGATGACCAGGGCGGGCTGCTGCATCTCTTGGATGATGTTGGCCATCGTGAACGTTTTGCCCGACCCCGTGACGCCCATCAACACTTGCGTCGGCCGGCCAGCGCGGAGGCCGTCGACTAGCTTGCGAATCGCTTTCGGCTGATCGCCAGCCGGTTCGTATGGTCGGTGGATGCGAAATTCCAAGGTTGCGATTCCAAGTTGAAGCGGGGAAAGATCGGCGGTGAGCGGGCGGCTGGCGAGCCGATGGGCGGCGACTCGCGGATTCTTGAATAGCGTAGCCGCTGAGTCCACGGCGGACAGCCAGCCCGTCGGCTCCGCGCGGTGCGGCCCGGAGCGATTCGGAGCGTTTCGGAGGCCGCACGGCGAGAAACGTGGTCGCATTCTGGAGCCAATTTCAGCGGATGCGCCACGTATCCGCCGCGCGTCGACAAGTCACGTCCGATTCGCCGGGAATTTCCGCTCCGCGTGGCGATTCTCGATGGCATTTTTGAAGTGTCGGTGAACGCGCAATAAGGCGGATGGCGATGGCATTATTGATTTCTTCTCGGCGCGGTGTCCCGCATTACGCCTTCTCGCTGGTCGAGTTGGTGGTGGTTGTCATGATTATCGCGATCCTAGCGGCCGTGGCCGTTCCGAAGCTGACAACGCTGACGGCCGAAAGTCAGAGCCGCGCTTTGCATCGTTCGCTGATCGTGGTGGCCGAAGCGGCCGAACGGTACCACGCCGAGCATGGCCAGTGGCCTCAAGCTTCGGAGGACGGCGAGAATCCGTTGGACGCTTATGTGACGGACCGCACGTTCTCGTCCGCGCCGCCGGGCAGCGTTTCAAGCGGCGCTGCGCTGAGTTGGCGACCCGCGCTCAACAGCGTCGGGGCCGGCGTGGCGGCCACGTTGATTTCGCCGGTTGGCGCCCAGAAATTGGATGACGAGTTCGACGATGGAAATCCGATGACTGGCGCGATTCGGCGAGCGACCGTGACGACCCAGGATCACGGAAGAACGGAGACTGTCTATTATCTGATGACGCCCTCGGCCCCGAATTGGCCGGTGTCTCTCGCGGGCGCTGACATGTTCTCCAGCAAGCCGGTCATACCCTCGGCCCCTTGAAAAACGGCCCTGCGAACCAGCCACCGGCGATTCGCTGAGACGGGGATGGTTGGACGTGCGACGTGTCGTTCGTCCGTTTGCGACTGTTGACGCGACACTGCCAGCGTCGATATCATATCAACCCAGATTGATAGCTGACCTCGCCGTGGCGGCTTGGCTGTCTCGGTACGCGAACATAACTCGGGAGACCTGTATATGCTGACGATCTACGGACGGACCTACGGCAAATCCGCGAACAAGTTCTGCGACGGCATCTCGCGTCGTGGATTTTTGCAAATCGGCGGCATGGCGCTGGGCGGACTGGCGCTGAATCAAGCTCTGGCGGGCGAGGCGGCCGCTGGTACCGGACGTTCCCACAAGGCGATCATCAACATCTATTTGCCCGGCGGGCCTTCGCACATTGATCTATGGGATCCGAAGCCGGATGCTCCGAGCGAGATTCGCGGCGAGTTTGCTCCGATTTCGACGAACGTGCCGGGCATCGAAATCTGCGAGCTGTTTCCGCGGATGGCCAAGATGATGGACAAGTTCATCCCGATCCGCTCGATTTCGGACGCCGACGGCCGACACGACGGGTATCAGTGCATGACCGGTCGCCGCGTTGGCGATCGACAGCCGCCGGGCGGTTGGCCTTCGGGCGGAGCTTGGGTTTCGCATCTGCAAGGCCCGGTGAATCCAGCGGTGCCGGCGAATTTGGCGTTGATGTATCAGACCGGCAATCGCACGTGGGGCGAGCCGGGCGACGGTGGCTTTCTGGGTGTCGGCCAGAATCCGTTCAACTTAGTCGGCAAGACGGCTCGCAGCTCGGCCGACAACATGGTGCTGCAAGGCATCACGCTCGAACGGCTGCAAGATCGCACGCAGCTCCGCGCCTCGTTCGATCGTTTCCGTCGCGACGTGGACACGACCGGCGCGATGGACGGGCTGGATTCGTACACGCAACAAGCGATGGGGATTCTGACGGATTCGAAGCTGGCCGACGCTTTGGATCTATCGAAGGAAGACCCGCGAATCGTCGAACGCTACGGCAAGAGCGACGAGAGCTTCCAGCGCGACGGCGCGCCGCGGATGATCGAGAACTTCTGTATCGCGCGGCGGCTGGTGGAAGCCGGGGCGAGGTTCGTCTCGTTGAACTACAGCCGTTGGGATTGGCACGGCGGCGACGGGATGAATTTCCCGATGTCGCGCGTCGAGTTCCCGATGCTGGATCAAGGGCTCGCCGCGCTGGTGACCGATCTGCACGAACGCGGTCTGGACCGCGATGTCTCGGTGGTTGTGTGGGGCGAGTTCGGCCGGACGCCGAAGATTAACAACAACAACAGCCGCGATCACTGGCCGCAAGTGTCGTGCGCGATGCTGGCCGGCGGCGGCATGCGGACGGGGCAAGTCATCGGCAAGACCAATAAATATGGCGAACACGCGGTGGAACGGCCGGTCAAATTCCAAGAGGTTTTTGCGACGCTGTATCACAACGTCGGCTTGGACGTGCGTAAAGTCCGCATCTTCGACAAAGCCGGCACGCCGCGGTACTTGGTGGATGACGGCAACATGCCGATTCATGAAGTGATTTAGTTCGTCGAAATCCCGATCGAGCCATCAGCCAGCAACTCGCGTCGTCGTTCATCAATTCAAACGGTGTTTAGCAGTTTCGGACATCGCCGGAGCGACCGGCGCTCGACACGATGAATGACGACTCGAACGGATGCCCTGTCGATGATTCGACAAGGCAGTGGATCAACGCTCGAACCGGCTGGTTAATGCGTGAATTCGGGCGCGATTGGCTTTGTTCGCGTTCGATCGTTTTGCTGACACGGTCCGATTTTCCAGAGCCGTTCACGAACGACGAGGCAAGCGCTCGCGTTGTATTCGAGCGACTATGCGAGTTCGTGGACTTTCCGACGGACAAGATTCAATTGCAGTTTTGGAACATTGCCCCTCGCGCCAGCGACGGCGCCGTGCATTTCGTTTCTCATGAGGTCGTGGACGACCGGATCCGAATCGATCTCAACGCTGCCCTGCTCCACGAACCTGTCGGATTGACGGCGGCGCTGGCTAGTGAATTGGCTCGCATTCGCTTAGACGCGCGGCACGGAATGTCCAACGAAGAAGACGATGACGAGATGCTCGCCGAGCTTTTCACGGTCATGCTGGGGCTTGGCGTCTTGACGTCGAACGGCGCGATCTTCGAGTCGACTCGCGACGACGGAGGTTGGACGCGGTGGGAAATGAGACAACGAAGCCAAATGACTCTGCCTACGTATGGCTATGCTCTGGCCTTATTCGCCCATCTGCGCGGAGATATTCAATGCGCATGGCAGCGGCATTTGCGGCTGGACGTTCGAACGGCGTTTCGCCGGAGCGTCAAGTTCTTAAACGACTTTCCACCTTCGTCGTTGGACGGACTCTGGCCCACGACAGCCCGCCCTACGACCAGCCTCCGCACCGAAGACGATGTTGCCGCTGACCAAACTGACTCGGCTGACCAACGCCGCAGCCAGGCGTCGCAGGAACAGTCCGTGCCCCTCTGCCGTTACTGCGGCGAGGCATTGTTTGCGGACGATCAGCGAGACATTTGCATCGAATGTCGCAAGTCCATTGAAGAAAACGAGTTGGAAATGGAGTCGGATGAAGCGAACGCCTACGCCACGACGCGTCGGGCCGAAGCCTTCGCGAAAATAGGATGCTTAATCGTCGCGATCGTTTTCGTTGCCATATTGGTATGGGCAGTGATTCGGGATTCGAGCTGAACGATTCATGCATTAGCTGGGTAGTCACGAAGTAGCATCGGCATGACGAGGCTCTTGGCAGAGTGGCCGATTTGCGCGTCGACAGCATGTCCGCGACTTGCCTTGCTGGTTGGGGCAAGCGTGGTTACAATTCCGGCAACTTTCGCCAGATTATGCAACTGGTGAAAACTTCCAGGTACGGAAGCCGGAGTTGCGTTGGGATGCGTGCGGCGTTGCTGTTAACTTGCCTTTGGCCGGGACTTGCCCCACTTTGGTGGCGCGGGGAGCGGGCCGGAGTGGCAGTGGCAGTCGCTTTCTCCGCGTGGCTGAACTTGGCTTTGGCCGCGAAATTCGTGTGGCCCGAGCTGCTTTCGCCTCTGTTTGCCTCATTGGTATGGGGCTTGCTCTTGCTGTTTTGGGTGGCCGGCATCTGCCATTCTGCCAGTCGGCTGTCGAAGATGTTCGGCGGCGATGGCAGTGTGGAAAATGACCGGTTGTTTCTGCGAGCTCAGGCGGAATACTTACAAGGCAACTGGTACGAGGCGGAAACGTTGTTGAATAATCTGCTCGACCGGCAGCCTCGCGATATCGAGGGCCGACTGTTGCTCGCGACTTTGCTTCGCCACACTCGACGAATCCCGGAAGCGCGGGAACAATTAAAAGCGCTGGGACGTTACGACGGCGCGGCCAGATGGATGGTCGAGATTCATCGGGAGGCTCGCTTGCTGAGCCGAATCGCCGAGGAATCCCTACGATCCGACGAACCTGCGTCCGACACACAACCGGCCTCGCAAGCAGCCTGATTTCAGGCGAACCTGGTGACGAAGTTCGACGACCGGACGGCTTATCCGTCCTATGTTTGACAAACTAGAAGAAAACGGAGTTTTCCAACAACGCGACTGAGGCTCTGAGACAACACGCCAGACTCCATCGTTTACGATCCAGTCCATCGAGTTGACGCCAACCAGCCGCGGCTGCGTGATTCGGCTCACACCGACGAAGCTCACAAACGCCGAGGGAAGAAACTGATGTACGAACGATTTACCGACCGTGCCCGCAAAGTGATGCAGCTCGCCAACCAAGAGGCGCAGCGATTCAATCACGAATACATCGGCACCGAGCACATTTTGCTCGGGCTAGTCAAGGAAGGAAGCGGTGTGGCCGCGAACGTCCTGAAGAATCTGGACGTTGATTTACGAAAGATTCGTTTGGAAGTGGAAAAGCTGGTTCAGAGTGGTCCAGAAATGGTCACGATGGGCAAGCTGCCGCAGACGCCGCGAGCCAAAAAGGTCATCGAGTATTCGATGGAAGAGGCTCGGAATCTGAATCACAACTACGTCGGCACCGAGCACATTTTGCTGGGGCTGCTTCGCGAACAAGAGGGCGTCGCGGCTCAAGTCTTGATGAACTTGGGCTTGAAGCTGGAAGAAGTTCGCGAGGAAGTGCTGAACTTGCTCGGCCACGGATTGGAAGGCGATCCGGGCGAACGTGGTGGCCGCGAGGGCGCGGGCGTGGCGGAAGGCGGCGGCTCGTCGAAGAGCGGCAAGTCCAAGACGCCGGCGCTCGACAGCTTCGGCCGCGACTTGACCGAGCTGGCCAAGAAGAATCAGCTCGATCCGGTCATCGGCCGTGAACGGGAAATCGAACGAGCCATCCAGGTGCTCTGCCGCCGCACGAAAAACAACCCGGTGTTGCTGGGCGAAGCGGGCGTCGGCAAAACGGCGATCGTCGAAGGGTTTGCTCAGCGAGTGATCAGCGGCAACGTTCCCGAGTTGTTGGCCGACAAGCGAATCGTGGTGCTGGATCTGGCGATGATGGTCGCTGGCACCAAGTATCGCGGTCAGTTCGAGGAACGCATCAAGGCCGTGATGAACGAAGTGCGTCGCGCGAAGAACACGATTCTGTTCATCGACGAACTGCATACGTTGGTCGGAGCGGGCGGCGCCGAGGGCGCGATCGACGCGGCCAACGTGCTGAAGCCAGCTTTGGCTCGCGGCGAGATTCAATGCATCGGCGCCACGACGCTGGACGAGTACCGCAAGTACATCGAGAAAGACAGCGCGTTGGCTCGACGTTTTCAAGAGATCATCGTCGATCCGACCGGCAAGGACGAGACGATCGAGATTCTCAAAGGGTTGCGAGGCCGCTATGAGGATCACCACCGCGTGCAAATCACCGACGACGCAATCGCCGCGGCGGTCGAGATGTCGGAACGCTATATCACGGCCCGTTGCTTGCCGGATAAAGCGATCGACGTGATCGACGAAGCGGGCGCTCGCGTCCGGCTGCGTGCGATGACTCGTCCACCCGATTTGAAAGAGATCGACGACGAGGTCGAGCGGCTGAACAAGGAGAAGGAAGAAGCGGTCGCCAATCAAGACTTTGAAAAGGCCGCGTCGCTGCGCGATCAAGCCGACAAGCTGAAGAAGAAGAAGGAAACGATCACCCGCGAATGGCGCGAGAAGTCGCGGCAGACGGACGGCGTGGTCGACGAGGAAGTGATCGCCGAGGTTGTCTCGAAGATGACCGGCATTCCACTCACTCGGCTTTCGACCGAAGACAGCTTGCGGTTGATGCAGATGGAAGAGCAACTGCAAAAGAAGGTCATCAGCCAACGCGAAGCGATCAAGGCGATTTCGAAAGCCGTGCGTCGCAGCCGCAGCGGTTTGAAGGATCCGAAGCGTCCGACCGGCTGCTTCATCTTCGCCGGCCCCACGGGTGTCGGTAAGACGTTGCTGGCCAAGGCGCTGGCCGAGTTCATGTTTGGCGATGCCGACGCGCTCATCCATATCGACATGAGCGAGTATATGGAGAAGCATAACGTGAGCCGGCTGATCGGCGCGCCTCCGGGCTACGTCGGTTATGAAGAAGGCGGTCAATTGACCGAAAAGATTCGCCGTCGTCCCTACGCCGTGGTGCTGCTGGACGAAATCGAAAAGGCGCATCCGGACGTGTTCAACATGTTGTTACAGGTGATGGAAGAAGGCCGGCTGACCGACAGCTTTGGCCGCAACGTCGACTTCCGCAACGTGATTTTGATCATGACCACGAACGCGGGCGCCGAAGCGATCAAAGACACGATCGGCCTTCGGTTTCCAACGTCCAGACAACGACGCTTCGTATGAGAACATGAAGCGCGCGTGATGGAAAGCATCGAGCGGGTGTTCCGCCCCGAGTTCCTAAACCGGTTGGACGAGGCGATCATCTTCCGTCATTTGACGAACGAGGATCTGAAGCTCGTGATCGACTTGGAATTGGGCAAGGTTCGCGAGCGGTTGCATGACCGCGGCTACGACTTGGTCCTGACCGAAGACGCCAAGGAGTTCCTCATCCGCCGCGATGTGGTCAAGGACAACGACGAGCACGATTTCGGCGCCCGGCCGTTGCGTCGCGCGATCGAGGCTCGGGTCGAGGATCCGTTGGCCGAGGAGCTGTTGCGTGGCGAGTTCAACGGCAAGGACACGATCGTGGTCGACGCGGTGCGCGACGACGAAGGCAAGCTCCGCCGCTTGATTTTCAAGGGCGAAGTTCGCGGCAAGCAGGAGCCCGAACCAGTTGGCGCGGGCACCGAATCGGCCGACTAGGTTCGCCTTCGAGTGATTGAACCACCAAAGCCCGCGAGCGGCAGCGTTCGCGGGCTTTTTTCGTGTTTGGTTCAGCGAATGCCATGTGGCTGGCGGTCGTTACCTTCGCCGAGTGCGGTGTAGCGAAAGCAGTGTTGAACCTATAATCCGCTGCAAATTCTTTCCGCTCTCGTTCGCGGTTTTTGTGAAACGGCGTTCTCCGAGGGAACGCTTCGAGGAAAAACGGTCTTGAAAATCATCACGTATCCCCATCCCACGTTGCGGCATCCGTCGAAGCCCGTGAAGCGCGTGGACGCCGAGCTGAAGCAGATCGTCGCGCGGATGTTCGAACTGATGTACGAGTCGAATGGCGTCGGCTTGGCGGCGAATCAAGTTGACCTGCCGCTACGGTTGTTCGTTGCCAATTTGGAGGCCGATCCCGAGAAGGGCGAGCCGCTGGTGTTTATCAATCCGGTCATCAGCCGCCCGAAAGGATCGGTCGAACAAGAGGAAGGCTGCTTGAGTCTGCCGGGACTTTACGGCCCGGTGATTCGCCCCAAGCAAGTTCGCATCACGGCCTACACCATGTCGGGCGAAGCGATCGATGCCACGGTATCGGGGCTGTTGGCTCGCGTCGTGCAACACGAAACGGATCACTTGGACGGCGTGCTGTTCTTTGATCGCATGCCGCCCTCGCGGCAAACCAAGCTGCGCGGGCCGCTCAGCGATTTTGAAGCCGAGTTCACTAATCGTCGGAAAGTGGGCGAGATTCCGGAGGACATGGAACTCGCTCGACGCCTGACCGAATGGGAGCAGCGTTACTGCTGAGCCGCGCGATGCGTTTGCTGATGATGGGAACCGGCCCGTTCGCGGCGCCGACGTTTGAAACGTTGCTGGACGGGCCGCACGAAGTGTTGGGCCTTGTGACCCGTCCCGTGCCGCCGGCGGTTGGTCGTCGCAAAGTGCCCGAAAATCCGATGCGCGATGTGGCGGTGGCTCGCGGAGTCGAGCTGTTCGAGCCGGACAGCATCAACGCGACCGAGTCGATCGAGCGACTCGCCGCTTGGAATGCCGATCTGTTGGTCGTCTGCGATTACGGCCAGATTCTCAGCCGCGAAGCTCTCGGCACGTCGCGGCTGGGCGGCATCAATCTACATGGTTCGCTGCTGCCTCGGCATCGCGGCGCCGCGCCCGTTCATTGGGCGATTTGGGAGGGCGATGCGGAAACGGGCGTCAGCGTGATTCACATGACACCGCGGCTGGACGGCGGCCCGATTTTGACTACCCGACGAATGCCGATCGGACCCGACGATACCACGGCGTCGCTCGAACCACGTTTGGCCGAACTGGGCGTTGGAGCCGTATCGGAAGCGATCGCGATGCTCGAATCATGGGACGGCGTCAGTTCGATTGGCGAGCCGCAGGATGCAGCGCGGGTTACCAAGGCGCCGAGGCTGAACAAGCAAGTTGGCCAAGTCGACTGGAGTCAGCCGGCCGCACGCATCGAACGGCAAGTCCGAGCGCTTCAGCCCTGGCCCGGCACTTACACGAACTGGAATCGCGACGGCGAAGCGTTGCGGCTGATCCTGGATCGCGTCCACGTCGTCCGCGAATTGGCCACCGAATCTAGGCCGGGCGAATCCAAGCCAGGCGAAGTCGTAGTGAGCGACGGCCAGCAATTGGTGATCGCCACGGGGGAAGGCTGCCTCCGCATCGAGCGGATTCAACCCGCCGGCAAACGCGTGATGGAAGTGGCCGAGTTTCTCCGAGGCAAATCCGTGCCGGTCGGAACTTGTTTCGAATAGACGAGCAGACGCCGTATTCGTTCCAACGGCGCCGCCGCATCGGAGCTTCGCTTGTGGGGTGCTCCGCCTTGTCGGAGCTTTCGTGTCGCCCACAAACCAACATCCCACTCAACACCACGCCGCTCCCACGCAATAACTCACGGCGCATTCGCCGCCTCCAACTTCGCCTGCCAAAAATCGCGGGCAGCTCGGTGATAGCGGAGCACTTCCGCATGTTGCTTCGGATCGTCCAGCTTCAGCCGCCGCGCTCGCTCGGTCACCCAATCCAGAAAGAACTGAGCCGACGCTCGGCTGATCCGCGGCTGATAGCCGATCTGCACGTAGTACGGCCCCGTCATCGCGAATCGAAACGTCTTGGGGTTGTTCGTAACCGCACGAATCACCAGCCAGCCGCTTTCGTTGAACGTCACGGGCGGCAACCGACCGCCGGCTCGGGCGTAATCCTCCAGGCGAACTTCGTCCACGACCTCGCCGTTGCGAATCACTTCCAAGTACGCGATCTTCTCCTTCGTCGACAGCTTCAGCGCCGGTATCAATTCGATCGACTGACCGGCGTCGGCCGTAAAAACGTGGCCCGGCAATTCACCATTCACTTCGGGACGCAGCAGCGGTCCGTTGGTAATCACCACGCGGCCGGCTCGCAGCCCCGCCCACCAATTGGCATAGCTGAAGTCATCGCCGCAATGCACATAGACGCGGTTGTATCCGACCGGATTCTTTAGCACGCCCGACGCGCTGCCAGCCGACGGCGGCATCCGCACACCACAATTCAGCAGATGGAAATAGATGGCTTGCGACCAGCGTCCATTGCCGTGTGGATCGGGATAGGTGATACGCTCCCGCGGCTTACCCCAAGCCTCGTTCGAGAGCATCTCGTCTCGTTGCAGATGATTGTTGGCCACGCCGATCGAGTGCGTCATGCCGCTGGCAACCCAAATCGGCATGTCCCACCAAAACGGCTTCTCGATATCCACATGCAGCGGCGCAGACTCGCCAGCGGTCAAGCGATTGACGGGTGGTTCGTCGCCCGACTCACCATTCTCCGCGGATTCGGGCGTGGCCGCCGACTTTCGCGCCAGCTTCAGAAACTCGACCGGCGAAGGATATTCACGCGAGGCGCCCGTAATTGCCAGCGGCTGTTCCAAATTGAAGTACAGCAGCGCGCCACCTTCGCGTTCGTCCTCGCCGGCCAACAGATGCGCGAAGTAGTGTTCGCCATACTGATGCAGCGCGTGTTCGGGCAACCCACGCTCGGCCCAATGATTATTGTCGTTCCACCAAGTAATCACGGGCGCGACATGCAAGTCCTCGGCACGCATCAACAGCTCGATGTCGTCCGGCGAGCGGTGAATATGCAAGTCGCCCGACCACCAACCTTCAGATTTCATATCCACGAAGCGGCTCAGCGCCACTTCGTGATTGTCCCCGGCATTCGGCTCGATAATGAAATGCCCGTGGTGCGTCCGGTATTCAGGGCCCCGCTCGATCTCGAAACGATAGGTGCCGGTCTTCAGCTTCAGGATGGCTTTGCCGGGAAAGACGAAATGATCGTTCCAATACGGATAATCCCGCACGCGAACCGGCCGCCCCTGTTCGTCTCGCAGATGCATCCGGGCCGGCGTGAGTTGCCCGTTCTCGTCAACGGTGCGAATCTCCAACTCGCCCCCGGCAGCGTGAGCTCGGTCTACCATCGCCCCGCCTAAGCCGTTCAGCACCCCGGCGACGATCAGCGACACCCCCAAGCATCGGGCGGTTTTCCAAGGCATCCGTCCCGGCTCCTCGATAATTTGCGGTTTGAAACATGCCACGCCAACGCGCGCGACACTTGAAAGCTTAGCATCCGCAAGTCCGCCGCGCCCCTCGATAATTCACCGGCAGCTAGTTCCGCAATCGCCCGAGCCCAACGTATTGGATGACTCGGACTGCGCGCGTTTCCATCCACAGGCGATGGATGCCCAATCGCGTCGCACGCCGCCATGGCTTCCAAGCTCGTGGAACTTTCACCCGAAACCTCGATGCCCACTCCATTTGCAACGAGTCGCATCTCTATACTGACCAACTGCGGTCGGTTGAATGGCATGGAGTCATGCTCCGTTGCATTTTCATTTGGAAAACAAACCAGGAAGTGTACCGCGGCTCTCGTCGTTGCCGTTAGTGGCCTGAGTCTCCATAGGGATATTGCTCGTAGCAACGATGATGTTGTTCCCTCGTTCCGATTGGGGTCTGGTTGCACGCTTGTGAACTTGTCCCTCAACTGCCATTCGCCGGGATCAGCAACCATTCGCGGATCAGCAATATTCGCGGATCAACAGCCATTTCGCCCGGATCAACAACCATTCGCGGGCCAGCCAACGATGCCGACCACCTTTGATGTGGTTGTGACTGCTCCTTTCAAGCCGACAGCCGCGGTTTATTTGCCAAACCGCCGACAGCTGTAGTGACGATCGAGTCAATCGCTCCGGGGGAAGCGATCGGGGCCCTGTGACTATCCCAGGTCGTTCTGGGTCACTTTCGACGCCCAGCATCAGCTCTTACCATCTCTCGCACCTGCCGGCAATCCAGTATCGGCACATACGCGGCTCTCCTTTACATTGCTCCCGAAACTTCGCAAACAATGTCATATCTTCGTGACATGTCCTACAGAATCCTTAATCACGCTCGATGAAGTGGATGCCGTCCGTGAGGGCGGCTCCATTTCAAGGTTGTCTTTCTGCCCAGCGATGCGTCCAGCCAGGACGGGCGAACCACAGACGGAACGCCACCGGCCAAGGGCTGAGGCTCGCGAGAAAATCAAAATGGAAGCGGAAAGTCGCGGAACGCTGATTGCCATTCTTGAAATGGAATGCCTCAACAAGCCGACAATTACGGCACTGGAAAAACCAGCACTATGAGAAAACGCAAACCATTGCCGCCAAGGGTAAAACGAATGAATCGCCAGGGGCGGCTCGCTTCGGCACGAACCTGGCTGCCGACCTATACGGGCAAGAACATCTTGCAAGGTTATTGCAGGCACTTCGCCGTGGATTGGCGATGTGCGGCCATCGAACTAGCGCAACTCGGCGTCACACTTGATCCAGCGTATTTAGCCCAACGGGAACTTACCGAACGCGAAATGATCAAAACACGGAAACAACGCAAGCAACAACGAGAGGCCAGTGCCAACGAACATTGGCATCCCTACACCGACGCGTACACAGCCTATCTCGCCGACGACTTTGCAGCCCTTCATGACCTCGAGCAGCAAGAGGCGGCGTTCATGGCACGCGGACTGGATTCTTATAACAGTGAATCGAGTTCGGCAACTCGCTGCTCGAAATGGGCCAATGCCGTATCGACGGGTTCGGGCTGCTCCATGTCCACGCCCGCCGCTCGCAGCAAGTCCAGAGGGTCGAGCGAACACCCGCCCTGAAGGAAATTCAGATACGCCGTTAACTCGCTCTCTCCACCCTGCAAGACACGTCGGCTGAGTGCAATCGCCGCGGACATCCCCGTCGCGTATTTATACACATAGAACGCACGGTAAAAGTGGGGAATGCGAAAACATTCCAGACTCAGTTCGTTGTCGATTTTAAAGTCGGGGCCAAAGTATTGCTCCAGCAGTTTCCGGTAGGCGTCCTTAAACGCTTGCACCGTTAGCGCTTCTCCGGCCTCGGCCATTTCATGCGTTATCTTCTCAAACTCGGCAAACATTGTCTGACGCACAATCGTGCCTCGCATATCGTCGATCTCGCGATTCAACAAGTAAGCTCGTTCGCGATCGTCGCGGGCGCGTTCCAGCAGATGGTGTGTTAGCAATTGCTCGTTAAAGGTGCTGGCCACTTCCGCCACGAAGATCGTGTAGCTGTAATAGGGAAATGGTTGGTGCTTGGACGAGTAATACGAATGCATGGAATGACCGGCTTCATGGGCCAAGGTATACACGTCGTTCAGCACCTCCGGCTTGTAGTTCATCAGGATGTACGGATCGCCATCGAACGAACCGCAACTGAAAGCGCCGCTCTGTTTCCCCTGATTCGGATAGCGGTCGCACCATCGGCCTCGCAAACCGCCTTCCAGAATCTGACAGTATTCGTCACCCAGCGGTTTCAACGCGGCAAGAATGACCTTAACCGCTTGATCCCACGTGTGACGTTTTTCGAGCTCGCTGATAATGGGGATATATGTGTCGTAGTGATGAATGTCGCGCAATTTCATCTTGCGGCGACGCAACTCGTAGTAACGATGAACGGCTGGCAAGCGACCGTGAACCGAAGCGATGAGTTTTTCGTACACGCTGCGGGGAACATTGTCCGGGAATAGAGCCGCGTCCAGCGCGCTGGCATAATTGCGAGCCTTGGCATAATAGCAATCTTTGTGAATGGACCCGGCAAGCGTGGCCGCAAGTGTGTTCTCGTGATTCTGAAACTGTTCGTAATACTGATGGAAAGCGCTCTTGCGCACATTGCGACTTGGCGACTGTAGCAACTGTAGGAATGTGGAATTTCCCAGTTCGACGCGTTCCCCCTTCTCGTTCTCTACCAATCCAAACTTGAGATCGGCGTCCAGGAGTTGGCGAAACGCCTTGCCGGCCGCTTGTGCCATCTCCCCCTGCATGGCCAATAATTCTTCCTCCTTGTGTCCCAGCGTGTGTGGCTTGAATCGCAGCGTGCGTTCCAACTGCAGGCGATACGCTTCAAGCTCCGGGGCCGACAACAATTTCTTCATTTTGGCATTGGGAATCGCCATAATCTCAGGGCGAATGAAGCTGGCAGCCTGGCTGGCCTTCGTCGACAATGCCTGGAATCGCCCCATCATCGCTTGATATTCATTGTTGGTTTGGTCTTCCGTGGTCTTCAAGAAGGCGTAAACGCCCAACCGTTCGGCCAATCGGTCGAATTCGTGATCGAATGCCAGGCACTCGGCCAACACGGCGGCGCTTTCGCCCAGTCGCCCACGAAACGCACCAAAACCGCCTACCAATTTGTCCAGCTTCTTGAAGTCACTTTCCCAGGCGGCGTTGTCGGCGTAAAGACTCGACAGATCCCAAGTGTCATCGACCTTGGTTTTTGAACGAGGTGGTAGACGTTTGATCTTCGACATGAGATGTTCCGTTCTTCTCGTAGTGCGGCATCCAGACGGAAAACGATGGGGGCGCTGCCCAATTTCCGCCGGCCATGATAGGCCGATCGTCCCTCGCCAGCGAGGCCCTTGCGATCGAGCTGCCCGCCCGATCGGTCGCCGGCAGTGCGCGGCCTCAAGCCGCGCTGGCGTGATTCGCGTGGCATTGATCGCCTCGTGGTTAAAACGCTCTCCGATCCAACAATTTGCCGCCAGATCAACGCCCGCCGTCTCGCTCGACTTCGACGGAACGCCGATCAATCCCAAGGACACTCTCCTAGCGAAACTCCCTTTTGATCTCGGCGCCACCGCATCCCATGAACGTCCTGACTGAACTTGCCGCAGCCGTCTCCTTGCATCAGGAGGGACGAGTCGCGGACGCGTTGCCTCGATACGCCAGCGTCTTAGCCGCCGATCCGTCGCAAGCCGACGCGTGGCACCTCACCGGATTGGCCGCGCATCAACTCGGTCAGTCGGAAACCGCCGTGAAGTATCTGTCGCGGGCCATCGAACTACATCCCAACAACGCCGAGTATCATGCCAACCTTGCAGCCGTCTTGCTATCACGACGTCGGTTCGCCGATGCGAGTCAAGCGGCACGGCGCGCGTTGGAGTTCGATCCTAATTCCGTAGTCGCCATCACTCACCTCGGCGTCTCACTGCGAGGTCTAAACCAGCGGGACGACGCGGAACGGTGCTTTCGCCTTGCTCGCCTCATGGAACCTACCTATGTCGCGGCCCGAATTCACTTAGCTGATTTGCTATGGGAAATGGAACATCATGATGAGTCATGTCAAGAGCTACGCGCGTGTATTGAACTGGAACCGGAACGCGTCGATTGGTGGACTTGTCTGGGACAGCGGCTGCATGCGCGGGGGCGTCTCGTGGAAGCCGATTTTGCGTATCAACACGCCGTCCAACAACAACCGGATACCGCGCCTTTGTGGATGGAGTACGGGCAACTCCAGCAGGATTTAGACAGGTTGGATGAGGCCCGTGAATGTTATCTCACAGCCGCCGAGCTGGATCCGAGCGACTCTCGGCCCTGGCTATCTCTCGGAGTCCTGTACGACGCCCGTGGGCAATGGGAGTTGTCGCTTGACGCCTATGAACAGGCCGCTCGCAGACGCTCGAACATTGCCGAGTTATGGACGAATCGAGGACTCGCCTTGCGAGCCCTCGATCGACACGCGGAGGCCGTTGACGCATTCCGTCGGTCACTTGAAGTGGACAGGCACTTTGCGCGGGCCTATGAATGCTTGGCCGTCTCGGCAAGGTTAGGGCACGGCGAAGTCACGAACGCGGATTGTGAGAATATCCAGCAACGCTTGGAAATGCTTGATCTGTCGGACGCCGACCGCTCACAATTGAACTTTGCCTTGGCTACCGTCACCGAGGCTGAACGTGACTATGACGCGGCGTTCGGCCACTATTCGGCGGCCAATCGCGCCGTTCAACACCGATACCGCCATACGCTGTGGTCTTATGATCCACGCATCCACACCCAATACGTCGACCGCTTAATCGAAGTGTTCAGCCACGGCTTGTTCGAGCGATTGGCCGACGTGGGGGATCTGTCGAATCGGCTAGTGTTCGTGGTGGGGATGCCTCGCAGCGGAACATCGCTGGTCGAGCAGATTTTGGCCTCGCATCCCGATGTACATGGCGCGGGCGAGCTAACGGAAGTTGGCAAGCGAATCTCCGAACTCGTCGCTCGTTGTAATCAATCGCATCCCCGCAGCATGTTTCCTGAATGCCTACTGGAAAGTGACCCTAAATGGCTCGTTGAACTGGCGCACCGCCACATGGACCGGCTTACCGAGATCAATTCGACGGCGCCCCGCGTCGTCGACAAACTGCCAATGAACTATCTGAACCTGGGACTGATTGCGGTCTTGTTTCCACAGGCGACCGTCTTGCACTGCCGCCGTGATCCGCGCGATACGTGTGTCTCCTGCTTTCGGCAGAACTTCTCGGCGCCAGGCATTGCGAGTCTCACATCTGACTTAAGCTGGTTGGGACACTATTATAAAGCGTACGAGCGGATGATGCGTCACTGGAAGGATGTATTGCCACTTACTCTCCGGGATGTGGTCTACGAGCAGTTGGTCGACGATCAGGCGACGGTGAGCCGTGAAATCATCAACGCTTGCGGACTGCCATGGGACGAGCGCTGTCTTAACTTTAACGCCACGGAGCGGCATGTACTTACCGCCAGCCAGCAGCAGGTGCGCCAGCCGATCTATCGAAGTTCCGTGGGAAGTTGGAAACGGTATGAGTCACACCTTGCGCCGTTGCTTGAATCACTTGGCGCACTAGCTGGCGACGAGCAGCCATTGCGATAGTCGAGCCAATTCACCGACGGCTACTTGTGCTCGATCCATTTAAGCACTCGCACGGACCCGTCAGAATCCGAGTACTCGTAGGCGCCGATATCGAACACGTGGTGGGCTGGACGCGACTCGCCATCCATATCCGTCGTGAAGCCCGCCGATAGGTCGGTTCCCGAGTTGATCGCCGGCGACCCCTTCGCTAAATGAAAATCTCCAGTTGCCGCGTTCACGAAGCGCGCTTGTTTCAACACATTCGAATCACTGGGCGTCACGCCGCTATACGCCGTGGAAAAGCCATCGAGCAGATTGTGAGACTGGGTCACCGTCCCATTCGAACATCGCATGGCCACGCCGCTTGAACAATTCCCGGCAAGAATGTTATTCCGCATGGTGACACTGCCTGCTTCCACCTTCAAGCCACTCGCCCACGGCAGCATCTGTGCGAATGTGTTGTTCATGAACTCACGGCTCGGCGAACTGCCTCGCAGAACTTGCGAAAGGACCCCTTGATGAAACTTCGTAAAGATGCTGTTGCGAACGTGAATGGGGCCGCCCTCCAAGTAGACGGCCCATCCCCAGTTGCTCTCGCCACGTCCCTCGAAACGACACCGGTCGATCAGTGTCGTGTTCGCATTGTTTTGGAAGAAGCCATGTTTCGAGCCGGTAGACTGACAATTGACCAGCGTTACGTGCCCCCCTTGTTCGGCGAAGAAGCCAAACGTCGTGTTGTTCTCGCTCGAAACATTCTCCAAGACAACGCTGCCATATCGCACGACTGGGCCGTTGGTGTTATTGGCAACTCTCCAGTTGTTCGTCGCCTGATCGTTCACGGTCAGATTACAGGTGTCATACATGACGCTATACCAACCATTGCCCGTGATGTTGGTGTTCTTGAGCAGCAGATTTTGGTTGCTGGCGTGGACAAGTCGGAGGCCATAAGTATTTCCTGAGATCGTGCAGTCGACAAACTCATGGCGGTTGTTGTCATCCCAAGTTGCCGTTGGTTGGTTCATGCAGCTCCAAATGGCCCAATCTTTTCCTCCGGTGAACGTGCTGTTGGAGACCCGAAGACGTGAATTGTAGTGAGCGTATACCGCGGTTTTCATGTTTCCGGTGAAGGATGTGCCATCGATGGTCACGGGCGAATAGCCGGTGTAGATGGCGTAATGATTCTTGCAGTTCTGAAAGGCGCAGTTCGCCACATTGAATGACACGTCGCCCCAGCTCATCCAGGCCGCGCCGCAATCCTTCAGTGTCACGTTTCGCAGGGCGACGTTGCTGGAATACGAATAACCTAGCCGTTGGGGCAAATCCTCCAACGTGACGTTCTCGATCGTCAAGTTACTAGCGTCGCGTACATGCAGCAGATTGTAATTGTCCCGAAACACCCACCGGTCCAAGTTGGAGTTGTTTAGATTCCAATTGCAGCCGTACAGTCCCACGGCGTAGCCATAAAAGCCGTTGTGGCCTCGGATGGTCGTACCCGTTAGATCAATTAGGCTGTCGTGGGTGTAACAGATCAGCAAACCCGCCCGTCGCTGCCGTTATTCTCGATCGTACAGTTTTTAGAGCAGCCCGACCCGCGAGCTTTACTCCCAACTGGGAGTTGTTGCTAAAATGGCATCCGGTTGCCTCGATAAAGGGGCACGACCAAGCCACCATTCCAACGCCCGAGTCCCTGAACGTCGAGTTCGATACGGTCAACGACGAGCCGACGGCCGTCAAATCCTCCACAATTCCGCGCCGCAAGGTAATGTCCGAAATTTCGTACTGTCCCTTGGTCAAATAAATGTTGAAGTCGTTGTCGACGGGTAGCGAATTGTCCATCGTGAGCGGAGTAATGGCCACGTTGGAGTCTTCGCCATATACTCCGATGCGATTTGCCGTGATGACACAATTGGAGAAGGCCAGTGGGGTGTTACAACGCAGTAAGGCGACTCCGATATGGTTGCTCTTGAAAACGCACTGCGTTACATCCGTGGCCAGCGAGGTTGCCAGGCCGTAGCCCGTGCTTTGTCGTTGAAAGACGCAGTTCCGCACGGTGAAGCTGAGATTGCCGTCGCCTAGCAGACCCGCATGGCGCGACGTCGTTTCCGTCGCCTGGGCATTATCCTCGAACGTGCAACCATCGGCAGTGAAGCGACAGCCGCCGGTCACCAGCATGCCGGTGCCGCGAGCGTTGCGGATAGTGGCATCGCGCTTCGATCTGACCGCCCGTGATATAAATCCCATGAGAGACGCCCTGTAGGTCGAACGGGGAAAGAAACGTGGAATCGAGTCGCATCCTGCATTGAAACAGGTGCAACGCGCGGAACAGGCTGTTCGTGACCGTTGTTCCATTGAATACGACGTCCCCCGTTTCGCTGCCCTGTAACCACACGCCCGTTTGATTGTTGTCGATCCGACAATTACTGAAGACGCCCTTGCCTTGCAGGAATATGGCGGTCGTCGCTGGGTTGACGCTCGGCGAGATGCGATGCCCCAACCACTGGCAGTTGGTGGCCCGTAGATCGGAGCTTTCCGCCGCGTAGAGACCGATTAAATTGTTGCGAAATACGACGTTGGTCAAGCGCAGAATGTTTCGCTGGGTAATTAATGCGTAGTTGGAATAATCCTTAATGACCAGATCACGGAGTGTGAGTCGACCGTCGACGGCCTTGAGCAAACTGGGGGCGCGGTCAAGGTTCCACGAATCGTTCCATGTGGACGAGAGTTCGATATCGCAGTCCGCGAGTTCCAGACTGTAGCGGCTGGAATTGGAGAACGTGCAACCCACCAGCGCGATCTCCCCTTGCGATTTGGCGCGTTCCAAGGCAATCGGCGTTCCATTGTTATCGAATACGCAATGCTCCCAACGTGGCGCGCGGCCCGCCGGCGCATTGGGATCGGCGGCCGTTCGCACGACGACGCGCGTTCCCACAAGGCACTGGTCGATCCGGCAAGATTTGGCGGTGAAGGCGACGGCACGTTCCAGCCGCGTCGCCTCGGACGCACTGCGTGAACCGCGTGCCGTCCAGATTCGCCGAGCTGTCGCGTACTAGGAGCCCGATACTGCAGCGTTTGAATTCGCCACGGTCATAGCGTACCGAGGAGTTCGAGATAGCGGCGGCTCCCAATCCGAGGAAATTGCAGTTGGCAAACTGAATCCCCGTGGCATCGCTCAATAGGACACCGGCGCCGCGCGTGCCGTAATTGCCGTCGGTAAATGTTAGACCGTCGAAGTGAACGTGATTCGCGTTGGAGAGCGTCAAGGTGGTGGCCATCGTGGACGACTTGGGCTGTATAAAACGGCGCCAGGTGTTTCCGCGATGAATCTAATTGGTCGATCGGCTCGGCCGCTACGAGCTAGGATGAATGTCTCGGGATACGTTCCCGCGCGAATGTGGATTTGTGTGTTGGGGCCGGCCAACGAACAGGCTTTTTCCAAGGTGCGATAGGCTTGCCCCCAGTTAGTGCCGGTGTTGGCGTCGTTGCCATTGGTCGCCACATAGAGCACGCGATCAACCGTCACTTCGCCTTCGTAACACCCCATGTCGAGGGCCGTTCCGCTTGGCCGAGCATTGCCTAGCAAATCATGGGAGAGGGCGCTCAGCGTAAAGCCGGTCAAGTCAAAGTCGGCTTGCCAAGGAGCGATACCCGCATCGATGGCCGGCGAGCCTTCCGACAAGCGAAAGTCCGTATCACTGACGAACGCGGGATTGCTGTTGCTACCGCCGATGCGAGTGATGTTTCCGTACGTCGCGACGCGGTTTCCGTAGAGTAGCGAGTGGGCGATTTCCCCCGAAACCGAACGTTGATTGATCCCAAAATCGCGATTCATGGCGACGATCGAGTTTCTCACATACGTCGATCCGGCTTCGTTCAAGATGCCTGACTCGCCGTTTCCGACCACCGTGCAAAGGAATAGACTGCTCTTGCAATGCGTCACGCCCGTGGGCGCGTGTCGCACGCCCGAGGCTCGATTGCCGGCGATCAGGCAGTTGCGAATCAAGATCTGCGAGTTATTGAGCCTCACACCGTTGTCACGGTTGCCAATGATTTGGCAGCGCTCGGCGACAACTCGCGTAACGGCCGCTGAATTGGTCGTAAGATCGAGTCCGTCTTTAGCATTATTTTGGATGGTGCAACCCACTAACAATGCACGGGCCGCCAAATCGACATCGAAACCATCATCCCCATTTTCCTCGATGATGGTCCCCTCGACGACCACGTACGACGAGTTGGAAATGTCGATTCCATCATCCGTTCCATGATGAATCCGGCAACCAGTGATTAACAGTGCGGCATTATTCTTGATGGATACAAGGTTATCGCCTCCGGACACGTCGCAGCGGGACATGATGTTGCCGCTGCCGCCGTTCCATTTGAGAAAGTCTCCCGCGCCCGTGAGCTTGAAGCCGTGCAACGTAAAGTTCTGCAACGCATTCATCGTTAGGTTGCCGTTCAGGTGGACTTCCCCAGCGTCCCCGGTATTTTGTCCGGTGGAATCCGCGATGAAGTGAACTCGGCGGTCCGCGGAGCCGCCCTTGCTGAAAGTCACGTTCTCCGCATAGGTTCCGGCGCCGACGTAAACCGTATCTCCGGGAATGACCGAGGCGGCTGCTTTGTTGACGGTGCGAAATGCCCGATTCATGGTCCGCCCATCGTTGCTATCGCTGCCGCTGGCGCGAACGTAGTAGACACCCGGCTCTGGCGTCGACATATCTCCGCAATCGGGAGACGAAGTGCGCGTGCCGGTGGTTGTCGGCACCACGGCAATGGTCGTATAGGCGTTACGAGACTGCCATCGACTTATCGTGTAGAACACGCCCGTTGTATTGGGAATTGGATTAAGTTGCACCCAGTCGTCGCCCCAAGACGTACAGCAGTTTCCGCGAGTCCATTCGGATTTGAACTCGTAGCCATTGATCGTGAAGCGCACGTAGTACGGGTATTGTCCCGTATTGTCAGTCGTCAGCGTGCCCTGATATTCAGAGGACCAAGTGTATGAACCAGTATGCATCCGGCAACGAAAGTTTACGGTTTGGCCCTGCGTTAGCGTTACCTTCAGCCGTTCTCGATAGGATGTGTTTTGCGAATAAACTCGGCCAGCGTCCGACCAGGTAAACTCGCCGAATGGGATACCATTAGCGGCATCCTCCGTCCCAAAATCGACTGCCACGACAACCTCGCGACTTGTGCTCGGAGGTGTGGGGTTTGTGGGAGTCGTTGGCGTTGGCGTTGTCGGTGTGGATCCCGAGCCACCGCCATAGTCCAGCGCTACCGACCAATTCGCGACGTGTCCATTGGACAGTGTGGCAGTTTCGTTACAGTAGTTTCCGCTGCTCGGAATCGTATGGTTATAGTTGACGACACCATCCGACGACGTGGCGGTTACCGTGCGGCCAGAAAGGGTGCATGAGAGCGAGACACCGTCAAAGCTGCAATTGGCCGATGCGCTGCCAAACCCCTGTCCACTGCTACCCGATCCGTCGCTCCCCGCTGTGTTGACGATTGCAACAACGACAAGATCCCTAGCTTGCGTCGGAGTAATGCCGAGCGTGAGGATGGACGCAATCACAAAAAGAAGACGACCACGCGACATAACATTCCGCCCCGGAAAGATGGGTTGAGTGCTGGCGGCTCAGACGCGATGCAAGGATGCGCATGCGGGGATCGACTGCCACCACGAGTGCCTACATCGCAAATGTATGACGGAATGGCGAACCAGGACGGCTTGGTCAAGCGAAACGGCCAGGGGCCGAGCTCGGTGCGCGACCGGTCGTCTCGGTATCGGCAAATTAGGGGATGGAGGGTCGCATGTGGCTGCTAGAGTCCAGTCGCCAGCGCGCCCGAATCCCTACCACCGCATCACGGCGGCGCCCCAAGCCAAACCCGCGCCGAATCCGCACATCAGAATATGGTCGCCATTGCGAATTCGCCCGGCGCGGTGGGCTTCGTCCAGGACCAACGGCATGCTGCCCGCCGAGGTGTTGCCGTAGCGGTCGAGGTTGACCAACACTTTCTCGCGATCGATGCCCAAGTCGCTCATGGCCGATTCGATGATGCGAACATTCGCTTGATGTAGCACCACCAAATCAAGCTCGTTGGGCGCCAATTCCGCGGCCCGCAGCACGTCGACGATGCTGTCGGCCACCATTCGCACGGCCCACTTGAACACGGCGCGGCCATCCATGCGCAGGAACTGACGTCCCGCGTCGAGCGACACCGGCGTCAACGGCTCGCGCGATCCGCCGCCAGGAATGCACAGCAAATCCGCGCCGCCGCCGTCGGCTCCCAATGTATAGGCCAGCAGACCTTGTTCGCTCTTGCCAGGCCCCAGCAGCACCGCGCCCGCTCCGTCGCCGAACAGCGGAAACGTCTTGCTGTCCACCGGATTCACCGTGCGCGACATCAAATCGGCGCCGATGACCAAAGCCCGGCGACTGGCGCCCGTTTTGATGAACTGCATCCCTGTCGCCAGGCCGTACATAAAACCGGCACAAGCCGCGTTGAGATCGAAGGCCGCGCATCGCAGCCCCAGCCGCTGCTGCACCAAACACGCGGTCGACGGAGCCGGTGAATCGGGTGTCATGGTCGCCACGATTAACAGGTCGACATCGTCACGCGCCACCTGAGCTTGCTCCAAACAACGCGTGGCCGCCGCAACCGCCATGTCGCTGGTCGCTTCGTCGCGAGTCGCCCGACGGCGAGCCCGAATGCCAGTGCGTTGCACGATCCAATCCGCGTCGTAACCGTGCTCGGCTAGATCCTCGTTCCGAACTTCATTAGCCGGAGCGTAGGCGCCGGTGGCCAGAATCTGAACGCCCGTCAGCGAATGCAAGCGCAGGCCGGAGGGTACCGTCAACTTGGGATCGACGGCTCCGTTGGATCGGAAAGCCGCGCGCGAAGTAACTTCGCCAGAATCCGTCCCGGCCTGTTCCTGCTGTGAAACAATGGATGCCATGAAACCTGAGCTTCCGCTGAAGGCCGATTGCACGGGGCGCGAACGCGGCGACGGCAAACGAGCTTGCCCAAGTAATCGCTTGTTGTTGCGCCGACATGTCGCCCCACAACGGACCGACTGCCTGGGTTTTCCGCGACATGGCCGAAGCCATGAACCGGCCAGTATATCAGACTCGTCGGGCAAGCCTAGCGAAACGAGGCAATTTTCCCCGCGGCTTGCCGGTCGATTTCGGCGTTCGCCGTTAAGCCGCGCGATCTTTGTCGGTTGCAAGCGACGCGTGGGGTGGATCGAACCTTCGACGCCGTCGCTTGAACGACCGCAACCGCCGCGCGCAAGTCCGAACCGACGCGATTCGCGACGCAATCGTTCAACGCGATCGGCGGATATGGACACTTCGCAGCGACGCACCTACGATCAAACTCTCTCGATTTGACGACCGACCGAGGAATCCCACGCAATGAACGACTATACCGACATACTGTTTCGATGGCTCCACATTTTGCCGGCGATCGCTTTGGTAGGCGGTACTTTTTTCATGCGGTTCGCATTCGTTCCGTCGCTTGCGTCCATCGACGAAGCCACGCGCGAGCCATTGGTCGAATCCGTGCGGGCTCGCTGGGCCAAGTGGGTGATGGCTGGCAGCGGACTGCTGTTGCTTAGCGGCCTTTACAATGCGGCTCGTGTTTCAATTCAATACCAGCTATCGCCGACCTACAACGGGTTGCTGCTGGTGAAAATCTTGCTGGCGTTGGTCGTGTTCTACTTGGCCGCCGTGCTGACCGGACGCAGCGAATCGGCTCGTCGGTTCCAACAGCAACGGCAGAAGTGGCTGACCATCAATCTGCTGTTGGCCGTAACGATCGTTTGCATTGCCGGAGTCATGCGGTTTCTGCCGCGCGAAGAGAAAGTGCGGGAAGCGTCGCGAGTTTTTCAGCCCGTTGCGGTCGTTGCCGAGGTCACCATGCCAACGGCCGAGGTCGCTCGCGGCTAGAATGAGAAGCCGGACCGAACGATCTCTCACTCACCCGTCAGGCAACATCGGTATGGACAAGAAAGCAAAGAAGCGTTTGGAAGTCATTCGGCAGAAGCTACAACTATTACGCCAACAGTTATCCGGCGCAAAGAAGCAAATGGACGACGCCGAGGAAGTGGCTCGGCTAGAACGTGAGATCGCCGCGCTCGAAGCCGAATCGGAAAGCCTCAAAAAGGGCTAATAACTCGGTCACCAAGGTTGACGATTGGCGGCCGGGGTTCCTCGCGTCTTGAAGCCACCAGTTCCAACGCCTGGAGAGCTTCATTGCCGAACCCGCATCTCGAAAATTAGTCGGCTACCAATCGCTCTGGCAAAGCTCAAATCAAAACACCATCGTGGTTTGCTAAAGCCGAACTATCCGCCCCCATCTCTGATGGAATGGTAAAGTCTTGCGTGGAGTCTTCAGTGGGAAAATCGATTGTGGTTATGTAGGTGTGAACAACGGTTGCCCGTCGGTCAAATTCTTCTTCCATCGAGATCGAATTCCGTCGTAGCCGACGATGCGAACCTGATGCGGTCCGCCGATAACTCCTTTTCCCGCCGCTGTCTCATAGTGTCCCGTCCACGATCTCTGGCCGCCCCCGGCCCAGAATTACCCTGGGAGGTGTCGAGAAAGTCGCAAAGCCTTTCGGAACAGGTTGGCCTTGGTACGTAACCGTCGGACACTTCATAACGCGTTGGCCCCGAGTCTCCGCCACAGCCAATCATTAGAACCACCGCGACGAACAGCGCGCCGCTGCTCGACGCTCTAAGAAACAAATTCCGACTCATAGCGGGTCAAAGCCTCCGACTGGCAATCCATCGTCGCGTCGTCCAAGCTGTCGGTAAGTCGCCCAAGTCGATCGTCTCTCCGAAACGAAGTGGACCGACCCGTCAACCATCGCAAAGGTACATCCGCCGGGGTGGTAGCTTGCTAAATCCCGCAGGATGTCGTGAACGCCCTGATTCGGATACAAGTTGATCGGGTCTTGGCAGCCAGCCAAGTTCCGGTAGGAAACAACTGTCTTGCTTGGCACTCGCACCCCAAGCCGCGTTTCCATAGCGAGACTCACCTACCATAAACATGTTGGAGGTCCCGTCCAGCGCGTCCCGAAATCCCAAAGTCGAACCGCCGAATAGCATGCCAGTCACGTAGGAAGCCCGTTCGTTCGCCGCGCTACAACTCGAGTTGCCACAAGTTGGAGTCGCGCCGCCACCTTGGACACCGAAATAACTATTCAGCAGCTTGTTCGAACTGAATCGAACGTCGGAGGGGCAGGTGTACATGTCCAGCGGAACAATGACCGAACTGTTGGGCGGCGCCATTTGGTTGCTCGTAGCTTGGAACGGCACATTAAAATCAAATTGGTCATACAGGTTGTTTTGCTCCGCGTAGGGCAAGATCAAAACCGTCCACGGAGCGCCTTGCACGCCGCCGGATCGGCACCAACTTGAATTCGTTCCGGGATTGTTGGAAATGTAACCAGGCGGAAAGATTCGCAACGTATCGTGATAGTTGTGAATGGCCAGAATAATCTGCTTCATGTTGTTCTTGCATTGAGTTCGTCGCGCTGCCTCGCGCGCCGACTGGACCGCGGGCAACAACATGGCCACCAGCACGCCAATTATCGCTATCACCACTAATAGCTCGACCAACGTAAACGCCGGCCGGCGGTTCGCAATTTGTCTCATTCGTAACTCCCGGCTGGAATAAAGGAACAAACAATCGAGCGACGAATCATGGACCGAAGGTCGCGACGGTACACGCCTCCGGGCTGATCGCGAGCCCGTTTCGCACAGGCGCTCGCTAGGAATTGAACACGAAGTCGCGGGAAATGTCAAATACTATCGGCCCGGTTTTTCGAATCTCAGTACGGCGTCAATCGCATACGAACGCGGCTGCGGTTTGAGACTGCCCCTGCGGAAGCAGTTTTAATGCGACGACGCACGGGTCATATCTGGCACTAATCCTTCTCCAAATATTCACTGAGTTTCAAAATGGTCTCGCGTTGACGTTTCTGAACGAAGTCGCGTGCCTCTTCGGCCTTCGCTTTCGCGCCCGCCGGGTCTTTCGCCAGGGCCAGGACCGCCGGGACAATGCGTTCGTGATCTTCCGGTTTATCCAGGTCGAACAGCCACTCGCCCAGCCCAATGTCGCGCCACATGAATCCCTTGCTGGTTTGCTCTTCAAAGCGACATACGATCGCCGGAATCCCATTCCCGACGGCCATAATCGGAGAGTGCATTTCGCTGCCGAAGAGTCCCGCGCTTCGCACATAGGTACTCAGCGCCTCGTCCGTCAACCAGAATTGGTCGCGCCACACGACTCGCCGCCGAACATCCTCGGGCAGCTTGTCATAAAACATCTCTTTGCCCACGGCCATTTGAGTCATATCCTCGGGGCACAATAAGACTTTCATGTCGGTCTCTCGCACGACCGCCACGATCGCTTGTCGTAAGGCACGATGATCGTGTTCCTTCATGGCTTCGTTGCGTTCGTGTCGCTTGGCATCGAACGGTCGCTTCTTGGCCGGAATCGTCCAATAAGGTGTATATCGCAGTCGCGACAAACAACACAAAAACTTGCCGGGCTGCAAGTCATTTGCTTTTAGAAACGCTTCGGCTCGTTCGTCATCGCGCAGATCACAAGCGAAGGCTCCGTCGGGCGAGAATCCCATGACCGGACATTCCACGCCCTCGCGCCGAGCGTGTTCGAGCGACACGGAATCGCGGAAGTAGACGAACTTGGCGTGGCCGAGCAGCTCGCGATCATTGCCCGACAGAAACGAGCCGTGCGTAATGCCATAGACGCCAAACGGCTTGCCGGTGTGTTTCACGAACGCCGCCACATCGCGAGCCGCGACGAGCGACGGACCGGAACCATGCAGCAGGAAGTCGGTCTCCTCGATCGCGCGGGCCAAGTCGGAATTCGAAGCTCGCCCGTCGCCGCCGATCGAACCTTTCACGATCCGCAAATTCGGAAACCGCCGTTTCTCCATCGCCGTCACTTCGGGCGACAAATCTCCCGAAGCCCACAACACCGGCTCGACCTCGGGCAAGTGTTTCTCCAGCAACGCCAACACACCCGGCGTATGCGCGATGTCGCCGATGTTCACAATTTGCCACGACGACCGGAGCAGCACGCGGGGCCGACGACTTCGGCTGGCTCCCAGACTCGTGGCCATGGCGGCGATTAAACTGGTTTGCATCCAGCAGCGGCGATTCATCATCGGGGCACCTCATTGCGGAGCGGACTCTGCTCGAATTCGAGAATGGAATCCGACCAGCGTACCAAGCCCGAGCCGTTCACGTCAGCTTTGGCCGGCAAAAACGGAGAGGCAACTCGGTTTTCGACATCCTGAAACCACCGTCGACCAACCAATCCCAGCCGCTATCCGCGGCCGACGACCATTGTGGACGCCGTCGAGTTAGCGATTGTTGCCGGGCGCGAAATTTGCCATTCAGTCGTAGCGTGGGAGTTGGTGGATCTAGCATAAGGAGACGAGTCATGTTAGCGCTCAATCGAACGGTGTGGATCTTAGTGGCGATGATCGCCACCAGCGGGTGTGTGCAGACGTTCAATCCGGTCTACCAAGCGGACGATCTCGTCTATGACGCCTCGCTGGTGGGCAGTTGGCGGCAAGCGAAATCCATGGATGTTTGGGAGCTAAAACCGGGAGTCGGAAAATCGTACGCGGTGACGTTTCGGGAAGCGAAAGGGCACAGCAGCGAGTTCGTGGCCCACGCTGCCAAAGTCAACGATGTGACCCTCTTGGATTTGTTTCCCACAACCAATGCGGCCGATGCGTCGTTTGCCCGCGAGTTTCATCAAGTGCCGATCCACTCGATCTATTTGGTAAAGGCGACGTCGCCGAATATCGTGCTCGCGGCAATCGACCACAGTTGGTTGGAAGCCCAACTGAACAGCGGCAATAGCGGACTGGAGTTTGTGACGATCAAAGGCCGCAAGATCATAACTTCACCCACGGAAAAGCTGCAAAAGTTCTTTTCCGCCAACAGCGATCGATTCACCAATGAGCTAACGCTCGAGCGCACGAGCGACTAAGCAACCGGCAGATGAGAATATGCCGAAATACGAGCACGACGCGCGAGCGAGTGTGTCGGCGAATTCTCTAGCTTGCGCTCGCCAGCTGGTATTTTTTATCTGCCGGTCGCCTTAAGCAGCCGGCGGGATGGCGGAACGACAGTTCGGCCCGACGCCGCGACATTGTCGCGTTCGCCAAATCGAAACGCCGCTCCGCTTCCGTGTTCCGAACAGTCCCTCGATATCGGTTGTAGGGCCGTCGGCCCAAATGTGGTGTGTATTGTCGCGCAGCCAATGTGCGTGGGCGCACAATCTTCAATGGCTAGAGATTCTGGGGAAAAGGCTGTTCGAAGAATCCACGGGCTTAAATGGCCACTTTCAATTCAGCTCGCAACGATTGGCGCGCTGATCGTGACACGTCTACCAGTTTCGCGGCAGCGTGACAGCCTATTCGCGAAATAGCGAAGATGAAGCGAAGATGACAGGCATGACACTTGCCAATTATAATGAAAGGGCGAAGTCGACTCTTTTTGAAAGGAGCGAGCCATGAACGTCGCGAAATTCTTACAACAGAGTGATGTGGACTTCGAAGTCATTCCACATCGCGAAACGCACGACGCTCAACACATGGCTCAGGCGATTCACATCCCAGGACGTGAAGTCGCCAAGACTGTGTTGTTGCGTGCCGATCACGGCTATCGGTACATTGTCGCTGTGTTGCCGGCCACCAAGCAGATCGATCTCCGTAAGGCATCCGAAGCCTTGAACGGAAGCGAACTAGCCTTGGCCACGGAGGCCGAAATCGCGCAATGCTGTCCAGACTGCGAGTGTGGCGTCTTGCCGCCGTTTGGATCGCAATACGAGATGACGACCATGGTGGACGAAAGTTTGACTCACGAGGAGGAGGTCTTCTTCGAGGCAAACACGCACCATGAAGCCATCCGCATGCGATTTTCGGACTACCGGCGGGTGGAGGAACCACTCGTAACGCCGCTGACATAACGCTCGCCAGCGGCGTCGGTCGGACAGGGAGGTGAGTGATGCGTAAGATAGTCATGCGTCGGGCCGTGATGTTAACTAAGACCAATTCGCCTTGCGATCTGGTCGATCCACCACGGCTCGATGCAGCACAACGATGGCCTTAATCTTTTTGACCATGCGATTCGATCACCCGCCGAGCATGGTCGGCGTCGATCGCTCGTACGAGTAGGCCGATTTTGAGCGTTCCCGTAAAACCTGCCTGATGAGCCCCGTCCACCTCGCAGCGGATCCCATGCTCTTGCAGCACCGCGTGCAACACATCGGCTTCGCCAGCGTCAGTCGTGGTGTAAACAGTGACGAGATCTTGGGCTTCCATCGTGACGATCTCCTAGCGGCTCGGCCGCGAAACTATGAGAATGTATGGGATAGTCCAAAGTTGCCAAACAATTTGGACGAAAGTTCGTCACCAATCGCCTCACACACTTACTGGGCCTTGTCGAACCGATACAAGTGCTTGAACGTGCGCACAATCAGCGAATTGCCCGAAACCGCCGGCGAGGCGTTCATGCCTGAGTCCAACTTGCTCTCCGCGACCTCTTCGTACTCGGCGGCCGCCTTCAACACCACGACATCGCCCCCTTTGCTGAAGAAATACAACAACCCATTCGCAAGCAACGGGGATGCCCAATACTCGCCCGGCAGCCGTTTTGACCAATGAATTTCGCCGGACTTGGCGTCCAGGCACGAAGCCGTGCCGCTGTCGCTAACCATGAACAGCAAGTCGCCGACGATGATTAGCGACGAACGCTTGGGCACGCTCTTGCCCGTTTCCCATTCGATTTGTGAATTCGTAACGTCGCCACGCCCTTCGGGACGCACGGCCACCAGCGATTTGCCGCCGTCGCCCGCCGTAATGTAGACCAAACCGTGGACATACAGCGGACGGGCGGCCGCGTTCATGCCGCCGTGATGAACTCGCCACAGTTCTTCACCCGTGGCCGGATCGTAGGAAATCGTTTCGGCCGCCGACGGGCTAATGAGCTGTCGGCGTCCAGCGGCTTCGATCACCGTCGGCGTGCTGTAGCCCTTCTTTTGATCTGGATTATCGGTGCCGTAATTGATGTTGCGGTCCTTTTGCCAAACAGTCGTGCCCGTGTGTTTGTTCAAGGCCACGACGTATTGAATGTCGATCCCGTCATAGGTCAGGTACAGCAAGTCGCCTTCGACCAACGGCGATGAGGCTGGGCCGCGAAAGTGATCGCAATGCAGATCGCGTCGTTCCCATAATTTCTCGCCCGTTTTCGTATCCAAGCAGGCGGTGCCATAAGTGCCGTAGTGCAGGTAAACGCGGCCCGATTCCACGAACGGCGTGCAACTGGCGTAGCTGTTTGTCGGATGGCAGAACTCCGGCTCGGCCACTTCGAAAACCAGCACGTCATGCAACACCTCGCCCGACTTCAGATCGACACAGACGGCCGACAGCCGCTTGCCATCTTCCGTCGCATTGGCCAGCCAAATCTGATTTTCCCAGATCACGGGCGACGCCCAGGCTTTGCCCGGAATCGGCGTTTTCCAGGTCAAGTTCTGCTTCTCGCCGAACTCGACCGGCAAGCCCGTGGCGTCCGTCTGGCCGTTGCCTTGGGGACCGCGGAATTGATTCCAATAGGGCTGAGCTTGTGCGGCGCATTGGCCAACGAACAAGAGGCAAACGGAAAGAACAATTCGCATGGAAGTCCTCGAACGAAAAGGCGGGAAGGGAACTGGCAGGTCCGTTCAGTGTGAGCTGTATTGTAGTTATCCAAGCCGGACGTTGCACCCAGACGATCGCTTCCGAGGCTCGCCGGCCGGCAGCCGATCGACGCTCGTTTCCTGAACCCGCGTTGCCGTTGGGAATGCGCCACGATCTGATAGAATCAGTCGGCCGTCGGTTCGAGCGGCCTGGGACACTTCGATCCGCCACGCGTGGCTCGAACGGAACTCCCGCGTCGAGCCGCCCGTGAACCGCCGCCCAACAGACCGGATCGCCGGTCCAGCCGCCCCGTCTCCCGGAGTTTCCCTCGTGCTGTTAGCCGAACCGCCGCGAACGCAATACGACCTCCATTTCCAAGTGGCCGGGGTGCCCGTGCGCGTGCATCCGCTGTTCTGGTTAATGGGCGTGATCTTGGGCGCGGGCGGCGGAGGCGACAACGTGGGTGCCCGCGTGCTGATATGGGTCGCCGTCATTTTCATCTCGATCTTGATTCACGAACTGGGCCACGCCTTCACAATGCGGCGGTTCGGCGAATCGCCAAAAGTCGTGTTGTACATGATGGGCGGACTTGCCATTTCGGATGGCGGCAGCATTTTCGCCTCGCGTCACCGCGGTCAACGCTCGACGCTCGAACAGATACTGATTTCCGCGGCTGGCCCCGGCGCCGGATTCGTCTTTGCCATTCTTGTGGCGGCCGTCATCTATGGACTGCAAGGGCGAATCATCTTCTATCGAACCGACTTCGGGCTGCCCGGATTCTTTGCTTTCTTTCCGGAAGGGAATGTTAATGAGTTCCTCTGGAGTGCGTTAAATGGATTGCTATATGTCAACATTTTCTGGGGCCTCATGAATTTGCTGCCAGTCTATCCACTAGACGGCGGCCAAATCGCCCAGCAACTATTCGTGGCCCATGATTCGTGGAATGGACTGCTACGGTCCCTGTGGTTGTCGGTGATCGTGGGCGGTGCGATCGCGTTCATTGGATTCGCGGTCGCCAAAGAACCATTCATCGGGATCCTGTTCGGATCGCTCGCCATCTCGTCTTACATGACGATCCAGCAAATCCAAGGCGGCGGCGGATTTGGTGGCGGTTACGGAGGCGGAGGCAGTTGGGGCGGAGGCCGCGGCTGGTGAGTGCGGCAACGACTGCGATCCGCGAACCGGAACGCCGGGCCGTGATTCTCGGGGCCAGCAACGTGATCCGCGGCATCTCGGCCGTTGTCGCCACGGCTCAAGCCGCCTCGGGCTCGCCACTGGATTTGATGTTCGCGTGCGGTCACGGGCGCTCTTATGGCCAGACCAGTTGCGTGCTCGGCCGGACGCTGCCGGGCATCGTTCCCTGTGGGCTGTGGGACGCCTTTAAGCAACGCCCCGCCGTACCGACTTCGGCGCTACTCACGGACGTTGGAAACGACCTGTTATACGATGTATCGGTCTCACAAATTACCGATTGGGTACGGACCTGTTGCGACCGGCTAAGACCCGATTGCGAACGACTTATCATCACCGAATTGCCGCTGGTTAGCTTGCGGACATTGCAACCGCGCCGGTTCCAACTGATGCGAACCATCCTGTTTCCCAAGTCGCGTCTCTCGTTGGAACAAGCACTCGACCGAGCCGAACAGTTGAATGCGAACTTGGTTGATTTGGCGAACCAATTCGAGGCCAGTGTGTTGCATCCACGCTCAGAATGGTATGGATACGACCCGATCCACATTCGCGCGCCGCACTATCAGTCCGCCTGGTCCGAGATCTTGGAAGGGAGTACCGATGCGGAGATCGAGCC
>JAWKTM010000071.1:0-37716 GCA_041399085.1 Pirellulaceae bacterium
CAATCGTCATCCAGCGACAAACTATGAATCAGCAGGTCACGTAAATCCGGAGCGGCGTGAAGCTTGGCCAGTTCGGCCGGCGCGATCTCGCCGCCGGTCAATCGCAACGTTTGCAGGTTCGGCAAAGCGGCGATGTGCTCCAGTTCGACTTTGTCGTCCGGATCGAATTCCAACGACACGACGTTCGCGTTCTGCCAGGCTCTGGCTAGCGACCAATCCTTCACCAAGCGTGTCTGCCGGGCCGTCATTCCCCCATTCAGCCGCGCCGATGGCTTGGTCGAAAGTCCAACTCGCAACCGAAGTGTCTCCCACATGTTCCGCACGATTCGGCGCGGCGGCTTGTTCCAGGCGGCGAAGTCGGCTTGCGTTTGCGGAGTTAGTTTCGGCGTGGTGATCGTGATTCGTGGAATGCGGCTGCGCATCAGCGGCTCGAGCTCTTTAAGCGATAGATTGCATTCGACATTCAGGTTCGTCAGCCGCGGGGCCTCGATCAGCCGCTGTAGGCCAGCCGCCGTCAGCTCGGACCCGCTGATCGAAAGCGACTCGAGCTTATCCAAAGGCAACTCGCGCAAGTGCTCGTCGCGACAGTAATAGACGTGTCCGGGCAACGTCGCCAAATACTTCCAATCGCGAAAGTGTTTCAGATACTCACCACGAAACGTCGATTCCCACGGCGGCGCGTCGAGCACTCGAATCGGGCAGTCTGCCACCAAGGCCATGCCGGCCGGCGTGACTTGCGACATGCCAATATTCAGACTCACAAGCCGCTTGAGCGGCGCGACGTGCCGCAGTCCTTCGTCCGTGATCCGGCCGTTCAGCTTCAGCTCGCGGAGGTTCGGCATCCGCTCGAACATCTTCAGCCCTTCGTCCGAAACCGCCGTCGCATGCACGTCCAACGCTTCGAGATCGCGATTGCGCGAAATGTATTCCATCGCCGTGTCGGTGATGTTGGTCCGCCACAGCGACAGCCGGCGGACGTTCTTCAGCGGCAGCAGATTCCGCACGCCTTCGTCCGTGATCGGATTGCCGGCCAAATAGAGATACCGAACATGCGGCAAATCCAACAGCACGTTCAGTTGGTCGTCGGTCACGTTGCGATGCTCCATGTGAACGCGGAACACGTCCTGGAACTCGTCGCGGCCAACCAACGGCGCCAGCCATTCGGGCTGAGCCGGCTCGAATTCGACGGTAGCTCCCATCTCTCGCAGCTTGACCACCGCCACCGCTTGCCGAGCATACGGCGCCAAATACGCTTGCCGAAACGCCAACCCCAAACAAGCGGCCGTGATCAGCAACAACAAAGTAGCCAACCGCAACCGCAAAAACCGCCGCCATCCTCGCCGCTCGCCCATGCCCATACGCCTTTCCGCCCGCCTCGTCCGATCGTCGGCGAAGCCATAAGTCCCGCCTTCTCCCGTGGTCCCGTGTTCGTCGTCACACCAATCGTAACGGAGGATCGCGGCGAGTTGGGTTTTTGGACCGAGGACTAAACGCGACCGTGTCCAATCGAAGCGTGACCTACTCGAACCCGTTAAATTTTCCGTAGTGGCGCAAGAAACGGCCCGCGATTCGAGACAATCCATGTGAAGAGCAACCACGACTGAAGGACATGCGATGCCGGCGAGTCCCCCGGAAACACGAGCCAGCCTGATCTTGCGTCTGCGGAATGCGGACGACCTCGTGGCTTGGGATGAGTTTGTCGAGTTGTATGCTCCGGTCGTGTTTCGCACCGCACGTGCTCGTGGATTTCAAGCTGCCGATGCGGACAATCTGGTGCAGGAAGTGTTGTTGGCCGTTTCACAATCGGTAACGAAGTGGCTCGAACGTGAAGACCGGGGCAGCTTCCGAATGTGGTTGCTCGCGCTCGCCCGCAATCATGCGGTCAATATGCTCACGCGGCGATCCACGCGAATGCTGGGACGCAACGACTCCGAGGCCCAGCGGCAGATGAACGAACGGCAAACGGTCGACGAGATTTCACATCGGATCGACCTGGAATACGACCGAACGGTGTTTCGCTGGGCCGCTGAACGGGTCCAGCAGGTAGTTGCGGACAAGACTTGGCAGGCGTTCTGGTTGACTCACGTGGAAGGTCTATCCATCGACGACGTCGCAAAGAAGCTCGGCACACGACCGGCGAACATCTATTTCGGACGCAGCCGCGTGATGTCACGAATTCAGGATTTGGTCAAACAGTATGAGGCGAATCATGACTGAACACACAATCGAATGTGACGATCGCCAACTATTGGCCTCGCTCCGTAGCGACGCCGACGAACTGCCGGAAACGCTAGCTTGCCATATCGAACATTGTATCCATTGCCAGTCTCGCCTTACCGAACTCGCCGCGACCGAAGAACGCTGGCGGAAGGCGGCAGCCGCATTCTCCGATGCGGATGATCGATTGCAACCCATCGATCCCGACGCATCTCCACAAGATTTCACTCGTTGGACAGGGCGTTCGAACAACTGGAATCAAACGATGGTCAAGCAACTGCTCGATCCCCCAACACATCCGGAGATGCTCGGCCGGTTGGGACGATACGAAATCGAACGCTTGGTCGGCTCCGGAGGCATGGGGATTGTCTTTAGGGCTCACGACACGGAGCTGAATCGACCGGTGGCGATTAAGATGCTGGCCCCTTATCTGGCTTCAAGTGGTTCGGCCCGCAAGCGATTTGCCCGAGAGGCTCGCTCGGCGGCCGGTATTATCGATGACCATGTCGTGCCAATTCACAATGTTGAATCCGAGGCCGATCCACCCTATCTCGTGATGCAGTATGTGGCCGGCGGCTCGCTACAGGAAAAGCTCGATCGCTGCGGCCCCTTGAGTGTGACTGAGATCGTGCGAATCGGCCTTCAGGCCGCCAAGGGGTTGGCCGCGGCTCATGCGCAGGGACTAATCCATCGCGATGTAAAGCCATCCAACATTTTGCTGGATGAAGGCGTGGAACGGGCGCTCCTCACCGACTTTGGTCTCGCTCGAACAGAAGGCGATGCGTGTCTCACACGCAGTGGGTTTCAGCCCGGAACGCCCCATTACATGTCGCCAGAACAAGTGCGAGGTGAGTCGATGGATGGACGCAGCGATCTGTTTGGTTTGGGATGTGTTCTTTATGCATTATGTACGGGACGTCCACCATTTCGCGCCGAGTCGGGTTACGCCGTGCTGCGTCGTATCACGGACGATACACCACGGTCGATCCGCGAAATTAACGAAAATATCCCCGAATGGTTGGAGCAAATCGTAATGAAGCTCCTGTCGAAATCCCGTGACGATCGTTTTGGGTCGGCGGAGGAAGTCGCTGGATTGCTCAAAGGCTGCTTGGCCCACGTCCAGGAACCAACATCCATTCCGCTTCCGGAGAGCGTGGCCTTGCCGCCGCGTCGAAACAGTCGTTCTCGCGGGCTACAGTACCTCGCGACTGCCGTATTTTCGCTACTCGTTCTCGTTGGCACGGTCATCTTTCTGGAGACCAGCAAAGGCACCATCCGCATCGAAAGCAACAGAGACGCCGATGTTCCAATCGTGATTCGTCAGGGACAGAAACAAGTTGAGCAGCTAACGGTTTCGCGTAAAGGGGCCAAGCTGCGACTGTATGCGGGAAGCTACGAGATTGAAGTCGATGATGCGGATGCCAATCTCGCCATTACCGGCGATCAAGTCGAGCTAAAGCGAGGCACGGAATGGATTGCAAGAATTGTGCAAACGGATGAAAACTCTCGCGACGTGACTCACGACGTTGGTTCGGCGCATTCATCAGTAGATCAATCCCCGGTTGATGAATCCTACCAGTATATTGTTTGGGAGCCAGGGAACAAGGTTCGCTTGAGCCATTGGTTCGCCAACACGCTGCAACTCGACGACGCGAAACTTGCCAGTATCAATCACCTGCTCAGCGAGACATGGACAAGGTACATAGAGTTCGAACGACAACATACCACGTTTGTGCGAACGGAAGAGGGACATCTTCTTGCCACCGTGGGCTATCCGTCGAATACCGAGGAGGGCAAGGCATTCGCCAAGAAGCAGCATCAGTTCGATGAAGAATTCTGGACGAAGCTCGACAAGATTGTTTCTGGAAAACAGCGTGCGTCTCTGCATGCGTTATCGACGTTGCGAGGGGACGGCAAAGGAGACGCCACCTGGACGATGTCATTGAAAGGTACTAGAGGGCGTCCCGTGGCTTATCCATCCGTGCTTGGTTGGAAAGCGGACTGGTATCCCGTGAATGTCGAAATCTGGACAAAAGGGACCTGGTTTTATCATCTCTTAGTGGCAAATAGTCGCTTCCGGCACGGCCCTGGAGATGGCCAGACCCTGCCGCCGGAACTCGTGCATTACTGGCACGACAGTAACGACGGTGTCCAAATATCTGGTGAGTTCACGCCGGATCGGATGACAGAGATAGATTTCCGCGGCAGCAAAACGGCCCATGCTGGGGAGCCAAAGGAGTCGGCGACGGACGATGAGCAACTGCAAGGCTCCTGGCGAGCCGTGACCACCACGAATGAAAACGTATTGATGAAGTCGTTGACGTTTTACGGCGATCGGATCGGAGTGATGGCGCAGGAAGGCGCTATCGAAGGCATTGTGAGTCTGCCGGATATTGATGCCAAAGGAGCCATTGATTTCAGGTGGCAAATACCAGACAAGAATCCGATGCCGATTTCACGGGGACTCTACGAAATTCGTGATGGTGTGTTATGGCTGCGAGTGTCTGCCGAAGGGAAACCACGGCCAACGGAACTGACGGCCGATCAACCCGGCACGACGCTCGTGATGTGCGAGAGAGAATGGACCAGATCCGATCTTCCAACCCTCGACCCGTCGAAGACACTCGAGCTACTGAGATGGGCCAACAACCGAGACGGCGGCGGAGTCGCAACGACCTTCTCGCTATTTATTCCTGGGAGAAAGCTCTTCGAAGCCAACTCGATCCACGCTCCGATGGCGCCAGCTTACGAACTGAACGACGTTCCTGGGCTTGGTGACACGACGTTCACCGTCCAATTGTTTCTGCCAAATCTTTCACCGCGCGGGATGGAGTTTCTCGCCCGCAACAGCATTGCAATGGCTGCCTGGCCGAGCGAGTTTATGGCGGCACGGGAATCGCGGCGAATCGTGAAGGCATACTACCTTCCGGATATGGCCAAGGAACTCAAAGCAACATTCGTCGAACACACAACACTCACGAACAATCAAACGCAAACGGATTGGTTGCGTGATCTGGATAGCGAAGGCGACGTTTTGGTCGTCTACGAGTTGGTCCGTGGCCGCCTCCCGAATATCGAATCCCAAGACATTCCTCGACCGAATGCGGCTTCAGTTTCGGGCGATGCTCAACCGAGTGGCTCGTCCCCCACGCACGACGAAAACATAGAGGCTTATGTTCGGGGCGCTGGCAAGGTTGTGGACTTGGTCCCGCAAGAACAACAACAATCCGCGGGTGAACCGATTCCCGATACTTCGGAACGGGCGGTCGAACTGCGGATCTCCGGACATGATGTGCCGCTCGTTCGGCGAGGCGACCGCGTTCGCCTTCTGTTCGAAGGCTGGCCGACCGCGGAACCCGCTGGCTCGTTTGGAGGTAAGGTGATCTCCATCGATCCCGCGGTTGACGGCGAGGGTAAGTTTCGAGTCCTCGTCCAGGAGGATGGCACGGACTCATGGCCGGATAAGCGTTATCTGCGTCCGGGGGTGCGAACAACCGGTTGGATATTAACTCGGCGCCGATCGACTGTCGAATCCCGTAGCGAGTCTGTTTCACCAGCAGTGCCAGCCTCCGACGTGGATAAGTCAGCGTTCGCTTCCTCGGACGATGGAAGTAAATCGAAGACCAACAGTGAGAACCGTGCGGCAAGTCGTGTGCAAATCTACTTCCGCCAACCTCGCCTCGCCAAACTCACGCTCGACAATGACTCAGAGATATCCGTTGTGGCACCGGGACGGTTACGTATTACGGCGGGTAAAGTTTATGGCCTTGTACTCTCCAATATTATGTCACAGCCACACGATCCACTGCGAAACGTTCCACAGTTGGGAGAAAGGTTCGATCTGTTGGCAGGCTGGCTTGAAGTGGCCGCTGTGAACAACGAGGTCGAGTCGTACCTCAAGACCGATGATATCCTGCTCGACTTTTCGGACGACGAAATCGCGGAGGTTCAGGCTGGGGGCGTAATGACCAAGGTCGTCTATCTAACGCTTGCGGAGGATGGCAAACCGCGTCACCTCAAGATTCTGTCGCAGACTTTGTTCGAACCCGGTGATGGAGACGCACCAATCCGCAATGCAAGACTCGACGGGGATATCCTCGCCGTCGTGCGATTAGGCGAATCGGTCTACTTCGACAATGGCGATGGCGCCAAATTAAGGCGTAAGAGAGTGCTCGGAATCGAAGAGGATTCGCCGCGGTTCGAAGAGGAATTGCGACAACTGCATAACCTCCGAGTCGGTCGTAAGCCGACGATCGAAGATGGGAACGCGATCGTCGACCGATTACTCTCGAAATACCCAGAACGAAAAGCGACGATTCACGGTCAGGCAGCGCACCTTTTCGGCCAGAGCGGCATTAAAGAGTTTGGCGACGAAGTGCGTCGCCACGCTACGGAATCTCTCAAATCCGAAGATGACATCGTTGAACGTTCCCGAATGTTCATGTACCTCAGTAATGCTCACGAGGTCCAGGGCAGGCCGAGCGAAGCCAATTATTGGGCGTTGCAAGGTCTCCTTGAACTTCAGCCGTTCAATCTGCCACGCATTGCCCCAGAGTTGCCGATGATTGGGCGATTCAACGATCTCGTGGCTCAGCCCGGTGACGGCGCGAAGCAGAAGCTTTACCAACGACTTTCGGCCGCCGAAAAACAGGCACGCGATGCCGCCAAGCAGGTTCGGGAGCTCGTTCGATTTCGTGACATCTATGTGGATATTTTGCGGAGAATAAACACAACAGTGGAGGCACGTTCGCGGTTGCAGGCTCTTGAGCGCGAACGCATCGGCAGCAGTTGGCTTCAGGAATTCGTCGAGACATTGTTTGCTTCTGAGTCGAAGGGCCGCGCGGCTGTCGAGCAGAAGTCCGACGACGAGTTGCCGTGACAGGTTGGGGGGCACTCTATGTCAACGACGGTCGCGAAAAGTGTCGCTAGTTAGAAATCGACTTGCCGGCCTGCTTATCCGTTGAGCGGAACGTCAATTGCTCCAATCGCTTGATCGCAGCGCCGCAATTTGAACACAGGAGGCATTTCATGACAATGGTGTTTCAGCGGTTCAAACGCAGGGTATTGCACAGCTCTATACCTGATTGGCGACGATGCAACGGGCACTGCCACGGTTATCGATCCGCGACCGAACGTCAGTGTATCTAGAGTTGGCGCGCCAATTCGGCGTTTCAATCACCCACGTGTTCTGAGACGCATATTCAGCGGACTTCATGAGCGGGAGCCGTGAGTTGGTTCCCGGCTAGGTCCGCAAAGCTTTTCGCAAGTGGGGAAGGGGAGCGGATTACGGATTTGACGTGTCGAAGGTGCATGAAGGCGACAGATCTGACTTCGGATCCGTTATTTTGACCGCCCGGCATACACCCGGACACACACCCGAGCACGTCTCCTTCGAAATCGCGGAAAAACAGAAGCCGACAACCAGCGGGCGTTTTTCACTGGCGACTCGCTCTTTGTGGATCGGCAGGAGGCCGGATCTACTCGGCGACGAACAGACGGACGAATTGATCGAGAAACTGTTTCACACACTACGCGACTACTATCTCAAGCTTTCCGACGGGGTAATCATCTATCCCTGCCATGGGGCCGGCTCCGCCTGTGGCGCAGACATCGGCGAGCGTCCGATGGGAACGATCGGATATGAACGTGGACGAACGACTTTCTGCAATATGAAGACTTTCAGGACTTCAAGAAGTTCGTCGAAGAGAACGCACCACCGGAGCCGCATCATTACAAGCACCTCAAGAAGGTGAATGCCCAAGGCCCGCCGGTATTGGGGCATGCTCCGCCAGTCCCCGGTCTGCCTCCAAAGGATTTTCAGAAGGCGATTGACAGCGGCAACGCGCAGCTTCTCGATACACGGCAATGCTCGCATTCGGCGGGGGCATATCGAAGGGGCGATCAACATTGGTCCGCGACCGGAGCTTTCGGTCTGGGCAGGACAGATGCTTGACTACGATAAGCCTATTCTGCTGGTGGTCCAAGATGAGACCGATCTCGACTGGATCGTCTGGCAACTGTCCTATACTGGATTCGAAAGATTGCCGGCTATCTCGTCGGCGGTATGAAAGCCTGGAGGCGGGGCTGCCTTTGCGCAAGCTCGCAAATGACCGTTCATGAATTGAACGACCAGATCGACAACGTGCAACTTCTCGATGTCCGCGCGCCCGACGAGTGGGAACAGGGGCGCATCCCGGGGGCGACGCATTTATACGTGGCCGATATGCGGGACGGCCTGGACGGCGCCTCTGCATTTGATAAGAGCAAGCCGGTTGTAACTTACTGCGACAGCGGCTACCGGGCAGACATCGCGGCAAGTCTTCTCCAGAGGCGCGGCTTTCAGGACGTGCGAAACGTTCCCGGTAGCTGGCAGGCCTGGAACAACGCTGGCTTTGAGGTGGAGAAATGAGGCGAGCATGGGGCGTGAACGGCTCACGCCGATAGTCGGTTCGCTCCCGTATTATCAGGAGCACAAGCCGGCGGTGAGCTGGACGTTGGGACCCGAACTGGTTCGAGAGGCGCGGGTTTAATCCTGGCTGCAACTGTCATTAGCGAATTCTGCCAGTTGATGGGAAAGCGTCTCTTACTCAATACCCCTGCCTTCTCCGATACCTGCAACAACTGGTTTCTTTCACGACTTAACCATGCGGCATCGTTGATCACTTGAACGACTCAAGCAGCTTCCGGGCGGCTGCTTCATGATTCAGCGGCTGGTCTGCCGGCAAATCGTGGATCAGGACGGCGTAAGACAGCCGGAACGTATCGCCGCGTTTGACTCGAGTTTTGATGTATGGCTCGCGGCTGTTCTCGCGGCTGCTTTGGGAAGGGTTCGTGACGACGACTCCGTAGTCGCGCGTGCAGCCACGATGGCCTGGGGTTATTCGGGTCAGGAGCGATCATGATTCCAACCTGGCGTCCGTCGATTGTTTCCGAAGTCGTTGCCGTCGTCGTCTCCATATCCGATCCGAGACCGGGGTGCATGATCGGGTGGATGATCCCGTCTTCACCTTTGTAGCCGGGGTCAATGTCGTCCGGTTTTCGCGGCGGGAAGTTTCGCGTGACCTGAATGCCACCTGGAGTCGTCACGTTGACGAGCGCTCGGCGCGTGAGCTGTGGATGCTTCTTCAGGTAGGTGGCAATGCGCTGTGCGCCGAAGTGGATATCGATTCGATCCGGCTTGTCTCGGAACGAAAACCCGGCTCGGTCGCCAACCGACTTCTGCGTCATCAACCACGCGACAATGTCAGCGATCTGCTGCGCGGACATCAGCTTGTCGAAGCCTGCCGGCATTGGCGAAAGCTTCGTCCCAATCCGCTCTTCAATGTCGGCCTTCAGAATCGTTGTGGGTTTGCCTTCCGAGTTAATCAGCTTGAGCGACCGACCGGTTTCTTCGAGTACGGCTCCGCTGAACGCCTTGCCCTACACGTGATGATCTGCTGTTGTGCGAAGCCCTCGATGACGGCGGCGGGGGTGTAGGATCGACTGGATCAGGACTTTGGGATCCTTCGCTCGCGAGCCAATGTCTGACAGATCCGGGAGCGAATTTCTGACCGAGGCCTTCCATCCGATGGCACTTGATGCAGCCGGCACCTTGGGGATGCGGGAACAACTCACGACCACGCTCGAGGTCGGCAGTTTTCAGAGCGGCAAGTACGTCGGCTTCTGGGGACGGACGAGGCGGTCGTTGAGCATCGAGCAATGGACGATCAAAGATCACGACGTACATACCGCGTCGGAGTCGCGTCGCGGATCATTCTTGCTGCCACCAAGGACAATCGGCCCGGCCGGGTACCGCTTGCGATAGATGCGGAACGTCGGGTCGGTTGTGACCAGTTCAAGGCCGGTGTCCTGGAAGCCGTCCTGCTCGCCGATCTTCATCCATGCCAGCGGCGCGTTCACTCGCACGTCCACTCCAACGAGTACCGTGACTGCCGAGTCCGATTTCATGCTGAGCCAGTCACTGCCACTCGTATGGTCGCCGTGCTGATTGCAGGTTTGCAGGAAAGGCAGACCGCGAAGCTCGGCCGGGATGCTGGTGATGTGATAATCGCGGTCTGTGTAATGCCGCTTTCCAGGAGCAAGGCCTGTCCAGTCCATGCGGTACTCGCCGGGAGCTTTTGCATGCACGTCGGTGATGAAGGCTCGATGGCGGTAAGGTTCGACATGGCGAATCCTGTACTCGCCCGTAATCACGGGACCGGCTTGCGTGTTGTCCTGAGTGATAATCACCTTCAGCGTGGTGTTCCGTTCGATGCGAATCGGGCTGCCGTACCGCCGCGATGTGTTTACGGGAATAGACCCGTCGGTGGTGTAATTGAGCCTCGCCTGCGGGACGGACGTCGTCAGCTTCACGGAAACTGGCTCGGTGTATTCGCCCGGAGGTGGACTTAGCGTGACCAGCGGCTCCGCGCCCCCCGTCTTCTGCAACCACAACTCGACCAAACCGGCGACGCGCGCGTCTTTGTCGGATCGTAAAGCAATCACTTCATCGACACTGATCGTGTCGTCTTCGAGCAACCCAAGCAACACCGCCAGTCGAATTCTCGGCCGTTCGTCCGTCAGCCAGGATTTGCGAAACTCAACAGTCGCCAATTGTCGCAACGCATTCCAGGCCGAGTAATAGGTGACACGATCGGCTTCCTCAGCGACGAGATCGAGCAGGTTACTCGTACATTGGCAATGTCCCGATTGACGAATCGCCACCACAGCCGCATGCCGTAGTCGAGGTTCGGGCGACTTGAGTGCCGCGAACACAAACTCTGGCAGTCGTGGGACGTCAGGATGATTCTGCTGCTGATAGGACGCGATGCGAATTGCCTGCACGGCCCGATTACTGAACTGCTTCAAGTTCGCACTGTCGAGATCCATCGGGATACCAAGTCGCCCCAGTGTCCACATCGTCCAGGTTTCAACAGCGGTAGAGAGATTGTCATCGGCCAGCCGTTCCATCAGAAAGGCTTCGGCCATCCCACGCCTGACAAACTCATCCTGAGCGTCAACTCTCCAGGCGGGAACGCTGCTGCCGAGATCGGCGAAGAGTTCATCGAGTGACCATTCAGCGAGCGGGTTTGCCACGACGATCGCTCTTCCATTCCGCGAGCGGCCTTTTCGCATAGCGAATGCGGTAAACGCGTCCGGCGTCGACCTGCTTGCCGTCGTTGATCGTCGCTCCATAAGCGTGCCCCCAGCTCAGAATATAGAGGGCTCCGTCGGGGCCGACTTCGATGTCGGTGGGGTCAAACACCCGTCCCGAACTGCCGGGCAAAGTGCGGCCTCCTTCAGCATGCGCGAAGATGCCGGGAAAGCCGCCTTCGCACTTCAGCAACGCGCCGTCCCACTGAGGCTTGAAGGCGTAGACTTCGCGACGCATCCAGTCATTCACGAAGAAGACGTTGCGGTACTCATCGGGAAACTGGGTCGCGTGATAATGAATCACGCCCGTGCCGAAGCCTTCAAACAACGGAGCAGCTCGCAGGGACGCTGGGCAGGTGACCTTCGCCGGTCCAATGATAGCTCCAGGGGTGCCCCCAGCCCGAAATGGGCTCCATAAAACGGAGCGAAGATCTTGTCGCCCTGACTCTGATCGTTGTCCGTGCCAAGCCAGTTGAAACCGTCGTCGAACGTGATGTCCCAGGGATTGCGGAACCCGCGCGAGACGATTTCCAGATTGCGGCCATAGTTGCCGACTTTGTCGATCGGGTCGCATCGCAGAACGCCGCCCGACTGGCCCCAGTCATCATTGGGCGTGTGATAATTGCGCTTGTACCCGGCTTTGTCGGTGACTTCGTTTGGCGTGTAGTCCGGGGCTCCGTCCGGCGACGGCAGGCCCCACAGCTCGCGAAACGCCTTTGGGGCAAGTTGATCCAGTCGGTTGTAGCCTCGTGAATTGCCCTTCGACATATACAGCTTGCCGTCGGGACCGAAGTTCAATCCGTGCAGCGAGTGCTCCAGATTTCCAAGGCCGGTATAGACGCGAACGTATTCGTCGGCTTCGTCGTCGCCGTCGGTGTCGCGAACGACCGTCAGGTCCGGAGCATTGGCCACCCACAAATCGCCGCCTTTCCAGGCCAGCCCTTGAATCGAATTGAAGCCTTCGGCAAATGTCTTGCGCCGGTCCGCGATCCCGTCGCCATCGTCATCAATGAGAATGTCGACACGATCGCCGGGAGTCTCCGGAAGAGGAGCCCGCCACTGCTGCCCCTGGCCAACAAAGATGCGTCCCAGCCTGTCGAACGCCATGACACACGGGTTGCTGACCATCGGCTCTCTGGCCACGACGTCGACAACGAACCCTTCCGGGACAATCGGCAGTTCCTCATCCGCGGCGATTGTCATGGACGTCCATAAGAGAGCACTCAGTAGCGTTAACAGCAGCCTCATTGCTTTCCTTCCGATAATCGTGCCACCGACATTCCTTCTACCAGTTGCGGCTGGACCGAAACAGACACCGGCTGTGATTCCCGATGGTCGAGTCGCCAGATCAGTTGTTCGACCGCCTGACGACCAATTTGTTCGGCGCAAACATCTATCGTGGTGACTTCCGGATAGAGCCCCGCCAATAACGGCAGCTCGTTGTTGCACGAGACGACGCTGATGTCCTTGCCAACTTGAATTCCACGGCGAGCACAAGCCCGATAAACCATCGCCGTGATGCTGTCCGCCGGACAAAACAGGGCGGTCGGTTTACTGCGAAGCTTGAGCAGCTTTCCAACAAGGTCGTCAACGAGTCGCAAATCGCTGACCGGTCGCAGGGGGAGTGTCCAGTCTGCTCTTTCTCCGAAGACGTTTTCCACCTTCGCTCCCTGCTGAGTCGCATGCCAGGTGAAACTGGCGCAACGTTGACCCAGGGTGACCTGGTCCGGTTTGGGATCGAGGATCGCGATCCGTTGGTGACCGCGCTGCAGCAGATACTCGGCTGCCAGACGTCCGACCTCGGCATCATTCGACTCAACAACATCACCCCAGTCAGCTCCCTGAGGACGCCCGAGAAACCAGACAGTCGGGATCTCCTTGAGTCTTTCAATGAGCTTCGTGTCGGCGGACCGGATCAGTTGACCGTACAAGGCGCCTTTGGCAAGCAGGCCATGAATGCGCTGTGTTGCGATTGACTTCGGAATCTCATCCATCTGCGGAATGTCGGCCAGCAGAACGCTTGCGCCCGACGCTGACAGGGCAGACTCAGCTCCGTGGATTCCACAAGCCACCGACGGAAGACTCGCCAGCGATCGGTCCATCCCCAGCAACAACAGCGCGATGTTCTTGCGTGCCAACTGCTGGCCCTCGACTGCTCGCTTTCGTTTGCGCAGCCGGGAGTAGCCTAGATCTTCGACCGCCTGGATCACGCGTACTGAGGTCTCGTCGCCAACATTCGGCTCCCCTCGCAGCACCCGGCTGACCGTCCCCACGGAAACCTGCGCGGCCTCGGCGACATCTTTCACCGTTGCGGGCATGAACTGCTCCTTTGCAACTCTTGAAACACGGCTGACATCAGACTAGTTTGTTTCAATGAAATAACAACCTGCACCGAGAACTTCTGGCTCGCGACAGCAGAACGCGGAAAACACGCCAGGCATCGCTGCGGGCGACAATAAACCTGCGAAACAAGACAGATGGCACACCGGAGCGACCCTGATTGGACTGTCATGAATCACTGCCACGCTCTGACCCCGGCTATGGAGTTGAGCAGCCATGAACAATGAAAAGCTGAACCTGACTGCGGCGGGGTTCATTCTGGCGTTCGCTCTTGTTCTCCCAGATGTGTGTCGTGGGCAGGTGGGAACTCCGCTCTCCGGGGAAGTGGGGAGTGCATTGATCGAAGACGCCAGCGGAGACGCAACACGCGATCGTCCGAAAGCCGTCGTCCTGATCTACGCGGACGATCTCGGCTATGGCGATCTCTCCTGCTACGGCGCAACGAAAATCAAGACACCCCATATCGATCGTCTGGCGAAATCCGGACGTCTCTTGGGGGCCAGGCCACCTCAATGTCCGATGTTGTAGTGGACCTCCATCTTCGTATCCGCATACACACACCTGCACCGGACTTGTTCTTGAAGTCCGGGGGGACGCCCCAAGGTGGATGGAAATGCGTGAAGCCAACGTAGACGAAGAGCGGCTCGCCCGTTTCGGACCGGGCCTTGATGAACTTGATCGTCTCGGCCGTAGTCCGGGAATCCATGAATGCCTTAGCAGATATATCGAATAACTCGGCGGTCATGGCAGACGGCTTGCCTTTCACGCCCGCCCAGAAAAGAGAAACTTCGGCAACCTCAGGATCGAACTGCGGCGTGCTCGTGTAGGCCGCAGCGTCCGAGCCCTCATTGATGCCCCACCATTCATCAAAGCCTTAGTCGTTCGGCATGCGACCTGGTTTCGAGCCGAGGTGCCACTTTCTGCGTTCCGGAACGGATGGGAAGCCGGCCGGTTAGGATCGCGGATCGTGTCGGCGTGCACTGATTCTGCACATTGAAGTTCGTCAGTCGCAGTCCCTGTGCTCCGAATGCGTCAATCTCAGGTGTGGGAACTGTGCCTCCTTGGACTCCCACATCACCCCCGCCCCAGTTGTCGGCCAGGATGTAGACGACGTTCGGCCTACTCTGCGCAAAGGCGGCGCCGACCAGTAGATTGGACAGAAGAAGAGACAGTGTCAGCGTGAACTTCATGCCAGGATGGCTCCCGTAAATCGCGAACAACCGCTTACAGATGACGCTATTCGCACCGACTGCAATCGGTTGTTGCTGAAATGAATCGCTACTCAACCAACTCCGGATCGCCGGGCTTCCAGGTTTTGTCATAGAAAGACTCAAGCGGACCGTAAAGTCGGAAGATGGTGTTCCACCCTTTCCCAGGCACGGTCTGAATCCAGTTATTCTCAAAGCCCTGCGGCGGATTGGGGGCGAAGTAAATGTCAATGGAACCGTCCGAGTTCTGCATAAGATCCTTCCTGCTGAGATTATCTAACCCCGGAAAGCTGCTGGTCGGTCTGCAGCATTGAGCGAGTTTGGTTGTCATAGAGTGTAAACGACCAAAAGTCCTTCGCCGGCACATCGGGCGGTAGATGGATCTTGTAGGTCTTGCTGCCATCAAGCGAGTTGCCATCTTTGTCGAGATAGGCGATCAGGTATTGTGAGCCCTTGCCGACATTCCGGGCCGCCATGGCCGGCGTGATCCCGGTCGCGTAAAAGTGCATGTAAACGCGACCGTCGTAAAGCCGTCTGCCATCGAGGATGAAGTCGTAGCGGTTGGCGAAGAACGGGTTTGTCCACTTCAGCTCGCCCGGATACACGTACGCCAGATCATCCTTCGGGCGGGCAGTGAGCGCCCGCGCGGTCACTGCGCCGATCTTGGCCACATCCTCCAGGATCTCCTTCTGCTTCGGTGTGGGTTCGAACTTCTTTCCCTTCTCAATCCCGACTTCGGCAAGCAGCCCTCGGATGTCTGGGTCGAGTCCCATTAGCGTCTCGGCCTGGATCTGGAGCATTCAGTTCTTCCCAGTATCCGAAGTCCATGCGATGGATGGTGTTGTTGAACTTGCCTGAGACGTTGACAAACTTGAGTTTCGGGGTTGTTCTTCTGCGAAAGCGCGTAGATCTTGACGAGCTTCGCGTCGCCTCGACAGCGGGCTTCGTCGAACCGTCCACCGGGAATCCGCGCCAGATCACCCAGTTGCCAGTCGTTGGCGTTCGCGCGAACATGATAGCCCTCGGGAATCTCGCCCTTGTAGTCCTCCCTGACGAGCAAGAACTTGCCGCCCTTGCCATTGTCCGGGCCGGCGTTGCCAAAATCGATGACGTACTGAAACCAGGCATCGTCAATAATTCCCAGGACATTGGGCGGGGTCTCGATCACCATCGGTTCGTCGCCGAGTTCCACCCAGCAGCCCTGATAGATCGATACGGTGTTCGGCGTCAGCCACAGTGCTTTGGAATCCATCTGATCAGCAAACTGAAGAACAGTGGTATTAGGTGGGCCAAACTCACGCATACCCTGTTCCATCGCATACATCGACGCGATCTGGATGGAATTCAGATAAGCACTGAGTGCCCGTTGACGATAGAGGTGTTCGTAAACCAGTTCCGTAGTCTTGGCGTCCGGTACACCGTCGAATCCTGTCAACGTGCCAATCGACGTCTCCAGCTTGTCGGGTGTCGCGATGCCCTCGGGGATTGGGGTCGTCATCTTCATCTTTGGTGGCTGCGCCCACGCCGACGAGGCAAAAACAAGCACAGCCAATACTGCGAGCGTCGTGGTTTTCATTGTTAACTCCTGCTTTCTGTATTTCGTGTCTTCCTGGTTCATGTTGTCCCAGAGTGTTTTGGTATCGGGAGTCGTTTTGGCGAACGGCCGTACAGCGATCCGACCCAGATGCTATGCAGAGTTTCCAGCACGGCATCTGGATCTCCTTGTGGTCGGCTACCAAACTCAGCGAGCAAGACTGATGCATCCATCGCATTCAGAGCGCGGGCAGTGTGCCGGGCATCGAGTGACTGGCGAATCAAACCTTGCCGCTGATGTTCCGTAATTCGGTGCTCGACCGCGTCGTCCCAACTCTTCATGAAAGCTGACCAAGCCCGTTCAAGACGTTCATCTAATGGGGCGGCATCAGCGACCGCACGGAGGACCGGACCATGTTCGACACACCTTCGCACCACTCCTGCGAGCGACACACGACGCGAGCTATTCGGCCCTCCTCCGCCGCCAATCCATGGATGGGCGGTTTCGTGCATTACGGACTGAATCTCTCGTAAGAGCGACTCCGCCAAGTCGTGTAGGTCATTGAAGTACTGGTAAAACGCGGGCCTGCTGAGTGTCGTCTCGGCCATCAACTTGGCCACAGTCAGGTCGCGAAAGGGATGCTCCCACAGAAATTCAAAAGCTCTCTCAACGATGAGCTGCTTCGCCTCATCGGGATGGTGGCGAGGTGAGCGAGAAGCTTGTGCGTTTTGGTGGCTGCGAGCACCTGTGTGTGATACTGACATGGTGTCAGCAATCGTACTGACGCAGTGTCAGCAAGTCAACTCCACGCCAGCGGCCGAGCGCTCATCTTGGCCAAGATCGCTACTTAACGGTGCGAGTCGGTACACGCCAAGGCCGGATTCGGAATTTGGCTTGTACGTGAATGAGCCGAGCAGACACGAATTACACCACAGTCAAGCAAAGCACAACGTGGGCCGATAAGCCGTTAAAAAAGCCGGCATATCAGGCGGTGTCGCGAATCAAGTTGTGCCCAGAAACTCCCCGATTAGGACTCAAACCAGACTGACGAACGCCACGAGTAGCGACTGGATTTGAACTCCTTAACTCTTGATCTGATAACAGGTTCGACCAACGGCATTCCTTCCTGACCTGATACTTGTCACCTGTTTGAACTGCCTGACTCGACTTGTCGAGTTTGCAGAAACCGTTGCCAATTAACGAGAAACAGCTCGCCGCAAATGAATGCGACGAGCTGTTTTCATTTCAAGTCGGGGCGAAAGGATTCGAACCTTCGACCTCTACGTCCCGAACGTAGCGCTCTAGCCAGGCTGAGCTACGCCCCGATCTTTTTGTGCCTGCGACGGTTGGCGAACCGTTACCAGTGGGAAGGAAGTTTACTATCACCGGCCGTTCTCGGCAACGGCGCGTCGCGGGCGTTTTTTCAGCGTTCGTGACCAGCAAAAACCGGAGGCAGCGGACGGGCGGAAGACACTGCCGACGCCACACCGGTGTTTACCAGTCCAATCCGGTTATTCGATGCGCTCGAATCGCAGTGGGTTATCTCGCTCGGCCTCGTCGACTCGCACCGACATACGGCCGCCGATCAAATCTTCCAACACGCGTCCCACCATTTCCCCGCGCCACCCTCGAAGCAAAACCGGCTCGTCCCGCAGATCGGCGCCGACCACTTTGAGGCGATAGGCCACGAACTGACGGATGTCGTCGACCGTGCCGACGATCGTCGGGGCGATCTCCGCCTCGCGGCAGACATTGGCCATCGCGGCCGCCAGAAACTGAGTCAGCACGTTGAACTGCGGCAATTGACGATGCACCGTGCGGCGGGGCAGTTCTTCGTCGGGCAAGTCCAGCGCCGTCTGAATGGCGACGCCGATGGCTTTTAAGTGATTCTGCAAGCCGCGGTGTTCCAGCCCGCGAATGGCTCGAATCCGCCGTGGATCGGCCGACTGGCGACGCGCGAGTTCCACGATCAGGTCGTCCCGCAAGACTCGCCGCGGCGGCAGATTGCGTCGCTTCGCTTCGGAATCGCGCCACCGCCACAGCTCGCGGACCACGGCCAGCGAGCGGGCGTTCAGTCCCGAGCCGCCGGAGACTCGCCGCCATTGCTCGGTTCGCTCGGAGGTTTCGATCCCGGATTGCCAAATATCCATTTCCTCGTCAAACCAAGCTCGTCGTCCCAGCGAATCGAGCTTCGCGGCCAACTGGTCTCGCAACGGCTTTAGGTACTCGACGTCGGTCAACGCGTAGTCGAGCTGCTGCTGGGTCAGGGGCCGCCGCCGCCAATCCGTTCGCGTCTCGCCCTTAGCCAATGTCCGGTCCAGCAGCCGACTAATCAGATTCCCGTAGGACATCGGAAAGTCGCAACCAGCCATCCCGGCCGCCAACTGCACATCAAACAGCCGGTGAGGCCGGCGGCCGATGGCATTCAGACAGAATCTTAGTTCCTCGCGGCCCGCATGCACGATCGTTTCGTGTTCGGGCGAAGCGAGCAGATCCCAAAACGGTTGCATCTCGCCGATTGACAACGGATCGAGTATCGCGGACGTATCGGGCGTGGCCACTTGGACCAAACACAACTCGGGCCGATAGGTATCCTCGGAAACAAACTCGGTATCGAAGGCGATGTATGGCGACTCGGCGATGCGTTGGCAATATTGCCGAAGCCCCTTTTCGCTCGTAATAAACTCGTAAGACACGCAATGACCTCTACGAACGCGGGCCGCAGTCGATCCCGCCCTTCGGACTCCCCAGAACTGAATGCGGCATCCGACGCAGGACCGGAAAATCTGACCAGTCGAGCTTGAGTAGAATGGTCGCGTGCCCGCAGCACACTGGCGCCTTCAGCTCGGACTGCGTGGACATGCTTACTTGCCGCGGTCGCTCGGCGCCGACGCCAAATCCGCGAAAGTCGGGTGTGAATCAACGGAAGTGGGACGAACCACTTCGCGTTCCAGCTCGACAATCAGTGGCAAGTGGTCCGACGCCACGCGCGCCAGTTCTGAACGCGGAACTTCGATCTGACGCACCTGCAACGTCGGCCCCACGAACACATGATCGATGCGGTTGATCGGCCGACCGCTCAGGAACGTGGCTCGCGGACGATGGCCCACCAGCGACCGCTGCGCGTCTCGCAAACGTTGGGCTAGCAGCGAGTAAGCGCGTGACTTGGGAATCGCGTTGAAATCGCCACACAAGATCACCGGGTCGTGACAATCCGAATGTCCAATCCAACGTGGCCCAAGTAACTCCTCGGCCTGCACGACCCGCTCGCGGCTGCCCAGCCCCAGATGTGTGTTCACAACCTGCAGCGGCTGGCCGTCCCATTGAATCTCGACCCAAACCGCCCCCCGCGGTTCAGCCCGCTCACGATTAGGTGGGCGGGGCAACGGCCCGCTTTGGATCAGCCGCATCGGAAGCCGACTTAGGATCGCATCCCCATACAACTCTTCCTCAAGCTGCCAAGCCGGATGAAAATGAAACTCCATTTCTAACAACCTGGCGATCTCATGAGCCTGATCGATGGTTCCCGATCGTAGTCGCCCCACATCTAGTTCTTGCAAGGCCACCACATCCACATCGGCTTGGCTAATCGCACGCGCGATCCGAGCAGGCGACATGCGTCCATCCATTCCCACACAGGCGTGGACATTGTAAGTCATTACGCGCAGCCGTCTCGCACCCCGCGCAAAATCAGACACCGGATAGATTCCGGGCAGGTAATCCTTCGGTGTGTCGCGTCCAAGCAAGTGCAAGGCGGCATTGCGCAGGTCCGCGGCCCTCACATACCCCTTATATCCCTTAGGCAGCGGCGCATCCATCGGCAAGATCGCAAAGGCCCGTGTTTCCTCCGGCCCCGGCCCAGCATGAGCCCCATTTTCCACCGCGAAACTGACCGGAGGACCTTCCAAGCTCCACCCGACCAGAACCAACGCTCCGGCGTCTGGGTGCCGAACCAGGCGGTCTAAGTCAACCGCTACATCACACAAAAAAGGATGCCTGTCCCCCAACACTTGCCCGGGCTGTTCAAGCAAATCAAATTCACCGCTACGAGTGATGGCCATGACACGGTTGTGGTGCTGTATTAACACCATCGGTATGTGCTGGTCACCAACTAATCGCCGCCCCGTGTCTAACAATTGATCGGCATTCATAGTCTCCGCCGGATACACGTGAGCGACGGGCCCCATGGCCGCAACCTCCGTCACCGCAGGCGGCTGAATGTCATCCTGATCTTCGTGGCGTCGAAACAGCCGCGACCACCAACCATGCCCCAGCCATTTGGCACGTGACGACTGAACGCCACCGGCCCGCGGATCAGTTGCCTCGACGGATCCGCGATCGAACACATCGGCGATCGCCCGCTGAATCGTCTTGCCCGCGATCGTGGGATAGGGAATCGTATGTTGCTGTCCATGATCCGAGAAAACCCACACGTCATAGTCACGAGCGGCGGAACGCTGCGCTTCATTCCATAGCCGCCGAACCGCGCTATCGATCCCCTTGAGCGACCAGTGCGCAAAAGCCGATCCGGGGCCACGACGATGAGCCTGTTCGTCGTAACCCAGCAAGTTCAAATGGACGATTGGTAGCCCCCGTGCGAGATCCATGGAAGCTCCCATCACCGTGAGTTCGCGTAACATAATACTCACAGCGACACGACTGGGGATAAACTTCAATTCCTTGCCCAAGTGGAAACCGCTGGATAGCCCTCCGGCGAAATCCCACAGTGCGAGTGCCAGCTCGATGACCGATAGCTCGATTACTCGCAATAGCGACGGGCTGTGCCACAATAACACGCTCAACCACCGCGGTAGGTTCGTCGCGCGGGCGACGTTTCCCCAGCCGATCGTGGCGGCGCAAAATCGCGAGTCGTCAGCGCCGCCCGAGTAGATATTGCAATATGACGCGCCGCCCGTCAGTAAGCCCGTGTTGGAGCTGGCCAGTCGCGACTCGATGCTGGATGCCGAGGCTTGCTCGAACATTCGCATAATCCGGCGAGATTGATTCTCGCGAAAACTGAAAGCCGGGACAGCGCATCGTTCGCCATAGTGCAACTCGCCTTGAACGCCGGGGGTGCTGGACGGAAGCCCCGAGTAAAACGTGTGCAGGCGATACTTTTCGCGATCCAACAGTCGTTTCAAATGTGGCAGACGGTTGTCGGCAATCGCACGTTCCAATTGGGTGCGAGATAATCCGTCAATCTGAACCAGCAGCACTCCACGCTCATTCTCCGCGCTCGAATACGCGGCAGCCCCAAGAGATACACGCCCATTCGCTACGACTGAATCGTCGCCGCAACCACCGTAGCCGAGCCGACCACCGCGCGAACATGAATCACACCGCCTTTTGCGTAGGAGATGCGTCGGGCTCGGTTTCATCCGCCCCAAACAGGGCGTCGCTCACGGCATGGGTGAGACCACTCCAAATATTCCACTCTTCCTCAATCACACGGAGCAACGCCGCCCAATTCGAGTCGTCCAGCGATGATTGCCGTCGCGCGGAAGTTAGGTTCGAGTATACGTCCAGCATCTTTCGGAGCGCAAAGACTCATGGAGAAATCTTGAGCGGTTGACAAAGCTCCGTCTTCAGAGCTTGCCGACGCGGCTTCATCGCTGTTGACAACAACCAGCATGGCTTCCTGAAACTGTGCTGATCCTCTTCCATGATTAACCGTCCGTTTTCGCCATCGCGAACAACCTCCCGCGGCCCGGGAGCATCGATTGCGATCACAGGTACGCCTGCCGTCATCGCCTCGGCCAATACCATTCCCTGCGTTTCACTCTTCGACGCGAATCCAAACACATCCATTGCATGATAGGCATCGGCCAAAGTCTGCCCGCTTAGATAGCCTTCTGGGTGATGCAGGCGATCCAACATGCCTTCGCGGCCAAAAATGGATTTGAACGTCTCCGCGTAGGGGCCCATTCCCTGAAGTAGAAAATGGCTATCTGGGTGCTCGTCCATGAATTTGACACTTGCCTCGGCCAAAAAGCCCAGGTTCTTTTTCCTCGGCCAAACGGCCCACGTGCCCGATGACGAAGGCACTGGGAGGAATGTTGTATCGACGGCGAGCGGCCAAACCGTCTCCGACAGCGAATTTAGCGGCGTCGATCCCGGTCGGGATGGGTGAAATCGGAGTCTCCACGCCACGCTCATGAATTAACCGAGCAATACTTTCGCTCGGCGCGATCACATGATCGCACACATTGGCATATTCCGTCGCCAGTCGCATCACGAATCGCTGCATCGCCGTCGAATCGCCAGGGACATAGTGCGTATACTGCTCATACATCGTGTGATGCGTAAATACCAGCGGCAAGTCTCTCAGTGCGGCCACTCGCACTGCCGTGTCACCTAATAGGAATGGATGGTGCGAGTGGACAAGGTCGGGTCGAAATGAATCGAGTCTGGATGTCAACAATCCTGGTATTGGCAAACGGACCGAAAAGTCACTGCCGTTGAAATGCTGAATCGCCGGAACACGAAAGACTTCAACCGGAGAATCTTCCGCTTCACCTTCCGCAAAGGTAGGTGCAATGACAAGCACCCGATGTCCCTCGTTTTCATACGCCTCGCTAAACCAAGCCACCGAACGTGCCACGCCCCCTGTATGCGGCAGGTACGTATTAGTCATCATTAAAATATTCATTGCCTCAAGCTCCAGCCAGCCGTAAACTCAGTCTCGGTGTTTTCGCACTCATCTTCTAGCAGTAACCGTGCCAGAGGTCGCAATGTAGTCTCCGTTTGCCGACTTCCGAATTAGAGTCAGGCTGCCGATTCAGCAAAGATTACGCGGTCGTTTCTACGTTCGTACCGCGAGCGACATTTGCAACACCGTTGGCGCCAGATAGCGTCCGAGGCTGATGATTGTCCAAGCGAATCTCCACGGACGGAGCCTCGCCGTGCCAATCACCTTGCCAGCGAAATTCCACGCCGTTGCCGCGGTTTTCGACTTCGATTTCAATCGCCCCAAACCTGGTCATTGTGGGGCCACAGCGCAGCGTATCGCCATCCTGAATCCACGCCTCGGGGATGCCGCCTCCGAGGATCAGCCGATCCGGTTCTTCTTGTACGAAACAATTTCGCAGCATCACAATCCATTCCGCCGCCGCCCAAATATGTTGCCCATCCCCCATGCAACCTCCGCGCGTAATGGGATGAATCGCTTCCGGCCACTGACCGGTGGGAGACGCCCAATCGACGACCACTTGCATTAGATCGCGGTACCGTGAATCGCCCGCTCGCAGCAGCACTTGAGCCATGTGCAACGTCAAATATGCATTAATTCCCGAATGTATCATGTCCTGAAAGAAACCGCCGTGAACCAGGCAGTGCTGCAACAAATACTCCACCGTGCTGAGCAATCGAGGCTCGTCGGCGGGCCAGAGTTGTAGTGGATACCCCACGGCCAGTGATCCAATGGCGCCGGCATCCATCCGGCGGTAAGGTGACGCTGGCAAACCTGGGTGCGACCGTTGAGCTGCGTGAATCTGCAGGCTCCGGTCGATGGCCGCGATCAGCTTCGCGGCGGCTTCTTCGCACGCTTGCGATTCGCTGGGATCATTGGCTTGACGAAGAAGCGTGGCGGTTGAGAGCAGCCCTGCGACGGACCAAAAATCATCCCAATAGTAATAGTCGTTCGGTCCTAAATGTTCCGCGCTAAAGCCGGCTGGCATGAGACCGGCATGCGCTTCCTCGATCGAGTCGCTCGTGCGTTTTCCGCGGATCCAGCGAGCGCCTTGGCGAACGGCCTTCAGTAGTTGGGGTGATAAGGCTGATCGGGTACACTGCTGCCAACGTTCGATAATCCACAACACTTGGCCATTCGAATCCCACTCGCCCTCCTGCGAATGAAAGTAGCCGCTGGCCTTCTGACGCAAAGGGAAACGCTCAATAACTCGGGCTGCTCGCTCGCTGGCCCCCATTGTTAGTAGACCATGCACCAGGAAGGCCGCGTCACGGAACCAGAAACGTTTATAAGTATAGGGCCCCGGATAACAGTCGTCGGGAGAATGTAACAAAAGGGACCGCACGGCCCCTTCATACAGATCATTGATTCGATCATCCGGTGTAACTATTCGACAAGTATCGGCCAGAGCGGTTTGCCACGTCGTCGCTCGACGATGATGGGCAAAAGCATGATGCTGGGTCGTAGGCTCGGCTCGCGCTGTTCACCAACGGCACTGCACCACCACGTCCGTATGATTATTGCCTGAGGTGGATAGTCGGGCAGGTCATCCAGGCGATACATGGCGGCCGCCGTCGCTAATCCCACTTCGCATTTCACGCTTCGAGGAGCGGTTTGTGTGGGCAGTTGTCGATGCCCAGCCACGCTTAACACGCGTTCGTAAACATCCCCACGTCGATACTCGAAAACATCAAACGTTCCGGGCGGCGGTCCAATGATCGGTTGCCGTCTCGTCGACGGTCAGTGTCGTGCGTTCGTCGTCGCGGTCGATTCGGTGGATGAACGCGACGCCTTCTGGGTTCGTCGGGCGTAGCGAAACGACGAGCCAACCGGGCGACCGCGATTGGCCGTGGATCCGCAGTTGGCAAACGGGTTGGTCATCGTCCCACACCATTTCCACGATGGATTCGAGCATCGAATGGTCGTCGGCAACCCGCGTTTCAACATGCAGATTGTGCTCATCGAAACGCAGCCATTGGTCGCCCTCTTTCCGGCGAGACGGGAGCAGGGGTTCCGCGTCGGTCGGCACGATCCAAGCGTCCAGGGACCAGCCGTCAAAAAGCGGCGTGACGAGGCCTCGCGGATCGACGATCGGCAACCAATCGCAGTCAGGCTGCCCGACGGCCGTCCAATTGCGGTGAGTCAGATTCACGTGGGTGATCGAGAAGGCCCGCGGCACGAACGAGTCGTCCAGCGGATCGAACTGACGCTCGGCCCAGTAAGGCCACACCCAATCCAAGTTGTGCTGAATGGCTCGCGAATTGATGAGCCCGCGGGCATGAAACACCGCGCCGGCTCGCAACAGTTCGACCGGTTCGGCCACTTCTGACGGTTGGGCAAATTGACGCAACCGAGCCATGAGCGTCAACGGATCGAGGAATCCCTGAGATTTGGCGACCCGCGACACCACGTACCGCCACGGCAGCCACTTCATCCACATCGCTTTCGGTTCTCCTTCCGTTTCGTCGGTTTCAAGGACAAGCAGCGGTAACGCCCCCCGTCTGACGAAGCGCGGAACCGCCTCGGGAATCAGCGTCTGCCCCAGATTTCCCCCACGCGTTTCCGTCCGAAACGCCTATCGACGCAACTGGAGTGCCGAGCCCCTGTCCAAGCCGCAAAATGGAGGCAACTGTGCGAGAACGCGAAGACCGTTCCGACCGTCGAACTTGTTCTCATCAACCCGTATAGATGGAAACAGGCCGAAATTCACGCTGTTTGCCCAGGCGGGCGCTTGACGAAATGCCGAAGTCGAAATAGCTTGGCATCTTCTCTGCTAATTGAGACGCTTCCTTCTATTTCAAAACTTAATAATCAGCCTCTCTCGCGATGCACGTTAAAGCCCTCAAAGTCTTCTGCGACGTTGTCAGTCGCCGCTCGTTTTCGCGTGCGGCGGACGAAAACGGCATGACGCAGTCGGGGGCGAGCCAGTTGATACACCACTTGGAGGACGAGTTGGGTGTGAAGCTGATCGACCGCTCGAAGCGGCCGTTTGTCCTGACACCCGAAGGCGAGGTTTACTACGACGGCTGCCGCAAGCTGGTGCAACGGATGACGACGTTGGAAGAGGAAGTGAAAACCCTGCATCAGGACGTTTCGGGACGGGTTAATGTGGCGTCGATCTACTCCGTGGGACTCAGCTACATGAACTCGTTCGTCCGCGAGTTCCGGCGCGGTCACCCGCGTGCCACGGTGCGGATGCAGTACCAGCATCCGAACCGCGTCTACGAGTTGGTGAGAACCGACCAAGCGGACATCGGCTTGGTCAGCTATCCTCGGGCGTCGCGATCCGTGAAAGTGATCGAGTGGCGGCGGGAACCGATGATGCTGGTTTGCTCGCCCGATCACCCGCTGGCGGTTCGGTCGTCGGTGACGCCCGACGAGTTGGATGGGCTCGAAATGATCGGTTTCGACGACGACTTGACCATTCGTCAGCAGATCGATCGGGCCCTGTCGGCCCAAGGGATCGAAGTCGAGGTGGTAATGGACTTCGACAACATCGAAACCCTCAAGTCGGCGGTGCAAATCAATTCGGGCGTCAGCTTGCTGCCTGTTCCCACGGTTGAACGAGAACTCTCAGCCGGTACACTGGTCGCCGTGCCTATCTCAGGCATGGAGTTATTCCGCCCCTTGGGCATTATCCTTCGCCGCGGCGCCGAGCTAGGAAAGACAGCTCGTCGTTTTCTGCAACTTCTGATTCCGCAGTCATCATCTCCTGACGGCGGCGAAGCCAACGATAAACACTCTCACGACACAGCCGACTCGGGCGGTGCGCCGGCCAGTACGGCGACGGATGCCGCCGAGAACGCTCGGCGCGATTTAGTGGGCACGACGCGCGATTAAACCGCCGTTCGCTCCCGACTCGCCTCGCCCTTTTCTTAGGTTTTGTTTTGGTGACAGCTATGACGAAAACTTCGCGTATCGGATTTCCCGCCAAGCATGGTCTCTATGATCCGGCCAACGAGAAAGATAGCTGCGGCGTCGGATTCGTGGCTCATATCAAGGGCCAGCGTAGCCATCAAATCGTGCAGGACGCCTATGTGGTGCTCAAGAATATGGACCACCGCGGCGCCTGTGGGTGTGAGGCGAACACGGGCGACGGCGCGGGCATCCTAACATCGCTGCCTTACGAACTTCTCACGAAGGTCGCCGCCAACGAACTGGGCGTCGAACTTCCCGCCCCCGGTCGTTTCGGCGCGGGGGTCGTGTTTCTTCCGACCAAGGAGGATGAACGCGCCCGGTGCAAGCAAGTGGTGGAAGAGATCGTCGCCGCTCAAGGGCAACGACTGATCGGTTGGCGCGTGGTGCCGACGCTCACGGACGAAGCGAACATCGGTCCCACGGCCCGCGCGGCCGAACCGCATATCGAGCATCTCATTATCGGGGCGGCGGATGGGCTGGAGGGCGACGCATTCGAGCGTCAGTTGTATTTGATTCGCAAACAAGCCAGTCATCGGTTGCGAACCGACGCGTCGTTGGAACAAGCGTCGATGTTCTATGTCTGTTCGCTGTCCACGAAGGTGATGATTTATAAGGGAATGCTCACCACCGAGCAGCTCTTTCAATACTTCTCCGATTTGAACGACCCAGACTACCAATCGCATTTGGCGATGGTCCATTCCCGGTTTAGTACGAATACATTTCCCAGTTGGGATCGCGCGCAGCCTTGCCGGTTTATGAGCCACAACGGCGAAATCAATACGGTTCGCGGCAACATCAACTGGATGACGGCACGCCAAGGCGTTGTGGAGAGCGAGTTGTTTGGCGACGAACTGGCCAAACTGTTCCCCGTGGTCGAGCCGGACTGCTCGGACAGCGGTACGTTCGACAATGTTCTGGAATTCCTGTTGATGACGGGCCGCACGCTGCAAGAGTCCGTGATGATGATGATCCCGGAGGCTTGGCAGAAGCATGAGACGATGTCGGAGACCAAGCGTGCCTTCTACGAGTACCATTCGGCGATGATGGAACCGTGGGACGGGCCGGCTTCGATCGTTTTTACCGACGGCAAGTATATCGGCGCGGTGTTGGATCGAAACGGATTGCGTCCGAGTCGTTACTATCTGACGCATGACGATCATGTGATTATGGCCAGCGAAGTCGGCGTGCTGCCGGTCGATCCCGCGAATGTGAAATCCAAGGGGCGGCTTCAACCTGGCCGGATGTTCTTGGTCGACTTCGAGCAAGGACGGCTGATCCCCGACGACGAACTCAAGCAGGAGTTTGCAGGCCGGCGGCCTTATGCCGAATGGTTGCGAAATCAACGCATCGAAGTCAAGGATCTTCGCCCCAATAAGGAGCCACATGGTTTCGATCCCGAGACGCTGCTGGCCCGGATGCAAGCCTTTGGCTATACGACCGAGACGATGCAGTTCATGTTGCTGCCGCTGATTCGCGAAAAGCGGGATCCGATCGGCTCGATGGGAAATGATTCGGCCATCGCGTGCCTAAGCGACAAGCCGCGAATGTTATACGACTATTTCAAGCAACTTTTTGCCCAGGTGACGAATCCGGCGATCGACTCGATTCGCGAGGAGATCATCATGTCGCTGGAGTGCTATATCGGTCCGGAAAAGAATCTCTTGGAGACGACCGAAGAGCATTGCCATCGGTTGCTAATGCCTCATCCAATTCTGTCAAACGAAGAGCTGGCGGCGATCAAGCATATGGATCATCTTGGCTGGCGTGCCAAGACAATTGATATCACATTCGATCGCGCGGATGCCAAGGCTGGCGTGATGAAGACGCTGGATCGGATTTGTGCCGAGGCGGAAGCCGCCATTGACGAAGGCTTCAGTCTGATCGTTCTCTCCGACCGCCATATTGGGCCGCAGCGCGTGCCGGTTAGCACGCTGCTGGCCTGCGGCGCGGTGCATCACCACTTGGTTCGCCAAGCCAAACGAACGCGGATTGGCATTGTCTTGGAAACGGGCGAGGCCCGCGAAGTGCATCATCACTGCTTGCTGGTTGGGTATGGCGCGGATGCCATCAATCCCTATTTGGCCTTTGAATCGCTGTGGCAGGCGCGTCGCGACGGTTTGTTGGACAACAGCAAATACAGTGACGACGATGAGATTGTGACCGCCTACCGAAAAGGTGTGGCCAAAGGCATGCTGAAGGTCATGGCCAAAATGGGGATCTCCACGTTGCAGTCTTATAAGGGCGCACAAATATTCGAAGCCTTGGGGCTGATGGACGAGGTTGTGGAGCGCTGCTTCACCGGAACCGCCAGCCGCGTGCAAGGTGTGAGCTTTGAAGTCCTCGCCGAGGAAACGTTGCGTCGCCACGGTTTGGGCTATCCCGAACGCGAGGAGGAGCAGTTGCCCGTTCTTCCGAATGTGGGCGAGTTCCACTGGCGAGCCGAAGGGGAACGGCATACGTGGGATCCCCAGTCGATCGCCGACATTCAGGTGGCCGCACGCATGAATAACCGCGACGCCTATTTCCGTTTCGCTGACCACATTAACAATGATGAACGCACGCGCTGCTCGCTGCGGGGGCTGTTGAAATTCAAAGCCAGTCCGAACGGCGGGCCAATTCCGTTGGATGAGGTCGAACCCGCATCGGAGATCGTCAAGCGGTTCTGTACCGGCGCGATGAGTTTCGGTTCGATTTCGGCGGAAGCTCACGAAACGCTGGCCGTGGCCATGAATCGACTGGGAGGCAAGAGCAACACCGGCGAAGGCGGCGAGGATCCAGAACGGTTTAACCGACTGCCGAACGGGGACTCCAAGCGTTCCGCCATCAAGCAAGTGGCGTCGGGGCGGTTTGGCGTCACCATCTGGTATTTGACCAATGCGGACGAACTGCAGATCAAGATCTCCCAGGGCGCCAAGCCAGGTGAAGGTGGCGAACTGCCCGGACGCAAGGTGGATGAGAACATTGCTAGGATCCGCTACTCGACGCCCGGCGTGGGACTCATTAGTCCGCCTCCGCACCATGATATTTACTCGATCGAGGATCTTGCACAGCTTATCCACGACCTGAAGAACTCGAATCCAACCGCACGCATTAGTGTGAAGCTGGTTTCCGAGGTGGGAGTTGGCACGGTGGCCGCTGGCGTTGCCAAGGCTCACGCCGATCACATTCTCATCTCCGGCGATACGGGAGGAACCGGCGCGTCGCCGCTGACCAGCATCAAGCACGCGGGCTTGCCCTGGGAGTTGGGAATTGCCGAAACGCACCAGACGCTTGTAATGAACGACTTGCGTAGCCGCGTCACCCTACAAACCGACGGCGGCCTCAAAACGGGTCGCGACGTGGTGATCGCCGCGCTGTTGGGAGCCGAGGAATTTGGTTTTTCGACCGCGCCGCTCATTACGCTCGGCTGCATCATGATGCGGAAGTGCCATTTGAATACATGTCCGGTGGGAGTTGCCACGCAAGATGCCGTGTTGCGTAAGAAGTTTGCTGGCAAGCCCGAGCATGTTGTGAACTACTTGTTCATGGTGGCCGAAGAAGCTCGGCAGATCATGGCGGAGCTTGGCTTCCGTTCCATTGTTGACATGGTCGGACGCGTGGACGCTTTGGATGCGGACGACGCCATCCGTCATTGGAAGGCCGATGGATTGGATTTGACGCCGATTCTCACTCCCGCATACCGAGCCCATGACGAAGTGGGCGTGCGGTGCCTAATTCCCCAAGATCACGGCTTGCAGTTCGCGTTGGATAACCACTTAGTGGAATTGGCCAAGCCGGCCATCGAAAAGGGCGAGCGTGTTCATATTAGCTTGCCGATCATTAACACCAACCGGACGGTCGGCACGATCCTCAGTCATAACATCGCCAAGAAATGGGGCGAAGGTTGTTTGCCAGACGACACGATCCATGTGAAGTTTCACGGTTCGGCGGGGCAAAGCTTCGGTGCGTTTCTGGCTCGCGGCGTTACGCTGGAATTGGAAGGCGACGCCAACGATTATGTCGGCAAAGGGTTGTCGGGCGGCCGGATCATTATCTATCCGCCGAAGGAGAGCACCTTCCGCGCGGAGGAAAACATTTTGGTCGGCAACGTGGTTCTGTATGGCGCCACGGCAGGCCGGGCTTTCTTCCGCGGTCGCGCAGCCGAACGGTTCTGCGTGCGAAACAGTGGCGCTTGGGCCGTGATCGAAGGCGTTGGGGACCACGGTTGTGAGTATATGACTGGCGGGCGAGCCGTGATTCTTGGGCCGACGGGTCGGAATTTCGCCGCGGGAATGTCGGGCGGGATTGCCTATGTGTGGGATGTCGATGGTGATTTCCGCATGAAGTGCAACTTGGCGACCGTGGAACTGGAACCGATCTCCGAAAACGGCGACATGTCGGAACTGCTGGAGATGATCGAGTTGCACTATCAATACACGGGATCCGCGGTGGCCGAAAAAGTCCTTGGCAATTGGCCAGACAGCCTCGACCAGTTCGTGAAGATCATGCCGATCGACTACAAGCGTGTGCTGAATGAGCGTCGGCTCCACGAAGAAGAAATCGAAACGGAAATGAAGCATGAGAAGGCCGTGGCCAAATAGGGAACACATTCACCTGTCCCGCCGCCGAGCCCTCCTGTTTTCTCACTGATATCATCGACTGTTTAGAGAATCGGACGTACGATCATGGGTAAGCCCACCGGATTCAAAGAGTTTCCCCGCAAGACGGTTCCCTACCGTTTGCCGCTGCTGCGGTTGGAAGACTATAAGGAAATCTATACCGAGCCGGACGAAGATCATCTGCGCACGCAAGGCGCCCGTTGCATGGATTGCGGCGTGCCGTTCTGCCAATCCACAACCGGTTGTCCCGTCGATAATCTGATTCCCGAATGGAACGACTTGGTTTATCAGGGGCGGTGGCGCGAAGCGCTCGATCGGCTTCACAAGACCAACAACTTTCCTGAGTTTACGGGGCGAGCTTGTCCCGCGCCCTGCGAAGGCGCTTGTGTGTTGGGAATTACCGATCCGCCGGTAACGATCAAGAATATCGAGAATGCCATTATCGACCGTGGCTTTGCCGAAGGTTGGGTGCGGCCTCATCCGCCCAAACAGCGAACGGGCAAGAAGGTTGCGGTTGTTGGTTCGGGACCGGCGGGGTTGGCCGCCGCGGCTCAGTTGAACAAGGTTGGCCATGAAGTGACTGTGTATGAGCGAGCGGACCGCATCGGCGGCTTGCTGATGTACGGGATTCCCAACATGAAGCTGGACAAGGAAGTTGTCGAGCGACGTGTGAATCTGCTGCGCGAAGAAGGCGTCAAGTTCGTGACGAACGCCCACGTGGGTAATGCCGAGGACTTCGCTGTCGGCCACATGACTCAGATCATGCAACAGCGAGGGTGTGACGTTCACTTCATCGACCCGCAACAGTTGCAGGACGAGTATGATGCCGTGCTGCTGGCCACCGGCGCGACCAAGCCACGTGATTTGCCGATCCCCGGCCGCGAGTTCAAGGGGATTCATTTGGCGATGGAGTTTCTCACTCGCAATACCAAGAGCCTGCTTGATTCCAATTTGGCCGATGATGGATATATCTCGGCCAAGGACAAGGATGTGATTGTGATTGGCGGTGGCGATACGGGGACGGACTGTATCGGCACCAGCCTGCGTCATGGCTGTAAGAGCATGGTGAATTTCGAGCTGCTGGACCGTCCGCCCGCGAACCGCGCCGACGGTAATCCTTGGCCACAATGGCCCCGCATCTTCCGCGTGGATTATGGCCATGAGGAATCGGCGGCCAAGTTTGGCGACGACCCGCGTACCTACTCGTTGATGTCCAAAGAGTTCTTAGGGAACAGCGAGGGACGCGTAACAGGCGTCAAGACCGTGCAGCTTGATTGGACCAAGCCCACGGACAAGGCGCCGTTCAGCGAGGTTCCCGGAACGGAAAAAGTGTGGAAGGCCGACTTGATCTTTCTCGCTCTCGGATTCCTCGGCCCGGAGGCCACGGTTGGCCAAATGTTGGGGATCGAAGTCGACAAGCGAAGCAACTTCAGCGCGGAGTACGGCAAGTTTGCCACCAGCAAGCCTGGCGTGTTCGCGGCGGGCGATTGCCGCCGAGGACAGTCGCTCGTCGTGTGGGCGATCAACGAAGGACGTGGCGCGGCTCGCGCGATCGACCAATACTTGATGGGTTCCAGCACGCTCCCGGCGCCGGGCGTCACGATGGGAACGTCGCTGTCATCAACGTAGCCCGACAGTGAAGGATTGGCGACGCACGTCCGCGCTGGACTAGCTCATGGATTGTGTTTTGGCGAGTTAGCTGTGCGTTGACCGTCGCACGTCACGTGTGTTCGTTTTTTAGCGTGACGCTTGTACGATCGACTGAATGATGACTCCGAGCTTCGCCACGGGTTCCAGTCCTTCAGCCACGCGCTGAATTCCAGCCCAAAGGCGTTCGAGACGCGTTGGTTCAGGGTTGTCTTTCCCGAGTTCATCCGTCAGCTTCTCATAGTCTTGTCGCACATCATCCTTGACCGCGGCGGACACGTCCAGACTCTCAATGGCCAATCGGACGTCCAACAACATTTGCTTCAAGTCGGCGCTGATTTGGTCGGTGACTTGAATGTGATCCCGGTACGCCGCCACGTCACGAGCCACAAAACTGGCGCCGGCGCCCACTGCCGAGTTGGTGACACTGCCAGCAACGTGCGTCGATTGATCGGTCTTCTCATAGCTTCGGTTCATCTGATTTCCTCCGTACACGATGTCCGCGTGGTCGCCAGCCACAATCGAAACCGGGCCAGCCTGGAAGGGAATATCGACCTGAGTGGCCGCCGTCAACATCGCGGCGGCTTGGTCGTTGGGATACAAATCCAGACGCACGGCCTCGCCGCCGTCTACCTGCACGGCGATTACCCTCGCTTTATAGAATCCTTCGAAAGCGGCTGCCATGCGGCGCGCAAACTCCCATCCGCCGGCCGACTCCGTGGCTTCCGCGCGGGCCAAGGCAGCCAGCGCTTCCGATCGCTGCCGAGGCGCGAGCTTCGACGCCGCCTCGCGCCAATTTGCCATCGGGTTCCGGCGAAACGGAGCCAATAGATCAGGTACCGCTCGATAGATCGCATCGCGATCGCGACTTGAAACCGCAGAACGGTGCCATCGGCTTCAGAACGGCAACCGACAAACGCCACGCCCAGGGCGGAATCGCGCGAGTGCAATTCATCCAAGTGAAAGTGGTAGGCTCCCAACTCTCGCTCAGTCAGTCGCTCCGTTAAAAACAGCTCCACGGAGAACTCTTTGTGAAAGAAGTGACGGGCCTCGTCGCCCGAAATCCGTCGATCGCCGCTTCGCAATTCGCTGGGCGCGTTCGGCAATCCCGCGAGGTCGTCCAAGGTCATACCATCCACCCGCGCGCCTTCGATCGTCGCGTTGGTCAGATTCGCACCGACAAAACGGCAACGACGCAGATATGCCCGATCCAGTTTCGCGCCGAGAAAATTGGTGCGTACGGCCAACGCCTCATAAAGCGTCGCTCCTCGCAAGTCGGCGCCCGTTAGATCCGTGCTTGCTAACGTCGACTTGGCAAGTACCGCGTCGCGCAAGTCCGCTTCGACACAGCGCGTTCGCCACAAGTCCGCCAGTCGCAATCCGGCCCCGCGCAATGTGGCATTGCTAAGATCTGCTCGAGCCAAAGTCGCTCGAACCAATCGAGCCCGAGTCAATCGCGCTCCGGTCAAGCTCGCACCGCTCAGGTCGGCGTTCTCTAGATTGACTCGCGACAAGTCCGCTCCGTCGAATCGAGCATCGACGAGCCGCACATCGCTCAAATCGGCCGCCACACGCTGCCGAGTCGTCGGGTCACGATGGCAAAGCTTGACGCCAGACAACTGGATGCCGGATAAGTCGGCAATCGGTTGGCCGGAAGCTCGCTCGGCATTCCAGCGAGTGATACCGCTCAGTCCGTCTTGCAACAGCCGCAATGCATCCGCACGGTTCATCGGCCTTCGTTCTCGTCGTTGGGGCACCGTTACCACGCTCAAGGTAGCGGAAGACAGTCGGCGAAGAAACTCCACCATAACCTTCCGCCGCACGGCAACTTCGACGGAGTGTGGTTAGTCTTCCAGGTAGCTTGGCAGATAGGGAACGCCCGCTTGCGACGTGAAACGCGGTTCCAATGTGAATCGGGACGGTAGGCGGCTGTCGAAAGATTCGACGGCGGTCATACGACGGCATGAGTTCATGAATTGGACTGTCATCGCGAAACTCCTTCGGCGAATGCGTGAATCGGACTAGCATCAAGGCGTCGCCAACCGGACGCCAATGGGATAGAAGACAAAACTAGGTTTCGTTGCGTGAGGGAAAGCGGGCGTCGCATTGCCAAGGCAAGAACGCGCGGCGAGTATTGCGAGCGTCACGCGTCATGCGAGACGGTATTCGTGGAGACAAGTCGATTCAATCGATTCCTGGGTGACTATAGATGTATGGATTTTCAGACGTGGAATCCGACAGTCCGAAAAACGAATATCGAAACTAAGGTAGCCAGCGTAGCGATTGTCCAAATGTTACCGACGTTTTTCGCGCGGGAGTAAATTCGTAGGCGAACGTAACCGATCGCCGCGTTGATTCGGGGGCATCTTGCTCGGATTCCAACAGACTCGATACCGATTCACTGCGGACCGCGCAAATAAAAACAGGGACGGCTGGGAAACCGTCCCTGTCGGAGTGGTGAGTGAATTGGATCGCGCGGCGAACGGATTAGCGTAGGACGGTCGCCCGTGGTTGGGTGGACACGCTCACCGGCTGCACTTGCGTGGCATCGTCGCCGAAGTAGTTGCGGATGCGGTTGCGTAGCGTCAAGGGCGGTGGTTGAGGCGGGCCGTCGAGAGCTGGGGCCGGGGTCGCTGGCGGCGCGGGGGCCGGAGCGGCGGGCAACATCGCCGGTTCGCTCGGCATGGCCGGGATGCCTTGAGCACATCCGCCGGTCGCGCATCCACCCGCGGCGCATCCGCCGTTGCAATTGCCTCGCGAGCAAGTCGCACAGGGAACACAGATTGGCTCCCATTTGTACTTGCAGTGCTCGCACTCATACTCTTCCTTCACCAGCACGTTCACATGCTTCACATAGGCGCACTTCGGCTTGCAGCAGGACTCCCAAGGGAACCGCACCTTGGGCACGCAGATCGGTTTGCACTCGACGTTCCAGCAATAGTTCTTTTCCTTCTCCTTCTCCACCGTCAGCTTGCAGTAGCAGCGGCAGTTGGGGCATTGCACATGGCAACCACAGTTGGGTCCGCCGGTGCAATCGGCCATTGCGGCGTCGACCACCGGCATCGCCAGTCCGAGGGCCAGAATCAACATCCATGTCTTCATTGAAACGGTCTCCAATCCGTGAGTTGAGTTATGTGAGAACCACGAGCGTCGCTCGCAGGTAAGCATGGGAGCCGACCGACTCGCGTCGGCCGGCCCCCAATCACACATCTTAGAAGTCTACCATGAAACGAGCGCCAAAGATGTCGTAATGACCCGAGCCGCCGGCGGGAATGACGGTTACGGGCGGATTACCCAAGTCCGTGGCACGCTTGCCTTGGTTGATTTCGCCGGTGATATAATTGAACTGCACGCGGCTGTAAGGGGTCCACCACCAGTTGACACCGGCCGTGAAACTTTCTCCCACGCCACCGAATACCGTATCGTCCGTAAAGTCGGCATAGGAGTAGCGAGCTGCAATCTGCCAAGCTCCCCAACCGCCGCCGACGCCGCCGCGGCAACGATTCACCAGGAAGAAGTTCTCGAACGGCTTCACGCGGCCTAGCGTACCGGTGTCACGTTCCCACGGCGTGTGTTCGCCGGTCAGGAAGTAGGCCACATACACATAGCCACCGCCGAATTGCAAGTCGTTCGCACCGTTGTTGCGGTTCACATTCACATGTTGGTATTCACCGACCACTTGCAACGGACCGACGTTCACAGCCCCTTCGAAGCCGATCATCTGGTATGTGTCAGCATTGGGGATGGCGCTCGTGTCATACCAGCGTTGTACGGTGCGAGCCTCGGGACGCGTGCGAAAGCGAGCTTGATTCGATGCGCCACCGTCCGGCGTGGTGTATGGATTAGCCAATGTGCCGGATACGGCCCAGTGAGCATAACCGCGTCCGTCGGAGGTTTCGTCATACCAAATGGTGTTCGCCAAACGACCGGCCAACTCCATCTGATAGTCGTCCGACGTGTAATCGCCGTCGGCTTGGATATCTTCCATTAAGAAGGTGCCATAGCGCCAGTTCCATCGTTCGTCGTCGCTGACACCATAGGCGCACAACCCGAAGCGACGAGCGTCTTGATTGACCGCTTCGATGATGAACGGCCGTTCCAAGAAGACGTTGTAGCGGCTGCTGTTCAAGTGATCGAGACCGTATGGTCGCTTCTGATTACCAAGCAACACGGTTTGCAGAACGGGCAACTCTTTCCATCCGATATAGACGTCCTTGAACGCCGGATCGTTGGGGTTGGCGAACTCCATCTCGATCTTATAGAGCATCGTTTCGAGAATGTCGCCCGCCACGCCGAACCGTACGCGGCGGAATGTGAAGCGATCGTTCGGATTGTTGTTGGGGTCGCCCGTCTCATAGGCGTTGGCCAAGTCCGACTCTTCCGGGAATCCCCAATAGTCCCAGTGGATACGCCCGCTCCATTTCTGCGTCGGCT
>JAWKTM010000072.1:0-37023 GCA_041399085.1 Pirellulaceae bacterium
ACTCGTAAGAATCTAGCGAGCGAGCTGCTCTTATAGATTAGAACGAGGCGGCAAGTCTTATGCTCGCCGCCTCGCCGAGTTGTGAACGCCGCTGGAATTTCTACTATTTGACGCGGCGATTCAAGCCGCTATTCGACCGAGAACTTATGCACGGTGGTTTGATGATAAGTCTCGCCGGGCTTGAGCACCGTGGTGGGAAACGCCGGCTGATTTGGCGAGTCGGGATAGTGCTGGGTTTCCAGACAGAAGCCTTCGTACTGCTTGAAGCCGCCGTTCGAGTCGCTGCCGTCCAGGAAGTTGCCCGAGTAGAACTGAATGCCAGGCTGCGTGGTATGAATCTCCATGACTCGGCCACTCGACGGGTCTTTCACTCGCGCGGCTAGAGCCATCTTGCCATCTTGGCCTCGTAGCACAAAACAGTGGTCATAGCCCTGTGGATCGGCTTCGATTTGTTTTAGATCGGCGCCGACGGCCTTTGCTGTGGTGAAGTCCAGCGGGGTGCCTTTTACCGGAGCGGTCTTGCCGGTGGGAATCAATGTGGCGTCGACCGGCAGGAACTCATCCGCTGCGATCATCAGTTCGTGATTTAGGATCTGGCCCGCTCCGGCTCCGGCCAAATTCCAATAACAATGATTTGTTAGATTCACGACCGTCGCTTGCTCGGCTTTGGCGGAAAAGTCGATCGTTAATTCATTGGCATTGTTTAGAGAGTAAGTGGCGGTTGATATCAGCTTGCCGGGATACCCTTCTTCGCCATCCTCGCTCACATAGGTGAACTTCACACCCACACGATCGGCCGTCTTTACCGGTTCGGCTTGCCACACCACGCGATCAAAACCGACTTCGCCGCCGTGCAAATGATTGGGGCCGTTGTTCGTGGCCAAAGTGTATTGCTTGCCGTCGAGCGAGAACTTGCCGCCGGCGATTCGGTTGCAATACCGTCCTACCGTCGCGCCGAAATACGGGTGCCGTTGTTCATAGCTGGCGAGGTTATCGAACCCCAAAGTAATGTTCTTCAATTTGCCGTCGCGGTCGGGTGTTTCGACGCTGGTGACAATCGCGCCGTAGTCGATCAACTTGACTCGCATGCCGGCGGTGTTCGTCAACGTGTATTCCGTAATCTGTTTGCCAGACTGAGTCTTGCCATACGGTTTCTGCTGCACGTTCAATCCTTTCTTGGGCGCGGCGTTGGCGCGCTGGAGCAACTGCGGTTGGGGCTTAAGTTGTTTCGGTTTGGGCGACGACTGCGCCAGAGCGACGTTCGCTAGGCCAACAAGTGCGATCGCGACGACGAGCGACGCTGGTCGAACGAATGAGATTTGCATGATCCGGGGGCTTTCCACGAGGAGAGAAATACGGTTGAAAGTCCGCGTATTATGTTTGCCGCAACTCAAAACGGCCAGATCAGCGGAATCAGAATCAACGCCGTGACCGCAACGATCGCCGCCAAAGGTCCGCCACATTTGATGTAGTCGATCGGCTTGTAGCCGCCAGGCCCCATGACCATCAAGTTGGCTTGATAGCCGACCGGCGTCAGAAACGACAACGAAGCGGCCAGCGTGATCGCCATGATGAACGGCCGCGGGTTGTAACCAGCTTCCCAGGCTACGGCCATCGCGATCGGCAACAACATCGCGGCGACGGCGTTGTTCGTGATCGTCTCGGTGAAGACCAACGCCAGCAAGTACATGGCGATCAACAAGACGTACGGATGCGGCCCCACTTGGTTGACCAAAAAGCGAGCGATGGACTCGGCCGCGCCGCTGTTCTGGAGCGCCAATCCCAATCCGAGAGCCCCCGCGATCGTGAGCAGCGTTTGCAAGTCCAACGCATTTCGAGCATCGGAGATCGTGAGGCAGCGAGTTCCGACCATCAACATAGCGATCGTAATCGCGGCGATCGCGGGCGAAGAAAAGCCAACGGCCACCGTTGTTCCTTTGAGCAAGCTGGTAATTATCAGCCAAGCGATCAGCAGCACGCCCAGACCGGCCGCTAACCGCATCTTATCGTGACGGCGCGGAGCGGCGCCTTCGACGCTGCTAACTAAATAGAAGTCGCGGCTATCGCGATAGTTGCCCACGAAATCCGTGCGGGTTTGCAGCAACAACGTATCGCCGGCCTCCAACCGAATGCTCCCGATCTTGTTCGTCAATCGCACGCCATTGCGATGCACGGCGACCACGGCCGCGTTATACCGTTGCCGGAAATTGGCTTCGCGAACCGTGGCGCCGATCAATGGCGAAGTTCGCGACAGCACGACCTCGGTCAAATGCCGCTGTTGTCGTTGTTGCGGTTGGACTTCGTAATTCAAGTCGGCCGCTGGCACCAAACCGGGAATCTTTTCCAGGTCGACGATCGTGCTGACCACGCCCGTGAACACGAAGCGATCGTTGGCATAGATCACGTCGGCAGGCGTGACCGGCGTAATGATCTCGCCCGCTCGATCAATTTCGATCAGGAACAGGCCGGGCAAATGACGCAGCCCGGCCGCTTCAATCGTTTGACCGATTAGCGGGCAATCGGGCCGCACCATCATTTCGACGAGATACTCCCGCCGCTGTTCGCCTAACTGATTCAGGATATCGCGAGTTCGCGGCAACAGACGTGGCCCCACGAAGATCATGAACGTCATGCCGACTAGTGCCGCGGGGATGCCGACGTAGCCCAGCTCGAACAGCGGCATTGGCCGCACGGATTCGACATACTCGGCCAGCCGCGCGGCCTCTTGCTCGGAAAGTCCGGCTGACGATTTCGCCATCCACTTTTCGTATTCCACTCGCAAAACGCCATTGGCCACGAGCGTCGTGCTGGTGCCGATCAGCGTGCAAACGCCTCCCAAAATCGCGAGGTAGCTGAGCGGCAGCAACAGCCGGGCGGGCGACACATTTCGCCGTCGGCACCAGTCGATGATGACTGGCATCATCATCGCCACAACCGCTGTATTGAGCAGGAACGCGGACGACGCGATCAACACCGGCCCGAGTCTTCCGAGCGCCTGCTTTTCGGTCGCGACGTTGCCGAGCAGTTTTCGTCCGATCCAGTCAATAACGCCGGTGGCTCGCAGACCTGCCGTTACGGCCAGCAACGCGGCCACTGTTAGCATCGCCTGGTTGGCGAATCCGCGCAACGCTTCCTCGGGCGTCAGGATCCCGCTCAACGTCACAATCATCAGGGCGATCAAGAACAGCCAATCCGTGGGCGTTCCCCGCCGCACCTGAAGGATCACGAAGACCGCCAGCGTAACTCCCACGGCAATAAAAGGTTGCAACGAAGTGACGGCGAACATTGGGAAAGCTCGGCGAAGCGAATGAAAAGATACATTAGTAACATGATGACTTTAGTGATTTATCGGCGGTTCGCCAAGCTGACGTGAGCGGGCATTCGCCACATTCGCTGTGGGTGTGCGAGCTGTTGTGGATGGAGTGCGTGGCGCATGCGTCACGAACGTCACGATTCGGGTTTTTGCTAGGGTTTCGCCCGTTTTTCTGGCCGTGCAAGATCGAACAAGTCGCTAGCAGTTTCTCGATACTTCGCCGATTACCTAAGTTATCGAATCAGTCAACTCCGATACCGATTCCTGCGGTGACATTCTTCTCGCCTCGTCACCGCCAATAGCAAGTGCGAAGTGCGACGGTGCATGGTTGCCCGAATCCGTAAGGCGTTTTCTTCAGGAGGATGTAGCGAATGAATCGCCCCTGCTTGGCTCTCTCGATGATGCTGGCCGCCCTGGCCGGAACGATGCTGCTGGTCGAAAAAAGCGAAGGCAGCGAGCTCGGCTCGGGGTCAGTCCACCCGTCACGCGTTGACGTGTGTCCGCTGACCGCCGACGACTATTTTGGTTGTGAACTGGAAAACTATGCGGCTGAACGAGACGACAGTCGCGGCGACTTGGTCGCCGAAAATTGGGACTATTTCGACGATTGCCACTGCCCGTATGTCGGTGGCCGGTCCTATCGTCCGTGGCACGATGAATACGCTTCGGAAGACAGCGAAGCGGTCGAGTCGACCATCGACTTGTCGGACGACGTGCAAGAGGTCGCTTCGGACGAGGTCGCCGAAACGAGCGACGCGGTCGACAGCGAGACCGCGGACTTGTCCGGCATTGGCCACTGCCTGTCTGGCTACGACTTGGAGTACGACCAAGCGGTCTACGGCGCGGCGGCGTCTCCAGCGGACGAAGTGACGGAGACCACGGTTCCGGCTGCTCCGCATGTCGAAGCGGACTACGAATTCACTTATGACGAGTACGTGGCGGTCTATGGCGTCGAGCGCGGCGGGCACATGTTCGTGGCCCGGTTCGAGGACGAATCCACCACGACGGAAGACGCTGAGATTCTGACTTCGATCAACGAAGACGAAGCGTACTGGGAAGACGATCCCGAAGCGTTGTGGGAAGAAGACTTGTTCGAGAACTTCCCGACTCAAGAGGTCGACCAGACCGCCCCAGCGACCGAAACGACGGAGGAAGCGACCGAGTCCACCGAAGCGACGGACGCAACCGAAACGACGGAAGTGGACGCGACTTTCGATGACGAAGTCACTTCGTGGGACGACTACGACGCGGACTTCTACGCCAACGAGTACGAAGCCTACGAATACGACTGCCACTACGGTCGCAATCCGTGGCTGGCCGATACCGCGAACGACGAAGCCGAATGCACCGAAGAAACCGTGGAAGACACGGCCTCGGAAGACGCGATCGCGGCCGAATCGGATGTCGAGCAGGAATGGGAAGTGGCCGAGTTCCCGCAGGCTGACGACAGCAGCGCTGCTTGGGACTACGCCGACGAAAGCGACTATGACTACGGCTACGATTACGATGCCGATTATGGCTACGACTATGATTACGGCTACGGCGAGGATTATGGTTACGAATCGGAAGATGCCGCGCCGACGGCGGAAATCGAGGACACCATCAATCTGGATGCCGAGGTGATCGAAGCCGATGCGAGGGACGTTGACGCGATCGAACAGCAAGTCGACGTGTCGGAGGCGCCGGCGACCGAGGAGATGCAAGCGGCTTTAGGCGAAGTCGTCAACTCGCCGCTTGCCCAGTCGGCTCGTTCGCTAACCGACGCCTCGATCGCGGAAACGGTCGCCAATCTGCAAGACGTGGACTGGGTGGCTTTGGTCAAGACGGCCGTCAGCAACGTCAGCCGCATGAAGCGCGAAGCGGCTCGCGAAGAAATGATCGAGTACTACGGGCTGGATCAAGACGAGTACGCTTGGCAAGATTCCAGCGAGTATTACGAGAACTTCTACTCGGTCGATTCCGCAACGACGGACGGCACCCCCTGGCAGCGGCTCACGTCCGGCTGCGGTCGCGAAATGATTCTGGAAGCCGCCGGAGCGCTGGACGACATCGGTTCGATCCTGCGAACGGCGTCAGAACGGCTCACGAACCTGACCGAACTCCGCTAGCGAACTCGCCCGGCGGATAATTCGGAACCACTGCAACCAAGCGTGGGGGTCGGTCGGCAACACAGCCGGCTGGCCCCCATTTTCGTTTTCTTGGCGACAGCAAACGGTTGCATTCGCACAATTTACGAATTTTGTGTGGCGTTTCGACTTCGGGCAGAATAGAATTGAAGCCACTGGACGCCGTTTGCGCGCCGAAAACAATTCCGGGCAAGGCAGGGTTCTCGACTTCGGAACGAGGAGAGCCCCAAACTCACTTCTGTCCTTGGAGTTTCGATCATGACCTTAGGTCGGTTCCTGCTTTCTATTGCTTTCTTGGCAATGGCCGTTGGCGGTGCGTCCGCCGCGCCACCCGCCGGAGCTCATCTCTCGACTTTCGAAAAGTCGACCGGCGAAACGTATTTTGCACTGAGTCTGTCTCCCACGGTGAAGCCCGCGGCGGCGAAATCGCACGACTTGGTCGTGTTGTTCGATACGTCCGCTAGCCAAACCGGTGTGTTTCGCGACGATTCGCTGACGGCTTTGAAGAGCATGCTGTCGGTTTTGGGCGCCGAGGATCGCGTGCATTTGGTCGCAGTCGACCTAAACGCGGTGCCAATGACGCCGGGCTTTGTCGGAGCGAACAGCGCCGAGATGCAGGCGGCCCTCAACAAGCTGGACGCTCGCGTGCCGCTGGGGTCGACCGATATGAGCGCCGCGCTTCAAGCGGCCGTCGAATCTTATGGCGCGAAGGCGAGTGCTGGCCGAGCCGTGGTCTACATCGGCGATGGCATCAGCCGAGCGAATTTTGTCGAGTCGCGGGAGTTCGATGCGTTGGCAAAGAAATTAGTCGCCGCCCGAGTGCCGGTCAACTCGTTCGCGATTGGGCCACGGCGTAATATCGAAGGCTTGGCGGCACTGGCGAATCACACGGGCGGCATGCTGTATCTGATTCCAACCAGGCGAACTCGGCTCGTCAGGCCGGAGTGGTCTTAGCTGGAGTGGCGAAAGCTGCCGGTCGTTTGGCCGACTGCGGTTCGCTTGCCCGAATCGCTGGGCGAAGTTTACCCGAAGATGGTTCCGCCGCTGCGAACTGATCGCGACACCGTGTTGTTCGGTGCTGTCGGATGCGAAGGCGGGCTCGGTCGCCATGACCGCCGAAGCCGCGGGCATCCCGTTGAGATGACTTGGCAAGTGAACCCAGGCAAGTCGAACGTGGAATATAACTTCCTGCCTCAGTTGGTCGAGCTGGCGCGCAAAGGGTCGGGCACGGGGCTGCCGACCTGGGCACCGACGGCTGCGCGAGGCGGCCTGCGTGATCCGGCGAATGCCGATCAATTGGCGGAACTCGAGCCAACTCGCTTCGCACCGGTGACACGGTTGGTGCGGCAAAGGTCGCCGACCAAGCCCTGCGATTAGATCCTCTGAATGCGAAAGCACAGCTTGTCCAAGGCGCCGCCCAACGCGTGGCCGAGGACGAAAAGGATTTGCGGCTGACTCAGTTGCAGGTGCCAGGCGCTCCGGCCAGCGAATTCGCCGAGCGAGGCGACGATTTCCTGAGCAGCGTGGAAGCCGCGCCGTCGTCTGGAAGGTCGCATCGAAGCCGAGGTGAATCTGCAAATTCGTCAAGCTCGTGAAATGATGGCGACCGATCCATCGGCGGCCGTTCGCGATTTGAAGCTGGAATTGGAAAGCGTGAACCAGGCGGTCGGGATTAGCGCTGGCGTGCGAGACGAGTTGAGCAAGCGACTGGCTGGCGCGATCCGCGAAGTGGAATTGCGAGAGAATGTGATTCGCCAAGAGCGGGAAGAGGCCGAGCAGAATCGTGTGGCGGCCGAAGCCAATCAGCGCCTGTTGGACCAATTAGCTCGTAAGCAAGCTCTGATCGAAAGCCTGATGGCCCAGTTCGATTCGCTGATGGACGAGGGCGAGTACCGCTTGGCGGATACCGACATCGCGGCTCAAGTCCGTGAACTGGCGCCGGCTCAGACGACGCCGATCGCCGCATCTTGGATGGCGCGATTCTCCAGCAACGTGCGTGACATGCAAGTGCTTCGCGAACGCGCCACCGTAACTTTGCGAGCGCTGAAGCGAAACGAGGAAGCGTTGATTCCGTTTACGGAAGAGTACCCCATCATTTACCCCGATCCGGAAGAATGGGAACGCATCACCAACTTGCGTAAAAAGTACAAGTCGATGGACCTGATGGGCGACAAGCCGCAGGAACGCAAGATTTACGAAGCGCTCGACAAACCGGCGCGGTTGGAATTCTTGGACACGCCATTGGCGGATGTGGTCCAATTCCTAGCGGATGAACACAAGATTCCAATCCACATCGATACGCTCAGCCTGCAAGATGACGGCATCGATACGCAGACGCCCGTAACCGTGAACTTGAACGGCGTTTCGATGCGAGCCGGATTGCGGCTGATGCTCGAGGGCCTTGGGCTGACGTACATCATCGATGACGAAGTGCTGCAGATCACCACTCCCACCAAGGCTGAAACTAAGCTGATCACGAAGGTCTATCCCGTGGGCGACTTGGTTGTTCCAATCGCTCCGATGGGCGCCGGCATGATGGGCGGCATGGGCGGCGGCATGGGCCAAGGCATGATGGGCGGCGGCATGGGCATGGGCGGCATGGGCGGTGGTATGGGAGGCATGGGCGGCGGTATGGGCGGCATGGGTATGGGCGGCATGGGCGGTGGCATGTTCGCCGTCGAAGACGACCTGAAGCTCGGCACGTCCAAGAAGGCCGCACCTTCGAACGCACAGCAGCCTTCTGCTTCGCCGGTTCCCACGACGGCTCCGGCCCCGGAATACCGAGTGCGTCCGGCGACCGCGACTGGTCCCAAGGTTAGCCGCATCCGATTGAACAAATCGGCTGGGCAAACCGACGTGGATGCTTGGAATCGTTATTTCGAGGTGCGAGCTTCGCAGGTGTTGCCGAAGACCGATGGCACGCCGACTCGTGAAGAAATCACGGCTTTGGCCGACGAGAACGCTCGTATTCGCCAGACCGTTCGCGAGCTAATGCACGACGCGGCGAACGACTACCAGCACGAACGACAAGAGCAGGCTAAGGTCAAGTTCAATGAAGTGGCGGTCATGATCCAATCCGCGTTGCGACACGGTTTCGCTCAACCGTGGATGTTCGAAGCGATGGGATTGGCGATGCAAGCCGGTCGCGCTCCGAAACCGGAGATCGAGCGGGCTTTGATGTCGGCCATCGACTTCAGCCGCAACGATGAGGATCTAATCCACGCAGCCACTTACATGGCGAAACTTGGTTTCGATGAACGGGCTCTGCAATTGTTCCGCGAATACTCGGTAGCCAGTCCGTTCCGTGCTGAACCTTACTTGCACGGCCTGCGACTCGCACGGCAGTTGAACGACGTGGACGGCATCCGTTGGGCATGTGCGGGGATTCTGTCGCAAGCTTGGCCGCGCGAGAATCAGCATATTGAGGACGAGGCGAAGCTGATCGCCAAGGCCACGCATACGCAATTGCTGGAAGAGGGGCGGTCGGACGAAGCCGAGCAATTCGCCACGGACATCAAACAAGCGCTCGTCCGAGATTGCATCGTCGTGGTTACTTGGACGGGCGAAGCTGACTTGGATTTGTTAGTCGAAGAACCGACCGGCACATTGTGCTCGGTTCAGAACCTGCGAACCAGTGGCGGCGGCGTATTGCTCGGCGATACATTTGCCACGTCGGAAGGTAACAGCGTCGATGGCTATTCGGAGGCTTATGTTTGCCCTCATGCATTCACCGGCGACTATCGAATGTTAGTTCGCCGCGTGTGGGGCAATGTCACGGCTGGGAAAGTGACCGTCGATGTCGTCAAGCATTACGGCACCGAAAAGCAAGAACACATGCGTCAGCAAATCGACTTGGCCGAGAACGGTGCGTTGGTGTTGTTCGACGTTAAAGAGGGCCGTCGCGAAGAGCCGATTGCGGAAAAGCAAATTGCTCATTTGCAAAACGCCGAACAAGCGATCGGTCGCACGGTGTTGGCTCAACAGCTAAACAGCTCGGTCGATCCCACGGCCCTGCGTAATTTCGTGGCGGCTCGTCAAGCTGGCTTCTTCCGTGATCCGCGGCTGTTCGGTCGTGGCGGAGTCGGCTACATGCCGGTCATCACCAGTTTGCCCGAAGGCACGAACTTCCTCGGGTCAGCCATCGTTTCGGCCGATCGACGGTATGTTCGCTATAACGGCTCGCCGTTCTTCTCGGGTATTGGCGACGTGGCCACGTTCAACTTCGTGACGGGTCAGCAAGGCGGCCAATCGGGCGGCAATCCGGGCCAAGTTGGTGGCGGTCCAGGGCTGGGCGGTGGTTTGGGCGGCGGCTTCAAGACTTAGCCGCCTTCTTCCAAGTCGTATAGACATCTAAACCTCCGATTACAAACAATCGGAGGTTTTTTCATGCGCGGAATGAAGGGCTGGCATTCCACGCGAGCAAACTTGCCGTTTTAGCGGAACGGCACGAGCAGTCCGGTGACGCGAAACCGGACGCTCGCGTTTTGCCGCTAGAAGCGATTCGGCAACTTACTTTCGGACGAGTCCTCACTCGATCCAGCCGCCGCCCAGCACCCGGTCGCCTTCGTAACAGACGACGGCCTGCTCCTAGCGCAACGCCGTGACGTGGCTCGTCGAAACAAACACTTAGTCGGCCGTCGTCCATCCGTTCCGCCGTTGCGGGTCGGGCTGGGCTGTTGTAGCGAATCTTGGCCGTGCAACGGAAGTGAGTTGGCAAATCAGTAGCCAACCAGTTACAGCGAGCGGCCGTCAGTTCGCGGCGGCCTAGTTCTTCGCGAGTTCCCACCACGACGCGTCGCGACTCCGGCTCGATCCGCACGACAAACCGCGGTTCGCCAAACGCAACTCGCAGCCCTTTTCGCTGGCCGATCGTGAACCGCTCGATGCCTGGATGATGCCCGACGACTTCGCCAGCCGTCGTCACAATCTCGCCCGATGTGTCGAAATCGCCTCCGCGTCGGGCCCGCACGAATTCGTCGTGTTTGCCCGAGGTCACAAAACAGATTTCCTGGCTGTCACGTTTCTCCGCCACGCGCAAACCGATGGACGCGGCCAACTCACGAATCTTCGGCTTATAGAAATCGCCGACGGGCAGGAGCATTCGCCGCAGCAACTCGCGTTCGACGCCGAACAGCACATATGACTGATCCTTGCCATCATCCACGCCCTGCCGCAACTCGGGCAATCCGCCTGGTTCCGGCGACGACGTCAACCGCGCGTAGTGCCCGGTCGCCACGAACTCGGCCCCCACGCTGTCCGCGTAGTCGAACAACCGACCAAATTTTAACCAATTGTTGCACATCACGCACGGATTCGGCGTGCGGCCGGCCGTGTACTCGTCCACGAAGTAGTCGATGATCTGCCGGAAATCCTCCTTCAGATTCAACGCGTAGAAAGGAATGCCCAGCCGGTCGGCCACACGGCGGGCGTCGGCGGCGTCCGAAGCACTACAGCACCCTTGTTTGTGATCGGCTCGCTGTTCGAAGACTGGCAACAGCGGCGACGAGCCGTCGGGCGCGCGGCAAGCTTCGACCGACTCCTCGCCATGTCGCATGAAGACGCCGATCACTTCATGTCCTTGCTCGCGCAGCAGATAAGCAGCCACGCTGCTATCGACGCCGCCCGACATTGCCAAAACCACTCGTGCCATGAGTTAACCGATCGCGAGTCACTGAATCATCCAATCTTCCATCGTTACCATTTTGGCAGCCAACTCGCGAAACGGCATCCCCGGCGAACCGGCCGGGGCCATGAAGCCAAGTCGACCTGCCATCCAAACCGTGACCGTACCGGCAAATTGTTGTCCAGTCGGCCGTTGCGAAGGCGACGAGCCATCGAGAAGCGTCCAGAACGCCCGTCACGAGACTTATACCCAACGTGCCGGGCAACGACTCGAACGAGCCACGCGAGCCACGCCCATCGAAGACTCTGGGCGTGCCACCCAACCTGACGCCACCCGACCCGGGAGAACGAGGCTCCTGCCGAGTGCCCGCCGCAAATAACGGCCTGGGCCACGCTCGGGCCCTGCCAAGGCTCGGCGCAGGTCTCCGACCTCGCCGAAACCGACCGAAGGTCTCCTGGCGGCGAAACCGAGTGCTCGCGCACTTCCGCTTGCACGTTTTTCCGAAATTAACGTCTTGCGTCTGGGGGCTCCGCTACGCTCGGCCCCAGGCACACTGCACGAAGCACAAAGAACAAAGAACCCAGCAGCCCAAACGAAAACGGCCGAGCGAATTCACGCCCGGCCGCTTCACGATTCACTTTTTGGAAAACAAGTTACTCGCCGATCTTTGCCAATGCCGCCTTCGCGGCGGCTTGGACCAACGGGCTGGGATCCTTGAGCAAGCCTTTCAGGGCCGGCACGGCTGGCTTGGCGTCCGAGCCGATTTCTCCCAACGCCTCGGCCGCTTCCAGACGAACAACCATTCGCTCGTGGTCGAGCGCGCCGATCAGCAGCGGCACCGCCACTTGTCGCAACCGAGGATTGCTGGCGTCTATCTTTAGCAGTGCCCAAACGGCGGCGATGCGATCGTAGCGGTCTTCCGACGCCACGAGCTTTCGCAGAGCGGGGACGGCCGGCTTCGATTCAGCTCCGATTTTTCCCAATGCATAAGCTGCACTGCGACGCACTTCGGCGTTGTCGCTGGCAAGCGACTCGACCAATTCGGGCACGGCCGGGGCGGCGGCGGGACCGATGCCGCCGAGCGCAAATTGCAGCTCGCGACGCAGCTCCAAATCCTTGTCCGTGGTTTGCAACGCTTCGACCAAACCGGGGACCGCGGACTTCGCGTCCGGACCGATCCGGTTGATGATCAACGTCGCCACGCGTCGCAGCTCGGGGTTCTTCATCGCTTCCATAACGGCCGGAACCGCATCGGGGCCGATGCCCGCCAAGCCTTCGACGATCTGGATAATCAATTCGTCGTTCGCGTCCTGCAATGCCGCGACCAATTGAGGCCCGACCAATTCGCGCGGGGCCTTGGACTCGATCAGACCGCGAGCCGCTGTGACTCGCACCTTCGGATCGTCGGACCTCAGTCCCTTCAACACCACATCCAACGATTCGCGCACCAAGTCGGTGTTGTTCGGGGCGAGTTGGATCAACGCCCAGGCGCTCACGACTTGCACTAGCTGGTCGTCGTCGGCCCGAGCGTCGAGCAGGGCTTTGACGGTCGCCGAGTCGTCCGACTTCATCTTCACCAGCGCGTAGGCCGCCGCCGCGCGAACGCCGTCGAATTCGTCGTTCTTGAGCGCATCCAACACGGCCTGTTCCGCCGAGCGGGCGTCTTCGCCGATTTCACCCAGAGCCACGGCGGCTTGCAGTCGGCATTCGGGATCACGATGTTCAAGCACATCGGCGACCAACGGCACGGTCGACTTCGCCTTCGGCCCCAAATCGGCCACGACCAAACATCCCCAGTAGCAAGCTCGCGGATGTTTCAACGCGGCTTCGACCGCCGGCAAAGCTTCCTCGCCCAATTCAGAAAGCGTCCGCAGCGCCGGCACCACGTCGTCCGGGTTGGCTTCTTCCAACGCTTGAGCCATCAACGGCAGCGTGATCTCGCGCGGGGCCCGAATGCGTCGCAAGGCATCGCGGGCCGCTCGACGCGTGACCGCGTCTTTGCTTACGATCAACGGAATGATGTCCGGCGCGGCTTCGGCGGCCGTTTCGCCGATTCGCCCCAAAGCGTAGGCGGCATAGGCGGCCACGCGTGGTTCGTTCGACTTCACCGCCTTTCGCAGCGCGGGCATCGCGGGCAATGCCGCTTCGCCCATCGAACCCAAAGTGCGGGCGGCTCGCCACTTAAGATCGGCACTCTCGTTTTCAAGCGCCGCAACGAGTGTGGGAAGGGCCGGTTCGGCTCGTTCGCCGTACCGGGCCAAGTCGTCAATCGCCTCGGCCTTCTCCTCGGCCGTTCCCTTGGCGGCGGTTTGCATCAACCGACTCACCTCCAGACGATCATCCGCTTTCACGGCCAGCGGCGACAACAACAGCATGGCCAACGCGGCCAGTGCGACGGAACGGATCATATAGTTAGCTCCACAAATTTGTGTATGTTTCGTTGAGTTGGGGCGGCGTCGAGCGACCGGGAGTCATTTCGAGTCGGTCGCGGGCAACAGACGCCAGCTTTCATGCTGATCGGAAAATGCGGAAAGACAAACATATCTCGCAAACCGACCGACGTTCATTGCGCGGGCTTCAGCACGTCATACCGGAGGCTTTTCAGGAACGACCGGGCCTCGGCGTAATCCTGCGGCGGAACTTCGCGGACCAATCCGACCAGGGTTTCGATCATCGAATCGGTTGTGGCCAACATATCGCGGTATAGATTGAAGTCGGTCACGCCGGCAGCACGCGTGGCGAACATGTGCTCCAGCGACTCGCGTTGCGGTTTGAAGACATCCGTGGTCAACATTAGCGGCCAATTGATCTCGCCGGTCAGCGGATCGAGTTCGCCCGGACTAAGCCGTGAGGGCAATGCCTCCTGTGAGGCACGGAACAGTTCGTCTGAACTAGGCCGAGGATTCGCGGCCGCGCGGTATTCGCGGTTCATTCGCTTCAGATCAAAGTACGTTTCCGTCGCCTTTTTGCGGTTATCGAGATTCGCCGACCGCGCGGACTCGTAGTTCTTCGCGGCTTCGGAATTCATCAGATTTGCGTAGCCGGCCGAGCGCACAACGTCGGCCATGCCACGGGCATAGCTTTCGCCGACCGTCGCTGCTCCTGGCTGGTAACCGTATCCATAGCCGTAGGGATAAGGGTACTGAGCCGACGCGGCTTGCGCTCCCATGAGGCAACCGAAACAGCCGATGACAACAAACCACCTCATATCAAGATACTCCCGCGACCTGGACGACAATGCTGTGGATGGGACACGGGGCCCGCGCGGGCCAATGTCGCCACCTAAACTCCGTCACCATCGTATTCAGCGAAAGTAGACGGGGCAAATATGGTACCGACATGTGATACTCGCTCGGCGCAAGTCTCCTGACCTCGCCGAAACCGCCGACCGCGGGTCTCCTGCCTAGCGTCCATGCCCCGTTGCCGGGAGACGTTCGGTCGGTCGACAGTGCGGAGTCGGGAGACTAACTCGCTGCGTACGAGTACGAGATAGGAGCAACGTAGGCTACGAGCTCGACGCGTTGCGGCTGGGGGCTTCGCTGCGCTACGACACCAGGCACGCTGCGCATTTTTTTCGACGCGGTTAAGTTCGCACCGCTTCGCGAAGCAGCTTGGCTCGATTGCGCAGTCGCATATTCAGCATTTCGACCACGAGCGCGAAGACCATCGCGAAATAGATGTAGCCCTTGTTCATGTGCGTGCCGCTCCCTTCGGCGACCAGCATCACGCCGATCAGGATCAGGAAGCTGAGCGCCAGCATCTTCAACGTCGGATTCTGTTCGACAAACTTGCTGACGCTTTCCGCGAAGATCATCATCACGCCAACGGCGATCATCACCGCCACAACCATCACCCAAAGCTTGTCCGCCATGCCGACGGCGGTGATGACCGAATCCAGCGAGAAGACAATGTCCAAAATGGCGATCTGAATCAACACGCTCGTGACACTGACCGGCTTGCCGCCCCCGTGCGATTCATGACCGTGGCCTTGCATCTTTTCGTGTATTTCAAACACGCTCTTGCCAATCAAGAACAGTCCGCCGACCAGCAGAATCATGTCGCGCCACGAGATGCCATTTACCTCTTCGTGCGAAACCAACCAACCGTGCAAGCCGGCGAGCGCGCCGTCCCGCATCGGCACGTAGTGCGAGAACTCGAAGAACGGTTCGTCCAACGCTAGAATCCACTTCAGCGTCAACAGCAACAGCACTCGCATGACCAACGCCGCCGCCAATCCCAACCGCCGCGTGCTGGCTTGCTTTTCCAACGGCAGTCGCGCCGTGATGATCGCGATGAACACGATGTTGTCGATGCCCAGCACGATCTCCATCGCCGTCAGAGTGAACAGGGCAAAAGCGATTTTGGCGAACTCTTCCATCCGTCCATTTCCCCAGGCGGCAAGTTGGCTTGAACGTCCGCACGGCTTATTCGTGTCGGGCTTCGTGGGACGAAACGATACAACGATTCAAAAGTCGCGGCAATCGACCGCCGTGTGACATTTCGCACAATCAGCGCGCCGATCATGACGGTCGCGTGTCGGTGCGTCACGAACAGACTGTGCAACGCATCGACGGCATCGTCGCTTAGGCAAATCGCGCGGCGTTCGGTCTCCCGTGCGAATCACGGGGTTTGCGAGACAATCGACACGTCCTACAGTTACGCAAAGCGGACCGGCTGTGAGTGAATTGCGAATTCATCTCAAGTTGGCTCGGTCTTTGCAAATCTGCGGCGATCTTTGACAACCACACATTCGGAGGCGGACGAGAGTTGCGGATGACGCTCGTCGACTCCGTTTACAGCTCTCGTGCAAAGGGGAATTTCATGAAACAGCTCAGTTGGAGCATGGCCTGCTTGGCCCTGATCGGTCTGTTGAGTCTGACCGCTGGTTGCGGTTCGGAAACGAAGGCGCCGAAGAAGCGCACAACCGCCTCGTCGTCCGAAGATGGCGGCTCGACCGATACGACCGAAAGCAACACGACGGAAGGCGACACGACCGAACCGGCGGAAAGCACCGACGCGTCGACGACGGCCGCCGAAACCACTCCGGCCGAAACCACGGGCGAGCCGACCGAAGCGGGCTATGGCCACTTGAAGGGTCGCTTCGTTTACGGCGGCACCGGGCCCGTTCCAGAGAAGGTGAACGTCAACAAGGATGTCGAGTTCTGCACGCAGAAGCACCCAGTCGACGAATCGCTGTTGGTGAACGACGCCAACCAAGGTTTGTCGAACGTGGTTGTGGCGTTGTATGTCGGACGCGGCGACAAGGCCCCCGAGCCGCATCCTTCGTATGCCGAACCCGCCGAGGCGGAATTGTTGCTGGACAACGCCTTCTGCCGTTTCGAGCCGCATGTGTTAGTCGTGCAAACCGGTCACAAGCTGACGATCGGCAATTCAGACCCAGTTGGCCACAACACCAACGCGGCTTTGAATGACAACGCTCCGTTCAATGACTTGATTCCGGCTGGCAGCAAGATCGAGAAGACGTTTGACAACGCCGAGCCAATGCCGGCGCCGGTTAGCTGCAGCATTCACCCGTGGATGAAGGGCTATCTGGTTGTGAAGGATCATCCGTATGTGGCCGTGACCGACGCGGACGGCAACTTCGAGATCCAAAACATCCCGGACGGCAAATGGACGTTCCAGGTTTGGCACGAGAAGCCAAGTTATATCACGGAAGCAACCGTGAAGGGCAAGAAAGAGAAGTGGTCGAAGGGCCGGGTCGAGCTGACCATTAAGAACGGCACGACCGATCTGGGCGACATCTCGATTGACCCCAGCGTGTTCAAGTAATCACCCCGAGTTTCAATGCACTCGCGATCTCGCAGGGTCGCGACTCCCCATGAAAAACCCTCGACGCAGTAAATGTGTCGAGGGTTTTTTCGTGTTCGCAACTTCGACTTCTACAGTTGCAATGTCATGCACTTCTACTGCCAACGCTGAGCGTGTTGAGCCTTCATGAAAGCCAGGCCGTCGCGAGAAAGCTGCATTTCGTCGACGAACATGCGACGCCAGATTTTGGTGGCGGCGGCCAACTCTGGCAGAGCCAAACCAAATGCCTCGATCATCAACCAACCGTCGTAGTTGATCTCTCGCAGCGTGTCGAAATTCTCCTGCCAATGCACGTGGCCCGTGCCCGGCGTGCTGCGATCGTTCTCCGAAATGTGAACGTGGCAAATCATGTCGGCCGCCCCGCGAATCGCGTCGCCGATGCTCTTCTCTTCAATATTCGAGTGGAACGTGTCGTACATGATGCGGCAATTCGGATGATCCACTTCCTTGGCAAACCGAGCCGAATCGGCGTGCGTGTTCAGCAGGTAACACTCGAAACGATTCAAACACTCGATGCCCAGCGTCACACCGGTCGAGGCCGCGTGCTCGGCCACTTGCCGCATGCTCTCGACGCCCCATTTCCATTCATCCGCCGTCGGGCCCGCGCCGCTGAAAAAGCCGAGCGCGGAATGATACGGACCGACCAAGTGCGTGGCCCCGACCGCTTGGCAACAGTCCAGCGTTCGCTTGGTCAACGCCACGCCAGCCGCGCGTATCGCGGAATCCGGGCTGATCGGGTTGTCCGCCTCGGTACGAACCGTCACGGCCGTTCGCGCGAGTCCCAGATCATCAAGCCGTCGGCCCCAGGCGGCGTAGTCGAGGTCGAGATTGAACATTGGCAACTCGACGCCGTCGTAACCCATCTGCTTCAGCCCTTCCAAGACCGGCATCAGATCGTCGTTCAATTCGCCGGACCAGAGCAACAAGTTCATGCCAAATTTCATCGGTTTCTCCAAGCAAATCGCCGTGGTCCGTTCCGGGAGCTCACGACAAACGAGTAAATAAGAGCGATGCGGCGCGGTCAACCACGTGGGCCAATACGCGTCGCACGGCGAGAGTGGACAAGTTCCGCTCGACACGCCGCTACGGCTCGCGTAACAGCTCGAGCTTGCGATCGGCGACTTGCCGCCGCATCGCGGGAAACAACTCGCGGAACGATTCGGGCAGCGGCGGCAGCTTCACACGCCGCATCACGCCGTTCAAGCGAAACAGCAGTTTGCCATCGTCCGCGTAGTCGTACAAGAACCTCTCGGCGGAAAACCGGGGAATGAACAGCGGCAACATCCCAGCCGGTTCGGTAACCATCTGGTTCACGGCGCGGCTGACCGAGTCGACATCCAACGCATCGAGCACGCGATAGTACGCGTCCAACCGCTCGGGATGTTCCGCGATCAATTCGGCGTCCAGCAACAGCTCGACCAAAATGTGTCCGAGAAAGCTGGGGCGAAAACCATCGTCGGCTGGCAACGAATCGCGAATCGCCAACGTGAACTCCAAACTCAGTTCGGCAAAGGCACGCGTGCGATGAAACCAGTCATCGTCTCGGTGATGCCGCACGATGCCGCGCGCCACGGCGCGGACCAGCGGGTCGTCGTCGTCGATGAAACGGACCGCCAGTCGCTCGCGAGCCCGCGACCGACGATTCACGACGCTCAACCAATCGGGAGTCGCGGTTCCCGCCACGAAGTAAGGATCCGCGAGAAAACGATAGGCATGCGCGAAGTAGTTCACCGGACTATCCGCCGTTGCGAATCACGGTCGTGCCGTGTTCAGTCACACGCGGCCAACGTTGCGAAGCCGCCGGCAAGCGGACCGCGCCAATCATGCTGATCGCCACGATCACCCATCCGAGAAAGCTGGGCGGCAACCAGAGCCACCAAGCCAATCCGGCCAAGACGCCGAACAAGTAAGGCCAGCGAGCACACCATTCGCCCAGCGGCACATGCGACCGCAACATCGCCAGTGTCAGCAGCAGTCCGCCGATCACCAACATCAACGCGACTCGCTGCCAAAACTGCGATACGGCTCGCGATTCGTATCGAAATTCCATGCGTTCGCGAGCTCCCACGAACATCGCGCGTGCGACGGTCGCCGTGCTCGGCGCGTCGCTTTCCTCGAGTTCGGCCAGTCCGCAGGCGGTCAAAGTCACATCGGTCAGGTCGACCCAATGGCCATGCGTTTCCTGCGGCTCGGTCGCTTCTCCCACGCGAAGACGCTCGGAAATAGCGTTCTGTTTTGTTCTCACCATCTCTAAAAACGTGGACAGATCGAACGTATCGGCGCTGTTTGCCGAGTTGGCTGCGTCGGCCGAATCTGTCGATGAAGTCGGGTCGAGCGTGCTCGCGCTGGCCCAGCGGTCCAACCGCGATTGGCTGCGCGCCAGTCGCTGGCTCCAACGACGGTACCAGTTGTCGAGCTCCGCGCCGCCGCTTTCCGCCGCGACATCGGCCGCCAAGTCGATCAAGCTGCTGACCGACTCAAGCCGATACGCTTCTTGCCGAACCGCCGAAACGGCTCCCGGCAGTTGCGGCCGGCGAGCCATATCCGACGGCTCGCCGATGACGGTCCACAACGTACGCTCGACCGGAATGTCGATCGGCATCGGAGCGACGAAGCTGGTGCTTCTTTCCATCTTCCCTTGCCATTGGCCGTCGCAGGTGAACACGATTTCGATCCGCTGCGGCAAATCGCGCGAGCCGAGCGGAATCGCGAAACCGCCAGTCGGCTGTGGGATCACGCGGACCGGCAAATCGTCGACAACGGCATTGATGATGCGGCAATCGGCGGGAGCCTGAAACGCACATTGTTTTCGTCCGGCCGGCTCCAAATCGTAGGCGGCCGAACCGAACCATTCTCCGTCGGGCTTCCATCGCACGGCAATGTCGGCCAATCGAACCTGAGCCGCGGACTGCGTGCGTTCGACGTGCGCGATCTTGGCCTGAAAAGTTTGTCCGATTACCTGATAAGAGCCGTGCGACTTGAGCTGCTCGTGGGCGAACACATAATCATCCGGCAACTCCGTTTCCCGCAATCCGCTGATTTCCCAAGAGATCAGCTTGCGTTGCAAATCGGTTGGCAGAATCACATACCGGTCGACCGACGTCACGCCCAGCAGCGTCGCGTCGGGTACGAGCACGATATCGACGGACGTAGCCGGAAGATCGCCTCGCAACCGCAATCGGAATTCACCACGGATTGGTTCGGCCGGACGGATCACGATCTGACCGCGCGATTGCCCCGCTGCCATTCGCGATTCAATCGCCACGCCCGGCGCATCCACCGCCGCGACGTCGCTCCATTGCGGCGGCACTTCTAGGCGTAGCTGATCGATGAAGCCGCCCGCCACGTCCACCAACACCTCCAAACTCGCTTGCCACGCGTCGTCCAGCGGCGCGAGCTCGGTGACCATGCGAGCTCGCACTCGCGGCTGATTCTGCGTCACCCGCAGCATCGGCGGCACCGCCGCTTCGATCGCCGCGTCTGGAGACGAGTTTTGAGGCGCGCTCGGCGTCGCCGCTGGCGGGTTCGACGCGGTCGGGTTCGACGCGGTCGGCGTATTGGTTTCGACTGCTTCAGCCGCGTCGTCTGCTTCCGAAGTTTGATCCGCCGGAGCGACCCAATCCAAAACCATCCGCCCGAGCTTCGCGTGCCAAGCCACGGCGGAGTCGGCGGCGAACTCCATCGCCGGCTGACTTTGCACCGACACATCCGATTGCCGATACACACGCGTGCGATGGCCAGCCGTGGAGACATCCAGCAAGCGGATCGACGGAGTTTCAAACGTCTTTCCGAGCGGCGTTGGCAAGGTTCCGACCAACTGAATGACCGCTTCGCCACGCAGCCGCTCGCTTAGAAAAATGGTCAAGTGGCCCTCGCCGTCGAGCGCCGGACGGACGCGCTGCGTGACATCGGAACGGACGATCGCCGATTGAATCTCCAGACCTCGCGGCACGTCGAAGCGATACTGAAATCGATCCAGCGACACGGCGTTCAACTGAGCTCGATACGTCAGCTCCATCACACGGGCATTAATCGAAATATCCAATTGTTGGTCGGCCAGGATCGGCGTGGCTTGGCGGCGTAGCGGCAAACTGATCGGCACGTCCATTCCCGCAAGGGCGAATGCCAGTGTCGGCGACGAGTTGGCTTCGCCCCAAGACGCGGCGAAACTGTCTGGGTCCAGCGGTTCGATGGCGTCATCCACCGGCTCGCTTGTCACCATCCCCGTGGGCAAACTGGCCGCCAACCAATACCGGCCGACTTGCTTCACGACCGGCGAAATACGCGGCAGCGATAGCGAGTGAAACTCGGCCTCACCCGCTGCCGGCTCCCATAAGAATTGCAATCGCAAGGAGACTTCGCGTTCGTAGTCGCGATCCAACAACAACCGCATCTGGCGCGGATCGCCCTCGGTCACGCGTTGATCGACGACCGGCGAATCCTCGTCCAGCGGCAGCGGATTCAGTCGCGGGTCGACTCGCATTTGCACGACGCGGATCGGTGCGCCGCTGGTGCGAAACGTAACTCGAGCTTCGACCAGCACCGACGTCGGTCTCACTTGCAGCCAGACATACTGATCGGCCGATAACTCGGTCGGCATCTTCGGTTCGGCTTTCGGCAACGGCCACTGAATCGCCAAGCGACTGGCCGCACCGAGTTCCACTTGTGTTTCGCCAATTTCAAGACGCCGAGTGACGGATCCGATCGCCGACGGAAAACGCAGCTCGGGCACATCGCCCGGATGCGACAACGACAGACGCGCTCGCGCCGCGGGGGGAACCGTCAGCTCGATTCCCGCCGTTACTTCGTCGCTTTGCATCCGAGGTTGCATGAACACTTCCAACCGGTGTTCGCCGGGTTGGTCCGCGTTCACGGTGATCGAATTGGCCTCGGCATCCCAATTGATGGACACGGGCAGACCGTCCAACTGCAACGCCGTCACGGATGTCTGGGCGCGTCGCAACGGGAGAACAATCTCGGCGCCGGCCGCGAAGGTCATGATGCGATACGTGGCCGTCAGTGCCGACACGTTCAGCGATTCGTCATCCACGCGCCGCGTCAATTGGCCCTCGTAGTCCGCGGAAACAATCTGGAATCCCCGCTCGGAATCGGGCGTCGCGGCCGCCTGTTTCGCAAGTGCGTCGTAGAACGGTCGCGGCAGATACACGTAGTCGTTTGTTGGTTGGCCATCTTCGTCCAACGGGATGTAAACTCGAAACGGCGTCGGTCGCCGCGCCGTTGTCTCGCGCGGAGTGCCGTCGTCAGCCGTATTCGCTTCGGCCGGCGGGGGTTCCGTGACGCGAGGCGTATCGTCGCTCAGCACGTTGGTCGAGCACCAAACCGTGGCCGAGCCGACGCTGGCCACGATCAGGATTCGCACCACGGTCGGCAACAGCGGCACTGTCGAAGCGTCTTCGGTCCGAACCGACAACGTCGCGGAACGAACCGGTGTCGCCAGCACCAGCAACAGCCCGAGCGCGAGTCCCAACAGCGCGCCGGTGAAGACCACGGCCCAACCGATCGGGCCGACGATCACCGCCGCCCAAGTCGCGACGACCAGCGCCGCCAGAACGCTCATTCGCGTGCGGGCGATCCGCCAGCCAATCGCGGCGGCCATCAGCAAAGCGGCCCAGCCGAACGCCCGGCGAGTTGGCAAATGGACCAATCGGATCGTCGTGGTTGTCGCCTCGTCGTTGGAAAGCAACCGTTCGACCGCGTGCCAATGAAGCTTGTTTTCCGGATTGTTCAATGCCGTTTCCCATGGCCCCACGGGATCGGCAGTGACGACGGTCGCCGGGTTCTGGCCTTCTTCCGCAGGCGTCGCATTCGATTCGGCGGGCGATTCCGTCGACGCGAGCTCCGCACTTGGTGTCTCGGTACTTGGCGGCTCGGGCAGCGGCAGGGCCAGCGTGTCCATTTCACTGAGCGGCGAGGATTCAGCGCCAAACAACAACTCGCGCACGGCACGACGCCATCGCAGCGACGGAGCGATCGAAGCCGCTTGCGAATCGACGGCAAAGTTGGGAGGCAAATGCAGCCGCCACACGGTTTCCAACACCGGCAGATCGAACGTCGCCGCGACGGGCTGCAAACCAACACGGTCGCGCAGCCGAGGATATTGCGAAACGAACGCCACCTCGATCACCGGCCAACGCTCGCCCGCGGGCAATTCGACAAGCCACTGACTGTCGTCCGATTCGGACGGCGTAACCATGACGGCAACGCCCGCCACACGAATTTCCTTTAGCTCGGCTTGGCTTGGCAACGAAACGGCAAACCGGCCGCGACCTTGGTTCTCGATTCGCAGACGGGCAAGATGGCTGGCCGATCCGTCCAAGGCAACTTGGGTTTCCAATTCATGTCGCCAGATCCAAGCTTCCGCGCCGCCACGATCGCCCGTTTCGTTTCGCGCCGCAGTTGCTCGCGCCCCAGTTGCTCGCGCCGCGACAGGCTCGGGCGCCAAACGCACGCGAACCGAATGCGACGGTTCGTAGCGATACTTGCCCAGCACCGGGACGTACTCACCCGCTTGAAACGTATCGACGGGAATCGGCGTCAAGTCGGCCGCTTCGATCGTCGCTCGCCGATCTCCACGCCGCGTGACCAACAAGCGACCGACTTGCGAATCCGCTTCGGGCAACGAAGCCAGCGCCAGCATCGTTGGTTGATGAAAGCCGCCGCTGATGCGCCCGTTCAAAACAAACGGACCGCTGCGGGGCGAGGGCAAGGCGATCTCCCACGTTTCACCGCCATCGTCGGTCGCCGCCGAAGCCGAGACGCGCGAGGCCGCCAGCGGAGTCTCCGACCCGTCGATCGTCCACTTCGGCGACGAATCCAACGGTTCGGACAGATGCACCTGGACACGGCGGAGCGGCGTCGAGCGAGGATAACACTGGATGCGAAACTGCTGGTTCAATCGTTCGTCATCCACTTCGGCTGTGACGAGCAATTCGCCGGAGAAAGCCGAACGCTGGCGCACGAACGCAAAGGCGTCGTCGCGAAGCGAATCCGTGTCGAGCACCAACAGGTCGGCCGCGTCGATCGGCAACAATTCGCGCTCGCGGTCGGTCGCCGACACGGGGAGGAACGGGTCGTTTGCCAAGTCATCTCGACGACGCACTTGAAAACCGGCGTCTGTCGTGATCGCCCATAAATGACGCCGCAATGGCGTATCGCCAAAATCCACCAATCGCATCTGCGCGGCCGGCATCGCGCGCCCGGCCGGCGCGGCTTCGCGGTGGGCTCGGATGCGAATGCGAACCGGCTGTTTCGGCGAGACCGGTTTTTGAAACTGAAACTGCACGCGCTGCGAAGTGGGGCCGGCCGACGTGACCTGCGATCGCAGTCCGACATCGTCCGTCACCGCTTCGATCGCGTCGATCAACCACGCCTTGGGGACCAGAGCCGTGGATTCGTACACATCGCCCCAAGCGGATGACAGCTCCAGCACGGCCGTGGCACTGAGCGAACTGCCGTTGAAATGAATGTGCGTCGCGCCGGTCCATTCCGGTTCCGCAGCGCGGCTTGACACGACGACTTCCATCCACGGTTGCTCGGCATACAACTGGACTCGACGCAATTGTCCCTTGTTCGGCAACGGCTCGACGGCGATCTCGCGACCTTGTTGCACCTCGAAATACTTCAGCAACACGCCGTCTGGAATTTCCAGAGTCGCTTGACCTTGTTGCCAACGAGCGTCGTTTACGCGCAGCGCCGGCAATCGCCACCGCTGGTCCCAGACGATCGGCGCGATGCAGGTCAGCCGAATTTTGCGGCCCGAGCCAATGACCGGTTGTGGGAATCGCAAAGTCACCTCGCGCGCCGCTGCGTCGTCCGTGAATTCGGCGTTCCACTCCAGTTCGCGATCTTCGTTGCGAGCGGAGATCAATTGCAGCGGCGTGGCCAACGTCACGGTCATTTCGCTGAGCGGTTCGTAGTGAACGTCCAAACCCAACTCGGCCGTCATCTGCAAACCACGCGGCGACAATTCGTATCGCAATTGCTGTCTCGTTAGCAAAGCCAACGGGCGTCCGCGCTCAAGCTGATCGGTCGTCGTGATGCGGATCGTCGCCTGCGAGTAGCCGCCCAATTCGATCAGCCACTCCGAATTGGCTTCGGCATTTACTGGCGCTTCGGCGGCGGCCGCTTCCGTCGAGTCAGCTTCGGCCAAAGCGTCGCTTGATCCCTCGTCCGACACGGTCGTTGTCTTGTTCAGGCGATCGGCAGCGGAATTCGTACCTACCGATGCTGGCAGCATCGGCCACGTGGTAGACGCTGCCAGCATCGGCGACGTGGAGGACGCTGCCAGCGTCCCAATGGTACTTTCTCATCTGCCGCTCGCCTGATCTTCGCCGAATCGGCTGTTTCGCTCGGCTCCCGATCTTCGATTGCGCCGGCCGACGCTTCGCTTCGTCGCGTGACGATTCCCACATCGCAAACCGGTCGCTTGTCGGCAGGTAGCGTCAGCCGAAGACGATTGGTTGGCGACGGCGGCAGCGACAAGCGAAACTCGACATCGCCCAACTCAGTCGCTTCGCCTCGCAGAGTCCAAGGAAAACGCAGTCGCCGCACGACAGTGGAATTCGTCTCGTCGAGTTCGCCATCTTGTTCCGGTCGGCCGGTCGCGTCGTTGGCTTCGTCAGTTGGGGCGGCTGCGTCAGAATCTTCGGCCGAATTGGATTCATCGTCTGTGCTGGCCTCGCCGTCTGTGCTGGCCTCGCCGCCTGTGATGGCCTCGACATCCAAGCTGGACTCGTCGCCAGCATCGGTCTCTTCGGTTTCGTCAACCGCTGGCGGACGTGTCAGCAACACGCTGATCGTGCCGTCGACGGTCGCGCCGATCCGAGCGGGACGTGTGCCGTCTTCGCCCATTGCCTCACCTGGGGTCGCGTCCCAAGTCGCTTCGCCAATCGCCATGCGCAGCGGCTCCAGCGCGAGCAACCCGTTGCGAGCCGACGAAGCGACGATCTCCAACTCGGCTTGGCCGGTCAGCGTTTGTCCGTCACGGAACTGGGCCGAGTACTCGGCGCTCCGCAGTCGAGCGCCGTTCGCGCCCGGAGCCGCACGAGACATCGCCGCCGCGGCTCGCAACAGCGCTTCAAATTCGTCGGCTTTCACCGGACGACAATCACGACAATCGCGCGAAAGCACTTCGGCCTTACCATCGTCGGGGACGAAAACGCGCCGATAGGGAATGGTACCGCCGTTGCTGCCGTCGCGTTTCGCTTCGGGTCGCGACGATGCGTTCGCCGCCGGTCGGACGTTTTCACCATCCGTCGGAGCTGACTGGCCAGCGCAAACCGCGCACCAGCCGATCGCGACGGACACGACCAACGCCAGCGCGCCGAGATGGGATGCCGGCCGTTTCATGCTTGCTGTTTGGCGTGAGAGATTTGCAACGCCCCCGGCACCGATTGGGTCGTGCCGCGCGAACTTCCTTCCATGCGTCGATACTGCAACTCGGTCGTTTTGGACTCGCCGCTCGGCATGATCGAACTGGCTCGCACAATCGCGCGCCGGTCGTAGCGCCGTCCCAACGCCCAATCCAGCCAGCGAGCCAACAACACCAGCGCAAGTCCGACCACGGCGGCTTGCGCGACAAAGGCCGCCAGCTCCGGCGCTTGAAACGCCAGTCCAACAATCACTACCGCGGCCGCGAACAGCACGGTCGGTCGCCGCAACGAGGCGAACGTAATCAACGACAATCCGACAATCAGCGCCAAACCGCCTGCCAACAGCAACAACCAACTCCGCTCGGCCGTCAGCACGTGGACGTCGTCGACCGCATTGAGCGAACTAAACAGATATTGATTCGTGGCTTTCGCCGGCGGACCTTCACGATCGCGCGATGTCGCGCCGACCCATCGTTCCAAATACCGCTGGTCGTGCGTCGCACAGCGTTCCCAGTAGTAGCCGCGCCAACACCATTGCTGTACCGCCATCATGTTGGCCGGCGTGGTCATCAGGTGCTCGCCGCGAGGCAGAATCAATTGCCAGAAGAACAGATCGCTGCGATCTTGTCCGGCCAACCGCGGCGCGGCGATCGACATCCAGCCAGCGCCGGGACGATTGTCTCCGAAGCGATACCAAAGCTCCAGAAGTACTTCGCCGCCAACCTTGTTGTCGGGAATGCCGATCAACGCCGTTCCTTCGTCGTCGATCGAAACCAGCCGCGGCGACTCGCCATCGACCGTCGCTTGCACGCTGTCAATGTCAACCTCGGACGGCAGTTCGACCTTCAGCAAACTCGAATGGGCTTGCAAGCGAAACGAAGCTCGGTCCCGTCGATCGTCGTAGGCCAACCAAGTTTGCAGCCAAGCTCGGCGCAGCGTTGCCTCCACTCCGCCATTCGACTTGTGCAGCCGCGTCACTCGCAACCGCAGCGGCTCGCGCCACGCGGAACTGGCAAAACGCATTTCGCCGCTCGCCGGATCGGTTTCATCGCGCCAAGCTCCTTCGCGCAAGTCGATCAGCATCGCGTCGGCCACCTTAATCGCCGCTTCCGCCGATGGCACCGTCATCTCTTGATTGGCGTCAGGCAGCGCGAACTGCAAGTCGATCGCCGTGCCCCGATTGGTCGGCGCTTCGTCCAGTGCCAGCGAATAACTCAAGCGAATTCGCAGTTGATTGCTACGCTGTTCGAGCAAGTCGACGATGATCGGCCTGAGCGAATCCACCGGCGGTTCCGAGGACAATTGTTCCGCGATGCGATATGGCAAAACTTCGCCGTCGGCCTCGATCGTCAACGACCGATCGGCCAGCGCACTCTTGGGTACGAGCAACCGCACGTGAGAGATCGGCTCGTAATCGATCGTGTAATCCAGCGTCTGACGAACGTCGGCCCGCGCATTGTGCAGCGTCACGTCCGACTGCGACTCGACCGTCAACATCCGCTCGCGGACGCGATGGTCGCCAATGAATCGTGCGGTCGCTTCGCCAGCTCGCTCGCGATAAAACCACGGCTTCTGTCGCCAGTCGCCCAGCGTCAATTGCGGTGGCGAGGGGTCCGACACGAGCCCCACGAGTTCCTCGCCGCGAGGCGTCAATTCCACATTGTCGGCCGGAACCACCGCCACAATCGCCGGCGAAGGATTCGCGTCCGGCAGCCGGGGAAGCGTGGCCGAGACGGTCGCGTTCTCCAATTCCCGATGCGCTTGCACGCGAATCTGAAGCGGCGGGCTGGTGGTGAAAGCTTCGGACTTCAACGTCAACAGCAATGGGCCTCCCGCCGCGTCCGCTCGATCGAAACTCACCAACGACGAAGGCTCGACACTGTCCAAAGTCCAATCGGCCAAGTCGATCTTCAAGCCGCTCGCGCTGCCTTGGATCGTGTAGTTTAAGGTCGCGTCCAGCACCATTTGTTTGTCGCGAACGTACAACACATACACCGGATCGACGAACACGCGGGCCGGCTGTGCCGTGACGCGATACGCCAGCGAATAGGGAAAGCGATCGTAGTCGAACCGAGCTTGCGTTTTCGTCGACACTCCGCTGGCAGGCAAGTCGCGCACGCGACGCGCGTTTTTGCGTTCGAGCCACTCAATCGCATACTCGTCGTCGACCACGAAATCGACGTGGCCCCATTGCCGAGCCGCGTCCAGCACCTCGAAACCGGCCGCTTCCAACTTGACTCCATTGGCTGTCGACTTGGTCGACTCGGCCAACAATCGCAATTCGATCGGCCCACTTGTCGGCGCGCCCTGCCATTTCACTCGCACCACGGTGCTGCCGCCGTTGTTGATTGCCTCGGCGTCGGCCGTCAGTCGCTCGATGGAGAAATTGGGATTCGCGGTGGGCGTGTATTCCATGTCGGGCGGCAATCGAACGTCAAACGTTTCGATCGGTCCGCCGTAGCTGAACACGCGCAGATTCGCCTCGCCGCGGATTCGACGCCGACCTTCGATGCGTTCGATCCGCACGGATGAAGCGCAGCTTGCTTCCAGCACCGTCGCCGCCTGAGCCACGGCGCCTCGCGATGGACGCCAACGCAGCTCGATCTGTCCGCCGTTGGTTTCCAAATTGACCCGAGTCGTCTCGCCATTGTTCGTCGCCGGCGCCGTGGCCTTCGACGACGCTTCGGTCACTTCCACGACCGCGTTCGGCATGTCGAGCGTCATGTCCAACCGCGTCGGGAACGTCGGCAATTCAAATCGCGTCGATCGTTCCGCTCCCAATTTGCGAACCGAGCCGAGCAGTTGCATGGTCAGCTTGTGCGACGAATCCTTCTCACCGCGAATCCAAGCCACGTAGCCGCCCGATTTCGGCTGGAACTCCAACACCAAGTCGCCGTCGCCTTCGTACTCGGCCGGCTTGCGCAGAAACGCGTCGCTCAATCCCAGCGGCACGCGGACGTAACCCTGACGCTCGCCGGCAATTCGACCTTCGACCACCAATGCCAGCTCGACGCGATCGCCATTCGTCGTGCCGGTGACCGCCACCGAAGTGAAGGCAAATGCCGGTGCGCCGTTGTCGCCGCCCCCTTCCTTGCGATTCCACCACCGGTCGTATTCTTCGAACGTGATGTCCGGCACCAAGACCAGCTTGCCGTCCTTGTCGCGGACGTAAAACACCGGTGCCGTTTCGCTGACCGAGCCACCGGCCGAAGGTTGTACGGCCGGCGATGCTGGATTCGCTATGGGCATCGGCTGCGCACGAAGCGACCTCGGCGCGAATCCCCCGTCGATCATCGCGATCAGAACGAGGGCCAGCGTCAACGGGCCTAGCGAAGCGTGGTGCTGTATCCGCATCGGGAAAAGTGAGGTGCGACAGGTGCGTCCGAGAAAAGACTTCGGCGGAACAAAACGCGAGCAGCACAAGTAGGTTTTAGTCTACGCAGTCTGGCTGAATCATCAAAGCTGCAAACTTGCCGCAGGTGTTCAATTTGCTGATTTCAACCGCGACATGACCCTCAAACACCCCTATATGGGGATTCAATTGTGCCAATCCCCGGTGTGCCTGGGGCCGAGCAAAGCGAGCCCCCAGACGAAAACGGTTGGTTTGCACGCCCAGAGTCCCGCTCTGGGTGGCACGCCCAGAGTCTTCGATGGGTGTGGCTGGATCGCGCTGTGCGCCGGGTCTCCCGACCCCGCACGCTGTTGACCGCAGGTCTCCCAGCGCTGCGAGAGACCTGCGGTCGGCGGTTTCGGCGAGGTCGGGAGACCTGCGCCCGAACGCGGACCTGCGCCGAGCGCGGACCTACCCAGCGGCCTTCAACACTTCGACGAGTTCGCCGTGCAGCGACTCCGTCGCTGACGACGCGAACCGGGGATCCAGCAACGAGAATGGACGGCCGTCGATGTGGGTGACCTGCCCGCCCGCTTCCGCCAGAATCAAGCAGCCGGCGGCGACATCCCACGCTTTGACGCTGGTCGCCCAGTAACCGTCCAACCGGCCCGCCGCTACGTAGCAAAGATTCAGGGCCGCGGAGCCAAAGCGGCGAATCGCCTGACAACGCATCATCACTTCCACGAACCGCCGAATTTCCGGCGAATCGCGTTCGACGTGAGCCGAAAAGCTGGCGGCAACCAATGCCTGATCGAGCGAACGGCAGTCGCTCACGCGAATCGCTTCGCCGTTCAAAAACGCCCCGCCCCCGGCCGTCGCCGAAAAACACTCGTCGGCGATCGGATCGTACACCACTCCAGCCACCGTTCGTCCCCGCTGGGAAACCGCGACGGAAACGCTAAACGCCGGCAGCCCGTGGACGAAGTTGGTCGTGCCATCCAGCGGGTCCACAATCCAAACCGGCGTGTCGGATTCGAACGCCTGCCGCAAGTCCGGTCGCCCCTCGTCCGTCGATTCCTCGCCCAGAAACAGGTGCTCGGGAAATCGCGTTAACACAAGCTGCTGAATGACTTGCTGCGATTCCACGTCGGCTTCGGTCACGAGGTCATTGCGGCCTTTCTCGCGAGCTCGAATCCGACCAAGCCAACCTCGCAACACCTCTCCGCCGGCTCGTGCCGCCGCTTCACAGACTTCCCGATAGGAACAATTCACCAGGGCTTCCTCGCTTCGGTGATTGGAAAAAACACACGTGCGCGGCAGGTCGTCCATCCGTGTTGACACTTTTTTTCTGCCAGACTATGGACACGCCATCCGATCTTGTTATCATCATCTTAGTGCTGTTTGGGTAGAGACCAAGGTAGCTGCTGACAAGTCAGCCTTATTCACGGTTATTCTGTTCACCGATTGCGACCTCGGCCTCTTCTCTGTTCCGGCCCCGCCGTCTCGCTTGCGAGCGGCGGGGTTTTTTCGTTTTATCCGGCAACGATATCATCCGAGCATGTGGAACTGCGACGGTCATCTCGCCAGTTGGCGCACGGCGGCGTTTTCTCTGGAAATGGATTTGTCGCGGCCCAACCGCGGCATTTCGGAATGGACCCGCGGCGGCGTCAAGCTTCCACGGATGCGGCTGTTGTCGGCAATTTGGCAACCTGCCCGTTCGTCGAGCGACGCGGAAACAATCGAGGATTGCTATCCTCGCGGACGTGATCTGATTGTCACGTATGCCCAAACGCCGGAGCGATCCGTGCGGCCGCAAGTCTACTGGCGTATGATTGTCGACGAATCGCAGGGCTCCAGCGCGGGGCCGATGCCGCTGGGCGTCGAATGGATTGGTTCCATGCAGACCAGCTTCCTCGATAGCCAGCCTCAAGTCGATTCCGTCTCGGAGTTCGATTCGGCGGATTGGAAATTGGAGTCAGTTGACTGCTACGGCTGCCCCGCCTTTGTCGCTCGGCCGACCGATGGCAAGTCGCCCAGCATCTTAATCGCCGCACACCCGAGTGACTGCCAAGTACACCAAATGGACGAGTCGTCGTCGGACACCGTCGCTCTGCGGTTTCGTCTGTTCACCGAGTCGCTGGAAAAGGGCGTCATCCGTCGCGGCCGAATTCGTGCGCACTTGCTCGACACGCCATCGAACGAGGAAGCGGTCGAACGAGCCATCTCCCAGTTCCTCGCATCGGAACCGCCGCTGACGACTTGAGCGCCCTAGTCCGGCGTTCCTGCCGCCGCTGTCACGTGGCCGCTATCGCGCGGTCGCCACGTCAGCCGCATTCGCATCCACCGACGAAGGTGACGACGATCCGTCGAGCAACCTCTGTTCGGAATCCGACGAGTTCACCACGCGCTCGGCGGCTCGCAAGCCCATCAGCCAAAACAACGCTGGGTGGACGAAGAAATCCAACATCGTCGAACTGATTAAGCCGCCAAGAATGACCGTCGCCACTGGATACAGAATTTCCTTGCCTGGTTCTCCGCCCGCGATCACGAGCGGCACCAAACCAATCCCCGAGGTCAACGCCGTCATGAGCACCGGCGCCAAGCGCTCGACTCCAGCCCGGACGATCATCGCCTGCGACCAATCCTCGCCCTCGTATTTCACCAGATGCAGATAATGGTTCAGCAGCAAGATGCCATTGCGCGAAGCAATCCCGGCTAACGAAATGAAACCCACCATCGCTGCAATCGTTAATGTTTGTCCTGTCACGACCAAAGCAACGACGGATCCGATGAACGCCATCGGCAATGCCATCATCACTTGTAACGCCAGATTGATCGATCGAAACATCGAGTACAGCACCAACAGCACGCCACCCAGCGAAACCACGAATAACAAACCAATCACCCGCGATGCCGACTGCTGGCTCTCGAACTGGCCGCTGTACTCGACGAAATAACCGGGCGGCAAACTGCCGACAATCGGCTGGGCCCGACGCTGGATGTCTCCCACTACATCAACAACGCCTCGTGTCTCCACATTGCATTGCAGCACGATTCGACGCCGCACGTTTTCGCGATTGATGGTATTCGGGCCGCCCGACTCATAGATGTTCGCAACAGCCTGCAACGGAATTCGCCCGCCATCTTTCAAGTTGATCGTCAGACGCTTTAACGCTTCCGGATCCTCCCGATACCGTTCGTCCATGCGAATAAGCAGATCGAAAGTCCGCTGTCCATCAAGCACCTCGGATACAACTTGGCCGTTCATGGCCGTCTCGATGAACTCATTCACTTCGGCCGGAGTCAAGCCATTCAATAACAATTGATCCCGGTCCAATTCAATCCTTAACTGAGGAATGATTACTTGCGGCTCGATCAACGGATCGGTCACTCCAGGAACCGACTCCATCGCCGCCATCAACTCCTGAGCCTTGCGACGCAAAACGTCGAGGTCATCTCCATACAGCTTAATTCCAATCTGCGCCTTCACGCCGGAAATCATGTGAGATATGAGATGAGCGATCGGTTGCTCGACGGTTGTTACAATCCCCGTAATATCGCCCATTGCTTCGCGAATCTCGGTCAGTTGTTGTTCCCGCGACCGTGATGACTCAGGATCGAGTTCAATGATGAACTCCGTCATGTTCACGCCTTCAGCATGCTCGTCCAGTTCGGCGCGTCCCGTACGACGAACGAATTTGACCACATCATCAATCCGCTGAAGCCGCTGCTCGACTCGGCCAGCGATCTCATTCGACGTGTCCAGCGATGTGCCGGGCGGCAACACCACGTTCAATTGCACGGCGCCCTCGTTGAACGGAGGCAGAAAATCCCGCTCCAAACGCCAGGCGAACAAGCCGGCGACCGCCACGAGTCCCGCCGTCACCATGAGATTGAACCGCGGAGCCCGCAGGCTAAAGCGAATCACGGTTTCCCCTAATCGTTTCACGGCACGCAGTACAATACCATCCGCACTATGCGTCCCAAGTCCAGTACGTCCCAGCAGCCAGTAGGACAACACCGGCGTTACCGTCAAAGAGACCAAGAGGGAAGACAGAATCGAAACGATATAGGCAACGCCCAGCGGGGCGAACAGTCTGCCTTCCATGCCAGACAAAGCGAACAGTGGAATGAACACTAAGATAACAATCATCGTGCCAAACACGATCGAATTCCGAACCTCCACACTGGCTTGATAAACGACCAACATTGGATGAAGCGGCGATTGCCGTAACGCATTTTCTCTCAAGCGACGATAGATATTTTCCACATCCACAATCGCATCGTCCACCAACTCGCCAATGGCCACGGCCAACCCGCCGAGCGTCATCGTATTGATTGAGAGGCCAAAGATGGCGAACACGATCGCCGTCATCACAATGGAAAGCGGAATGGCGGTCAGTGTGATAAACGTCGTGCGAATATTCATTAGGAATAGAAACAGCACGATTACGACCAAAATCCCGCCGTCCCGAAGCGCCTCGACGACATTATCGATCGCTCGGTCAATAAACGATTTTTGCATGTACAGCGGTTCGACGCGTGTGCCTTCCGGCAGGGAGTTGCGAAGGTCGTCAATGGCGGCCATAACGTCGTCGGCAACGCGCCGAGTGTCAGCGCCTGGTTGCTTGTTGATCGTGAGCACGACGGCCGGTCCACCAGAGAACGTCTCGGGGGAAGTCCGCAGATAGGCCGCACTATCACCACGCTTCACCTGGGCGCCTTCCGTGATCGTGGCGATTTGCCCGAGCGCGATGGATCTCCCTTGGCGAACCGCCACTACCACCTTTCTCAGATCGTCGGTCGATTGAACGCGTCCCAATGCACGGACCAGCAACTCATTGGGCCCCTGTTCGTCCAAGTAACCGCCCGTGGCGTTCTCGTTGCTGTTTTGTACCGCCTGTTTGACTTCGTGCAGCGTGACGCCAAACCGCAACATGGCGTCGGGGTCCACCAATACTTGAAACTGCTTCCTGCCACCCCCCATCGTGAAAACTTGCGATACGCCTGGAATCGTGAGCAACCGTTGTCTCACAACCCAATCGCCCAGCGTACGCAGCTCCAACGGTTCCACGTTGTCGTCATCGGTCCACATTCCCAGCATGAGGATTTGTCCCATGATCGACGAGATCGGCGCGAGCGTGGGGCGAATACCCGGCGGCAAACGATCCTGCACCAATTGCAGCCGTTCGTTGACAATCTGACGATCGTCGTGAATATCGGTTCCCCAGTCGAATTCGACATAGATCACCGAGATGCCAACTCGATGAACTGCGAACGACCTGAACACCGTTCGCTCCATTCATCGACGTTTCAGTGGAAACGTGATTAGCGCTCGACTTCCTCAGGGGCCAATCCCCGGGCCTCCCGGTCATAATCACAACACGAGGTCGATTCAGGTCGGGGAATACATCGATCGGAGCTTGCATGGCTTGCCATGGTGGAAATCCGATCAGAAACAGCGCGGCGGCGACGACCAACAGGCGTTGCCGTAATGCAAAACGTATGACGGTATTGAGCACGATCCAGACTTTCGTGGTGCGTGTGTTCGAAGTTGGCGACCAGTCTTCGTGGTTAGTGGTTGTGACCAGCGTGGGGATCCCACACCGCCGCCAGATTTGTTCTTAATCGCCATCTGCATTTTGATGAGCGCCACGCAGCGCCACAACGTCGCCCCGAGACAAGGAGCCGTCGTCAGCTACCACGACGGAATATTGGTCACGATATTTCACATGGATGGGCACGCGATCGAAATGGCCGTCTTGATATTTGAACCTACAAAGAACTCAGCTCCTTCTCGCGCGACGGCATCCACCGGCAACACCATTTGACCGAGCCAGCTTTCGACAGGGACTCGTAACTGCAAACGTTGTCCAGGCAAATACTCCCATTGCACATAACGATTGCCTTCGACGGTGTGATCTTTTGCAATTGTATTGGGCAGACGAACATAGAATCGCGGTGTCCGAGAATCCTGGTCTACCTGATTGGCTAGATAGGCAATCGTGAGGCCCTCGATCCGTTCGCTTGTCGCTGACTGTTGCAGAATCGCACATCTACTGAAACTTCGTCCGCCGAGGCACGTCACCAGATGAGCCGCATCTTGCTCGAACGCCGACCTTCAGATGAATAACTCCTGATAGTCGGCTAGTATGCAGAGCGTCTCGCCAGCATTCACTGACTGACCCTTATGGACGTTCAACTGTTGTATCACTAACGGCGCCTCGGCCGTGGGCACCTCGTCCGTGGGCGGGTCGGCCGCGCGTGCATCGGCCGCTGGGGGCGGATTCCGTATCTCCGGTTGAAAGACAACCGGTTGTACTCGCCGAGCCGTAAGTTTGATCTCATCCTCGTCATGAGCATCGATCGAAGGGGCAAACACCTGTAATTCGCGCAGTAGACGGCGCTGCTGGGCGATCTGCTCGACTTGCTGTTCGGAGAGTCCGTGAAGTCGCAAGGCTTCGCGTTGAGCCAGCAGCAGGGCGGTCAGTCGATCTCGCGCGTATTCGCGTTCTAACACCAATTTGCCCGCCACAGCGCCGCTAGTTGTGACGTCGCGAAGTCGAGCAATCTCGCGCTCTTCCACGTCCAGCTCGCCAAGCGTTTTTAGAAACTCCGTTTGAGCTTGTACTAAGTCTTCATGAGTGAGTCGAATCTGAAACAGCAGCGAACCGGGCTCGACCGCTTCGCCTTGAACGGCGTGGACATGCGTGACCACGCCAGTCATGGGCGTGGCGACTTGCACTTGGGTGCGGCCCGGTCGCTCGACGATGACCGCCGGAACCGTGATTGACTTGCGAAACGTCTGAAGCGACAACGGCTTTAGATAGTCGGGGGTGAGTCCAATATTGCGCATCCCCTGTGTCGACAAGCTTAGCGACGACGCCTCATCATGGCCGGCATGTTCGTGAGCGTCGTGATTGTGCGATGTATGTTCGTGATTCGCGTGGTCATGGCCATTGTGATCAGGGTCCGCGTGACTGTGATCGCTATGGTCATTTTCTGCTTCTCCATCCTGTGTGTTGCCCGTGGGCTTAGGACTTGGGCGAAACGCGGCAATGGTTGCATCCACGGCCGAGTTCGCCGCCGGGTACCAGAACGTCCAAGTGACGGCAGCCAGGACCACTAATAGGATGATTCCCGCCGTCCACCAGATGCCGGCGGGGAGCTTGGAGAGTGATTGTTTCATGACTGTTCTCGCGGCAAATGAATAACGGTGCGATGCGCAAAGAGAGGGCCGGAGGCGCGCGAAAGCGGCAACCAACGAAGTCGCCCATCACGCGATACTGGCTTTAACGGCGCGAAGCGGAGCGCCGCGAAGTGTTCACAGTCGCCAGACTTGAACTTGGCTGCGTGCCGCGGCGCGATCCAACCACGGAATACCGTCCAGAGTGGACGCGGGATGCGAT
>JAWKTM010000073.1:0-35968 GCA_041399085.1 Pirellulaceae bacterium
GGACTATGCGTTGGCCGAAGCGGCCGCTTCGCATGCTCACACGGTGGCCGAGGCACAAGCCCAGCGGAACTTGGCGGTGAACGAGGACTCGGCGGCTTTCGAGTCCGCGATATCCGCCGCCGCGGCCGCTTTCTCATCGGCGATCGGCGCGGCCCAAGCCATTCGCGACCCGGCTCAAGCGGCCGCCGAAGCCGCTTGGAACGCGGTTAACACCACGGCGGGCGAGACTTACAGCACGGCGGCGGCGGGCGCCGAGCAGGCTTACACAACGGCCGAGATCGCGGCCAACGCTCAATCCGAACGCGACACCGCAACCGCCTCGGCCACGCGGGAAACGCAAATCGCCTCGCTGGACGCAGCCTACGCCCAACTGGAATCGCAGTCCTTCGCCAACGTCCTCGCCACGCTGGGCCTAGCCACCGGCAACCCCTTCGCCCAATTCGCCCTGGCCGAAGCCCAGTCCACCGCCACCCACACTGCGGCCACCACCACGGCCCATCTCACCCGCACGACAAGCACGACCAACGCCACGCCAATGGAACGCCTGGCGGGGATTGATGCGGATCAAGCGGCAAACAACGTGTTGGCCGCGGCGAACCTCGCCAACATCACACAGAGCTATTCTCGGCCATTGATCCGGCAACAAACGATGGACAATGGTAGCTCGGTGCCGCTTGGGCCACCTCCTCCACCTGGAAGCCCAGGACCAGCTTCACGACCAGCAGTTCCGCCAGCGAATACGACTGGAAACGAGTACAGTAGGGTAACTTTCGATTACCCGTTAACACACCGCACAACGCCAGCTTCCGTTGCTGGGATATTGGAAAACGGTCCGAATTCCTCGCGGGGGTTTATTTGGTTTGCTGATCCGCACACGAAAGATTTTGGCATGGGAAAGGAACGTCTTGCGCAGTCCACGGGCGAAATAATATTCGAATTGAACATGAACGTAGAATCGGTACCCCGCATTAATCATATACTGGATCAGGTAAGTGTCGCAGTCCGCGCTCTGATGGAAAGCAGCCACTCCCATATCTCACATAAGATGGCGGACGGCTCGATCAATCCGGAGTGGGCGGCTGTTTACACAAGAATTAAGTTCGACTTGCTACATCTGGAATTAAAGAACCTGCAAGGAGATGTATTTCAACTGAAAACCCGTGGTGGGCTTCATTTCGCCGTACGGGAATCAGCAAACACCTCAACGGGGCGAGTCGTCGATGCGAATGCGTACATCCTTGCAAAGACCGACCTGTATAATTCGCCTGCCAGCTCTAGGTTTCCCTTCCGATGGTTATCGATTCGGACTAACAAGTTGCTATCGAAAGGCACTCCGGACGCAGCTTTGCATGGCATATTTGTTGCAGCCTCGACTATGCATTGCTTAAACCGGGGCAACGCAACTACAAGCATTGAACTGGAACCTGACTTGGCGACCTCTGCAGTCCTTTCCCTGCCATTGCCGATGTCACCTTATTTAATTTGGGAATTCAAAGAGGGAGGACTCGTCCCAATGGCAAATGGTATTAACACGCATTCGGAGTTGTGGAGGGAGAGCCAGCGAGAGTACCTTCATGTAGTCGAACTAGTGCAGCGGCACTCCGACCATGGCGTAGGCATCCACGGCATCAACAAAGCGCGTTCGTACATGGCGGCCCTAGTTGAAGAATACCATCTACGAGGTGCCCCAGGATTGACGAGGGAACAGCGACTGGCTTTTGATGCTGAGTGCGCTGGGCTGTCTGGGCGAAATTACGGCGATCCGTATTATTTATACTATCATTATGTACGGCCGAATGAATGACGATCGCCTACCCTTAATCGGCCATTTGCCATTACCTATCACAAATTCCTGCCTACCCCTGTTGACGTCAGGATTAACGAATGACGCAAATGCTTGCGCAAAGTCACGATGTAATCGGTGCAGTAATCACTCGTGTATTGAGGACTGAGTGTACGGAAATGCCTCAGTTCGATGAAGGAATGAGCTACGCCGGCCCCCCTCTTTTCGCGAGCTACTGCGTCGAACTTGCCTCTGGCAAGCTGCTTCAGGTTGCGACATTTCGAGACATTTGCCCATTAGTATTCCTCCGTCCCGGACTCGCCAGCACGCTATGTTTAGTGGAAGACGCGGAATTGATAGCTCTTGTTATTGGCCAGCACATCACCGAGGTTCTTGTTGATTCACACACTGACCAAGTTTATTTCTTACTGTCAAATGGGTGCTTGCTTTGGAATGAATTATTTCTCGGGTCATATTTAAGTGCCGAGCGAATTAACGAATTCTTTGCTGCACGAGAGCACGTGAAATCCTTTGCGGCATATTGGGATGACCGTGAGATTTCGGCTGCCGAGCTCATTAGTGGGCGGTAGGGACGGAGACGGCGCATGCCGGTTCATTGGCAGCGGCGATCACGGATCGAGCGGCGGCGTTGAGTGCGGCGGGGTTGGCTTATGCCAATACACTGGCGGCGGCTGGGCAAGCTCAAGCCAACGCGCGGGCCGGGGCTCTCGACGCCTATGTGGCGGCTTTGGCGGGTGCATCGAAGGACTATGCGTTGGCCGAAGCGGCCGCTTCACGTGCTCACACGGTGGCCGAGGCACAAGCCCAACGGAACTTGGCGGTGAACGAGGACTCGGCGGCTTTCGAGGCCGCGATGTCCGCCGCCGCGGCCGCTTTCTCATCGGCGATCGGCGCGGCCCAAGCCATTCGCGACCCGGCTCAAGCGGCCGCCGAAGCCGCTTGGAACGCGGCCAACACGACGGCCGGCGAGACTTACAGCACGGCGGCGGCGGGCGCCGAGCAGACTTACACAACGGCCGAGATCGCGGCCAACGCTCAATCCGAACGCGACACCGCAACCGCTTCGGCCACGCGGGAAACGCAAATCGCCTCGCTGGACGCGGCTTTCGCTCAAATTACAGGAGTCAATACTCATTCGCTCGCGGTTGGGACGTGAACCGTCATGATGGTCTTTTGGTTGCGATGACTAATTGCAGCGGGCTTAGTGGTCCGTGCCAGAGGCGGTTGTTTATTTTCACGTCGAAGCCTGATTTGGTTAGTAGCTCATCGCATTCGGGTAGAAGGAATGTGAGGTAATACATGATGAACGGGGGGCGGATTAGTAGGTTTCTGACATGCATGGCGAAGTTGAAGCTGCGGGCGGCCCAGTAGACGAGGGAGAGTCGTGAGGGCATGGTCGACGTTACGAATACAAATCGTCCGCCGGGACGCAGGATGCGATGGATTTCGCGGACAAACGTCGGCTCGTCTCGAGGTAGGATGTGTCCCAACGCGCCGAAGCAGACGGCCAAGTCAAACTGGTCACCAAAAGGTAGTCGCAAGGCTTCGCCGCGCACGAATCGCACGGCGGCTGGGCTTGGCGTCGCGGCCATGCTTCCTTGAGCCACGCCCAGCATGCCTTGGCTGCGATCGAGGCCGACGAGTTGCTGGGACACTAGCGGACGCAGCATTTCCATTGCGGCGCCGGTTCCGCAGCAAATGTCGAGCGCCGTTTCGATGGGCGGTCCGTTGGCCAATTGCGTACTAACGACGTTCAAGACTTCGGGTGGCGTGCGAAACGGCGTGTAATCAAACTTGGGCGCCAGCAGGTCGTAGCCTCGCTCGGTTGACGATAGCGCCTGCCGGGCGAGTTCCCAAAACGTCGGACCTTGCGGATGAAACATCGGCTTGCGATTAACCGCCGTTTGCCGAGCGGTGAAAATGGACGTGGCGCCATTCGCCTTGTTGCCGTTCCCAGACCCGCGTTTCGTCGAACGCCAAGGTACGAGCTCCGTCGGCACCTTCGATCTGAATCAGCCGCGTGTACGTCACGACCGCCGCGTTGTCGCCAAGCATCCGCACGCGTGGAGCGGCCAGCGTGTTCTGAGCGCGAGACGGCGGCGTTTTCGACGCAAAGTAGAACTGGTGGAAGTCGAGACCTTCGACCAAATGCCCTAGCGCCTCGGGTTCGAAGCAACTGAGCGTCGGATCGCACAGCAATTGATAGGTTTGCCAATCGCGTTGGCCAATGCAATCCAGCAGTTTTTGGGACAGTTCGATCAACTCTTGCGCGGCGGCCGTGGACATGGATGGCTCCGATAGCGATTGGCAATGATGAAATCGTCAAAGGGCGACTATCATACCGCATTCGCTCGCCGGACCGCGATGGGACGTGCGGGGCCCGGCCCGCGCGACGTCGATAGGTGAACCACCGTCGTGTTATTGACTCTGAACCTGCCCGACCCCGGTGGCGACCGGTGCGGATGAAGCGGACGAAGAACCGGAGTCGAAACTTTGCAGCCATTCGGCCACGGTCGTGATCAGCCCATCGCCATTCTCGTCCACCGCTGGTTCGTACCACTCGCCGCGCATCCATTCCACCAGCATTCGCAACTCCAGCGGCGTCAGCATGTTGTTCTCGGGATGTTGGGCATCGCTGGCGAACGCCGGCATGCGATCGTTATTGTCCGCATAGAAACGCTCGTGCTCGGGATTGGCAATCATCGCGCCGAGCCACTCGCGGCTGCCGTAGCCGGTCAAGTCCGGGGCCGAACCGAGATCGCCGTTGTCGTGCCAGCGGTGACAATCGGTGCAACTCAAGTCGCCCGCGATCAGCTCGGAGCCTTCGGCGATGTCCGCCGCGTGCTTTTCATCCGCGGCCGCTTGAGCCGGCAATTGAGCTTCGGCCGACAACGCCCGCGCGGCTTTGTTCAACTGATCGACTAACGTCTGGCGGCCCTCGTCGTCACCATCCACGCCGTCGTGCAGATCCACGATCGTGCTGACCATATCGCCTTCGGACATCGCCGTGTTGCCCAGATAATGCTCGCTGGCAATCCGTTCCGGATCGAGGAAACCTCGCACCCAATCGTAGGTGCCGAAGCCGTACAAATTCGGAGCGGACGGTGAACTGGCGACGATTCCATGACCATCGGCATCGGCGAACGAATGGCAACTGGCGCAGTGCCGTACGAACAGCTCCGGCCCTTGCGTTTTCGCGTCCTCGCGCAGCAGCGTGATCGCGCCGCTGGGCGGGATGCGACCCTGACCGGCGAGCGTCAGCGCGCGTTGCGAAATGTCATGAAACTGCTGCTCCGCCACCTGAAACTCTTGATCCTGCCAATCCCGAGCGAACGAAGCATAGGTGAGTCCGGCCCAGGCGCCGAAGCCGCCCACGACAAACAGCCCGCGCACCAAGGCACTGGTTCGTGGCGAACAAAGGCGGTCGATAAATGGCACGGCCAACAGCAGCAGCAAGACTCCGCCGGGAATGATCATCGTGGCGATGAATTCCCAATCGCCGGTGAAGTACCGCCGCAATTCGAACAACGACCGGAAATACCATTCGGGCCGGGGCGCGTGAGACAGCGTCGGATCGGCCGGAGCGTCGAGCGGCGCGCCTTGCCGCCAAGCCAACGTGCCGATGATCGCCAGCACGATCGTTAGCACCACCATGTTGCGAAATGTTTGAAATGGCCAGTAAGGTCGCGGCGTCGTGCCGGGCGTCTTATCGTCCGTCGATGTAAGCCCATGCCGATAAACTTGGCCGATATGAACCACTAACAACGCAATGACCACGATCGGCATCAATCCCACGTGCAGGAAATACAAATGAGTCAGGGTTAGATGCCCGACCTCATCGCCACCGATCAATAGACGTTGCACAATCGGACCGACGATGGGCGTCGAGCCAATAATGTTACCTTCCACTTCAATCTGGGCGACGCCTTTCTGCGAGCCGGACAGCGGGTTGCCGGTGATCGCCCAGACAATCATCAATGGCAACAGTAGTAGGCCGGTGACCCAAATCAATTCCCGTGGGGCGCGAAAAGCAGCCGACAGCAACACGCGAATCACATGGATGCCGAACAAAATGATCATGCCTTGGGCGGCGAAATAGTGGACGCCTCGCAGAAAGGCGCCGGACGGGGATTGTTCGATAAAGTGAACGCTGGCCCAAGCGGAATTGGTGGACGGGCTATAGGTGCTCATCAACAGCAGCCCGGTCACCATTTGCACGACGAATAACCACAACAGACAACTGGCGCTCGTATACCACCAGCTCGGCCCATTGGGCAACACGCGGCGTCGGATCGGCGCTAATAGCCGTCGATAATCCGTGCGACTATCCAACCAGTTCAACAGCTTGCTCACGCCGCGTACTCCTGAAATCTACGTTGCCGGACTAAGAATGGGCGTCAGCGACTAGGTCCGAGCGACCTTGCGCGTCAGTCCGGGCTCGAACTTCTCATACTTCACTTCCACCCACCATTCGCCGGTGTTCTCGTCTTGCACCAGTTGCGATTCCAGCGAGTCCATTCCTCGCGGCGTGACGTTCTCTTGTCCTGGTTCGCGCGGCTTGAGCGGTTCGCCATCGAAGCCAAACGAAGCCTGATGACAAGGACAGGTGAAGTTCTCGCCGCTGGGCGCCATGTTGATGGCGCAGCCGAGATGCGGACAAACGCTCGTGAAGGCGTCGATTTTGGCTTCCGCCGCGTCGACCGAATCGTCCGTGCGGCGCACCAGCCAGACGCGTCCAACCGTTTCGGCCGGATGCAATGTCCAGGCGTCGCGGCGGTTATCGATCACCGGCACCTGAATGGGCTTGCCGACCGGCAAAGTCTTGAGCATCGCGATTCGTTTCAACGTGGCGGTCGAAGCCGGCTTGCGGCGGAGCGAATCGACAACGAAGCCGACGCCTGGGACGGCCACGAAGGCGGCACAACAGAACGCCAATCCGCGACTGATCCATTTCAATAGCGTGCGTCGATTCATAACAAGACACTCGGCGCGAAGTTTCGGGGGGCGAATAGGAAGGCAATGTGCGTCGGCTGGCGCGCCGACGGCGGGGGTGTTGTGCGGTACGCAACTTCCGCACCAACGCGTGACAGGCCGCCTTCATTCCGTGCCTAACGGCGTTCATTGGTCAGCAACTGGGGGAAAAGCCGTCGAGACACACGCGTTCGCTTCCCTTCCCAGGTGTGGCAACCAGACTGACGAGCGCGCCATTCCGCGCAGGCCGCGCCTCAGAACCGCCCACTTTCGGACCGAATTATCCCGATTATTTTGGAGATAACGGTCCTTTTAGTGTTTGGAATGCTGTTTGCGTTCCGAAGCGGACCGAATTGCTCGCTCACCTTCGCACTCGACTTTTAAGGAGCCTCGTCATGTTGCCAATCACAGTTTTGTTTCTGGGTGGTTTAATGGTGCTCATGGCAGGTGTCTTCTGCGTGATGTTTGCCGACGTGGCCTTTCGACCGCAACCGGCCGCGGCCGAGGCGGGAAACGCCAAGCGGTGGCAACCGCCGGTTAACGAGAACGGCTCGCTGAAATTGTGGGCAGGCGAAACGGCCGCGGTCACGGCCAAACGATTCCTGCGGAACGCCGCCGGAAAGGTTGCCCCTGGGCGGATGATGGCGATGGTGCGGGAAGGCGTGTCGGCGGCGGTTCAGCAAGTCGCCGAACGGCAGCCGCAGGTATCCAATCACAAATGCGAGCAAGATCGCGCGGTGGCGATCGGCGTCACGGCTCCCGAGGCTTTGGCAATCGCCGACGAGTTGCGGCAACACGGAGCGGGCGAGGCGGATCAGGTGTTGCGTCGCTTGGCGGGAGTCGCGGCAGGTGAACCGATGCTTTGCCCTCTGCTGGGCGTCGACGGACGCTGCTTGACGTTTGGTTCTCGCCCGTTGGCTTGCCGCGGAAACTGCGGAAGCTGCCAAGGGGGCTGCTATACGCGTGACGATCAAGCGGAAGCGATCGCACAAGGCGCGGAGGTTGGGTTGAGCAAGGCTTTGGCCGAAGCCGGCTTGGATGGTCGGGTGTATGAGCTGAACGGCGCGTTGCAGGTCGCCCTGCAACAAACGGACGCGGCCGATCAATGGGCCGCGGGTAAAGATGTGTTTGCCGATTGCCGGACGTTGGCCTAGAACGTCGCGGCAGGCGGGCCGGGTGAGAGTGACGGATGAGAGTGATTGCGGCGTGAAACGTATTCGGCGTACAAAAAGAAAGCGGCGATGAATCGCCGCACTCCAATGTGGCCAATACTTTCACGTATCAGCGACTCGCGCCATCCAAATCCCCAACGCCACGGCGGCGAATCCTAGTGCGAGGTTCGCCGCCACGTTCAACATCGCGACGCCCGTTTCGCCAACCTCGAATCGCCGCAGGGTTTCGTAGCTGAACGTCGAGAACGTTGTGAGAGCTCCGAGGAAGCCGGCGGTGAGGCCGCTGTAGAGCCACGCGGGCGGCGTGCGTTCCAAGGCGTATTGGCCGATGAGCCCCAACAGAAAACAGCCGGCCACGTTCACCAGTAACGTGCCGTAGGGAAACGCGGCTCCGAGCCAACGCATCGCGAGCACCGAGATGGCGTAGCGGCTGAGCGCGCCGGCCGCGCCGCCCATCGCCACGCACAGCAGCTCCCGCCAAATCATCAACATGCTTCCCTTCGGTTGTTGAGGGTTCCGCTGCCGCATTGCAATCTCGCAAGGACGCGAATTGGCCATCGCGCTATCAAGTTTTCGCGCGCGTTAAGCTTGGCGGCGTTTTTTGCGGCGGGACATCCAGCCCAAGAATTCGGTTAGTTGCGGCGAGATTCCTTCGGACGTTTCGTGAACGTGCCGCGTCTCGGTCGGCGTTGTCGCTCGCACCCAATCGAGATACTGCGAACTCACTTCGACCACGCCCACGTGTTCCTCGGCCGCCGGCACATATTGCTCCAAGGCGTACACGACATCGCCCGCCGTTTGGAAGCGCTCGCCAGCTCGTTTGGCCAACAGCCCGGCCAATGTCTCGTCCAGCGGCGCGGGAACCTCGGCCACCGATTCGTGAACCTTGGGCGCTTCGTGCCGAGCGTGTTGAAGCACCAGGCGAATCGGATTCGGATCGAAAAACGGCGGTTGTCCGGCCAAACAGTGATACAGCACACAGCCCAGCGAATAGAGATCGCTGCGCGCATCGGCCAGCCGCACGTCTTCGGCTTGCTCGGGAGCCAAGTAGGCATAGTTGCCCGAGAACGCGTCGGTCAGCGTCAGCTCGGCGGAACCCTCCGGCACATCGAGCGCCGAATAGGCATCGCGAGCCGCTCCGAACTCCATCACCTTGGCCACGCCTTGTTCGGAAATCCAAATGTGAGCCGGTTGAAGATCGCGGTGAAGGACTTCATTTTGGTGTAGGTGTTCCAGCCCACGAGCCACGTCGCGAACGAGGCGACAGGCTTCGGCATACGGCAAGCGGCCTTGGCGTTCGAGCCGGCTGGCGAGCGTTTCGCCACGCAGTTCCTCAAGCGCGATGTACGTAATCTCGCCGGCTTGTCCAACCTGAAACGAACGCACCACGTTCGGATGATCCAGCTCGGAGAAAATGCGAACTTCGCGGCCCATCCGAGCCAGCTTTTCGGGATCGTCCCGCAGCGAACTCGGGAAGACTTTCAGCGTTACGGGCTGATCGAATTCGACATGCGTCGCACGAAACATGCCTCCCAATCTGCCGGGAGCAATCTGTTCAAAGACACGATACGGTCCCAGCATAAACGGCCCGACATGGCCGGCTTCGATCGCATCGCCCTGGAACTCGGTGACTCGCTCGCGTTGAATCAGCCAATCCACGAAGCTGGCCGCATCGCCGCTCTCGTCGGCCGCGGCGCTCGAGGCCGCTCGCCAAGCCAACAGTTCCGAATGAACTTCGTCGGTGGACAAGAGCTGACTCTCGATCAGCCGCTGTTCGATTTCTTGAATGCTGCTCATCGAACTTACTCACATATGGGAGAAGGAAAGGCCTGTTCGATATCAAGCGTGAAGGTCGACCGTTTGGGTTCGTGGACGATGGAAGAGCGATCCATGAGTGCGACCTGACTTTGCTGATTCAACGCGGCTCAGCCCGAAACGGGGCGGCGGCCGGTGATCGGATAGACCGTGTCTTGAAATCCCTTGCCGCTGTGTTCGCCGGTGGGCACCAAACTGTCGACCAACTGTTCGTCTTCGGCGGTTACCGTGATGTCCAAGCATCCCAGGTTATCTTCAAACTGCTCCATCGTTCGCGGGCCCACAATCACCGACGTAAGAATCCGATTCGCCAAACACCAAGCCAGCGCGAACTGCGAGGTCGCCACGCCGCGCGCCTGGCAATGCGCGTCGAGCTGTTGAGCGACTTCCAAACTCGCCTCGCGCCATTCGGCTTGCATCATTCGCGGGTCTTTGCGAGCCGCACGCGTGCCTTGCGGCGGTTCTTGTCCAGGCTGGTATTTGCCCGTCAACACACCGCGAGCCAGCGGACTGTAGCTGACAACTCCCAATTCATACGCTTCGCACAGGGGCAAAAGTTCGACTTCGATGTCGCGATTCACGATGTTGTACAGCGGCTGAACGCAGACGAAACGATCCAGCCCCAATCGGTCGCTGGTCCACAATGCCTCGCACACACGCCAAGCTCGAAAATTGGACACCGCGATATAACGGACTCGGCCCGAGCGAACCATGTCGTCCATTGCTCGCAACGTCTCGTCGATCGGCGTGTCCTCATGCGGCGCGTGATAGTAATAGATGTCGACGTAATCGAGATTTAGTCGCTTCAGGCTGCGATCGAGGGCCCGCATCAAGTACATGCGGCTTCCGCCCTGATCGTTCGGGCCGTCGCCCATTTTCTGCCGGCCTTTGGTGGCCAGCACCACATTATCCCGACGATCCGCAATCGCTCGGCCGACGATCTCTTCCGACTTGCCGCCAGCGTACATATCCGCGGTGTCGATAAAGTTGATCCCGTGATCGATCGCCTTATGAATGATGCGAGTCGATTCGGTTTCGTCCGTGGGCCCGCCGAACATCATGGTGCCCAAGCAAAGCGGAGAGACTTTGACGCCGGTTCGTCCAAGGTTTCGATACTGCATGGTGAATTGCCGTGGGTGAGTGTTCCGAGGCGGAAGGATCATCGAGTGACGGCGATCACCTGGGTTCGCCGCGATGGGTGTTTCAATACGCCGCCCATTGTGCCGGTTGACAGTCGGCGTGTCGAGTCGCGGCGGACTCAGTCGATTTGGAGTGCGGGGCCTTGTCCCCGCTTTTTGTGTGGCGAGCGCCGTTATGCGTCGACAACGCATCGACAATGCAGTGACCGCCGTCGCCAACCGATCCGCCGCCACGTAACCAAAGCGGCGATGAATCGCCGCACTCCAAAAAACTTGCGGTAGTCGGCTGGCCGTTTCGCGGTAGGCAGATGCGGCGGGCGAGACATAGAATGACGAACCGCCAGCCACCGCGGCGAACGTCGCTCGAAACTCTCAACGATTACCACACCGCACCCTGTTCGCTCGAAGCTCATGAGCAAAGCCGCCGCTTGGCAATCTGGACCGCATTCGACGCGCGAGGTCGCACGGTCCGATCCCGCGCAATTTGCGGAAGCCAACACGCGGCGGCTGCCGGCTTGGGCCCTGTCGGCCGGCCTGCATCTGGCGATCATGCTGGCGTTGGGACTGGTCGTGCAAGTTACTCCGCGCGCTGCGAAAGAGCCCGATCGCACGGGCGGCATTGTGTTGGTCGAACAAGAGACGGGAGAACCGCGTTACTTTACCGAAGCTGACGCGGCGACCGAGGCTGCCGCTGCCGCGACCGAAGCGGCCCCAGAGAGCCCGTTGGTCGCGTTGCCCACGGAAAGCCGCCGGCGGTCGATGTCGGCTCGGCCTTGCCTTTGCCCGGCGATTTGCCCAGCGGCGTCGAAGGAATGACCAGCGGAGCCTTGCCGAACGCCGCCGAGTTGTTGCAATCCGGGCGGCCGAATCGCCAAGTGAATCCGTATCAAGTCGAGACCGGTGTGTTTGGCGTTACCGGAACCGGCAGCAAGTTTGTGTATGTGTTCGACCGCAGCGGCAGTATGAACGCTTTCGATGGTCGACCGCTGGCCGCCGCGAAAGCCGAGTTGGTCAAGAGCCTCGAATCGCTGGACAAGATTCACCAGTTCCAAATCATCTTTTACAACGACGAGCCGACGATTTTCAATCCGTTTCGACCGCAGCGGCCCAAGCTGATGCATGGCGACTCGGCGACCAAGGGCTTGGCGGCTGAGTTTGTGTCGAAGGTTTCCGCCGACGGAGGCACTCGACATCTCGATGCGTTGAAGACAGCACTGGCGATGAATCCCGATGTGATTTTCTTTCTAACCGATGCCGACGAACCGCAACTGACTCACAGCGAGCTGGCCGAGATTCGCCGCCGCAATGCTCGCGTCGGAGCCAGCATCAATACGATCGAGTTCGGAGCGGGGCCGTTTGGCGGCAGCTTTAATTTTCTCGTTCGTTTGGCAACCGAAAACGGCGGCCGTCATGCGTATGTCGATGTCACTCATTTGCCGCCGCGAAGCTGATATGCCGTCTATTCTTGTTTGGTTAACGAACGCCGGTTCGCGGCTCGTCGCCATAGTGCTGACGTTGCTGTTCAGTGGTTTCGCCATGGCCGAGGACGTGGCGATCGTCCGCTCGCCGACGGGAGACGCAACGGTGCGTTTGACTGGCGAGATACTCGAGTTTCGCGGCGACGGGCTCGTCATGCGGCGGCTGGGGCGCGAGGATCGTATCGCGGCGGATCGCGTGGTCGAAATCCAAGGCGACTGGTCCGAGCCGCATCGAGCCGCCGATCGGCTTCGCGCATCCGGCGACTTTGCGGCAGCCAGCGAACGATACTCCGCGGCGCTGCGAACCGAATCGCGTGGTTGGGTGCAGCGCCGTTTGCTGGCGGACTTGGCCGTTTGCTATGCGAACACCGGGCAAGTGGCGTTGGCCGCCGATGCCTTTCTGCGTTTGACGGCCGACGACGCCGCGACGCCCTATCTGTACGCCATGCCGCTGAATTGGCAAACGACGCAGCCCGACGCGGCACTGGCTGCCCAGGCTCGCAATTGGCTTCGCGACGGCGGTTCCGAATCGGCGAGGCTGCTCGGCGCAAGTTGGTTACTGGCGACGCAAGATCGTGCCGCGGCGCTCGCCGCACTCAACACGCTGACCGCCAGCGACGACGCGCGTGTCGCATTGCTGGCCGAAGCCCAAGTCTGGCGGACTCAGTTGGTTCAAGTCACGGCGGAGCAAGCTGCCAGTTGGCGAGAGCAGCTCGACCGGCTGCCGGAAGACTTGCGAGCCGGCCCGACCTTCGTCGTGGGCCAAGCGTTCGCGCGACTGGAGCAATCGGAGACCGCGGCGTTGCTGTTGATGCGGGTACCCATTCTTCACGCCGATCAAGCCGATTTGGCCGCGGCGTGCTTGACGCTGGCCGCTCGTCAATTAGAGAATCTCGGACAAGAGAAAGACGCCGCTCGTTTGTATCGCGAAGTGATCGCGAAGCATGCTGGCGGCCGACACGCGCAAGAGGCGGAAGCTCGGCTGCGAACGCTCAGTCAAAACACCGACAAATGAAGCGGCCGCGCCGAATGACGATCCGAAACGATGCGACGGACCAGCGAAGCTTTAGGGCAAGTAACACCTCGACGGGGAGAGAATCGCTTGGATGCGAATTGGCGAATCGGCCGCGGCAGGCCAGTGATGGAAATTGGCAAACGCGTGCAAGTCATCGGCGGTTTGGCGCTCACGGTTTGTTTGGCTTCGGTCGCGTTGGCTCAATCGGACGCCGCTGTTGCGCCGCCGGCCGCTGAACCGGCGCCGGAAGGCTTTTTCAGCATTATCTTTTCCGGCGGCTGGGTCGGCTTCTTGATCGTGATGGTGCTGTTCGGCTTGTCGCTCACGGCGGCTTACTTGGTCTTCGAGCACATCATGACGTTGCGCCGAGGCGAGATTATGCCCGATCAATTGGGCGAGCAAGTTCGGCAATTGTTAGCGGCCGGTCGCGTGGGCGAGGCCGATCAAGCGTGTCGCGCTCAGCCGAGTTTTCTGTCGTTCATCGTACTGAGCGGATTGGCCGAGATCGAAGGCGGCTGGCCCGCGGTCGAGAAGGCACTGGAAGACGCCACGGCTGAACAATCGGCGCGGCTGTTCCGCAAGATCGAATATCTCTCGGTCATCGGCAACATCGCGCCGATGGTCGGGCTGTTGGGAACGGTGACTGGTATGATTTTCGCCTTTCAGCAAGTGGCCAGTACGCAGGGATCGGCCGGCGCGGGCGAATTGGCCGAAGGCATCTATCAAGCGTTGGTCACGACGGTCGGCGGGCTGCTGGTCGCGATTCCGTCGTTGGCGGCGTTCGCGATCTTTCGCAATCGAGTCGATCAATTGGTGGCCGAAGCCGCGTATCAGGCGCTGCATGCTTTCGCGCCGCTGAAACGTCGCCGCGTGGGCAAGCCGGTTACGGCCACTCCGCCCGCGCCGCCGCCGGTTCAAGGAGGCTCGTAATGCGAGTCCCGACGCAACTCCGCAGCGGCGATTTCGGCTTCAACATGACGCCGATGATCGACGTCGTGTTTCTGCTGATCATCTTTTTCCTGGTCTCCAGCCATTTGGCCAAGCAGGAGGCTCAAATGCAATTGCCGTTGCCGGTGGCCGACAGCGGCGAGGAAGCGGCCGAAGATACGCTGCCGCGCGTGACCGTGAACGTGATGTCGGACGGTGGCTTGATGGTTTCCGGTCGGCGCGTCGAGGCGAACGAGCTGTTGGCAAGACTGCAGCAGCGGCTGGCGGAAGTCGGACATGATCTGGAGGTTCGTATCCGCGGCGATCGCCAAGTCGACTACCAGCATGTGGAACCGATCATGTTGGCTTGTGCCCGCAGCGGAATCTGGAACGTCACGTTCGCCGTCTATCGTTCCGAGGATGTCCGCTGATGCGAATGCCGGCAGCTCATCGCGATCGATCGTCGAATATGAACGGCCCCATGACGCCGATGATCGATGTCGTGTTCTTGCTGTTGGTGTTCTTTGTTTGGACGGCCAGCTTTCAAATCATTGAGCAGGTGTTGCCCAGCAGCTTGACCGTGCGCCGCGGCGGCGATCCGACAAACGTGGACGAGCCGCCGCCGCCCGAGGAAGACTTCGACGATGTCGTGGTGCGGATTCGCCGCGAAGGCAACCGCACCGTCTGGCAAATTAACGACGCGCCGGTCGATTCGCTGCAAAGCGTGCGAGATCGTCTGCAATTGATCGCCGAGATCAACTCGGCCGCGCCCGTGATTTTGCATCCCGATGGCGCGACGCCGTTGGGCGATGTGATTGATGTATACGATTTGGCGAGGCTCGCCGGATTTGAGAAAGTCCGGTTCGCCGCTTCGCAAAAAATTTGACCCGCGTTTCGAATCGAAATTGTCGACGACGCATTTCCTATTTGGCTCGCGCGCAGGCAAAATAAGGCTTCGATCCGCGATGGCACGGACAAGTCGCTCGCAACGACGGCGTTGGCCTGCCTCGCTTTTTTATCACGGAGCTGCATGATGCCCGCCAACTCGATGGTCGCTCGCAAATCGCTCACACGACGCAACACGCTGACGCTGCTCGCGTTCACGATATTCGGGACCGCGAACTGGACCGCGGCGATCCATGCGGCTCCGTTCGTGCCGAACCGCGATTCGCAATGCGTGAGTTTTTCGTCCGACGGGCGTTTGGTCGCCACGGGCAAGTCCGGGATGTCGAACGACGAATTCCCGCCACGACCACATCCGACTCCCGCCAAGACCGGCGTGATTCAAATCTGGGACGCTCGGACCGGCAAGCAGCTTCGGCGGATGGAAACGTTTGGCGATCTTCGCAAGGTCCGTTTCACGCCCGATGCTCGGCAAGTTCTCTCGTGCCGTCTGTACACGCACGGAGCGAATCTGCGATTGCCGGAAGTTCGCCTGTGGGATGTCGAGACGGGCAAGACGGTTCATGTATTCGATCGTTGCCACGACTTTAGCTGCACGCCCGATGGGCGATCGGTTGTGGTGCTCAGCCGCTCGCGGTGCGTGCTGTACGACTTAGTCACGTTGGAAAAGCGTCGGGCTTACGAACCGCTGGGCGGCGCGATCACGGTCGAAGTTTCGCCGGACGGCGAGCATCTGGCAGGGATTGTGCCGGTCGACGAAGTGTTCGAGATCCGTGTCGTGGCCGCGGATTCGGGCGAACTACTCGCTCAAAGCGTGCCGCTGGACGCCCCGTTCTACTCGCTGGCTTTCGCGCCGGATGGTCAACGGTTGGCCAGCGGACATGCGGGCGGCAATATCTTCGTGTGGGATGTCGCGACGATGCGGCCAGCGGCCCGATTTCAAGCGGCCACGCGCGGGATCGTGCGACCCATGTTCTCGCCCGATGGCGAATGGCTGGGCGGCGGTTGCCAAGACAACGGCGACGTCGTGATCTGGGAATTGGTGACGGGCAAAGAGGCCGCTCGATTCACGCACGAACAAGGAACGTTTCACTCGTACCATCCGCGCGGCGCGAACGAGCGAGTGCGTCCCGAAGATGATCCCGAGCGGTTTGTGTTCGCCCCGACCAGCGACGCTTATCTGTGCGGCTGCTTCGGCGGCATCATCCGTTCGCTCTCCGGCGGACAAGAAGTGCGGCGCTTTCGCGATTAAGGCGATCGCATCCTACAGACACGATCGCCGGCCGCATGAAATCGCAAGACACGGTTACTTCGCTTCGTCGCGAGCCGCCACGGTCTCCGCTTCGTCCGTCTTGCTCTTCTCCGCGGCGGGCTGTTCGGGCGATGACTTTTCGGCGAAGTACTTGACGGCCGCTTCGAGCTGGCGATCGATGAACGCGTCCGATTCCGCGTCGTCCGAAGTCTCTTCCGTAGCGTCGTCCGACTTCGGCTCGTCCGTCTCTTTCGAAGCCAGCTTCTTTACGATCAAGTCGCGTTTCGCACGGGCCTTAATCAGCAAGTCCAGCTCGTCGCGTTCCAGCTTGATCGCGAAACCGTCGTTCGGGCTGACGCCCCATTCGTCGGAATCCTTGGCGTCGGGAAAGCGATGAATGTTCTTGCCGCTGGGCCGCATGTAGCCGGCCGTCGTCAGCTTCAACGCACTGCGGCCGTTCTCCAGGTCGATGATGTTCTGCACGCTCCCTTTGCCGAACGTCCGTTCGCCGATCACCACGGCGCGGTCATGGTCCTGCAAACAAGCCGACACAATCTCGCTGGCACTGGCGCTGAAGCCGTTCACCAACACGACCATCGGGAAACCGGAATAAGTCCCGGCCTCGTGAGCGTCCCAGCTATGCTCGGCCACATTGCGTCCCGAGGTGCTGACGATCCGACCTTCCTTGACGAACAAATCGCAAATCTCGATCGCCGACGAGAGCAAACCGCCCGGATTGAAACGCAAGTCCAACACCAGCGACTTCATCTCGTCCGCCTTCAATTGCTTCAAGGCGTCGCGCAGTTCGTCGGCCGTGTGACGACCGAAGCTGCTGATGCGAACGTAGCCGATCTTCTTTTCTTCATCGAGGAAAAAGTTCCACGAGTCGTCGTCGTTGCGATGGTCGCCCAGCACGGTTTCGACGCGGATAATCGCCCGCTTCAACGCCACCTCGTCTTCCTCGTCTTCGCCCGGATGACGCACCATCACACGCACTTGCGTGCCGATCGGACCCTTCATCATCTTCACGGCTTCATCAATGCTGACGCCTTTGGTCGGTTTGCCGTCGATCGCGGTGATCACGTCGCCAGCGCTGATGCCGGCCTTATAAGCTGGCGAGCCGACTAGCGGGCTGATCACTTCCAGCTCGCCCTTGGACGTGGAAACTTGAATGCCGATGCCACCGAACTCGTTTTCGACGCCGCTGCGGAACCGATCCAGCTTCGTAGGCGGAATGAAGTCGGAGTACGGATCCAGCTTCGACATCATGCCTTGAATGGCGGCCTCCATCAGCTCACGATCGCTCACCTCTTTGACATAGTTGCCGCGGATCTGCGCGAACGTATCGGCGAATAACCGCAGCAGTTCGATTTCCTCGGCGGCCTGCTTGCGGCGAGCTTCCGCTTCGGCCTCTTGCTTCGCGGCTTCTTCCGCGGCCTTCGCCGTATCCGCCGAGTCCGTGGCCTTCGCTTCCGAATTCGTGGCGGCCGGCTCGTCCGCTCGCACATAAGTCGCAACGGTCGCAAGGTTCAAAAACAGCCCGGCGCCAGCCAAACAAAACGCCCACATCGACACTCGGAAACGACGGTGCATAAACCTATTCTCCCCAGGAAAAACGGGATGGATATCGAGCGGCTCGGGCCAGGGGATCGCGGACGCCGCCGCGGTAAACTTGGCGTTTCCCCTTCGTCGGAGCAGTCGGCGCAAGTATACGGTGACCGGAAAGGCGTAACAAGTTTTTCGGACCTGCGTCGCGAGCTTAGAAGTCGTACCAAATGCCCAATGCGATTTGATCCTCGATGCGGCGATAAAACGAATACTGGTTGCTGGGACCGTTGAGGTAATGCAAGCCGATTCGCAGTAGCTGGCCGTTGTTCGCGCTCCGCCAAGCCCATCCGGCTTGCACCGTAAAGGGGCCGCTATAGTCCAGCTCTTGTCGCAGATGCACATTGGCCGCGAAGAACGGCGCTCCAACGATGCCAGTGGGTAAAGCCGGCGCGTAGTCCAATCCGAACTGGAATTCCCACTGCTCACTCACGTCCGAGAAAAACGCCCAACCCGCCTCGGCGTAGACGCTGGTCGACGGCCATAAGTAATAGGTGTAGCCCAGCACCAACACATCGCGAGCGAAATTCAGCCGCGGGTAATTCGGATTCTTCAGCAGGAATTCGTCGCCCAGATGCGAGCTGACGTGGTAATAGGCAAACTTCGCTCGCTGACGTCCGACGCCCCAAGTCAGCGGCACGCCGACGCGATAGTCGGTCGAACGCACGTCGACATCCTCGGGAATGTCCAACCGAATTTGCGCCGACGCTTCGATATCCATCTGCCAGCCGTCGGGCCAAAACGGATCGCGGTTGCCATAGCGCAAGACGGCGAATCGTCCGCCCAGCGTGCCGTCCCACAAAGCGTCGTCGTCGGTCTCATGGACGATCTTGCCGGCTAATCGTGATTCTTTGGTGCTGGCCAAATACGACTTGTAGATCAACGCCCCCGGCAACAGTTGCAACGTCCACGGCTCGTTCGGATCGAATCCAAACACGTCGCTGCCGCCACGAGCGACAGGCATCCCGATGTAGGGATCGAACCACGAACCGCCCACGATCGGTCCCGCGGTTACGCTGGCGTTCGGTGCGAGCAACAGCGGTTCGGCCATCGCGGGCTCGCCCAAGACAGGAGCTCCCAAGACAACGGGCGCGGACGAGCTGATTCCGACGCTCGGTTGAGTTCCCGCGCCGCTGGTGGGTGAACGAACGACCGACGCATCGGACGTCGCGTCGGCTTCGCCCGGCAATCCGCGGTTGGCAACCCAACCGTCGAGGTCGAAGTAGTCGGACTCGCGCAACAACGCCGGCGGCCCCGCCGGTATCGTCTCAGCCGTCTGCGCAGCCGCCAGCCGTGCCCAACCCAGAGCGGTCAGCAACACGATGAAAACTCGTAGCGGCATGTTCACGTTATAGATACCCCGAAGATCTCGCGGCGGCAGTTTATCCGCGGCGCTCGTTTCGACAAAGATCGACTTGGCCAACAACCACGAACATGCGCGAGGCAACTTGATGACTTTGACCATCCGCCGATCGCTCTTGTGACGCTTTCACCGCGTCCGTATACTCCGCCGCCCTTTGTCGCCGCGCGAGCGATACCGCGGCGCGACCGTCCGAGAATGTTTTTTCGAGCGCACGATGCGCCGTTTGCTCCGGCAGGGAGGCTGACGATGTGGTGGCGACTATTGTTAATCGGCGGCTTGTGTGGATGGCCCGCTCCGGTGGCTTGGAGCCAAGTGACGGGCGGCGCGCCGGCGGGCGCGTATTCGCAAGCCCCGGCCGTGGCGGCTGATCCCAATGCGGCGGCCGTGGCGGGAAACGCCAACGCTCCGGCGTCTTCCCCGGCAGCGGCCGTGGCCAGTTCGGCCGGCAGCGCGGCAGGCGGCGGGACCGGCTTTAGCAACGCCTCGAAAATGGTCGAGTTGCCGAACGACGCCGGGCAAATCTGGAAGGAATACGACCTGGCGCCTTACACGTCGCGGGTGACCGACACGGTGAAACCCGAGCAAGCCGTGGTCGATTGGATTTTGCGTGAAACGGGAACCGAAGTCTGGTTCTCCCAGCCGCTGGGGATTTTGAGCGCGACGCCGAACAAGTTGCGTGTGTATCACACGCCGGAAATGCACGAAGTCGTCCGGGACATCTACTATCGCTTTGTTAACAGCCAAGCGGAAACGCAAGTGTTGAGCCTGCGGATGGTCACGGTCGATAGCCCTAATTGGCGAGCCCTGGCGTACTCGATGATGACGCCGGTCACGGTCCAGTCGCCGGGCGTCGAAGCTTGGCTGCTGACGAAGGAAAGCGCCGCGTTGTTGACGGCGAACTTGTCCAAACGTACCGACTACCGCGAGCACAACTCGCCGAATGTCCTGATACACAACGGCCAGACGCACACGCTGACTCGCAAACGTCCGAAGAACTACGTCCGGTCGGCCAACGGCCAAGGCTTGGTGGCGTTGTCGCCGCAATTGGAGCTGGGGCAGATCGAGGAAGGCTACACGCTTCAAGTCAGCCCGCTCATGTCGCTCGACGGCAAAACGATCGACGCCGTTATCAAATGCGAGATCGATCAGGTCGAAAAGCTGGTGCCGATCACGATCGACATTCCCAGCACGCTCGGCCAGATGCAACGCGTGCAGATTCAAATTCCGCAGCTCGTGAGTTGGCGGTTGCACGAACGGTTTCGCTGGCCGGCCGACGAAGTGCTGCTGCTCAGTTGCGGCGTGGTCGCTTCGCCCGGCGCTGAAGCGTCGAACCCGCTGGGCATCCCCAATCTGCTGAAGAACAATCCGCTGACGAACACCACGCCCGGCCGAGCCGACGCGCTGCTGTTTATCGAGAGCAAGGGCAAAGCCAGCCAAGCGTTGCTGGACGCCCAGCGCCAACCGGTCGACTCCGCTCCGAACTACCGCGGGCGCTACTAACCAGCCAAGTCACATGGCGAGATCTTCGAACGCGCCTAAGTCTTCGAAGGGCGGCGGGTTGATGGAAAAATGACGCAACGACTCGCGGCCTCGGCAGGTCCCGATCGCCGAGACCGTCGACCGTAGGTCTCCCGAATCGCAAACAGGAGACCTTCGGTCGAAAGAATGTGGGGGTCGGAGACCCGCGCTGCTGCGCGGCTCAACGGCATGATCGACTCCCGCCCCGAACTACCGCCCGGACGATAGCAAGTCACACGGCGAATCTTCGGTGCTCCCTGAGTCTTCGAAGAGGCGTGGCTGATTGGAAGAGGAAGCAACGACGATGAAGCGGCACGACGTGAGCCGCCGTGTCTGAAACCGACTCCTGTTCGCGTCTCTTCCGCCCGTTGCGTCTTCGCGCTGCCTTGCGTCTTTGCGTTTACTCTTCCCAGCGTTGCCCAAATACGACCACACCCAACGCTTCGCTTCGGCCGTGCCCCGGCTCTCACAGAGCCGGATCCAGGCGTCGCGCAGTCCGTCGCCGAGCAAATTGAAACCCAGGATCACCAGCGAAATGGCGACGCCCGGTCCGAGTGCTGGCCAGAGGCTCTGCGACGATGATCTTGGCCACGGCCAGCATCGTGCCCCACTCCGGCTCCAGTCGGATCACCGCCGACGCTGAAGAACGAAAGCCCGGCGACTTCCAAAATCGCGGCGCCCAAACCTAACGTCGCTAACACCACGATCAGGCTGACCAGCCGGTGCACGATCTCGCGCCACACGATGCGAACCGAGGTGGCGCCGAACGCGCGACTGGCCAACACATATTCCAGCTCGCGCACCGTCAACACCGTGGCTCGCGATTGCCGAGCGAAGACTGGCACGTTGATCAAACCGACGGCGATCATCACGGCGGCTCCAGCCGGGCCGGTAAGCCGTCGCGACCAACAGCACGGATCAAGATGCTGGGAAAGGCGAGGGCGACATCGATCTGTGCATCAACAACGCGTCGCGCTAGCCGCCGTAGTATCCGGCCACGGTTCCCCAAGAGCACGCCGATGCCGATCGCCAGCACGATCGAAATCACGCCGGACAGCAGCGACAGCCGCGAGCCGTGGATCACGCGACAGCGTATCTTTCTCGCCCGAATCGGTGCCGAGCCAATGCCGCGGATGGCGGCGACGGCGACGTGACTTCCGCATGCCGCTGGCTCGGGTCATACGGAGCGATCCAATCGGCCGTGACGGCGACGCCCGCGAACAAGCTGACGATGGCCAGTCCGACCCAAGCCGACACGCTCCGGCGGAAGCGTCGCCATGCGCGGGCTGCGGGAGGTTGGGGCACGACCGTTTCGTCCGTCGCGCCGGCGTTCGACTTGTCACTTGCTGAACTCATGCTGCCTGATTGTGCCTGAACCGCACGTCGCACCAAGCCCCATCGCCCCATTTTGTCGCGGCCCGATGTTGCACTGGTTGCTTTTGGCGGCGGCGTTTGACATAACGGAGTAACGCATCGCCCGATGCTGGCCGCTTCCACCGCGGCTGTCCCACCTCGCGGCGGCATCCACGCCGTTCCCGCCACAACGGATCCTCGCCGTGAAGACGTTCCCCGCGTTATCTTCGTCGCTTTGGATGGTCTGGCTCGCGGCGAATCTTGTCGGGCTCGGATGTTCGCGTCAAGCGACTCCGCCGCCAACCGCGAAGTCCGAACCCGCCGTAGACGCCGTGTTGCGAGCCGAAGTCGTCGAGCTTCATCCTCAAGCTTGGCCAATGACGGTTCGCGTGCAAGGCGGGCTGACGGCCGACGAGATCACAGTGGTCGGAGCCAAGGTGGCCGGGCGCGTGGCCGCCGTCCAATTCGATTTGGGCGACGCCGTGCCATCCGAAGCTCCGATGGTCACGCTTGACCGCACGGAGTTTGAGTTGCAGGTCGCACAATCGCAAGCGCTGCTGGCTCAAGCTCGCGCGGCGATCGGCTTGGCCGCCAACGACGACGGCGTCACTCCCGTGCCCGAACGTTCGCCCGCCGTGTTGGAGGCCAAAGCAGTGTGGGAAGAAGCCGCGACGCGACTTCGGCGGCTGCAACGATTGCGTGAGCAGAATGCCGTGACGACGGAAGAGTACGAAACGGCGATCGCCGCCGAGAAGGTGGCCGAATCGCGATACGCATCGGCCTTGAACGGCGCGAACGAGAAGGTGGCCATCATTCAAGTGCGGGCGGCGGAACTCGATCTGGCTCGGCAACAGTTGGCCGATGCCGTTTGCTACGCGCCGTTCGCCGCTTCGATTCAACAGCGGCACGTCGCGCCGGGCACCTATGTGCAGGTCGGCAATCCGTTGATGACGCTCGTGCGCACCGACACGCTCCGCTTTCGCGGCGCGATGCCCGAACGCCACGCGCATCGTTTGGCCGTCGGCCAGCAAGTGCGGCTGTTCATCGAGTCGATCGCGGAACCGGTCGAGGCCACCGTCACGCGAATCAGTCCCACGATCGACCCGATGAGCCGAGCTTTGACGTTTGAAGCCGACGTGGACAACCGCGCGGGGCGACTGCGAAGCGGGTTGTTCGCCGAAGCCGAAGTGATTGTCGATCCGCGAGCCACCGCACTGGTGTTGAATGCCGGTGCGATCCAGGAGTTCGCGGGCGTCGAAAAGGTTTGGAAAATGGTCAACGGCGAAGCTCGCGAACAGGTGATCCAAACGGGCGAACGGCGGAGCGAAGCGGTGACAATCGTCGACGGTCTGCAATCGGGCGACATCGTGCTCACCGACGCATCGATTGGCCGAGTGGCCCGGGTCGAAGCCACGTTGGTCGAACAAGCCGGTGGCAATTTCGTGTCGACCGAAACGCCCGACGAAGCCTCGCCGGACGCGCCCACCACGCGGCAAATTCACGGCGGCTAAGCAAGCTTCTTCATCCAGCCTCTTGCTCAGGAACCATCGGCATGTATTGGCTCGCCGAAATCTGTGTGCGCCGCCCGGTGTTCGCGCTGATGATCGTGATGGCGTTGGTTGTCGCGGGGATCGCTGCCTTTCCCCAGTTGGGCGTCGATCGCTTTCCCAACATGGATTTGCCGACGGTTTACGTGCGAACGTCCTATCCCGGCGCGGCTTCGCAAGAGGTCGAATCCGAAGTGACGCAGATGCTGGAAGACGCGGTCGCCACCGTCGCGGGCATCGACGAATTGCGTTCGATTTCGTCCGACAGCCAATCGCTGGTGATCGTCACGTTCAATCTGACTCGCGACATCGACGCCGCCGTGCAAGACGTGCGCGATGCGATTTCCAGCGTGTTGAACCTGTTGCCGCCGGACATCGATCCGCCGGTCGTGAAGAAGCAAGACACCGACGCGTCGCCGATCATGACGCTGGCGGTCGCCGGGCCCCGCACGCCCAGCGAACTCTACTTCCTGGCCGATCGGTCCGTGAAAAACGTGATCGAATCCGCGCCGGGCGTGGGCCAAGTGCTGATCGTCGGAGCGGCGGATCGCGCGGTGCAAGTGAACATCGACGCGCGGCGACTGGCGGCCCATCGACTTTCCATTTTGCAAGTTCGCGACGCGCTCGCTCGGCAAAACGCCGAAGTCCCCGGCGGCCGCGTGGACGAAGGCATCCGCGAACGTAATCTGCGAACGCTGGGACGCGTGCCGCATGCGCGCGACTTTCCCGACTTGGTGGTGACGAACGTCAGCGGCACGGCCGTGCGGCTCAGCGATTTGGGCGAAGTTCGCGACGCGACCAAGGAAGTGCGGTCGCTGGCCCGATTGAATGGTCAGCCGGCCGTCGTGCTGCAAGTGCAACGGCAATCGGGCGAGAACACCGTGCGGGTGATCGAAGCGATCAAGAATCGGTTGCCTCGCTGTGAATCGATGTTGCCGGACGATGTGAAGGTGACGGTGCTGCAAGACCAGTCGCGATACATCTTGGCCGCGCTGCACGAGATCGAAGGCCACTTGGTTTCCGGCAGCATCTTAGCTTGCTTGACCGTGTTGCTGTTCATGCGTTCGTGGCGTTCGACGCTGATTGCCTCGGTGGCGATTCCGGCTTCGATCGTGGCAACGTTCGCCTTCATGCGGCTGTTCGGCTTCACGCTGAACAACGTCACCATGTTGGCTTTGGTGTTGATGGTGGGCGTTGTGATTGACGACGCCATCGTGGTGCTGGAAAACGTGTTTCATTGCATCGAAGAACGCGGCATGGCGCCCGACGAAGCGGCGATTCGCGGAACGCGTGAAATCGGTATGGCCGTGCTCGCGACAACGCTGTCGCTGGTGATCGTGTTCTTGCCCGTGTCGTTCCTGAGCAGCGTGACCGGGCGAATGCTGTTTCAGTTCGGCGTGACGGCGACCGTGGCGATTCTGGTCTCGATGCTGGTCAGCTTTACGTTGACGCCCATGATGTGCAGCAAACTGCTGCGGCCCGGCACGGCGAATCCCAACGGCCCGGCCTCGCGCCGCGGTCCTTATGCCTGGATCGAATCCGGCTACATGCTGACGCTGCGATATTCGATGCGGTTTCGCTGGCTCGTGTTGTTGCTGTCGGTGGCCGTGATCGCCGCAAACGTGCCGCTGTATCGCATGGTGAATCAGGACTACATCCCGACGAACGTGGACGAGTCGGAGTTTGAAGTCAGCGTTAGCGCGCCGGAGGGCGCCAGTCTGGTGTCGATGGACGAGACGTTGCGTCAAGTCGAAACGGAAATCCGCTCGATTCCCGGCGTCGAGCTGGCGACCGTCGGCTCGCGCGACTGGGCGCGGTGAATCGCGGCGACATGTATGTGCGGCTGGACATCCACTCGCGGTCGTTTTCATTGAAACGCTGGTGGCATGGCTTGCTGGCGGCGATCCGGGCAGGCGTTTTCGCGGTAACTTTTCGCAGCGAATGTGATGGGCCAAGTCCGCGCCGGTTGAAACGCTTTCGCGATTTGCGCGCGTGGCCGTGCGCAACCTGACTTCGCTGCGGCAAGGCGCGGTCGATATTGACTTTACGATCTCCGGCCCCGACGTGAATCGCTTGGCCGCATTCGGCGAAAGCTGCGAGATCGAGCCATGAAGATTCCGGGCATCGTCGACGTGGTTGACGCTGCGTTTGGATAAGGCGGAAGCTGTTGGTCGACATCGATCGCGAACGAGCGGCGGCGGCCGGCATCGAAGTGCGCCGAGATCGCCGATACGCTGCCGTGGCGGTCGGCGGCGATGATCGGGTGTCGCGTTATCGCGACGCCACGGTGGACGACGCCTACGACGTGGAATTGCGACTCGTCGGGCTCGATCGTCGCGACGCGGAATCGATCTGCTGGCTCTACGTGCGTCCCAGCCCAACTGCCCCATGGCGTCATCAACGCTTCGCTTTCCGCCGGCGGATTGAACCCGCGTGGCGCCGTTCGCCCGCGCCAGAGAGGCGCAGCTCAGCCGCATCGACAATTTCGTCTCGTTCCGCTTTGGTCTGGCTCCCGCGCGAATCGATCGCTTGGATCGGCAACGCATGGTGGCCGTGCGGACGAACGTCGAGCCCGGTTATTCGCTGTCGGATCGCATCCAGGCGATGCACGCCGCGGTGGAAGAAATCGGCTTGCCGGTCGGATTCGAAACCCGCGTGTTGGGACGGGGCCGCGAGCTGGAACGAACGCTGCAAGACTTCGTCTGGACGTTCATCCTCTCGTTCGTGTTCATGTATATCGTGCTGGCCGCCCAGTACGAACACTTGGTTCACCCGCTCACGATTCTGCTGTCGCTGCCGCTGGCCGTGCCGTTCGGTTTGATCAGCCTGTACTGGGGCGGCGAGTCGCTGAATTTGTATTCGGCGCTCGGCATCTTGGTGCTGTTCGGCGTGGTGAAGAAAGCCGCCATCTTGCAAGTCGACCATACCAACGCGCTGCGTTCGCACGGCATGGATCGCCGTGAAGCGATCTTGCAAGCGAACCGAGATCGATTGCGGCCGATTCTGATGACCACGATTTCGTTCGTCGCCGGGTTGCTGCCGTTGCTGATCGCCACCGGTCCCGGCGCGGAAGAACGCCGCTCGATCGCCGTGCTGGCGGTCGGCGGTCAAACCATGTCGCTGCTGCTCACGCTGCTGGCGATCCCCGTCATCTGTTCCTACCTCGACGACCTCGGCCGCCTCTGGCACTGGGCTTTCGGACCAAGACGAGTCGCCACCTGAACCCGCGACTGCATGCCTGGGAGGCAGGTATGTGCCTGGGGCAGCTACGTGCCTGGGGTCGTAGCGAAGCGAAGCCCCAGCCGCAACCGCTCGTTCCGACCCGTGAAACGGGAGCTGCGAACGACGAAATGGCTGGTGCCGGACCATCAGCTGGCCCCTGCGACGCTCGAAACGCTCGGTGCGACGCGGCGATAGCTTCCCGCTGCGGAGGGTCAAACAGGCGTTGCGACAGGTCGAATAGCCGCTGGGGAGAGTCAGACGGCCGATGCGACGGTCGAAAAAGCCGATGCGAAGGTCAAACAGCGCGTTGCGGAGGGTCAAACAGGCGTTGCGGCAGTTGCAGTGACCATTCCGAGCGTCGCAGTGGCTATTCCGACCGTCCGCAGTGGCCGTTCTAACCGTTCGCAGTGGTCGTTCGAGCGTCGCAGTGGTCGTTCCGAGCGTCGCAGTGGTCGTTCCGAGCGTCGCAGTGGTCGTTCCGACCGTCGCATTGACCGTTTCGAGCGTCGCAGTGGCGTCTCCGAGGGCGGAGCTCATCACCCGGCGACCGGAATGCAGCACTGGCTGAGCGACAGCGACGAACACCGACGGCCGAAGGGAATGCTCTCACGGCAGCTCGGCCCGCCCGCCTTCGTGTACGAGTTTTTGAGCGATCAAAGGGACAAGATTCCGATCTAGACGGTGACCGCGGAGTTCGCACTAAATTTGCGAATGCGGTTGGTTGGAGCCACACTCCCCGATCCGCTACAGGTTCTTAAGTTTGGTGGAGGATCTGAATATGATGCGCCGCCACACGTTACTCCGATCACGAACCCCAGACGCCACTTTGATTCCACGAGGGATTCGCGCCCGTCCGACTTCGGACTTACTGAATTCTTGCGCTGGAAATAGGGGGACATCCATGAGCTACCGATGCCACGGTGCGATTTTTCGGGCCGCAACGGATTCGGCGGTTGAGGCATTTGAACAATTGGCAGATCCCCAACTTCGCTTGGATCTCATCCACATTGGCCACGATGTCCACGGTGTGCGGGTCTTAGGTTCGCTCGCCAACAACCGCATAGAGCGTCTGGATAGATTGGCACAAAGACTTTCCGAGCGATTTCATGCGGCGTTCACGGTTTGGTATGAAAGCATCTGGTCGGCCCATAAGTTTGCGATATTTCTTCAGGGACGCCTATTCGCTTCCTTGCGAACCGACGGAGAAGCGGATAACCAATGGCTTGACGCCAAGGGGGCAATCTATGAGTTTGGCCCGCCACGGCTGCTTTCCAACGATGGCTCGTTGCTCGCGCAGCCATCCGTGCCGGTCCTACCTGGACGACGCGATGCTCGGAGGGAATGTGACCTGTCGGTTGCGGCAAGCATCCTTGGAATTGAGTCCTTGGGAGGTGACGAAGAAGAGCTTTTTCGATGGGAGTCGTTATTTCCGGCGATCAAACGCAATTATTCGTAATCGGCGGACAAAGCAGGGATTAGATGTGACGTCGCTGCGTAGGGTTGCCCGCAGTCTGCTATGCTGGCGGCCACGGCGAGGTTGAATCGGTGTTAGTTGCACGGAACATTTGCGAAAGAGAGCGAGCGATGACGACTTATCCAGATGATGCCGATGGGGCGGTGCTGGCGAGCTTGGCGGCTCATGGCGTGGACATGTCCGCTCCGTTGGTGATCGAGTTCGCGGTTGCGGCGCCCGACGAAGCGAGTGCTCATTCGATCGGCCAAGCGCTGGCGGAAGCGGGGTACGATGCCGAGGTCGAGTACGACGAGGGCGAGCCTGACGAAGACGGCATGTTGGATGAGGAAGACGAGGAATTCGGTCCTTCGTGGACCGTTTATGTGGATATCGAGATGGTCCCCGAATACGACGAGTTGATGCGAATTCAAGCCGAGTTGGATCGGATCGCCCGGCCGCTCGGCGGGAATTCCGATGGCTGGGGCGTGACACTGAATTGAACGGCGAGACAGGGGATCGAGTTCTCACAGGTGGCCCAGGTTGCTTGCAAACTGGGCCAGAGAAGGCATCCGAACCAACTATCCACACTTACGTGAAGTTCGACTGAGCGATCATGTGCCTGGGATCGCTGCGCAGAAGCCCGTTGATCGCCACGCATGGTCGGGTTCATTTGGCTCGTTGATCGTTGCGTCTTCCTCTCGAACACTCAGCCCGGAGTATGGCGCGGGGCTCAAGCCGCCTTGGCTTTGGCGTGCGACGCGGTTTCGATGGCGTGATGCACTTCGTCGGCCGAGTACTCGTCGGCTCGTGGCAAGAGCACCAACGGAAGTTGGGCGGAGGCGAAGGCTTCGACCAGTTGTTGGTGGCGGCGGACGGCTTCTGGCGTGGTGGGTTCGCCGTCGTGAAGCAGCACGGCGAGTCGCGGTTCGAGTGAGCCGCTGTCGCACAGCACGAAGTCGACGCCGATCGAACCAAGGCGACCGATCGGCGGCGCGGGCCGCTTTCCTTCCGCGCGGGGGCTGAGCAATTGCCCAACGCTCACGGCCCAATGGATCGCCAGCTTCCCGCCGGTGGCTTCGCGCAGTGCGTGAAAACAACTTGCTCGGTCGGCGGGCAGTAGCGACGCGCGGCGTTCGTAACGCACTTGGTTTTCGCGCAGCAACAACCGCGCAAGCAACAACGCCCCGCCGATCACCGCGGCGACCAGAATCAAGGCTCCGTATTGAGAGACGACGGCCAAATGACAGCTCCGACGAGGCACTAGTTGCTTTCGGCCACGGGAGAACGTCTGGTCGACAAAAGACCATCAAGAAATAAAAGAACCGCGCGGCTGGGGCAGGTAACCGCGCCGGTTCCGGTACAGCTACGCGCGCACTGACGTACTCATGACTTCGGTCTGGCACCTTTTGGCGTCAATCCCAGTTGTCAACCATGCTGTCGGATCGTGCGGTGAAGCAAGGTTGTCAAGGTTTCTCGGTGCAGCGTTCGTCGTTAGTATGAGTTATCGGCGGTTTCGCGCGGCCAGTTGACGCGCCGAGTCGAATAATCTCACTCGACTTCGGCCCGGTTTCCTCAACCGCCGCCCGCGAAATCGTTACAAACCGCACGCAGACGCATGACATACCTATTCTCCGTTGCGACTCGGCCCGATCGAGGTCGGCTTTCCCGTGGTCAAGCCGCTTTGTCCGGCTACAGCGATTGGCCGATGCGGGTGATCGCCCGGCGTTTGGGCGCCCCGTATACGTTGTGCGAAGTGATGCTGGACCAGTTTTTAGTGACCCTGCGCGATCGCCAGAAAACGCGGCATCATCTACACATCAGCGACGAGGAGCATCCGGTCGGTGGACAGTTGATGGGCGCCGAGCCGGAGCAGTTCGCGGCCGGGGCGCGGCGGTTGGTCGAAGCGGGCTTTGACGTGATCGACATCAATTTCGGCTGTCCCGTGCGTAAGGTGCTGGGGCGGTGTCGCGGCGGCTTTCATCTGAGTCAGCCGGACGTGGCGCTCGACATCGTGCGACGGACTCGCGACATCGTTCCCGCCGAGATTCCGGTTACGGTCAAGATGCGGCGCGGCATCGACGACACGGCCGAAAGCCGCGACAAGTTCTTCACGATTTTGGACGGCGCGTTCGCGGCGGGCGTGGCGGCGATCACGGTTCACGGCCGGACGGTCGAGCAGCGTTATATCGGCCCCAGCCGTTGGGCGTTTCTGCGCGAGGTCAAGCAGCACGCGGGCGAGCGAACGATTCTGGGCAGCGGCGATTTGTTCACGGCGGCCGATTGTTGGAACATGATCGAGCAGACTGGAATCGACGGCGTCACGGCGGCTCGCGGCGCGATCGGCAATCCGTGGATTTTCCGGCAAGCTCGCGATTTGGCGGCCGGCCGGACGGTGTCGGCTCCGTCGCTGTTCGAACAACGCGAAGTGATGCGCGAACATTATCGCTTGGCTGAAGAGATCTACGACGAGCGGCGTTGTGGGATTTTGATGCGGAAGTTCGGCATTAAGTACGCGGCTTCGCATCCGCGGCATGTCGAGGTGCGCGAGGCGTTCACCAAGATTCGCAGCCGAGCGGATTGGTGGGCGATCTTGGACGCTTGGTATGCCGAAGACTTGCCCGGCGTCCTCCCCAGCGCGGCCGTTCACACGGGACACGATTCGTGCGAGGAAGCGGCGTGATGGGTGCTCGCGTTGTTTGGCGAGCGAGTCGCGGTGCGGCGATGCTCGCAGCCTGCTTGGCGGTTGGATTCGCTACGACCACGTTCGCTCAGACGGTCGATCCGCGGGCGTTCGGCTTCGAACTGCAGCCAGGAAAGATTACCAGCGGTGGTGATCGACGTGTCGTGACGGTCGACGCCGATGGCTCGACGGTGGTTGCCAAAGTTCACGTGCATGTGGGTGACGGCGCGATTGTGCTGCTGCCCGATGGCAGCTTAGTCGCCCGAGAAGCCCGGCAGCTCACAGCCACCGAGCGGCCGTTTGAACCAGCCACGATGGAGGCTTTGGCCGAGCGAATCTTGGCCCATGAGCTGCCCGGCTTCCGTTCGCAACAGACTCGACGTTTTCTGTACTTGTATAACACCAGCGAACCGTTCGCGTTGGCGACCAGCCGTGTGATGGAAACGATGTTTCCCGGCGTGGTCACGTATGCCCAGAGCCAGAAGATCGACGTGCATCCGCCGGAAACGCCGCTGGTCGTCGTGATGTTTCGGACGGAGGACGAGTTTCAAAATTATCGTCGCATGCCGCCCGGCGTCATCGCGTACTACGACACGCTTTCGAATCGCGTGGTGATGTATGAGCAGTCGCGATTGGCCGACGTGAAGCCGGAACTGGCGTTACAGCAATCGCTGGCCACGATCGCTCACGAAGGAGCGCATCAGATTCTGAATAACATCGGCGTGCAACAGCGACTGTCGGTGTGGCCGATGTGGTTGTGTGAAGGCTTGGCGGAGTTCTTCGCGCCGACTTCGACGGATAAGCGTTTGAAGTGGAAAGGGGCCGGGCAAGTTAACGATTTGCGGATGTTCGAGCTGGAGCAATATATCAAAGGCAATACGTCGCCCGACAACGCCGGAAAGATGGTCGAGCACACGGTACTGGCCGGACGCCTGACTTCGACTGGATACGCAACGGCCTGGGCGCTGACGCATTATCTGGCCAAAAATCATCGCGAGTCGTTTCATGAATTTGTCCGCGAGATTAGCCGTACGGGACCGTTTGAAGGCGGCCAACTGGATGCGCGGCGCGGCATTGTGCCCGAGCAGTTGCGCGCGTTTCAGCAGCACTTTGGCGAGGACAGCGCGGCGATCGAGAGTCGCGTCGTCGCTCATTTGAAGAAGCTGCCTTATCGAGACCCGTTCGCCGAATGGCCGCATTTCGTGGCCCTGGTTGCTTATCCGAACGGCCGCAAGACGGAGCGACAAGCCGATGTGTTTCATTCCTCGTCGCTGGCCGAACAATGGCAGCGCGATGTATTAAGCCGGCTGGATGAAAGTGTTCGCGGCGTCGCTCAAAGCGTGATTCGACCGTTTCCCAATCGAGCGGCGGCCGAAGTGTTCGTGGCGCAGTGGTTGAACCAACGGTGATAATTGTGCGAGAGTGCGCGAGACTACATGGGAACTGTGTCTTTCGGTGTGGATCATCACAATCGCTGTTAGACTCGCTGGAACACCGCGCCAAACGAATGGGGATCGGGTAATTCGTTGGCGGGAAACTCGCGTTCCAAATAGTCGCTCAAGTCCACCATCGCGCCGCCATTCTCGGCGGATTCATAACCAGCCATTAGAACGGCCATTGTATCCCATGCCATCAGCGGACCGGATTGTGGAAAACGCTCGGCGTGAAGCGCACAGTCGACCGCGTCATTCATCTCATTGACATAGCCATGCGCATGGAACTGATGGGGCCGTGGGAAACAGGTGCCGGCTGGAGTGGGCAGCTTTTCACGCAGCAGTAGATTGCCGGCCGCATCCGCGCGCGGCAAGAACAATTCGTTCTCATTGTTGGGATTAATACGCAAGTCATACTGCCCAAAATCCGCGATCACGGACAGCTCGTTGCGGATTCCGCTGATACTAAGATCGTGGCCTAACACTTCAGCCACGGTCTGGTCCTCGAATATCACCGTGATGCGGCCGAAATCGTCCACGTTTTGCATCACACGAAAGTGCTCGTGCGCGGCGGACGGTTGGTGCTTTAGCACTTGCAGCGCCACCGCCGACACTTGGCGAGGCCGAATCGGGCGGCCATCGCGGAGAATGCCTTCGACTTGCTTCAGATACAAGCAGGGGCCGAGTGGATGGCATGCCTTGTTGAACAAGGCCCCGCCGCCGGATTTGGCTGGCGTATCGTAGGCCGGGGCGTGCGAGCCTTGATGAGCGCAGACGCCCCGTTGATATAACACCTTGCCTTTGTCGACACGGCGAGATTCAATCAGCAGCTCGACCAAACCTTTCATGCCGTCCACATAGACGAAGTCTTCGGCATATAACAGTTTGCTGCCGGCCGCGCGTACGGCGTCCAGGACATCGGCCAAATAGGTCATCGACTCCTCTTTGCGAGTCCGCGCATCGGTCTGTCGGCCTTCCGCCCAGCCGGGCCAAATCACCGGCGGCTTTTCGAGAACGATAACCGGCACTCCCGCTTGAGCGGCTTCGATGGTGTACGGTCCGTGGGCAAAGTTGGCGCAGGCGATGTTGTCGATATGAGGGCGGACGGCGGCCAGCATTTCCGAATGGGAGCCGAACGTTTGCGCGATTCCATGTGTTTCGGCAAATCGCGCGGCGGTTTCTGGGCGACCGGAAGTAACACCGGCCAACTCAATCGTCACGCCGTTCTTGTGCGGTAATTGAGAGTAAACCCGCGCGGTATAGTCGGCCGCGAAGCCGGAGCCGTTAATGGCAACTTTCAAATGCATGAGAACACAGAATCCGTGCAAGAATGGAGAGAACGGAGGGAGCTTGGAACAGTCGATCGGGCAGCTAGGCGTTGATCCACCATGCAAGACCGACGATGCCAACGACTGCCGCGGCTACTCCGGCGAGCGACAGCCACGAAACATCCGGGCGAGCCGATTGCTCGCGTTGTTCAATACGCTTGCGTAGCCGTTGAATGCCGACCGATCCAGCCGCCGCGGCGCCCACGTCGCGCGGATGAGCCTCGACGGACGCGTCGCCATTTGGATGCAGCAACGCCAGCAAACGGCCTTGCGCCGATCGCGCGTTAAACGGCCGAGCATCCGGTTGCTTTTGCAAGAGTTGCTGGATTAACAAATCTAAATCGGGCGGGCAGCGCGGAACCAATTCCAGCACGGAAGGCGGCGGCACATGCAAATGTTGATGAAAAATCTGGGCAAAATTCTCGCCGGTGAAGGGTGGCCGGCCCGTGAGCATCTCGAACAGAACGCACCCCAACGCATACAAATCGGTCTTACCCGTAATATGTTGATCGCCCACGATTTGTTCTGGCGACATATAGGCATAAGTCCCCACGGTCAGCCCGTCGGCCGTCAGTTTGGTGGAAGTGGTATCGAGCGCGATGCCAAAGTCGCCTAACTTCAGCTCGCCGTCGCGTGTGAAGTACAGGTTTGCGGGCTTGAGATCGCGATGAATAATGCCGTGATTGTGAGCGTGTTGCAGCGCCGAGGCTAATTGAGCGCCGATCTCGGCCGTCTCTTGCCAAGTGAGCGGGCCCGAGTCGGCCAGTAGTTCTTTCAGCGTGCCGCCCTGAACGAGTTCCATCGCGTAGAAACATTGCCGACCGGTTTGCCCACCGCCGTAATAATGCACGATGTGCGGGTGCGACAGCTTCTCTAAAATCACCATCTCGCGTTCGAAACGCGCGGAGACCAGCGGATCGTCGACGACCGTCGGGTGCAGCACCTTGATTGCCACGACCTCGCCCGACCGCCGCTCGACCGCCCGATAAATCGATCCGACGGTTCCGACGCCCAACGGCTCGCCCAATTGGAATTCGTCGATCTTTCGGTTCAACATGCTCATCGAACGGCTTTCGCGAAATCACGTCCAGCGGCCAACATTTTGTGTCGCTGCATTGTCGTTCACTAGCAGAAGTTCGGCAACCTTAACCCCACGTGCCTCCGCGACTTTGGTCTGGGGCGTTGGCGACCCGATGGATAGAATCCCGACCGCGGACGCGTGGGCGGATGTAGCCGCTGTTCGCGGATCGGTAAACGGTATTCGGCAAGGAGGCCGAGATGCGCGACGAAGGATCGAAGTCGGCCGGGCATTCGCTGTTGGCGGCGATCACCGATGTGGAAGTCACCAGTGCGGCAAACGCCGATTCGCGAATCGCGGACGCGGAAGTCGTCGACGCGATTGCGGTCGACGAGCCCGTCGAGAGTTTTGCCAGCGCCGACTTCGCAGCGCGGGAGGTAGCCAGCGAACCTGTGTGGCGCGTGCCGCGGCGGTTGTGGATGCTCGCCGCCGGCTGGCCCTTGCTGGGCGGATTCGTGTGGGCGATCGCGGCGATTCTGCGGGGCCAACCGCGTTTGCTTGCCAAGGCGGGACTGGCTTTCGCGTGGCCGTTCCTAATTCTTACCGGCGTCAATCTGTTCATCTTTCTGTTCGTTGGTGGGACCGAGGAACCTGTCGACGCGTTTGACATGGACGATCCGCCGTCGAAGCTGGTCGCGGTCGGCTGGTTGATCATTCTGGCGGTGGGCTACGGCTGGTATGTGGCGGTCCGAATGGCCGATTGGCAGTGGCATGTTTGGTTCGCTCCCGAACGGTTGGCGGAACGCGGCGGTTGGCCCGATCCGTTGGCTCGATTTGACGGCGACGGCGGCGAATCACGCGGCGGTCGAAGCGAAGCTTCGATGACGGAGTTCGTCGGCAAGCCGTATTGGGTGGCGTTCGCTTGGTGGTTGCTGTTGGGCTGGGCTGGCGCGCATCGGTTCTACACGGGTC
>JAWKTM010000074.1:0-32070 GCA_041399085.1 Pirellulaceae bacterium
GACGCTATCGAGATGATCCAACAAGGGTCCGGCCAGCGCGAGTTGCTCGACAACCGGTAGGTCGAACAGACTTAGCGAAAAGTCACTTCGCCAATCCTTCAGTTGCGTGACCAAGCGTTCGCGGCTTTCGGGTTCGGTCGCCAAACATGTTAGCGGCGACGTTTCCCAGGTTTGGATGTAGGGATGATCGGTCGGCAACAGGCGGCTATTGAACGTTGCCGCCGCTTGCCCCGATGTGCGCGTGATTGGACGACGGTCGCGACGCACTTCGCCAAACAACACCGGCTGGGCCAGCAAATCAGCGGCGGCCACGGCCAGGCGACGCGACACCGTCGAGACGCCCCGTCGTCGAGATAGCGAAGTCACACCAATTTGAGGGCAATCGCACGACATGTCTCCGTGCAACGTTATCAATTGTTGGGCAGCGGTTAGATAGATGTCGTCGCGTCGGGGCCGGTAGTTGTGAGCCGTTACCTCGACATCCAGTTGCAGGGCCACGTCGCTGTCGGCGGAAACCGACGCTTCGTTTTCGCTAACGACGCGGCGGCCATCCCGCTGTCTTGTCGGCGAGCTGGGGACTGATCCGTAGGAGTCGCCAACTAAAGGCATGCTAGAACTGCTCATCGGTTCGATCCAATCGCTCGAAAAATCAGATGGCCACTTGTCGCTCGCGACGCGAGCGAGGCACGTTCAAAATCACGGGGGCTTGCACAAGCTGTTCGATTTCCGCCACCTTACGGACGCGATCGTCGAAATACTCCGACGCGAAAACCGCCGCGAAACTGAGCATCGCGGCACAGGCCAAGACGACCAACAATCCGACCGCCCGACGCGGCGCCACGTGCTTCAATCCCAAGCTGGGCGCCTGAGCCAACTCGACATCCGAAATCTGTTCGTCTGCCAAGGCCGCGTTGATCCGCGCTTGCTCCAGGTTGTTCGCGTACTTCTGATAGTTGGCTCGCGCGATCTCCAATCGTTGTTCGAAGTCGCGAAGCTTGACTTCCTGTTCGTTGAGAGCCACCAGCCGCTGCCGTGATTCTTCGATCAAGCCGCGGGTCCGTTCGAGCCGCGCTTCGGCTTCGACAACCTTCGATCGTTCGGCGAGCAACTCCTGCGCGGCCAGAATCAACTTCGTCTGCGCCACTTGCTCCTTCAACGCTTCGAGCTTCGGTTGACCCTCGCCAAATTGAGCCAACAACCGACGCTCTTCAATTTCCAGCTTGAACAACTCGGCTCGCATGTTGTCGACCGCCGTTTCGGACATCGCGGTTGCTTGCGAAAAGTCCGTCTGGCTTTGCAGATCCGGCCGCGTTCTTAGCATCGCTTCGATCTTGGACTTGGCGGCGGCCAAATGCGATTCGGTTTCCACGACATCGCGTTCCAGCCCCAGGAATTGGTCCTCATAAATTCGCCGTTGGCCTTCGACCGACGTGACGCCTGCCGCGCTCTTGGCATCTTGCAGCGATGTCGTCGCCGCGGTCAATTCGGTCTTCGCCCGTTCGGCCTCGCGCGCGAAAAAGTCAAACGAACCACTCGTATCGTGAAGCTTCAAATGATGCTCGTTGTAGGCCGCGATATAGCTTTGCAGAATTTGCTGAGCCAACTCGGGCGACCGAGCCTCGCATACCATGCGAATCACATTCGAGTCTTTGGCCACGGTCGCTTGGATCGAGCCCTTCAGCGCCAGCACGGCCAATTCGCGTCGCATCTCGGGTCGATCATCGCCGCTTCCCAACACTGCGCGCCGAGCGCGCTGAAGCCAGTCGTTCACCAGCGGCGAGGTTGTCGGCGGCGCGTCGAGCAGCTCTTCCTCGCCCAATTGCTCGACCACACGCTCGCACAACTCGCGACTCTTCAAAACCTCCAGCACGCTGTTGATCTCACGCTCGCGCGATTCGTTAATCGCGATCACTTGTCCAACGGTCGCCGTCGGATCGAGCGCCACGCTCGACCGCCCCAACCGAATGAACAGCTTGGCCTCCGACTCGTAGCTTCGCGGCCAAAGAAACAACAAACCCGCGCCCAACGCCACGATCGAGCAGAAGACGAAGATCGCTTTAAATTTGTGGCGCAGCGCGACAACAACGAGCTCGCGACGCGAGACGGGAGGCGGGGCGGAAGTGGGCATCATGGCAACGGTGGGGCGACCGTTCCTTAGAATTCGAGGGCAAATGGGGCGGATTAACTCTCGTCAAACGCAATCGCAGACTGTTTTGCCAGCAACCGCATTGGCCCCATCTTACCTCCCTCGGAAATCGTTGCATCCCCCGCAATCAGTTTTCCGCTGCTTCCCCAAAATGGCAGCCAAACGAGGGTAGCGCTGGAGCTGTATCGGGCGGCGCGCTTTCGACGCGAACGCACAAAGCCGTAGCCCGGCCGATCATCCAGCGATTTGAGTGGCGGCTATCTCGGCTTGGCCGGATAATGCCCCATGACCGCATCATGCCGACTGCCATAGTGCGGAAACCGCGCGTCCAATCGGTTCATTCGTAATACCGATTGGCACTCGTCCGAAAGACCGCAGATTCGCATCAGCCCGCCTTCGGTATTGATCCGCTTGTGCAGCTTGACTAGCTCGCCAATCACATGCGATGGCAGAATCGGCAGTTCGTCGAGCTCCAGAACCAAGCGATGGGCCAAGTTCTGCTGCAGCAGTTGCCAAATCGCATCCGCCAGCGACACGTTGCCACCGCCGCGTTGAAGTCCCGATAGTCGCACGAACAGCCAATCCGGGCCACGATCCAATTCCGCGTGCCATCCGTCCGCAAGATCAATCAACATCGTCCGTTCGCTCCATGCTTCGGTTGATTGAGAAAAGATTTCTGCCGAACCTTTTCTCCTCGGCCTTGATCGCGTCAATATATTGCAATTGCTGTCGCGGATACAAGGGTTAATTACCGCAATTTTCGATGTCCTTCGCCAAGTAATTGCACGAGACGATTCGCACGGATTCTCTCGTCGGCGAATCCAGCGAGGCGATGATCCGCGGCGCGATCGCGGCGTTCGTGACCATTGCGAATCGAGCGACGCTGCTACACAATGGCCCGGACCGGTTCAGACCGCCCCGAACTTCACGGGCCATTCCTTCTCTCCAGCCGCATTCCACTCTGGGAACCCACGTCGTGCCTGATTCCGCGTTGCAAACAATCGTTTGTTGTATGGGCCAGCCCGTGGCCGGAAACCCCACGCAATTCATGATGGAACGGGCCTTTGCGGCGGCGAATCTCGATTGGCGATACCTCACGTTGGAAGTGCCGCCGGAAAATCTCGCTGAGGCCATTGCCGGTTTGCGAGCCATGGGTTTTCAAGGAGGCAATTTCACGATCCCCCACAAGGTCGCCGTGATTGAACATCTCGATGGCTTGAGCGAAGCCGCCGAATTGATGGGCGCGGTCAACTGCATCAACCGTCAACCGGATGGTCGGTTGATTGGCGAAAACACGGACGGCAAAGGATTTGTTCAGTCGCTGCGCGAGTTAACCGATCCGGCCGACAAGCGAGTCGTCATCATGGGCTCCGGCGGGGCGGCCCGAGCAATCGCGGTCGAGTTGGGTTTGAATAAGGTCGCGTCGATCACGATTGTGAATCGCACCGCCGAACGCGGGCAATCCCTGGTCGATTTGTTGAACGAACGGGTGAAAGTGGCTGCGGAGTTGGTCGTGCTCGAAGGCGACTATGCCGTCCCCGAAGACACGGACATCTTCATCAACGCCACGTCGATCGGACTAGGAGATGCCGAGGCGCGGGTGCCGGTGGCCGTCGACTCGTTGCGTCCAGAGATGATCGTGGCCGACGTGATCTTCAATCCACCAGAAACCCAGCTACTGAGAGACGCCGCGCGACAAGGCTGTCGCACGCTGGACGGTCTTGGCATGCTGGTGAATCAAGCCGTAATCGGCTTCAAGATCTGGACCGGCGTGGATCCCGATCACGTCGTCATGCGCGAAGCGTTGGAAGAGTATTTAGAGTTGTGAGACCGTAAACAACGTGCCGCTTTATGGCAACAAACGATGGGAGGCAAATCCGATGTGGAGCCAGCGGCTTTGTGTGTGGGCAGCGATCTCTTGTCTCTCGTTTTGGCTCTCGCCGCAACCGGCAACGACCGCTGACGAGCCCCGGCGACCGAATGTACTGGTAATCGTCGCCGATGATATGCGGCCCGATGCTTTTGGCGCCGCGGGCAACAATGTCATACAAACGCCGAATCTGGATGCGCTGGCCAAACGTGGGATGATGTTTACGCGAGCCGTCTGCGCTAATCCTATTTGTACGCCCAGCCGAGCCGAACTGCTGACTGGTTGCAGCGGTTTTCGCAACGGTACGCTCGACTTTGGACGGCCTATCCATTCCGAGCTCACAACCTGGGCCGCTGCCATGAAGAAGGCCGGTTATCGCACGACCTATGTGGGCAAGTGGCATAACGACGGCGTGCCGACTCTGCGCGGTTATGAACGCACGAATGGTCTCTACATGGGAGGCGGCGGCAAGTGGCAGCCGGAGGCCGTCGATTGGAAAGGCATGCCGGTCACGGGATATCGCGGTTGGCTGTTTCGCGACGACGACGGAACGCTGCACCCCGAACGCGGAGTTGGCCTCACACCGAACATCAGTAAGACGTTCGCCGATGCGGCTATCGAACTGATCGACAGCGACGATCCTCGTCCGTTTATGCTGCACGTGAACTTCACCGCACCTCACGATCCGTTGCTCTGGCCCCCTGGCTACGAAAAGCAATATGACGCGACGGAAATGCCACTGCCACCGAACTATATGCGCCAGCACCCGTTCGACTACGGCAACATCGACGGACGAGACGAGAAGCTGCTGCCTCACCCGCGCACGGAAACTATGATCCGTGAACTCACGGCGGTGTATTACGCCGTAATCTCACATATGGACGAACAAATCGGCCGCATCCTAAGTGCGTTGGAAAACGCAGGCCAAGCCGACAACACATTTGTGATGTTTACCAGCGACCACGGACTGGGCGTGGGAAGCCACGGAATTCGCGGCAAGCAGAATATGTATGAGCACACCATCGGCGTTCCGCTGATAATTGCCGGCCCAGGAATTCCTCACGGACAGAGTAATCCGGCTCAAGTCTACCTGCGGGAGCTCTACCCCACGACCTGTGAGCTGACCGGTATTCCGATTCCCGAATCAGTAGAATGCCGAAGTTTTGCTCGCGCCGCGCGAGGTGAAACTCGGACGCATCATCCCGCCGTCTTCGGCTACTTTCGCGACAAGCAACGAATGATCCGCACGGACCGTTGGAAGTATATTCATTATCCCGAGATCGACCGTGAGCAACTCTTCGACTTGGCTAACGATCCCCATGAATTGCACGATCTCTCGATGGCCGCCATGCACGCCGACAAGCTACGTGAATTGCGAATTCGACTAGTCCACTGGCAGCGCGCGGTCGACGATCCGGCTCTCGCAAAGTCAAGCCAGGTGAAAACGCCGTAAGCCGCCTTATGAATCGCCGCTTAGAATCTCACGCAAGGCCACCAAATTTCGCGCTTCGTCAAACAAAGCTTCCACGTCACACGCGAAGCCCGCAACGACTTGGCTGCAGAGCATACCGGACGAAGATTTGACGACCAGTTCGTAAGCTCCCTCGCGCAAGACATACTGTTCGACGACGGCTTTGTCGGGATCCAGCAGCCAGTACTCGCCCACTTGATTTGCTGCGTAATCTTCCATTTTGACGCCTCGATCCCGCGCCTCGGTATTGGAAGAGATCACTTCCACAATTAAGTCGGGAACCGGAAACTTGAGCGTGTCGGCAGTCAACACGCCAGCTTTCTCCACGCCAAAGAAAACGACATCCGGTTCGTAATCATTGCGAGGAAAAACACATAAGCACTTTTCAACTTTGACGGTTCCCAAGGCGTGGAGCCGAGTAAACGTGTCGAGCAAAATCGCCACGTACTTGGTTACGTCCAGATGACGATTGCGAGCCGGCGAGTGCAGAATCACTTCGCCGTCGACAAACTCGATTTTCTGATCGGGCGTCATCTCGCGATAAAACCGCTGACGGAGCGTCGATTCCTGGCGAAGCTGTTCGCTGAGTCGTTGCACCGCTTCGGGCAGTCGAGGCGAGTGCCGCAGTGGTTGTAATAGTGTGTCTAGCTGATCCATGAGGTTCTAATGTGAGAATGATAGTTGCCGTTACGGTTCAATACGGCAGCGCGATTTCCGCCGCGCGAAAGGTCGCCTTTTGTAAATGTCGCGATGCTGGAAGTGGGGCAAGCGTGACCGTGACCGTCGTGCCGCGATTCTGTTCCAGCATCTCCAGGTAGTCGCTGGGAGAAAGCTCCGTCACGATTATATCCCCGGAAACCATTCCCGCCCGTTCACATAAGCTGCCCGCTTCCACGGCCGAAACGACGAGCATTCGCCGGGCTTGGTGGCCGTCGACGACATACTCGGTCCGATGGCGAAATCCCAAGTCCTTGTGCAGCCCGCGGGCGATATAAGCTTGCCGAGCGACTTGCACCGCCACCACTCCGCCGCCGGCGAGCATGGTGCCTACAAACAGCAAAGTCACGGCCAGTGTCAATCTCACAATTAGATCGTCGAAGCGGCGTTCGGCCGTGGCCGAGTCGCCCCACACCAAGCCGACGAATAGTACGACCGTTAGCGCCAGCATGCTGACCACCAACCCGACTCCTAATCCCGGAAGAATTCCGAGATAGTTCATCAGTGCGAATTGCAATCCACAGATCGCGGTAATCGCCAACATCGCGCGAATGCCGAACCGCAAGGCCGACGATCGGGGCGGCACGCTGGCTCGATCGTAATCAACCGCCATCCGGTAGCGAGGATCATCGGACATGGCAGACCATCCTCTCGCAATGCTAACAAGGCGACACACCTAAAAACGCGACGCCCTCATGACGAACTCGCATTCATTTCATATTCATGCTCATCAGAAACTCGGCATTTGTTTTCGTCTTTTGCAGCCGTGAAACCAACAGCTCCATCGCATCGGGCGGGTTCATCTCGTTCAGCACCCGTCGAAGGATGCAGACCCGTTTATATTCCTCCGGGTCCATCAGCTTTTCCTCGCGCCGAGTTCCGCTGCGGTTGATATCGATTGCCGGCCAAACCCGCTTCTCGACCAATCGGCGGTCGAGCACGATTTCCATGTTGCCGGTCCCTTTGAACTCCTCAAAAATCACGTCGTCCATTTTGCTGCCGGTGTCGATCAAGGCGGTGGCGACAATCGTCAGCGAACCTCCTTCTTCGACCTTGCGAGCCGACCCGAAGAACGCTTTCGGCTTTTGCAGAGCATTGCTGTCCAAACCGCCGGAAAGGATCTTGCCCGACTGCGGACATTCGCTGTTCCAAGCTCGCGCCAATCGCGTGATCGAATCCAGGAAGATGATCACATCGATTCCGTATTCCACCATCCGCTTGGCTTTTTCCAACACCATCTGAGCCACTTGGACGTGCCGCGACGTTGGCTCGTCGAACGTCGAACTGATTACCTCGCAATTGCGGCCTTTCACCTCGCGTTCCATATCCGTGACTTCTTCCGGCCGCTCATCGATCAACAACATGATCACGTAGGCGTCGGGATAATTCTGCAACACCGCGCGGGCCATCTTCTGAAGCAAAATCGTCTTGCCGGCCCGAGGCGGACTGACGATCAAGCCGCGTTGCCCGAAACCAATCGGAGTCATCATGTCGACCACGCGGCCCTCGATCTCGTCGGTCTCCATCACGATGCGTTTGTCCGGATGCAACGGCGTCAGATCGTCGAAGCTGATCCGTTCGGACAACTGTGCCGGATCCTGGTAGTTGATCGCCTCGACCCGCAACAACGCAAAGTACCGTTCGTTCTCCTTTGGCGGACGAATCTGGCCCGAGACCGTCGCCCCGGTTTTCAAACCAAAACGGCGAATCTGGCTGGGCGAAACGTAAATATCGTCCGGGCACGAGAGATAGTGATAATCCGGGCTGCGAAGAAAGCCGAACCCATCGGGCAGAATCTCCAGCGTTCCTTCGCCGTACATCAGCCCATTCATTTTCACGCGTTCTTTCAGGATCTTGAAAATCAGATCCTGCTTCTTCATCCCGGTCACTTCCGAGATGTTCTCGGTCCGCGCCGCTTCGATCAACTGGGTCATGCTCATTCGCTGGAGTTCGGCGATGTGCACTTCGTTCTGCTTGACCCGCTCGTAGCGGTCGCCCAAATCCTCGCCGTTGCGTTCCGCTTCCTCGACAATCTCCTCGGCCAGCGAAAGCGGTTCGTCTTGTTCGTATTCGGTCAGGTCCAAGTCGGGCGGCGGTTGCAAATCCGGTCGACTGTCGTACCGCGGCGTGGGCGAACCGCCCCCTTGATACGAGCCACCCGGCTTCGGTTTACGACGGTCGTCACGCGGACGAGAGTGGCGGAAGTTGGACATCGATGGTCTCCAGAACAGAGAAGCGGACAGCCCGCGCGCGGAAGGCGCCGGCGGAGGGAAAAGTAAGAGTAGCTTCAATTAGGAGGGAAAATCGTGAGAAAGGGAATCCCAGAATTGCTGAACTTGATGAGCGGTGTGTGCGGGCGTGTGGGAATTGTTGATGACGCAATCCGATTGCTGCTGTTTCCATGTTAGCGACTCCTGAGCCGCTTCGCGGGCGTCAAACTCCTCCTCGGTCCAGCCGCGGGATCGGGCCCGCTCAAGTCGCAGTTGCCGAGGGGCATCCACAAACAACAGGCGGTCGCAAAGCCGATTCCAACCAGCTCGGAACATGACCGGCGCGTCCAGCACCACGGCGGGCGCGGCTTGCCGGCGAAGCTGCTCGATTCGCTCGCGCAGCTTCTCACCAATCCGGGGATGAGTCAGTTTCTCCAAATGTTGCAGCTCGACCGGCCCGGCGGGGGGCGCGGCGAACACGATCTTGGCGACGGCCGCGCGATTCACGCTGCCGTCCGAATTAAATACGACCGAGCCCCAACGGTCGCGGATAAGTCGCTTCACTTCCGACTCGGCGAGCACCTCATGCCCCAGCCGATCGGCATTAATCCACACAGCGCCTAATCGCTCCAGTTCCGCGGCCACCAGACTCTTGCCGCTGGCGATCCCGCCGCAAACGCCGATCACGATCATGACGCTGTCATACTTATTGTTTAACCCGCAGCCGTCATTAACCCGCAGCGTATTGTTTAACCCGCAGCCGTAGGCGAGGACGTACTCGCCGGCTCCTCGCCTACGGCTGCGGGTTAAACGAATCAAACCACCGCTTCGCACTCGGCCCAATTCAAACCCGCGGCCACGTCAACCTTCAAAGGCACCCGCAATTCGCCGACGGCCGTCATCTCTTCGGCCACGATCGCGGCCAACTCGGATACGTCCGCCGCCCGAGCCTCGAACACCAATTCATCGTGGATTTGCAACAACATCCTTGCCTGTGGCATGTCGCGCCGCAATCGCCGTTGAACCTGGATCATGGCTTGCTTGATAAGGTCCGCGGCCGATCCCTGAATCACGGTATTGATTGCGATTCGCTCAGGCAGGTTTCGTTGGCGGGAATCGCCAGTCTTGGATGGGTCTCGCACGCCGTGCACCGCTCGCTTGCGGCCCAGCGCAGTTCCAACATAACCATTACGCCGACATTCTTCCAGCGTCTTCGTCATAAACTCATCGACGCCCTGATACCGAGCGAAATACGCGTCGATGAACGCCGCGGCCTCTTCCTTGTCGATTCCCAGAGCCTTCGCCAAACCAAACGGCGATTGGCCGTAGATCACGCCGAAGTTCACCGCCTTGGCTTGCCGACGCATATCGCCGGTCACTTGCTCCAGCGACACGCGATTGATCTGAGCCGCCACGGCCGCGTGAATGTCTTCGTCGGCCAGGAACGCTTGCCGCAAAGCCTCGTCGCCCGAAAAGTGCGCCAGTATCCGCAGCTCGATCTGCGAATAATCCGCCTTCAACAACCGCCAGTCCGCTTCGCCCGCCACGAACGCCGCCCGAATCTCGCGCCCCTCGGTCGTCCGAATCGGAATGTTCTGCAAATTCGGCTCGGTCGACGACAGCCGCCCCGTCGCCGCCACATCTTGCTTGAAGGACGTATGCACGCGGCCCGTTTGCGGATGCACCATCGTCGGCAAAGCGTCGACATACGTGCTCTTCAACTTCGTCGTCTGCCGATAGGCGATGATCTTCGCCGGCAGTTCATGCTGCGAAGCCAGTTCCTCCAGCACCTCCACGTCGGTGCTCGCGCCGGTCTTCGTCTTCTTCACGACGGGCAAGCCCAGCTTGTCGAACAACAAGCCTGCCAACTGCTTTGGCGAGTCGATGTTGAATTCCTCGCCAGCAATTTGATAGATCTCAGCCCGTAACTGCTCCTGCCGCTCGGCAAATCGCTCGCTCATCTGCTTCAGCAAAGCGACGTCGATCCGAATGCCGGCGTATTCCATGTCGGCCAGCACTTCGACCAACGGCATTTCCAGATCGCGAAACAGCGGCCCCAGTTGCTCGTCCTCGATCCGCCGCTGCAAAATCGGATGCAATCGCAGCGGCACGTCCGCGTCCTCGGCCGCATAATCGGTCACCGAAGCTACCGATACTTCATCCATCCGCTTCTGCTTTTTGCCCGTCCCGATCAGCTCGGCGATCTTGATCGTCTTGTGGTTCAGATACCGCTTGGCCAAGTCATCGACGCTGTGGTTCCGCTCGCCCGGATCGAGCAAGTAGTCGGCGACCATGGTGTCGAACGCCACGCCCCGCAGGTCGATCCCGTCGCCACGCAGCACGATCATGTCGTATTTCAGATTTTGCCCCAGCTTTCGCGGCGTTTCCGATTCCAAAACCGGCCGCAGGATTTCGCGCGTCCGAGCCGCATCCAAACACGTGTCGTCGGCCGGCGCTCGCACGGGCACGTAATACGCCTTGCCCGGCTGCCAAGCGAAACTGTAGCCCACGATCTCGGCGAAACGCGGGTTGGTCGAAGTCGTCTCCGTATCAATCGAAAGCCACTCCGCCTGGCGCATCTCCGCGACCAGCGACTCGAGCTGCCCAGCGACTCGACTGTCCGATAGTCCGCCTCCCCAACTACGGGCGCCGCGCGGTCAATCCTCCCAACCGCTCGGCCAAAGATCGAAAGCCAAACTCCTGGCAAAGCTCGGCCAATTCCTCCTGCCGCACACCGCCCACGCGGCCCGCCTCCCAATCAATCGCGATCGGCACTTGCGTATCCAGCTTCACCACTGACGGCTGATTAACGCCTGCTCGCGATACTTCATCAAATTCTCGCGTCGCTGTTTGGCCTTCACTTCGTGGGCATGATCCAAAATCGCGGTCCAGCGTCCCGTATTGTTTCAGCAACTCGGTCGCCGTCTGCCGATCCCGGCACGCCGGGCACATTATCCGTGCCGTCGCCCCACAAAGCCTGCAGATCGACCACTTGATCGGGCCGCACGCCCCATTCCGCTTCCAGCTTCGCGGCGTCCATCGCCTCGTTCTTGCGAATGTTGTAGACCCGCACACGATCCGTAATCAACTGCCGACAGTCCTTGTCGCCCGTGACCAGAAAACATTGGCCGCCGGCTTGATCGGTTTGCCAAGCGATCGTGGCCAAGATATCGTCGGCCTCAGAATTCTCGATAAACAAAGCCGGCACGCCCAACGCCGCCAACATCCGTTGAATGTTCGGAATCTGAGGCCGCAAATCATCGGGCATCGCCGACCGGTTGCTCTTATAAGCCTCGTAGATCTTGTGCCGAAACGTCTCGCCGTAGTCGAACGCGCAGAACAAATAGTCGGGCCGCTTCTGATCCAGCAGATAAACGATGTCGCGGATAAAGCCGTGAATCGCGCCCACCGGCTGACCCGCCGGACCCGTCATTTCGGGCAAGGCATGAAACACTTGATAGATCAGCGAGTGCGCGTCGACCACGTACACCGTCTGACCAGCTAACGAATCGGGCGTCGCGAGCGGAACCGCCCGCGGTAAGTTTCCAGCCGGGCCGGACACGCCGTTATGAGCTTCGAGATCGTCCTCGGTTTCAGGGGCACATTCGTCGTCGCCGCCTCGTCTCCACTCTCATCGACGCTCGCTCGGTCGACACCGGTCACGTCACCACCGTTTGTCAATCTGGAAGGCAGATCGCCGCTGGATGGATCGGCCACATCAAACGTCGCTCGTCGTTCATGCACGGGGCTGGCCGCGGCGGAAGCAGTGGCGGCAGGCTTCGCATCGGCCGCCGCTTCAACATCATCTTCAAAACCGGCAAACATTCGCTGAACGCGTTGATCTGACATGAGCGACCGTGAGAATCGGCGGGAGCAAACGGAGACGAGTCAACCGGGCGAGAAGAACCCCACAAGCCGCCGCGAACGGCAACTTGCAAAGCCAACCAAGACTCTATGAGCCTAGCTGGTCGACGCAGTTCGACCGCGAGACCCGACACACCGTCCTGGCGGCGGTACGGGTGGCACGCCCAGAGTCTCCTTGGGTGGCACGCCCAGAGTCTTCGATGGGCGTGGCTGAACCACTCGAACGCCACTTGCCACGCGTCAAGCTGCTCATCGAACGCGTAATTCGCGGCTGCATTCCAAAACGGACCCGGCTTCCGTGACGTAAGTTTTCACGATGGCGATTTGAAGCCGTGGACGGGACTGTACGCCTCTTGCCGGTTATGTGAAATGTATCGAGCTCGCCAAGGATCAGCAACACCGGTCGTTGTCGCGCCGGTTTATCGAGTCGTGGATGCCGTCTGTATTCTGGCGGCCCTTTACGGAGCGGCCCAGCATACGATCCTCGAGCTGACGCAGGCCGAGTGGCTGGCCGGCGCCGTGGCGATCGCGCTGTTCTACGTCATCTCCGAGCTGACCGGCATGTATCGCAGTTGGCGAGGCGTATCGGTCGAGCGCGAGATGGTCTGTGCCCTGATTACGTGGGGCTGGACGCTGCTGGTAATGCTGGTGATCGGTTTCAGCACGCGCGGCGTCGAACAGTATCCGCGCAGCTTTGGGCTGTTATGGATGTTGTTCGCGCCGCCATTGATGACCGGTTCGCGATTGATCGGCCGCCGAGTGCAACATGCCTTGCGAGCTCGCGGATTCGGCGCGCGCGGCTTCGCGATCGTGGGCGCCACCGGCCTGGGAATCCAACTGGCCCGCAACATCCAACACGCCCCCGAACTCGGCCTGCGACTGATCGGTTTCTACGACGACCGTCCCTCGGCCCGCGTCGCCGATCTGCCCGCCGACGTCGGGGATCACATTGGGAACCTGAACGACTTAGTCGAAGCGGCTCGCGCCGGCCAGGTGAACATGATCTATATCACGTTTCCCATGAAAGCCGAGGAACGCGTGAAGCAGGTATTGGCCAAGCTGGCCGATACGACGGCCTCGGTCTACTTGGTGCCGGACTTCTTCGTCTTTGAGCTGTTGCATTCACGCTGGACGAACATCGGTGGATTGCCCGTCGTCAGCATCTTTGAAAATCCATTGTATGGCGTGGATGGAGTGGTCAAGCGAGTGTTCGATGTGGCCGTGGCCAGCTTGTTGCTGTTAATACTGGCGTTGCCCATGTCCATCATTGCCCTGCTGGTAAAACTAACATCTCCCGGCCCCGTGTTCTTCCGCCAAAAACGCTATGGTCTCGACGGCCGAGAAATTCTGGTGTGGAAGTTCCGTAGCATGCGAGTGTGTGAGAATGGCCCGGTGGTCACGCAAGCCACACAAGGCGATCCGCGTGTGACACGCGTGGGCGCCATCCTGCGAAGCACATCCTTGGACGAGTTGCCTCAACTGTTCAACGTGATCGAAGGCACCATGTCGCTGGTCGGCCCCCGCCCTCATGCTTCGGCTCACAACGAACAATTCCGCACGATGATCCAGGGTTATATGCTGCGCCACAAGGTCAAGCCGGGCATCACCGGATTGGCACAAGTCAGCGGCTGGCGAGGCGAAACCGACACGCTGGAAAAGATGGCCAAACGGATCGAATGCGACCACCGCTATATCCGCGAATGGTCGCTCTGGATGGATATCAAGATCCTCTTCAAACCATCTTCGTCGTGATGTCCAAACAGAACGCCTACTAGGCATCGGATGGAATCGAAGTGTCCGCTTCTTTAGTAGCAGCAGCTGGTTTGTCCGGCTCGCCATGAAGAAGGCAACGCAGCGCGCAAGGACGCCAAGACGCCAAGACAATAAGAGCGGCACGTAAGCGCAAGCCGTCCGGTGCTTACAACCCACTACCCACTCACATCTCATCCACCCTTGCGTCCTCGCGCTTTGCGTCCTTGCGTTCCACTCTTCCCAGCGTCCGCCCCCAATACGAGCAAGACGCGCAAGCGAGTGAATCAACCACCCAATTGCTCACGCCGCGTCCTCGAAAATTTCCATCTGCCGCTCGCCCAAGTTGCAGAGCACGCACCGCGATCGCGTCAACGGCCGTTAACCACGCTACGTATGGCCCAAGGTCGCATGTCCAACGTCGGCAACATCGGAAGGATGATTTGGCCGCCGAATATAGACCAGTTGCTGCCGTACCACCGCCATTCAACAGCCCGGCTCGTGGCGATACACCGCAACTTGACGCTGCGTGATCAATCAACATCGTCCCGTTTTCTGAGCACACTCGCCCGCCGCCACCGCTTTCCGTAAATAATCCGACGCCGGTGTAGCTTCGCGGAAAGCTGTGAGTTAATTCCGCCTACAAAAGACGGTAGAGCGTACCGCGACAATGTTGTGGGCGCTACGCTGTTGTCTCTTTCATGCCGCGTTTCGCCGTTGATGGCGCCGCGTTGATTTGAAGCGCGGTGGCGGGCAGGCCGGCGGGCGGGTCGGGTTGTTTCGATGAGGATAGTCGCGGCTGCTCTCATTCTTCCTCACATAATTGTGGTACAGCGCCGCCCGGCGAAGCAAAGCCGCCAACGAGCAATGACGCTGGGTCGATGCCGGTAATTGGCAGGAAGCATATACGCAAGTGCCGGCCACACTCAGATGAGTCGGAAAGATCCCCGACTTGACTAACTTCTACCTCTAAGCAGATAACGCCAGACAATTACAGACCCACCCATGACCATTGCAATTCCACTTGAGCGTTGGCGGCACCGGCATGTGCCGCAGTTTGCCGCGTCCGGAAAGTCTGCTTCAATTGGCGGAAGTAAAGTCCAATTCCCAACGACGGCGAAAGGTATCGACGATGTGGGGGTCTGACATCCGGCTTATGGGCACATTGGTTACCATTTTCCCAACGTGGGCTCGTCCGACCAAGCCCACATGACGGCGGTCGCCACCACTTGAACGGGCGTTCGGGCGTATGGCCCGGTATCCAATTCCGAACCACTGGATGTCCTGCGGTAGCCAATGAAGTGGCTGCTTGAGATACTCCGTGTTACACCGAGCGTGACAACGATCCTTGTCTTGGATGCGACATTCCCCATTCCTTTCGGGTGCGTGACGACTTGCTTCCGAGTTGCGGAAACGAAAGCATCTCGCTAACGTCCAGTCGCATCAAGACTTATTTTCTCCTTCACCAAAAGGGTCAACGGCGTAGCGTGCCAATCAACGACGAGTGCGACGCAAACACGAGACCGATCGCCAATTCAGTCCAGGCTGTCTCTCGTCCTGGTGTTTGATAACGCTGATCGGCTCGGTTTCGCGGTACGGTTGACCACGCCGATACAGGGCCAATCGACTTCGCAGGCCGTTGATCAGCTCCAAGTCGTCCGCTCGCTCGGCCATTTCCAGGCCTTTTTCCGCGGCGGAGATCGCTTCGTCGAACTTGCCTTGGTCTGCCTGAGCCGCCGCGATGGCGTCCCACAATCGCGGCGTCACAACCTTTCCCGATTGTCGGAGACGCTCGGCGATCTGCAGAGCTGCGCGGCTGTCGCGCAAGGAATCGTCGGCTGTCGACGCCAGGATCCAGGAACGCCACAAGTCGGCGCCCCGCAGTTCCGGGCGAATTGAGATGGCCTTGCCCATTAGCTCGACAGCCTCGGCTGACTGATGATTCTGATACAGGGCCATGCCCAATCGAAACGCCGCTTGCCCGTGATTCGGTTGCACCTTGAGAGCCCGACGATACAAATCGACGGCCGCCGGGAAATCGCCTTCCCGCGCGCGAAGATTCCCATAGTTGATATAACCCAACACATAGGACGGATCCGTTCGAATCGCGGCCTCATAATGCTCGATGGCCTTCACCGTATCGCCCAATCGCGCGTGCGCGATGCCAAGCCCCGTGTGGGTCTTGCCGCGTTCGATAATCTTCAGCGACTTCTCCAATTGCTCGATTTGTGCCTCGCTTTGCCCGTCTCGCCCTAAGACTTGGCCGTAGGTAAACAACGCGCGATAGTTCCACGGCGAAAGCTCGACGGATTTTGCCCACAGCGGAATGTGCTCGGCATAGTCCCGGTTGCGATTGACCGTGGTGATGATTAAGCACAACGTGGCCAGTGTCACGGCCGTGCGTAACGCCAGCCGCCGAGCGCTTTCGTCCTCGATCGCTCGCAGGCTGAGCCCATAGAGAACGGCGACCACCAACACTACGACCGAAGCCAACGGCACATACATTCGATGCTCGAACGCCAAGTCGGCGATTGGCATGAAGCTAGAAGTCGGCGCGAGCACAATGAAGAACGACATCCCCAGAAATCCAAACGGCGAGCGCCGCCAACAGCCAATCGCGCTGGCAACGAACATCAGCGTCACCACGACGCCGGGCACGATCACTTGCCAAAATCCGTGAGCCACCGGCCAACCGTAATCAATGTTCAGCGGATGGGGCCAAAACGTAAGTCGCAAATAGTGCAGGATCACACCCGGCTGGCTACGAAAATACTCCCACGCCGTGACGCCTTGATATCCGAAGCCGGCCGACACCTCGGCGCCCTTGGCAATCGCTTCTTCGCTGGGTCCTACCGCGGCAGGCAAGGCAGCCCAGACCAACCGCAACGCGGCTAAGACGACCAGCAAATGGACGAATCCGCGACGACGCAACATCTCGCCGGGGCTGGACTGTAAGAAAACCCAGTCGTACAACAGCAGCACGGCTGGCATCACCACGGCAACTTCCTTGGACCAAGTCGCCGCCAACATGGATGCGGCGCAACCCAACTGCCACAACCAACTCCATCGGCCCGCTGCGCCGCGTAGGAAGCAATACAACGACAGCAGCATAAACATTCCCATCATCGATTCGCATCGCTGAATCACATAGGTGACGCTTTCCGTTTGCAGCGGATGAACCATCCACAACAACGCAGAGACAAACGCAATTCCGTCTGCCGACGTTTCAAAGCGTCCGGCGAACCGTGGCAGCAGCAACGTCCGCCGCACGACGCCGAACAAAGCTAACCCGGCCACGATATGCACAAAAAAGTTGAATACGTGGTAGCCGAATGTGTTTAGTTCGCCAAAGTGGAAATTCACGGCCAGGGTCAGATTGGTGAGCGGCCGGAGGCTGATCCAAACGCCGCTCAATGGCCATAAATGGCGAATGGCGTTGTTATCGACGATGGCATGCGTGTCGTCGAAGGTGAACGGGGCCGCGAAACTGTTGCGGTAAGCCCATAGCGTCGCCAGCATCAGCAGTAAAATCATGCGGACGCGGCGGCGGGCCGGCGATACGGGACGCACGTCGCGCTGTGTCGCTTGTGGCTCTGGCACGGCGGGTTCCGACGCCGAACCAGGCGTGGATTTCGTGGAAGATGCAATCATGATGGACAGGTGAAATGCCAAGCCCCGGCAAACGACAATTGAAAACGGCCGACGCGGTCCGTGCCTATGACAACGTTGGGGACCGCCGGACGACACGGCTTGTGACTTTGCGGTCCGGCAGCCCCGCCGGCGCAATCGCACGAGATCCAGCTTAGTTACGCCGACAGTTTTCGCTACCTCCGCAGTAGACTGGGCATAACTTGAGCGGACCTTCGGTCGTTATCGTCCACCGAGCGGAGCGTTTTTCTGCCTGACTTGCACAGCTCAAACGGAAGCATCGTGAACGAAAGCCGACTTTCATCCAGACGCCGTGCCGTCGTTATTCTCGCGGCGTTGATGACGCTGTGGGCCGGGTGGAACGCGCGACAAGCCTTGCGGTCCGAACTGGCGATTGATCCGGCGACCGCCTATGCGATTCGCTTTGCCGCCGTGCGGAAAGTGCTCGACCGCCTTCGTGTCGACCACGCCGCTTACCTCGGCTTTCAACCGCCGACGGATTCCACGATCGAAGCTGCGCTCTGGCCCACCGTGGCCCAATACGCCCGTGCGCCAGTCGTTCTGGATGAGTCCGACGAAGCTCGCTACGTGGTGGCCGACTTTGCGGACTCTTCCACGATGCGGCAGTTTTTGGGCGACACACATTGGACTGTTGTGACGGTCGACCATGAAATGCTGGCCGCTCTCTTGGATCGCGGAGAAAACCGATGATCCTATTGCTGGTGCATGCCGTGACGGCCGCGGCTTTGGGCTGGGCGGTTGTGGATTGGTGTTTACATGAGTCCGATCGCCGGCTTCCCCTGAGCATTCGATTGCCACTGGCGATCGGCATCGGATTCGGCCTCGCGTCGTTCATCCTATTTGGAATCGCACTCCTAGTGGGATCCATAAGTCGGCTTGCTCTATGGTGCGAGTTGGGCTTTCTACTCGGCGCCGCGACTCTGTTATTCATCTCGCGCAGCCATAGCGTCTTTGGTGGCGTCGTCCACAAACCGAGGGTCCGCCAAGATGTGACGACTTTTCGCTTGCGGCTCTCCTCCGTCCGTCCTCGATGGCTTCTGGCAATGTTATGTCTCACACTCCTATTCGGAATAATAACATTCACCGCCGCAACCAAGTCTCGGCCTCATGGTCGTTGGGACGCATGGCTGATTTGGAATCGGCGAGCTCGGTTCTTATTGGACGATGAAGAACGCTGGCAAACGGCGCTAACAAGTCCCGTTGCGGCGGGCGGACATCCCGACTACCCGCTGCTATTGCCTCTGACAGTGGCTCGCGGTTGGCGATTGCTTGGTGATCGCTCTCCACTATTCTCGCAAAGCGTCGCCGCCGCCTATGCGCTGTCGACGGTTCTTCTACTGGGAGGGGTTATTGGAAGTCTGCGCGATACGCCGCTCGGCCTCATCGCTGCGATCGCCTTGGCTTCCACCGCGTTCTGGTGGCAACAGGCAAGCTGGCAGTACGCGGATGTTCCGCTGGCGTTTTACTGTTTGGCCGGTGTCGGTTGTTTGGCCATGATCGACAGACGACACTCTCACGGCCGTAAGTTCATGCTTGCGGGAGCATGTTTTGGATTGGCTGCTTGGACCAAGAATGAAGGCCTCTTGTGGGCTTTGGCCGCCGTGGTGGCCACGCTCTGCGTCAACAGGCAAGGCAAGCTTGGCGGCTCGCGATGGCGTGACACGGCGTGGCTTCTAGCCGGACTCACTCCCATTCTGTTCGCCGTGCTGGCTTACAAACTTTGCTTTGCCGCGGCCAATGATTTAATTGCCGGACAAAGTCTGTCCGCCACTACCGCTCGCCTGCTTGATCCGATGCGATACCGCGCATGGCTCTCGGCTTTGATAACGTATCCGCCCCAACTGTTCGGAGCATTGGGTATGCTGTTAATGGCGATCTTCGCGACGCAGGGTCTTCGGCGTCGACCGTGGCGGCAACAAGCACTGGCTCGCATCGCCATCTTGTTAGTCGTCGTCCTTCTCGGTTACCAATTCGTGTTTCTTACCACGCCCCAAGATCTACCGTGGCATTTGGCGACGGCCTATTTGCGGACGTTGCTGCACCTATGGCCCAGCGTGTTGCTGCTGTGCTTCACAAGTTTGTCCACGGTTGGTTCCTCGACGGAATGCCGAATTCGTGCCATGGCTGAAAGAGAGACTCTTAGATGATATACACAACCATTGTCAAACTTATGCAGCCATATCCGCTACTGATGCTACTTACCGTTTTGGCACTGGTGAGATTGTGGTGGCGCGTTCCGGAAGCCCGTCGAGCGACTTTGTGGGTCGCATTGCCGCTGGGATTGTTTATCGCCCACTCTACCACCGTTGTAACGCACCAAGTGAGCGCGAATGCTGGAGGAGCCGTATCCTTATTTGAAAGCTCCCCAGAAAACGCCCAGGCCATTGTGGTGTTGGGGGCGGGCGTGTATCCAGCGGATGAAGTTGTGCCGGTGGCGTGGATTGGCGAGCGGGCAACGTTTCGCTGTCTCGAAGCGGCCCGGTTGTATCACGCTGGGCGAGCACGTCCCGTGCTAGTCAGCGGCGGAATTGTCGATCCGACGCTCGACGCACCGTCGGAGGCCGAGTTGATGCGCGATCTACTAATTCGCTTGGGCGTCCCAGACAATGATATCTTGTTGGAGTCGGCGTCCACGGACACTTGGAGTAACGCCGTCGCATCCTCGCGCCGGCTGAAAGAGGCGGCGATCGAGGAAGTTGTCCTCGTTACCGATGCCACTCACATGGGACGCGCCGTTCGCTGCTTTGAGAGTCAAGCGCTTCGAGTCACGCCCGCCGCTTCGGATTATGAAACGGCGGGCTTCTTGAACCGTCCGCAGGACTATTTGCCATCGGTCGACGCGGCCGAGACCAGCGAGGAAGTCTTCCACGAATGGCTCGGCACGATCGTGTTTTGGCTGCAAGGCAAACGTTAGCATCTTGTGCTGGAAGATGCCTCGCAGCATCCGAATACGCTGCTTAGAACGTCATGATCGCATCGAATGCAAACGTCTGTAGGTTGTCGCGAGTGCCGTTGGCAAAGACCGGAGCTCCATCGGTCCAGTCGAATCGCACTTCGGGACGAATGGTGAGATTCGCGGTGGGAGTCCAGTTCATGCCAATGGTGGCGTCGTAGTAATCCGCATCGACGCCAGCGATGCGAGCGCCGTCGCTGTCGTCGAACCACTCGAAGCGGAATCCCATTTTCCAACAATCGTTGATCGTGTACAGCAAATACTGGTTGATGCCGTACCATTCACTGTTTCCGGCGCCGAGTCCTGAATTCACGCCCAGATCGTGTTGAAAGACATAGTTCAGGCGGTCGGCGAGCGCCACGTCGACCACGATGCTGTTCATATAGATATTCCCTGCATTTTGCGAAGTTCCCGGCGCGCTGGTGCCGTCCCCAAAGTCGCCCGCATTGGCGGCCCAAATCACCTTGACCTTTTCGCTTACTTGCGCGGCGACTCCGCCCAAGAATGTATGGGCGTCCAGATAGTTGTCGAAACCGCTATCCCAGCCAAATGTATAACCGCCCCACACCGTGAGATTGTCATTCACCGTCCATTCGGCCAGCGCGCCGGTATGAGTGAACGGTTCGCCATAGTTCATGGTATAGGCGTGGGAGTAGAAGAAGTTTCCGGTGGCGGGAACCACTTCGTAGCCAATGATGGTGAAGAAGTGACCTAGCTTCACCTTCACATCGTTATAAGCGATCTCGCCATATATCTGCGGAATGGCCGATCCATATTCGACGCTGCTGTTCCAGCCAAAGTCCCAACCGCCGGAGCCGAACGTTTGCGTATCCGGGCCGTCCGCGCCGAATACATAGTCGATGCGGAAGCCAAAATCCCAGCCGCAGCCACCCGTATCCGTGGCCTTTTCAATCGTGGCCCATAGCTGGTTCAAGTAGAACTCGCCCGCGTTGCTGGAGAACGGCACCGGGTCATTGCGAATCGCGTTGTTGTCGCTGTTCAAGGTGATCCCACCCTGCACCCAGCCATTGAACGTGATCCCGTGGCCATTGTCGTTGGGGAACAACGTCCACGCTTCACATTCTTCCCCGATCAAATTGCCGCAGCGCGAGTCGCAATCGCCCTTCGATTCGCAACTCGGTCGCTCGTCGCACGTTTTCGGCTGCTCGCAACCACAGGCGGGTGAGTCGCACGAATCGCAATGTGCGGAGTTCGCCGATGTTCGGAAAAGATTGCTGTTGAGGATGTGGCTGGCTGGTTGCACGGCGGAAAATTCATCATCGCCAATGTGAAACGAGGCCTGTTGAGCTTGACCGATTTGGGAAAACCACAGAGTAACGCCGGCTACGCCAAGAGCCGCTGCCCAATTTCGAAGATTTACGTTCATCGTCGCACCTTGAAAAGAACCATACTGCCCGCCTCAATTTCTAACTGGTTCTTCGATCACTACGACAGGAATATCCAGAAGAATCATTCCTTCCGGCATTGTCCGCCTAGATTTCCTAAATCTCCTGGTCCGCGTTAGGTTGACGTTGACGTACCCGTTGGTTCCTGGGAAACTCCCGACGCCCAGGGTGGCGAGGGAGATTCGCCGCCGGTTTGCAATTCCAGGAAGGATCTTGAAAAGGAACGATTCGCCATGAGGTGCGCAGTTTGGTTCGCGTGGTGCGGCGTGTGTTTGTTGGGATTGGTCGGGTGCGGCAGCAAGAGTGGAAACGACGCGGCAGCGAACGCGCAGCCCGCGGTGCAAGACACTTCGTCGTCGACGTTGCCCGATTCGACATCCGCGTCGAAGCCCGAGCCGATCGTGGTTTCGCCACAAGTGCAGGAGAAGGTGGCTAAACTCCAGTCGCCGGATGCGGTCGTAATGTCGTTTTTGTCCGCCATGCGCGACGGCGATGAGCAGACGATTACGGCCTTGTTGAGCAACAAAGCGCGCGAGGCCACGGGCCAGCATGAAGAGTTGGCCATTCAGCCGCCGGGCAGCCCCGAATCGACTTATCGCGTGGAAACCGTCGAATTAGTAGACAACGAGGCGGGCGCTCATGTCAGCAGCATTTGGAGCGAACCGGATGGTCAAGGCGGTTCGGTCGAATACGAAGTCGTGTGGGTATTGCGTCGTGAGACGGACGGTTGGCGAATTGCAGGAATGGCGACAATGATCGAGGAAGGATCGCCGCCGCTGTTCCTAAACTTCGAGAACCCCGAAGAGATGCTAGCGCTTCTCACCGCCGCTCAACAGCGACGCGTCGAGGCGGAAGCCGCTGCCTATCAAGCGCAGAACCCGGCCGTCGATCCGAATGCACCGGTGCAACGCTAGCTTAGTCCGGCCATTCATCCTGCCGGCTTCGACTGCGGGATTGTGTGACACAAAATGCGACCGGCCTCGGATTCATTTCCGAGGCCGGTCTTTGTATTTCCCAAGGGTCAATCTATTGGCGGCGAGCGGTGATTACGGAATGGGTTTTCCGGAGGCGACCGGCAGATAAAAAATACCAGTACGCGGCGCAAGCCAGTGAGTTCGCCGACACACTCGCTCGCGCGTCGTGCTCGCATTTCGGTACATTCTCATCTGCCGGTAGCCTAATGAGCGCGAGTTTACCTGGTTTCTTAAGCGTCAACCGTCACTGCTCGCATTATGTTTGGCGAAGCTGGTTCGAGTTCTCGATCCGCAATGGCTGGAATGAAATATGTGTTGAGAGAGTGTAACAGGGTGAGGAAGGTTGGCGGCCGATGCGCCATGCCGCAAATCGTTGTAAAACCTGTTTCGGGCCAACAATCTCTCTAGGTGAATCGCATCGGCTGAATTACGCTTTGAAAATCTTACCGACGAACAGCCTCGTGGGATGGAACTTCGCCACCACGAAGGAAGGCCTGTAACTTGGCAAGCCACAGAGGTTTGCGTGGAACTAGCCGTTGTCGGTTGTCCTGTTTCGGGCCTTTGGCTCGACGTTTGCAACCCCGCATGCGAACCCGCCGCAAGACGCGGCCGCTGATCCGGACCTCAATGTTCCAGGAGTTTTAGAGCATGGAAGCTCGACTGGCTTGTGTCGCCATTCTGGCGGCCTCTTTTCTATCGTTGGGGGCGAGCTACCGCACCCAGAATTTCATCGTCACGGCCCATTCGCCGCAACTGGCCAAGCAAGTCGGAGACTCAGCCGAGACATTGCGTCGAGACCTCGCAATGGAATGGCTGGGGCACGAGTTGCCTAACTGGATGGATCCGTGTCCGATCGCGGTGCAAGCCGGCAACATCGGCGCCGGTGGAGTCACCAGCTTCATGTTTGATCGGGGCCGGCCGTTTGGTTGGGAGATGTCGATCCAAGGGACGCCCGAACGGATTTTGGACAGCGTCTTGCCTCATGAAATCACACACACGATTTTCGCCACGCATTTTGGCCAACCGTTGCCACGGTGGGCCGATGAAGGCGCCTGTACGACCGTCGAACATCCGGCCGAAAAGCAGAAGCAGCATCAGATGTTGCTGGAATTCCTGACCACGGGGCGCGGCATCGCATTTAATCAGATGTTCGCCATGCGAGAATACCCGGCCGATATTATGCCGCTCTACTCGCAGGGCTTCAGTCTCGCGCGGTATTTGATCGCTCAAGGCGGCAAGCCCAAATTCGTTCAATATGTGGGCGACGGTCTGCAATGGAACAATTGGACTGCCGCGACTCGTAAGCACTACGGGTATGAGAGTCTCTCGGATTTGCAGGTCCAGTGGCTCGACTGGGTCCGTCAAGGTTCGCCGCAAATTAGTTCCGAAGGCACACAACTGGCTCGTAACGACGATGGACTTCGTGTTACTCCCGTGAGCGCGACGAGCGAATCGGCCCGCCAACTGGCATCGGCCGACGGCAGTCCGGCTAAGTCGGCTCAGCAGGAAACGGGCAGTTGGTACGTCCGAGTACGAGACGGAGAAGTCGCCGCGGAAGACGCGGCCTCCGCGGATGAGAGTCGTGTCGAATCCGACATTTCTTATCCGAAAGAACGAACGGCGGCGGCATCGGCTGCGCAGCCAGCGGCCACTCGCGTAGCTTCGCCGGGGCAAGTGCCTTCGACGCCGCCTCGTGTATTGATGGAATGGAGCCGCCCGGCCCCGCACTCAGCAGGAATGGTCCGTCCTCCGCAATACCAGCCGCCGCCTGCTCCGCGATTGCGAACCAGCGCTTACGGCCCGCCAAGTGGCATCACGGTCTTAAGATAAACGGGCGACCGAGTTGGGCCGCGATTCGCCGAGATGACCGGCGAATTAGCTGGAAGGCTACGGACTCTTGATTATTGGCTGCGAGCCGTCCCTTTCTTGAAGGCGTTGAACAGGTCGCGGTACTTTGATGGCGGCGCGGAACGATCGCCCGGTTGGCTGACATTGCGAACCGTGTCGCCCCGGTCGCCGCCTCCACGGACTCGCGAAGCGGGAGGCCGAAGACCGAGACTACGGAGCGACTCATCAAGCTCTTGACGGTTTGCGGCGTCGGATTCGGCCATGTCTTTCATGCGACGCCAACGCTGTACGAATTTCCGCAAGTCGTCGGGCGTCCATCCCAATTCGTCGAGCAGCTCGGGGTCCGGCTGCTCCTGTTGCTGTTCGAGGAAATCCAGATTCAAGTCCGTCGCCTTGCGGGCGTAATCCAGATTGGCCTTTTCGCCATCGGGAACTTCCGTGGGCAAGTTCGAGCCGGGCGAGGCGTTGCTGCTGTTCGAGCCGCTTCCGCCGCCCATTGGCAAACCGCCGCCGCCTGGCTGGCGTCCCGCGGCGTTTGGTTGCAGCGGTGTCGGTGACGATTGCGGATTCGGTTCGGTTTGCTGCTGACCGGGATCGGCGCCGTTGGGTTGATTGGCCGGTTGATCGCCGCGCCCCTGTTGGGCCGTGGAGCCGGGTCCGGCTTGAGTTCCCGCACGGCCCGTTTGCCCATTGGCGATTTGCTGGTCGCCCGCTTGATTGCCGGTTTCTCCGTCGCCCGATTCGGACGATGCGCCGGCTCCTTCGTCGGCCGAGCTGTTGCTGCCGGCGCTGTCGTTGCCAGCCTGATTCGCGCCTTGACCGCCACCTTGCTTTCCGCCGCCACTGCGATCGCCCGATTGTCCGCCGGTCGAGTCGGATTGATGCTTGCTATCGCTTGACGGCTGGCCTTCGTTGTCCGGCTGGTTTCGGCCGTTGTCCGGCTGCTGCGACTTCGGACGGTCTTTGTTTTTGTTGCGCGAGGAAGGGGAGCCGGTGTTTTGATCCGCGCGTTGTCCCGCGCCGGCCTCGCCATTGTCGCCGATGCCGGGCTTGGTCGCTTGAGCGTCGTCGCCAGCTTTCGGCGACTGCTGGCTGGATTCCGTCTCGCGCGGGCCTTGAGGTTTTCCACCCTCGCCCGCATTCGTCCGCTCGGCTCGGCCATCGCCATGCTCTTGATCCGGTTGACGCTGGGCGGCGTTCGGCGTTTGGTTACCGGCATCCTGGCCAGCTCCATCGTTGCCGTCGCGATTCGCCGGTGTTTCGTTGGGGCGAGGCGATTGCGAATTCCGGGAACCGGCTGGGTTGTTCGCCTGGGGATTTTGACCTGGGGCGTTGTTCGCGTTGGACGAGCCCGCGTTCGAGCGATCGCCGCTTTTCGGTTGGCGACTTCCGTCGGAGTTTGTGCCGTTCGATTTAGCGCCATTCGATCGCGCGTCGTTGTTGGCGTCTGAGCCCTTTGCGCCGGCTTCGTCCGCGGGCGATGGCGACGGATTGCTGTCGCCAGTTTCGCCGCTGTCGCTGGTGTCGCCAGCGGGACGCCCATTGGCTCCGTTTTGAGCCGCTTTCTGTTGCTGTTCGCGGCGATACTGTTCGATCTTCTCGAAGACTTCACCGTCGTGCAGCGGTTGTGAGGGATCGTTGGACGAGTCGCCGCCGCCGCTGCCACTTTGCGGTTGACCCGTGGGAGTTCCGCCACCGCCGTTGTCACGAGCGGCGTTGTTGTTATCGGACGACGAATCGGCTGGCTTACTTGCGCCGGCCTGTCCGCCACTGGCATCGGACGATCCGGAGCCGTCGGTGTCGTCCGCTGCCGATCCTTTGCCGCCGCCGTTCTGCGGCGACTTGCTTTTCGAGCCCCCTTCGGGCCCTTCGCCGCCGCCCTGCTGGTTGCCGCTCTCGCCAGTTTCCGAGTCACTCACTTCGCCCGACTGCTGGTCCGATTTGCCGGCCTGAGGCGATTTACCGTCGTAGGGCCCCTTACTGCCGCCGCCTTCCGCGCCGCCCGTTTCCGATTCACCCGACGCCGACGAATCCGATTCGCCGTTACTCGCATCGCTCCCTTCGTCGCTTGCTTTGTCGTCGCTTGCTTCGTCGCCCTTGCCCTGGTTGTCCTGTTCGGTCTCCGAATCCGCGGCGGCCGAGTCGTCTTTCGACGAGTCGTTCGGTTTATCGGTCGATGGTGATTTCGAGCCGCCGCCGTTCGCTTCGCCGCGTCGGCTCGGAGTGATCACGATCTCGTAGGTCGGAGTTCGCGTTGTGTTGGGTTCGGCGAGACCCGCATCGGGCGAAGTTCGGTTGTCTTCTGCCACGGCCCACCACGAGACGCGCGAGCCGGCCTTCAAGTTGTAACGTCGCGGCTCGAAATCAAACTTCGATATCGACTGCCCAAGCCGTCCTTTTCGATCGGCGAACAATTCTTCGTCGAACAACTCCTCGCTGCCCGCCACGGCTCGCAGCGTCACGCGCGTCAGTCCGAAGTCCGGATCGACGGCGCGAATTTCGATCGGCTGCCGTCCATCTTCGGGGACTTCCACTTTGAGCGTCGCGGGCGTCAGCGTCTCGATCTCGGGCGGCAAATCCGGGACGACTTCGATCTGGTGCAGCGTCGGGAACGGATTCGCGTCGCCATCGCTTGTCGTGAATCGAATCTGATACGTTGCGTGTTCGGCTCGACGACGACTCTCGTCCAATTTCAAAGTGAAGACGCCTCGCGCGTTCGTACCGTCAACCGTCATGGCCGCCGAACGCCGTGCGGTGGCCGACGTACGGTCGCCAGCGGCGTCGGGATCGAACTCGATACGCGCCGATTGAATCGGATAGTTGGCTCGGGCGACAATCGTCACGCGCGTGCCTTCGAGAGCCTGAACGTCGGCTTGCCGCGCCAAGACTGCCTTGGGCCGCTGAGTGTAGGCCGGATATTCGTACTCAAGTTGTTCGACGACGATTGCCGGTTCGGCTTGGACACCGATCGTGAATGGTCCAGCCACGGCATCGCCAGCCTCGACGCGATATTGCAACTCTTGCCGAACGCCCTCCGAACCGACCGGCAGGACGCCTTGATAGCGGAACGTGCGGCTATCGGAAACAAGCTCGACTCGATTGTCGGTGACTTGACCATCCGCGGTCGAATAAAAGAGCGAAACCGTCTCCGTCTCGCGCAGTCCTTCGATCGCCGCCGAAACGGTGATCGTGCTGCCGGCGAAAACCGTCGTGTTGCCGGGCGTGACTTCGGAAATGCGCACGCGAGCCGGCCGGCTGATGTTCTGCCACGGCGCGACGACACGCTGCACCGTTTGCAGCGTGCTTTTCGGCGACAACACCGAATAAATCGCGGCCAATGCAAAAACGGCCGCCAAGGCGTAACCGATAAAGATCGTCTTCGAGCGATCGACCACCGCGTCGATATCCACGTGCGAAAGATCGCCAGCCGCGCGTTGCCGGAGCGCCTCGAACACGCCGGCATGAACCGCCGTGGGTTGCGAGCGAAACAGCAAGTAGTTGACCAAGCTGTTCTTCAAGGCGGGCTGGCTGCGCTCGATCGTGTGAGCCGCATACGCCGGGTTGATCCGCTTCCAAAGAAAACGGTACGCAACCACAGCCAGAAAATATGCCAAGCCGACAAGCATCGTCCCGAACGCGGCGAATCGACCAACCGTACCCAGCGGCATGATCCAGTGATCGACAATCGCCGCCAGAACGAAGAAAGCCAGCAAGGCGATGATCAGCAACATCATCGAACCGATCAGGTCCGTCAGCTTCACTTGCCAAGCCATCTTCGACAGTCGCGAGCGGATGATCTGATCCTGGTCGCTCGTCGGTTCGGGTAGTCGGCTGACGAAGTCGCTGGCCATGCCTCTTCCTCGTGGAGAAAATCGCCGGTGCGGTGAAAAGAATTGAGCCTCGGGCCGGCGCGTTCTCAACATTATACCTTCCGTCGCAGAAAGTTAACGAAGTCCCGCCGATAACTTCGTGGAAACGCAACGCCGAGAGGCTAACTTTCCTTGCGATTTCGTTAGCTATTCGAGGTGGCGGCGAGTTGGTTTGCGATGACTTGGTCGCCGGGAACTGCTTCGATCTCAACCAGTGCGTTGTCGAATGAAACAGTTTCGGCAGCCGCGTTTCTCAATCCGAGACGCATTGCCGTCACATTGCTGGCACCTGGGTCGCGCGTTTCGCGTCATGCCACGGACGAACTTGAGGGAATAGGCCGTTTTCTCTGTGTTTTTGGCGGGCGTTACATTCGCCACGACCGTTAAGAACGACTCTGGCACGATGGTTGCTTTACGTCGCGATCAGGAACTTACTGTTTCGAGGAAACTATTGATTAAGGAGATCGTCATGCAAGACACTCGCTTGAACCCGTCGGTGAATGAGATTCGTCAAACTGCCGCTTCGATCCGCACCAGTTGGTCGGAAGCCGAAAGGCAACAACGTCGGCAGGAAGCCATGCGTCGGCAGATTTGGATGTACGAGAATCTACTGCCTTCGCGCAGCCGAGACGCCAAGTCGCTGTGCCCTTCCTAGTCCATAAAAACAAGCTGTATCCCGCGCGGATTAGCGACGCGGCGCGATGGCGTCGCGTGCATTGTGTTCCGCGCCGATTGACAAGTACGGATGGCGAAAGTTCGTCGCTTTCCGTCACGAACAGAGGAGTCCGAATCATGAATGTGCAAATTCGCGAGCGACGCAACGAGTTGGTGGAAACGCTGAAACGCACGACACGCACCATCGAGCGCCAGCGATTGCTGAAAAAACTCTGGCGCTTGGAGCAGCAAAAGAGCGAGTTGGCCGGAGCGAAAGCTTAACCAGTCGACCGGCGATTGAAGTGGCAATGCACGACTTGGCGTGATTAACTCTGAATGTAGCTCTTGAGATAATGGTTCTCGATCGAAAGCTGTGCGTGGTGTGCTTTAACCACGTCGCCGATTGAGATGAGACCCGCGAGCTTGCCGGCTTCGACAATCGGAAGATGTCGAATTCGATTGTCCGTCATCACGCCCATAACGTCATCGACCCGATCTTCCAGGTTGCCGGTGACTACGTCGCTGGTCATTCTCGACTCGACGGGGATTTCTTGCAGGCGATCCTCCAAGTCGGCCACGGCGTGAAGAATATCTCGTTCGGTCAGGATCCCGACAAGCTGATCGCCGTCGCAAACCACCAAAGATCCGCAATTGTGCTCGTTCAACTGCCTAACAGCCGTTGCTAAGGTCTCCGTTGGTTGAATCGAGTAAACGGCGTCGCCTTTCGATTGCAAGATCTCGCGCACTGTGGTCATCATGCCGGCCTTTCGATGTCGCGGAACGCGTTCGCGAGCGGCGCGGCGGAGATGGGATTGGAGGTCGCGAAACTTCCGCCTAGTGATTCAGAGAACCGCGCCAAGCCCAGGATAGAGGGCCGCTACGCCGGAAGTCAACGAAATTACGGGCTTGTGAAAAGGTTCACAGTTCGGCGATTCGCAGGCCGCGAAACGAGATGTCCGTCGTCGGGTCGTGACCCTGAATCATGATCGTACCGGGTTCCAGTCGCAGTCCGTTCCGCGGGTTGTCGTGCGGCGGACGCGTGTCGGTCCAATCGGCGACCTGAATACCGTTGACCCACGTTGATACATGGGGGCCGGTCGCCACGACGGTCATGGAAAACCACTGCTGATCGTCGGCGAACACAAACCTTGCGTCCTGGCGTCGAAAGATGCCGCCGGTTCCACAATCCAACGGTTTCCACGGATCGCCCTCTTTCGTCCCGTTGTGGATTTGAGCTTCATAGCCATTCATGGTTTCGCCGGGAATGCAGCGATAGAAAACGCCGGAGTTCAAATTCGGCGCGTGCGTTTTGCACTCGAACTGCAAGACGAAATCCCCATAGCTCTTTTCCGTTTCTAGTTGGCCTCGCCCATCGGCCACGTGCAGCTCGCCCTGTTCATTCACCGTGAAGCGGCTGGCCATTTCTGGATATGTTTTCCAACCGCTTAGGTCCTGGCCGTTGAAGATGCTGGTCGCTCCCAGCGGCCGCAGGCGAACATTGCGAAACTCGACCAAGCCTTCATTTAGTTGCAGGCCAATGCGTCCGCGGCGGACTGGATTAGGATCGGTGTAGGTCAGAATCTCGACGCCGTCGAGCTTCACATTCACTTGACCGCCGTCGACCGTGACATCGAACGTCTGCCAATCGTCGCTATCAAAATTGCCTTCGGCCTTGCCGCGTTTCACCAAGCTGCCCGTGGGAAACGGATTGTCGGAATCGGCGATGTTCAGCTCGTAGCATTTCGTGGTGATATCGTCCGGCGAAGTCACGAGCGGAGTGCGTAGGAACACGCCGCTATTGGTTCCCTTGGCACTGCGAAACTCGACATGTAATTCATAGTTCGCGAATTCGGCCGTCGTGCAGAGCAACCCGCGTTCGCCACCGTCAACGGCGATCACACCGCTCTCGACTCGCCAATTCGCGTCGCTACCCTTTTCCCACCCGAACAACGTTTCGCCGTCGAACAGCGCAACCCAGCCGTCGGCCAACAATTCGGCGCTTAACGGTTTAGGCAACGGCGGGCGTGAGGCGACCGGCTCGACGGTCGCTTCGGGCAGTTCGGCTTCAGCGGCAGGTTGCCTGGCGGACGATTCCGACATCTCGCTGTCCGAAGCCGAGTCAACGGCGATTCCCGGTTCGCTTGTTCCACCGCAACCGGTTTGGCTGACGAGCGAAGTCAAAACCGCCGTTGCCAAAGTCAACGTGGAAGCCGTCGTAACGAAAGCTCGATACAGTTGTCGGAAACTTATGCGCATGGGAAATCACTGTAAGGACGGAAATGAGAGAGCCAGAGACGCACGCCGCGAATGATGCAAGACGCAAGCGGCTCGCGACGCCGCCCTAGCTTAGACCAAGTCACCGAGGTTGCGTCACTCTACTGGAAGCTGGTCGATCATGCCGACCAGGAATTTTGCCAGCCGATCCGAAGTGGCGATCGCCGTCTCGCGCAGCTTCCACATATCTTTCACCACCGACGGCCGGCGAAACATGGCTCCGGCCGCAAAGCCCAGCTTGCCGGCCAACGACGGGCGATCGAGCAGCTTTTCGACTTCCTCGGGCATCGCATCGTCGATTCCGTCGCTGACGATCCGCACGGCCAGAAACCGAACGCCGCGCTCGCGACAGACACGAGCCACCGCCATCGTTTCCATGTCGCAAACGTCGGCCGA
>JAWKTM010000075.1:0-31990 GCA_041399085.1 Pirellulaceae bacterium
TGACCGCCGAGTCCCCTTGGGTGAAGGCTTGAAAGATTGCCTGCTTCCGCTCGTCGCTAATCCCCATTCCCGTGTCGCGCACTCGCAGCACTAACCAAGACTCGTCTCCTTGGGCCTCGCACCGAACGAAGATTGTGACGCTTCCCTCCATCGTGAACTTGACCGCGTTGCTGAGCAGATTCATCAGAATTTGTCGCAATCGCAATGGATCGGTGCTAATCAAATCGGGAATTCGTGTCTCGAAAACCGTGCGGATCTCGATGCCCTTCTCCGATGCCAGAACATCCATCAGCGACCGGACTTCGCTGATAATCTCTACCAACGACGAGGTCTCATAATGAATATCCAATTTTCCGGCTTCGATCTTGGATACATCCAGGATGTCGTTCAGCAGCCCGAGCAATAGATATCCTTGCCCGCGCAGCATATGTAACATTTCTCGCTGCTCTTCGTCCTCCAACTGTGGAAACAGCAAATCGGCACATCCCAGAATGGCCGTCATTGGGGTGCGGATTTCATGACTCATGCTCGCCAGAAATTCACTCTTTGCTTGATTCGCCTTCTCCGCGTCTTTCCGCGACTGCGCGAGTTCCAACTCCAGAAGCTTGCGGTGAGTAATGTCGGCGTGAGATACAACCGCTCCGCCAACCTCGGTTTGCAGCGGCGCCGCGTTTAGTAGGAACCAACGCTGTTCCGTGGGCGAGTGACATGGATACTCGGCGGAAAAGCTGGGGGAATTTCCGGCTAACAAATCCCTAAGTCCGTCGAGCACGACGGGCGCCGCGGAGGCGCCATCCGCCGACTCACAGGCTTTGTAAACGACGGATAAATAATTCGAGCCCACGCCGAATCCCGTTTCGCCCACGCCACCATTGGCCCTCGCAAAACGATCCCACGAGTCATTGACAGCGATAATGACGCCTTCTCGATCCAGCACGCAGATGTGTGACGTTAAGGAATCCAGTACGGCTTGAGTAAACATGCGCTGCTCGTGCGAAGCCTTCTCGGATCGCCTCCGATGATCGACTTCCTCGGATAATTGTTGATTGAGTTTGGCGACGCCAGGCAATGTCAGGGCGTAGGGCAAGATGCGCACCAGGGCCACGATGGTTCCCCACGAGACGACCGCCGTAATAAACTTGACTACGCCTTGAATCCGATAGATAGGATACCAAAAGATAATGGCCTCAATGAGATGCACGGTCCCACACGCGAGAATGAATGCACCGAATAGTAGAAAGATGCGTGAGAACGGGATATCGCGACGTCGTCGCACAAAGAAGAATAGTGTCAACGGAATCGCCGTGTAGGCCGCCCAGGTCCCTAGATCCGACAGCACGTGGAACCAGCCCGCGAAATCCGACCAGTCACCGCAGTCCCATCGCCGTGGATAGCCCGAAGTGCTAAACAAATTGAGGAAATACTCGCGCATACGACTCGGTCAATAAAGTAGCTCAGCAGGGAACCGAGAGAGAACGCCGAACTGTCGGGATACTCAAGAGTTGGCGTTGCCGACGCGCCAGCATCGTAGAAAGCATACCATTCATACCGCGCAAAGAGAAGGTTGCGCGCTCCAATATCTCATCGAACTTACAACTCCACACGCCGCTTTCATGACACTATGTCATCAACAGTTGCACCGGTTTCTAATCTGTATGAGAGCGGTTGTCGACGAGAAAAGTTCCCGACGGTGCAAGGTCTTGACAGAGCCAAGTGGGCGCTACGCTGACACAAGTTAGTTCGCGCCGACTTGTGGACAGATTCGGCAGTTCCACGAACTGCGACAGAATCGAAACGCCGCCGCGTTCGTTGGTACCGCTGTGCGGATGGCCAAACACAAAAAAACCGCCGGGCCAAACAGCCAAGCGGTATGGGAGAGTATAAACGGCGTGGCTCGTCAAGAGTCGTGGATTGCCGTGACGCCTCTTGCGAACCACGCCGGCGGTTGCTCGCGGGCTTGCGGGGCTCCCGCCGAGTCGAGCCGAAGCTGCAACTCGGCGGTCGCCTCGCCCTCCCGAAACGTCGCCTAATCCGAGCAGCTTGCGTGCCGCCCGGTAAATAAACTCATTTAATCAAACCTTCCCTGCCTCCACCTGTGTCGCATCTCTAGGGAGCCGACTGCCGCCTTAGTGCCGCCTTAACCCATTTCACGTTTTCGGTCATCTCACTTTGAGTTCGCTGAAACACATCGGTGGCTTGTGAGATCTTGTTGGCTCCGATCCAAGCCATGATGCCCGCAATACAAATAAGGGTCGCGGCGGGGATCAGCATCGCCGCCCATAGTGGCAGGTCGTCCCAAGCCGCTTGCAAACCGTAGCCGGATGCCATAACTAATACTGGCAAAGCTCCTAGGGCCAGAACTCCCGCAATACCTAACATGATCGCCGCTTTGACGACCCGCGACTTGCCGTCTTTGATGTCCCACATCAGCAACTGAAATTGCAGTTCGCATAACGTGATCAAATCATGCGCCAACGCCGAAACGTTTTGTTGTACGCCTCCAGTCGCGGAATGCCCGTTCGCATGAATGCGATCCGCGCTGTTACGATTCAGCGTCGTTTGACTAGCCATCCAACCATTACTCCGAATAAGAGTGCCGCTCCCACACACATCGTGGGGTGGCGACCGATCCAATGTTCTGTTGACTCAAGTGCTCGCTCCCACCGACCGCTTTCGTCATCGGAAGAAGCACCGAGACTGGGCAACCGCATCTGACGCTCCGAAGCGCCGAGTCGCTGGCTACTTGTACCGCGTTCGCGACGCTCCGAAATCATCTTGCACGCACCTCCTCGGGCGGCCCAACTTCCGACGCCTGCTGCCCTACGAATTTACCAACTTGCTGCCCAACATAAGCCAACGCCGCACGCATCAACATGTTGCCAGTGAGAGATACAAAGGTGTCTATGACGCTGGGCCGCGTCGTGGCTTCCGGCCGTTGGGTGACAACTAATTCATTCTTGCGAGCCAGCTTCTCCAACGTCTTAACATCGGGACTGCTCACTTCCAATCGTCGTGGTACGGCCATGTAGCCCGCGAATGCAACGGCGCCGAGCGTCGGCCACGGGGCGCTCCGCACATAATGACGCCAATCCACTAGTAACCGCGCGGTGTCGACGATTCCGTCTACTTCGTCGGGCAGCCCGCGGCGGATGTTTTCCATCTGCTGCCGGACATCTCTAACTTCCGTCGTGGTGCTCACCGGTGTTCCTCGAAATCAATTGCTTCTCAAACTGCGTCGCCACTAGCTATGGAGGCGTTGCCCCACGTGTTCCGGCATCGCGTCCGCCACGGCATCCATCAACCGTCGGCCAAGTCGCTCGAACCGCGAATGGTGTACCGGTTCCGCTTGCTCTAACACCATCGAGCCGACGACTGCTCCCAACCCAATGCCTAAACCGAAGGCCACCAGCAACGAGGTCATCGGAAAGTCTCGGATCGCATCGGTGGTCGTCGCCGTGCATCGCTCCGCCATCGAACGGTCGGCATACGGCTCATACTCAAATCGTCGTCGATATTCGGTTGCCATCTTCTCTGCTCCTTAAACTCGTGATGCAAAAGGCCAATCGTCCAGCCGCGTTTACTGGACGCGCACGTGGCTTAGCGTGACTTCAGTACCAGGCTGACAACAACGCCGGAGATCAAGCCAACGCCGAAGGCCATTGCGATCGACTCCAACGGCTTCGTGCGAACCATCTCTTCCGCTTGCTCGAAACCCTGTTGCATTTGCACCGAAGCTTGGTCGTATCCCGAGCGGACCGAGCTGCCCGTGTTCCGCGCGGTGCTCGAAGCCCGCTGCGTGGCGCCCGAAACGGCCTCGGAAGCTCGCTGCGCGTACTCGCGGGCCGTGTCGGCGGCCTTGCGAACGGCCGACGTGCCGCCCGCGACCGCTTGGTCAATGAATCGCTCGATTTCGGATCGCGATTCACCCGTCTTCTGCTGAATGACGCCCACCAACTGATCGGTGTTGCCTTGAGCGCGGCTCAGGTCATCGTCCGTCAACTGCCCCCAACGTTCCTGAATGCGGCCCTTCACTTGATTCCATTTACCTTGAATCTCTTCACGCGTAACCATGTTCTCTGCTCCTGTATGTTTGCTGTCGAGATGACGAGTGCGAGCCGCGAATTGGTTGGTCGCAGCTTGAGGGAAAGTGGGTTTGCAAACGTCGGGCCAAAGCATTTGGCGGAACCTTCCGTGGCGAATACCACGGCAACCCGAACGGTCCTGGCAACGGTTTGCTTTCCAGTCCACGAACATTGCGAAGCGCCAACCGCTGGCGGCGAAGAGCTCAGCCGAGCGGCGCGGAAACCTGTCGGCAAATTCAACCGACCGCTGCTCGCACAACGTCCCCACGTCGCTGGCTGACCGTCCACCGCGCCGGCTCGTCTGTCAGCATCGTGTCGTGGTGGAAATAACGTGGTGGAAGTAACGAGTCGTAGTGGAGTCGGGATCACCGGCTGGTGCGTCGCTCTCGCCGACACCAGTTCGCTGGCCAGCACCCGTAACCGTTTCCGCGGGCGGGATGACAGTTCGTCCCGGCACGCCAGTTGCCAAGACACCCTCTGCTCGCCCAGCGACGCGGCCCATCACAAGTCGAATGGCCAAGCGACGGGCGGGTGCTTCGCGCCGAATCGAGTTCGGATAGCGAACATCGACAGTACGACCAAAGAATGCGAGGAGACGCACCATGTTAGGTTGGGCGGTTTTATTTTTCTTGTTCGCGCTGATTGCGGCCATTCTCGGTTTCGGCGGGCTCGCTGCGGGAATCGCCGGGATCGCGAAAATCTTGTTCGCGTTGTTCCTGATGCTATTCCTGCTCAGTGTCATCACCGGCATGGCTCGCCAGCCGGCCATCTAGTCCGTCCACCGATGTTTACGGTTCTCCGTCGATTTTGATTGGAACGATTCGCCCGCGGCGACCGAAATAATCCCTATAACCGGAACAGCTTCACGTCGGCGGCTCGCGCTGGCAGAGCGGCGGTTTTTAGGGGGGATTATGCGCGAATCGATTGCCGGCACGAAAGCACGCGGACCGCGCGGGAGGTCGCCCGCTCCGCGAATTGGCTCGCGCAAAGCCCGCTGGGCACGCAGTTCGACCCCCGTTTTCGCACTAGCCGCGCTCTTCTCGCTCGCGGCGTTCGTGTCGCCGACAAGTGCCGCGGGCCCGCTCAATGCCGAGGAGCAGGCGGCTCGCACCGAAGCGATCCGAGCGATCCCGTTCGACAAGCTCGAACCGCCGGCTCAACAACGGCTGTCGGCCATCATCAACGACACCAGCGTCTTCCGCCGCTTGCCGGTGCAAGCGATCGAGAGCGACGCGGATATGTATTTGTTTCTGGTTCGTCATCCCGATGTGGTCGTCAATATTTGGCAACTGATGGGAATCTCGAACGTCACCGTACGCCGGATCGCGCCCTACACGTTCGACGCCTCGGACGGCATGGGGACGGTTGCCAAGGTGGATTTGGTCTACGGCGATCGCGAGACGCATGTCTTTCTGGCCGAAGGTCACTACGAGGGCCCGTTGTTCCGCCGCAAGCTGACCGGCCGATGCGTGGCCGTTTTGCGATCGGGTTTCGATCAGCCGCAGCAAGGGCGCCCGATTGTGGCTGGGCGGATGGATGTGTTTCTGCAAGTGGACAGCGCCGGGCTGGAGCTGCTGGCCAAGACGCTGCACCCGCTGCTGGGCAAGACCGCTGATACGAACTTTGTCGAGACGATGAAATTCCTGTCGCAAGTTTCCGGCGCGGCGGAGAAGAACGGGCCGGGCGTCGAGCAACTGGCGGCCAAGCTGACGAACGTCGACGGCGAAACTCGCGATCGGTTCGCCCGCGTGGCCACGGCGGCCTACGACCGTTCGATGTTGCGAACCGCGCAGCTCGGCGGACGCATTCTGCCCACGCCCAGCACCCCGGCAACCGCGGCCGCGCCGATCGTTCAAGTGCGCGAGGACGGCGTCTACATCACCGACCTCGCCGACGAACCGGCCGCCACAAACGCGCCCGCCACGCCAATCATCCGCAGCAGCGGCCCGATGTTCCGCCGCTAATCTTTGGCGCGGGGCGACAATCGCTTTGTAGCGGCAGGGCGCGAGCCCTCCGGTTTCGCGGCAAGGCGCGAGCCCTCCGGTTTCGCGCAAACGGACCGAGCGAACGTCAAAGCAACGACGGAATCGCTGGCCACGTCGCTCCGCAGTGATCCGACCACCGTGGCGAAACGAATCGTCAGTCTGTCACATCCGAATCGACCGACCGCCGACCACAAGATCGGCCTGGCAGCCGCAAATACGATCATGTCAGGCATGAAAATGGTCATGGCGGATGTCAAATGGCTCATGCCAACCGTGAAAAGGGCCGTGGCGAGCGTGAAAGGGCTCGTGGCGAGCGTGGAAGGGCTCGTGGCGAACGTGAAAAGGCTCGTGGCGGACGTGAAAAGGCTCATGGCGAACGTGAAAGGGCTCATGGCGAGCGTGGAAGGGCTCATGGCGGACGTGAAAAGGCTCTGGCGAACGTGGAAGGGCTCGTGGCGAACGTGAAAAGGCTCGTGGCGAACGTGGAATGGCTCATGGCGAACGTGGAATGGCTCATGGCGGAGCAACGTGACCCTTTTCACGGCCAACTGGCCCCAGTTCAACGGGCACTCCGGCCATTTTGACGCTGACAGTGTGGCATCTAACAAAGTCACATAGGAACGCGAGTCGCCCGTGCACGCCAAGCCTTCCGCCGCCGCGGCATCGTTGTTTCCGGCTCATCGGCGCCGACCGCCGGCTTCCTTAGTCAAATCTTGGCTCAGTGCGCGTCCGCCACGACCCGGTTCACGATCGGCATCAGCTCCCAAAGCGGCGACCGCGCGCCATCCACGAACAACCGCTTCAACGTCGCCAGCGACTTCCGGCGCTCCGTCACCGGCCCGTGGGCACACCAATGAAACGCCGAATCCGCCACCAGCCGCTTCGCCCCCTCGACAATCGCGTTCGATCGCTTTCGAGCAGGATCGCGACGAGGGTGGCGGTTCTCGACGTAGGAAATGCCTAACGCAAGAAGTTCAGAAGATTGATATCGAACAAGCGTGAGGTCGTGGCGAAGGTGTACTGCAACATGTTCTGTTCGTTTTGCAGATTCAGCACCACTTCGACCATATCGGCCGATTCGCGGTCGCTGATGACGCCTGCCAGATTTAGCTGCACTTCCTCGAGTCGCTGCTGAGTCGCCTCCAAGCTTTCCAGCGTCGCCGATTGATCGCCGACGATCGTCAGGATGTTGTCGCGGTGGCGATCCAAGTCGGCGACGCGGCGGTTCAATGCGTCGCCCAACTCTTCGTTGCTCAGCCCACGCGTGTTCAGCAAATCCTCGCGAAGCTGCTTGAGCACGGTGAACGCATCGGCCGTGCCGCTGAACTCGACGCTCGCTTCGCCCGCCCGCAAAATCCCCGAGCTGTCGATATTGGTGACTTGCCCCGTGACGCTATTCACCACCTGCTGATTCGCGCTGAAGTCGATCGGGATCGTCGTCGCTCCGCCATCGGTCGACAGCGTGCCGGTGCCCGTGATATCCACGTCGCCCGAGAACCCGGCGGTGATCGCTGTCGTGTCGAGGTAAACCTTGTCGCCCGTTCCGCTGGTGACCAACAGGTTCGTATCGGCGGCCGTGAAGTTCACTTCCGGGCCGCCATCGAGCGAGATCGTGCCAAAGGCGCCGGTGCCGCTCGTGTCGACGATCGTCAGCTTATGAGCGCCCGCTGGCCCCAACACCGTGTCGCCGGTCGCCGAATCCGTCCCGGTGAGAACTCCGGAACCGGCGGCGAACGAAGTGCTGGTGTGCGCTACGCTCAGCGTCGCGCCGCCCACGCCGCTGTCGGCCGCTGTTCCAACCGCCGCGCCGGTATTGCCCAGCACGATCGTGTCACCTCGGCTTTGGCTCTGAAAGATTTCGCGCCCCGTGTACAGCGAATCAATGCTGGCTCCCGAAGTCGTCGTGATCGTGCCGCGGATGTTCGCTCCTTGATACCGAACCGACGCATTCGCCCCGCTGCCGGTCAGCTCGAACGGCGGCGACTCATTCGATTCACCGCCGAACAAATACTTGCCGCTCTCATCGGCATTGGCCGTTTGCACCAATCGGTCCAGCAGTCGGTCGACTTGCGCGGCCAGCGTCTGCCGTTCGACCGGATCGATCGACTGTCGGCCGTCGAAGGCGAGCTGCTTGGCGGAGGTCAGGATATTGTTGGCGTCCAGCAGATTCGTAACGCCTTGATCCAGCCGCTGTCTCGCCGTTTGGATGTTGTTCAACTGCGTGTCGATTCGCGCGGATTGCGCCTTGCTGGCCAAGACCGTGCGGATCGCCACGGGATCGTCCGATGGTCGCAGCAGCCGCAGGCCCGTCGAAGCTTGAAGCTGCAACTCGGACAGATTCCGCGTGTGCAACGCCGCCGCCTGTTGCGCCTGGGTGACGAACAAATTGGGAGTGACTCGAAGATTCATAACGCTCGCCCCTCGGCTATCGCACGATGTCCAATGTTGTTCGCATCAGCTCATCCATCACCGATAGCGTTTTCGACGCCGCCTCGAAGGCCCGTTGATACTTCAGCAAATCGACCAACTCCTCGTTCGGGTCGATTCCGCTGTAGGCTTCGCGCTCGGCCGTGATTCGTTGCTGCGACGCCTTCAGGCTGTCCGACTCCAAGCTGGCGTCGCGCACCTGGTCGCCGATGTTGCCGAGCGTCTCGGTCAGAAAGCCCTCGAAGGCCCGCGTGCCGTCACGCAATAGTTTCTCGTCGCGCAATGAGATCAGCCGATCGACGTTGTCGTTGTCGCCAGGCCGCGTCGATCGGGCGGCCGCCAAACGACGCGGGTCGTTCAGCAACGCCCCGTCGACTTCGATGTCGCTGGCCGAGACGCCGTTGAAGAACTCGTTCAGCCCCAATGCGGAGAGCACGCCGGTCGTGTCCGAGTTGGCGATCGCCGAAGCGTCGAACGTATCTCCGGCCGCCAAAGTCCCCGCGCCGAACGAAACTCGCACGCCATCGGATACTTCGACTTCCGTGCCCGGCGCATAGGTCGATCCGAGATCCAATGTGTTTAGCAGGTCGCCGTTCCCGTTCCGCACTTCGACGGACAGGCCATCGGTCACGCCCACATTGCCGGTGCCAACGACGGTGAACGCGAAGGTGTCGTTCGCCGTGCCGTTGTAGCGACCGGCCAACTGCGGAAGCGACGTGCCCGTGACCGCCGTCAGATCGGGCGTGGTTTCCAATTGGCCCGTGAAATCAAAGCCGAATCCGGTTTCCGCCCGCAACGTGATTTTGCGCGACGTGCTGTTGACCGTGGCTTCCAAATGATCGACGCCGTTGAGCAACGCGGCCACGTCGTCCAGGCTCTGCGTTTTGGGATCGATCGTCAGCCGCGTATTGCGTCGCTCGCCCGTCGCCGCGTCGGTGACCGTCACCGTTAGCTCGCCCGCCGCAATTGGAAAATCGGTTGCCGTTTCGGCCAGCGGCGCCGTCACATCTCCGACCGCGCGGCCGCCGAACAACTGCTCGAACGGCCCGCTGGCGCCGACGCCCGTCGCGTGCGTCTGGTTGAATTGGTGGATCAGTCCGTTCGAGAATTCGTTCAGTTGGTTCTCGAATTCCGGCACAATCTCGTTGATCGACTGGAACAAGCCGGCCAATCGCCCGCCGGTCAAAGAAACCTGTTCGCCCGATGCCGAGTTGACCAGGATGGTGTCGCCTTCCGGGCTCGTCGCGATCCCGAGGTTCACCGATTTCTCGCCGATCAACAACGTGCGATCGGCCAGCAGCACGGAACCGCGACCGCCGCCCGACGTGCTCAGCTCGGCATCCACGATCCCGGCCAGTTCATTGGTCAGTTGATCGCGGCGATCGCGGAGATCGTTGGCGTTCGCGCCGCCTCCTTCCGCGATACGAATTTGCTTGTTCAACGACGCGATCTCGTCGGCCTTGCTGTTCAGGTCGCGAACCAACTGCTCGGCCTCGGTCCGCAAGCTCGACTTGATGCTGCCAAGCTGGCTCAAGGATGAATGCAATTCGTCGGTCAAAGCTTCCGCGCCGCGCAGCACAATGCCGCGCTGAGTCACATCGCCGGGATTCGCGGAGAGTCGTTCCAGTTCGTCGAAGAACTTCTGCGTCCGGTCGGTCAACGATCCGGGACCGGGCGTGAAGACCGATTCGATTTGATTTAATGTCGCCAGTCGCGCGTCGCTGGCCGCCAACTCCGAAGCGTTCGTCGTCAGGGCCCGCTCGGTCAACTCGGAATACGAACGGCGGATACTCTGAACCTTCACGCCAGTGCCAACCTGCAAATTACTAACCAGGTTCGGCGGCAGCTCGGTCATCAACACCGACTGTTTGTGATAACCGGGCGTGTTGGCGTTGGCGATATTATTCGCCACGGTATTGAGCGCGACGGCGTTGGCTCGCAACGCCGACACCGCCGTAAATGAATTCAACATGGCTTAGCACTCGGTCTGCACAAAGGCGGCGCGACCGGATGTCTCGATTCGGCCTGTCGCGTCATAACATTCGGCGGCGTCCGTTTCGCCCGTCAAATCGCGTATTAAGTGATCGAACAACAGCATCGCTCGCTGCATCACCAAAGCGCTCTTGCGCTGTAGATACATCACTTCGGCCGCCACGGTTTGCAATCGCGACTGCAATTCGGCCAAATGTTGCTGCCGATCTCCTACCAGATTCGCCGCCACGCTGCTGAGCGTGATATCGCCCGCCGGCATATTCAATTTGTCCGCCAGCCGATCCATCAAACGATTGCGGAACTCCCGAATCTGCACGCCCATTTCCGCCGCTTCGTCCTGCCGAGCCGCGGCATGCTCGAAGCGTGTCACATTGTGTTGTAACAAAGCGGCATTAACATCCAACAACGTGGCCCGCTGCGTCTCCAGCACGCTTAGTTCCCGAGCCAAGTGGGCTATGCACTCGTCGGCCAGTCGGTCATCAATCGCAGTCAGCGGATGTGGCATCATACGGAGTTTTCCAAATAGGTTTCGATCATTTGACCAATTCCCAGCCCACCTTGTTGGGACATATGGTCACTCATAAACATGTCAAACATTCCGCCGAGGGTGTCCGAAGACTCGCCAGCGAACAGGCCCCCCTCGCCCACGGTCTGACGCATCTCTTTTAACAGCAGCGACATAAACATGCCCTCGAACTGCTGCCCCACCTGCTGGCGTTTTTCGGCGGAAATCCCGTTCGTCTCCGCCGCGTCCATGCTGCCGGTGGTTATCGAAGCTAACGGTAATAAATTGCCTACTCCAGACATTTTTCCACCTGCGTTGTTTACTTGAACTTCAGTTCCGCATGCAGAGCGCCGGATTCTTTGAGTTGTTGGAAAATGGAGCTCAAGTCGCGTGGCGTCACCCCCAAGGCGTTCAACGCCTGAGCCAAGTCGCCGACGGTGGCGGGGGAGTCCATCACCTGCACCGCCCCTTGTTCCTCGATCACATCGATCGACGTTCGTGGCACCACGGTCGTCTCGCCCTGGGAGAACGGGGCCGGTTGTGAGACCTGCGGCGATTCCCCAGTGATGACGGCTAGATTCGCGTGCGTAATCGCCACCCGCGACAGTTTCACATTTTCTCCCAAAATGACCGTTCCGGTACGCTCGTTGATGACGACAGTCGCCGGCAAATCCGGCGTTATATAAATACTCGTCACAATCCCTAGAAAGGTATTAACCGCACTGGAATCTTTCGCCGGCACTCGCAAATTAACCGTGCGGGCGTCCACCAGATTCGCCGTCTCTGGATAGCGTTCGTTGATCGCCAGCGTCATGCGCCGGGCCGTCTCGTAATCGTCTCGTCGCAACAGTAAACGCACGTAGCCATTCAAGCCGATCGGCGGCATGCAGACTTCCTTTTCCACGACCGCTCCGTTAGGAATTCTTCCGGTCGTGGGATGATTCTTTTGTACGGTCGCCGCTTCGCCGCTGAAACTAAATCCGCCAATGGAAACGGAGCCATCCGCAACGGCGTACACTTGGTCGTCCACGCCGTAAAGCGGCGTTAGCATGAGTTGCCCGCCCTGCAAACTAGTGGCGTCGTCCATTGTCGAGACGACAACGTCCAGACGCTGGCCTCGACGAATAAACGGAGGCAACTCTGCGGTAACCGCCACGACCGACAGATTGTTTGTCTTTGTCTGTGCGTCCGTGCGGGCATTCAGCCGCTGCAACGGGTCGGAACGCAAACCGAACTTCTGCAACATGTTTTGCAGAAACTCGCGGGTGATCGGGGTCTTTCCGCCCGTATTGTTCAAACCGGTGACAAGCCCCAGCCCCGTGAGTTTGTTGGAGCGGACCCCTTCGATGTCCGTGATGTCCTTGATACGCACTTCGACCTGAGCGTGCGCCACCGGCGCACAGAGCGTGAGAACCAATATCACCGCCGCCAAGCTCGGTTGTCGTAGGGTCGCCAACATAGCCATACTCCTCACAGATCGGCCGTATTCACTGGGAAAGGCCGGATGAACAATTTCTTACGTCCGAGCGATTCAATTAGGCGAGCGGCAGATGAGAATGTACCCATTGGGACGCTGTGTACGCATCGGGACGCTGGCAGCGTCCACCACGTGGCCGATGCTGCCAGCATCGGTAGGTAAACATCTCGCTGCCGATCGCCTTAGAACGGCCACAGCGTATTGGTGATTCGACCCAGCCAACTCTGTTTGGTAAAGGCCGGCTCGACGCCGGCGCCTTGATAAGCAATCTCGAAATTCGCCACATAGCGAGACTGAATCGTGTTGTCCGCCCGCACATCCCAGGGACGCACGATTCCCGAAACGACCAACATGCGAGCGTCGCCTTCGATCATCACTTTGCGCTTACCGCCCACGAGAAGATTGCCATTCGGCAAGACATCCAGAACCGTGACCGTGATGCGATCCGTGAAGTCGCGAGCCGAGGAGAAGGAGGCGCTGCCATCAAAGTTTCGCTGCGAATCGGCGTTGAAATCTTGTGAGATTCCACCCGATCCACCGTTCCCGCCGTAGTTAAATTCGAAGGTATTATTGGCGTCCGTCGATTTGCTCAACGAACGTTGTTCGCTGTTCGCCACGTCCGTATTTTCGCTGACCAATACGGTGATGAGATCTCCTACGTGGCGAGCTTGCGTATCTTGAAACAGAAACGCTTTCGATGGTTGGCGGTTGTCCCATAATGACTGGGCGAAGCCAGCGGGCGGGTGGATGAAACTAGCCGTGCAGGTAGCCACGGCGGCAATGACCAATAGTTTTCGGTGGGATAGCATGGCGGGATGGATTGGTAGGCGGGTGGGATCGAACGTGGCGGTAGGAGTGTCTAGCAGAAGTATGTGGTAGGCGAGCGTTGGTGTGAGGTGAGAGTCTAGCGGTATCCAAGTGAGATTTCTAATTCATTGCGACCAACAACGCGTCCGGTGAGCAGTTTTCCTGAACTTGGATTGCGGGCTCGAATCACGTCGCCGTGGCTTCCCGATTCGAGTGCTTCGGCGGCAGCGAGCGAGACCGTTAATCCGCCCTTCCGCGCCGTGATGCGCACAACATCGCGGGCGCGTATCAGTATCGGTGAACGGTTCTGCGTGGGGGCGATGTCGCTTAGCTGTAGCACGGTATTGGGACCGATCGCACGTTGCGACTTGCGATTGATAATGTCGTCCACGCCAAGTCCGCCTTGCAACGAAGTCACCTTCACACGTTCGCCGCTGACGTTGGCTTCCGTAAATGTTTCACCCCGCGAGACGAGACGCGTGGTCCTGGCCAATTCGCGGTACAAGACCGCATCCACGGCCACGGGGAGGATGTGTATTGGTTGTTCGTCGACATAGACATGTAAGGAGACTTGAATCCGCCCTGGCACGGCAACCGCCGGCAAGCGTGGATCGATTCGGAGCCGATTGGCAACGACTCCCTCGGGAATGAGATTGGCGGGCAGCGGCTGGGCCAGCGCGATGTCCAAGTCGTCTGGCGCCGCGTGCCATTCACGAGCCAACAGGTTACCAACTTCGGCTAAAATCGATTGAGCATCGACACGGGGGGTGTTTCTCACAACCAGTGTCAGGGGCTCGCCTTGCACATCGAACTCGCGCGCCGCAAGCCCCGCGAGCAACAGGCGAATCTGAAGCTGCTCACGCGTTATGCGTTCCAGATCCCCGTTCTTTGTGGCTTCGGCAACATCAAGCTTGGCGATTTGTTCGCGTAATAGGCGATCGCCGCCGGTGACTTCCGCCACATCGCCAACGGTTATCAACGACGCGGCGACTTGAGACTGGGGACGTAAGGCAATTCGCACCGGCTCCGCGGCCTGACTCGAATGCATGGCGACGCAACCGAAGCAGCATAAGACTGTGGCGGCGATCGCGGCCACTCGCCCAGTTCGTCGGCTTCGGCCCGATCGAGAGTAGGTGGATCGCGTCATGGGTTATCTCACAATCTGGCTAGTGTTCGACAGCATCTCGTCGCCGGCTCGGATCGCTCGGGCATTGATCTCATAAGCCCGTTGTGCCGTAATGAGCGACACAAGCTCCGTCACAACTTCGACGTTCGAGCGTTCCAGAAAAGCTTGCCGCAACCCTAAGAATCCGTTGGTTCCCACGGTGGCTGGCAACGCCGCACCCGAGGCGGCCGTGGCGGCATAGAGGTTGCCCCCTTCGCTGCTCAACCCCGCTGGATTGCGAAAGCGGTAAATCCCAATCGTGCCAACCGTGGTCGAGGTTTCTCCTTGGGTATAAGAAACCGAGCCATCCGAGGCAACGGTCACATTCGACATGGAGACGCCGTCGGGAATGGTGATATTGCCATCGACCGCGAAACCATCGCCCGTTCTTAAAACACCATTGGCGTCCAGATGAAAGGCGCCGTCGCGCGAGTATCGCAATTCTCCGTTCGGCATTTGAATCCCAAAGAACCCGTCGCCTTCGATCGCGACATCCGTTGGATTTCCGGTATCTTGGATCATGCCCGGCGTGAATACTTTGGTATTGCCGACGGTCCGAACGCCGCTGCCAATTTGCAGTCCAATTGGTGAATTCAGTCCGGTGGCCACGGTCGCGCCGGGCGGGCGATAAGAGGCATAAACCAGATCGGCAAAATCCAACTGGCTTCGTTTGAAGCCATTGGTATTGACGTTCGCCAAATTGTTGGCCGTATTGTCGATCAACAGCTCTTGGGCACGCATGCCCGTGGCGCTGGAGAAGAATGCTCGCAACATGGATAGGTCTCGGCGGGCGGGGGCGCCTTGCGGCAACCAGGGTCGGTGTGGGAATGGCGGTGTTAGGCGGCGGTTAGCCAGCTTGCGGGTTGGTATGTTCGTGTACGGTTTCGCCCAGTTGCCGGAGGGCCCGTTGCGAGGCTTCGAAGTACCGCATGCCGGCGATCATCCGCACCAGCTCATCGACGGCGGATACATTCGACGATTCGCGCATCCCCTGAGCCACGGTGACTTCGGCCGGTTCGGGCGGCATATCGGGCGGCGCGGAAAAGGAGAGCGTGCCAGTCGGCTGTAAACGATCCGGATCGGCGAAGCGGACGATATCGAGCTGACCGACCTGATTCTCGTTTACCCACACGGTGCCATCGGTGCCGATCCGAATTTGGGACGGCGACGCATCGGCCGGAATGGCAATCGGACCACCGGCGCCTTGAACCGGAACGCCCGTGGACGTGACTAAGTTGCCGTCTTCACCGATGTGGAAGACACCGCTTCGCGTATAGCGAGGTCCGTCCGGCCCGCCGAGTACGAAGAAGCCTTCGGGCGACGCCAACGCCACATCCAGCGGTCGCCCCGTTTGCTCTAAGCGGCCCATTTGAAAATCGGTCTTCACTTGGCTGACGCGCGTGCCCAAATGAGCGCCGGGCTCGCTAGCCAGTTGGCGTTGCAGCCGAGTTTCGAAGGTCTCGAACGACATGACCGAACGGCGGAAGCCGGGCACGTTGGCGTAAGCCAAATTGTGCGAGATGATTTCCTGGTTCGTTGTCGCGGCATCCATGGCGGTCGCCGCACTGTATAGTCCGCGAAGCATGGATTCCTTTCCGTGATTGGCGGCGACTTGGTTCCCGCGCGACCGCGACTGCTGGCGACGGGCGAGGGCAGGCGGCGCTCGAAGCGCTCGACCCGCGTATGTCGGCGCGCCGACGGCTTCCGTTGCCCATCTTCCGGTGGTTGGGGGATGGAAACGCCTGGGCAAGGTGGGACTCGAACGGGATTTGCGGGATCCAGTCCAAAGGCCGGCGGCGCGGCTCGTGATTTCGTTCTAAATTTGCAATGAGTCGAGCAACCGTTCGCGGCGAGTTCGCAAACTAGCGGTTGTTCCGAAAATTCCATCGTCGCCATACCGGCACGGGCGTCACGAAAAGCTTTCCCAGTCGGCTGGGAAAAATTTTCCATCCCGCGACGCGCGGCGAGCCAGTTTTCCTCGATTCAATGTGGCCCGACGGCCGATAAACCTGATACAAGCGGAAAGCTTTACCGACCGAACCGAGAGAAGAAGGGCAGACTTCTACGCCGGACGCGGGGCAGATTCTCACCGCCGTCCAGACTCTCGGCCGTTTTATTTCGACAACAGCCACTAAGCCACGCGACGAAGTCGATCGTTGTTTCGCCGTGCGCTAAACCGTCCGTTGGTCGTTCGGGAAGAACGAACCACAACCGATTCGCGCGTCGTCGTTGGGAGCAACCGCGGCGCGTTCCGACGGCGTATTGATCTCCCGCGATCGACCACGCCGCCAGATCGACCAGTGACCCATGGCAGAACAACCGGAACAAGCAACTCCCGAAGCGGAAGGCGAAGCCAAGAAGGGCGGCAAGGCCGGCCTTCTGATTTTGATCGTCGTTGCCGTGGCGGCCACCGGAGGCGGTTTCGTTACGCCTTACGTGATCACCGCGATGACCGCCGAACCCGCACCGGTCGAGACCGAACAGAAACCGAAAGTCGATTTGCCGCCGCCGGTGGGCGAATCGATGTATATTCCCTTCGACGAAACCGTGGTGAACTTGGATGAGGGCCGTCTGAACCGCTATCTGCGTTTGAAGGTGAACTTACAAGTGGATAAAGCTCAGGCGGACGGCATCACGAAAATGTTGGAACAAAAAAAGCCCATCCTGAAAAACTGGTTGCTTAGCTACCTGTCGGACAAGGGGATGGATGATATCCGCGGCCGGGTTGGTCAGAACCGACTGCGGCGCGAGATTCAGGATCACTTTAACACCGTCCTGTTCGTGGACGGTTATGATCGTATTCACGACGTACTCTTCGACGAATTTAACGTGCAATGACCGATTCGGTCGGATTCGAGCCGTTTGACTTCCGCAAGCCGAGCGGCTTGCCGGAAGCGGTCGACCAGCGCTTGCTGTTTTGGCAGCGCGGGTTGGCCTCGCTTGCGCCCGAACGCTGGTCTCAACACATGACAACGGCCGTCACGATGGAACACGCGGCACGGGAAACAATGATGATGGTCGAAGCCCGTCGGCAACTGCCCGACGCCGGTATCGGATGCCGTATCGACTTGGGAGCGGACGCCCTACCAACCTTGATTGTGTTTGCCCGACCTTTATTGTTGGCATTGGTGGGACAAGTGTTAGGTGAGAATCTCACGCAGCTTCCCGCCGACCGACCGTTGACCACCATCGAACACACGGTCAGCGAGTTGTTATTCGAGGAATTAGCCCACGCCATCGGCGAAGCGTGGCCCGAACAATCGCCGCTGGATTGCTGTATCAATGGGTTCGACGACAAGCCACAACGCAGCAGAATGTATCCATTGGGAGAACGCGTGCTGCTGACACGTTTCGATCTCAATAGCGCCTTCGGCAGCCAGCCCGTTCATTGGCTTTCCTCACAAGACCAATTGATCGCCCTCTTGGGACAGGCCGACGACGTGGGAACGCCCGTTGCGCCGCCCACGGATGGTCCGCTGCAAGCACGCGCGGCGGAGATTCCCGTGCAGGTGATTGTAAGACTCGGCAGCGCCGAGTTGCACGTTTCGGACCTGGCCGACCTACAAGTCGGTGATGTAATTTTGCTGGATCAAAAGATCGACGAACCCTTGGAAGCGCACGTAGCCGGGCTTCCCAAATATCGCGGCTGGCCCGGACGAGTCGGTTCGCGACAAGCAATACAGATCGACGAACTTGTCTAAGATGCGAACTCGCCGACAATCGTCGGCTCAACGCCAAGGAGGGTGTTGATGAGCGAGCAAACTCTCGAAAACGCGGTCGAGCAAGAAGCGGACTCGGCGAATGAGCCACAAGCCACGGCGCCACCCCAGGTCGATATCCAACGACCGGAATTCGCACAGTTAAGAGACGCCGGTTCGTCCAACACCGACGGATCGTTGGGACGCTTCTTCGACGTGAACGTTACCGTGTCCGCCGAACTGGGGCGAGTCACATTGCCGATCGGAGAACTGGTGCAGTTAGGCGAGGGCTCGGTCGTGGAGCTCAACCGCCCCGTTACCGGCCCCGTGGATCTCATGGCCAATGGCGTGCGAATCGCCCGCGGTGATGTGGTTGTGGTGGACGGGTGCTTTGCGATCCATATCAAACAAATCGAACCCAGCGCCAAAGCTGGTTGAGTTCTTACACATTACGCGCGACGCTCTCCCGATGGAATGTACTCGCCGACACGGACTTTGACCGCACTTCCTCCTTGCGAAGGCGTCTCTTTGTTATGAATACGTCAGCCACACGATTGAAAGCCCGCCGAGCGACGCTGGCCATTGGCCTGATGTGGATGGGGATCGACGCTGCGTTCGCACAGACGAAGTTGCCGCCCGTTCATTCCGCATACGGCCCAACTACCGCGCCGCACGGCCCCACGATGGCAAACTACGATTTGGACGTGGACTCGCTGATTCGTGAACGACACATGGAACCGTTGCGGACCGAACTGTCTTCCGGGGGCGAGCCAACGTCCTCGTTGCCTATTGATCGTGGATCTCACAACTATCAACGATCCCAACCGCACGCTTCTCGAATCAACGAACAATATGCTCAACCGCTGCACACGACGCGGGAGCCGTTGCCGCCAGCAAGTTCCGCGAACAATTCATCCCACCATTCAAGGCCGCCCCAGCATTCAACCAACGAGGCGGCAGCCAACGAGTTGGCGGATCCCGAGCTATCCGGCCGCGTATACTCACAGGTCGGACGGGTGACCCAAACGGACTTATGGAATCCCAAGCCGTGGTCACACCCCGGCAGCGTCCCGGCCGTCAATCCAGCCGCCTTATCCAGCGATGCCACCCGCCCAACGAACGGCGAATTCGCCACGAGACAAGCCGTTCTGCAGAGCCGTCCGGGTGAGGACCAATCGCGAGTAAGCCCGGTATATGCGAATGTACCAGTCCAGGATTCATCGCCGACGGGAGCTGACTATGTGGAAGCTCAACGACAACGGGAGATCGAACTACGCACGCGCGAGATAGAACAACAGCTTTACAGCGCCAACGCGTCCTTTACGAATCTTCCAGACTCGGCTCGAAACAGTGATGCCAGTCGGCAATCGGTAGAGTCTAGCAACGACAGATACACAGACACGTCTACCCAATCGAGTACGCATTCAAATATCGACGTGTCTCAGGATCACAGGCACGAGCCGATTCCGTCCTATCGCGATACCGACTTAACTTATCCCAGTGATACGCCGCAAACGAACCCGCTACGCACCGAGAAGGCCGTCGTGGCCGAGCCCGAAATGGTTCGACAGGAGAACGCCATTATCGCCCCGCCCGTCGTGGATTCGGTAGCGGGGAATGGTGTCGCGGCGAAGGAAGTCGTGGCGAGTGTTGCTGGAGCCGAGACCGCGTTAGCGATCTCTCAACCGAGTCGATCACACGAATCCTTGGTGTATCAATCGCCCGAACCGCCAGAGCCACCTCAACTGGCGGCCATGATTTCCCGACTTGTTCTAGGCACGGCTACTGTACTAGGCGTCTGTATCGTTAGTTTGTTAGTCGCGAAGAGATGGATGCCGACCAATGTGATATCCGACCGCCCTGCCCCCACGATGCGAGTCGTGGGGAGCCTGGCATTGCCGAATAAGAGTTTCCTGCAACTGGTCGAAGTTGATGAACGGCGTATGGTCGTGGGAGGCAACCCGGGCGGCGTGCAAACCATCGTGCCGCTCGCCGAGAGTTTCCGTGACCAGTGGTCGCCAGACGACGAGGAAGAAGCGGTACCCGACCCTACCCCGCATCGTGAGTTGCGAGATCATCGAAAACCGCGAAGGGAAGAAGAGCCCCGAGCAACGGCAACCACGCGCAACGCTCTACCCGAGTTAATTGTTGTCAAATCCACGGAACGCGGCGTGCGAAAGCCGGCGAGCTCACATCAGGAAGATGTGGTATCCGCCAAAGTTTCGCCAGCAGCCACGCATCAGTTTCTCCGGGCCATGTTGTCCGACACCTAGCCCCTGGGCGCAATACGCAGGACGGACCAAGGATGGATCCAGCCGAAGTTGTCGAGCAAGTCACCCAGTCAAACGGTTTTCAGGGCCTCGCGCCGCCGTTGCAAATCGCCCTGTTCATGGGCGCGATGGTGCTGATGTCGGCAGCGCTGGTCAGCCTCACGTCGTTCACTCGCATCATCATTGTTCTGTCGTTTGTTCGCCGCGCGCTGTCAACCCAAGAGATTCCTCCCAATCCCGTGCTGATCGGTCTGTCACTATTCCTCACGCTTTTCGTAATGGGGCCGACGCTGGAGAATATCAACACGACCGCCATCACGCCGTATCTGAACGAGGAAATCTCCGGCGCGGAAGCTTGGCGCATTGGCAGCGGACAACTGCATGGCTTCATGCTCAAACAAACACGCAAGCAAGATCTGGCGCTGTTCCTGCATCTGTCGAAAGCCGAGGCCGTCTATAGTCCTGAAGAAACGCCGATGCGAGTTCTTATTCCGGCGTTTGTCACCAGCGAGCTAAAGACAGCCTTTATTATGGGGTTTTGCATTTACATCCCGTTTTTGTTGGTCGACTTAGTGATTTCCACGATCTTAATGTCGATGGGTATGATGATGATGCCACCGGTCGTCGTTTCGACACCATTTAAGATACTTCTGTTCGTACTGGTTGACGGTTGGCATCTGATCGCTCGGGCGTTCAACAGTAGCTTTGCCTAAGCTGCTCATCAGAATTGATTCAGCATAAATCGGTCTAACGGCAAGCCGTAGATGACTAATGCGACGCTGCCAAAAGATTGATTTCAGACGACGGCAAACAACGCTTCTTCCCACTGACACAACGAAATCCTCACGATGAGCGTTCCGTTGCTGGCGATTCCAACTTCTCGCGACGTAGCGAAATGCTGCTCTCGGCTGGTTTGCTAGCCGTGTTGGTCGTGCTGTTGGTGCCGTTGCCCCCGATGCTGCTGGATATGTTGTTGGCCTTCAACTTGGGGGCCAGCGCTTTATTGCTGCTCATCACCATGAGCCGCTAAACGGCCGCTCGATGTCTCGGTATTTCCGTCGTTGTTGCTGCTGATGACGCTGTATCGGTTGTCATTAAATGTCGCGACCACGCGGATTGATCCTCTTAAGCGGCGACGCGGGCAAGATCGTAGAGACCTTCGGTGGTTTCGTTGTCGGTGGTAATTTGATCGTTGGTTTGGTGATCTTCGCCATTCTGATTTTGATTCAGTTCGTCGTCATCACCAAAGGTTCCAGCCGCATCTCGGAAGTCAATGCCCGATTCACGTTGGACGCCATGCCTGGCAAGCAAATGGCGATCGACGCGGAGCTAAACTCGGGTACCATTGATCCCCCCGAGGCGAAACGCCGACGCGACCTGCTCACCCGCGAGGCTGAGTTTTATGGTGCGATGGACGGAGCGGGCAAGTATGCGCGGCGATGCCATTGCTGGCTTACTAATCACCGCCATCAACTTGGTCGGCGGCGTAATTCTGGGACTGATGGCCGGCATGCCGTTGGCCGAGGCTTTTCAACGCTATTCGATATTAACTGTCGGCGATGGTCTGGTCTCTCAGATACCCGCTCTCATTATTGCCACGACGGCTGGTATCTTAGTGACAAAGGCTGCTTCGGAAAGCAGCTTGGGTCATGAAATCGGTTCGCAGTTGTTGGAAAATCGTCGCCCCTTAATGATTGGGGCCGTCATTATGTTGATCGTGGCGCTAACTCCCGGACTGCCCAAGCTGCCGTTCATCCTGTTGTCTGGTGGACTATTCGCCTACTTACGACAAGCGAAGTGCAAGACGTAAAGATCGCCGCCGCGGCCCCGTCCACGGCTGGGGATGCGGCGGATCAACCTCAACTGCGCGTGAAGAAGAGCAATTGGCCGAGTTCTTGAACACGGACCGTGTGACTTGGAAGTGGGGGCCGCGCTGGCTCCGTTGGTCGAGCCAAAGGGAGCGAAAGGATTGCGACAGCGAATTGTTAGCGATGTCGTTACTCCACGCGCAAGCATGGATTGTGGATTCCCGTTGTTCGCATACGCGACAACGTTAATCAGGAATCGACGGCGTATCGCGTATTGCTGTCAGGGCGCGAAGTGGCCCGCGGCCACCTTCGTCCTGAAATGTACTTGGCCATTGATCCTGGCAAGACGACGCTGGCCGTGGAAGGCGAAGAGACCACGGATCCGACCTTCGGTCTGCCAGCCAAATGGATTCCAGCGGCTTCACGGCACCGGGCGAAAATGGGCGGATTCACGGTTGTGGACGCGCCGAGCGTCTTGATTACGCATTTGGGCGAGACGCCCGTCGCTATGCGCACGAGCTGCTGAGCCGCGAAGACCTGCAAAAATGTTGAATAAGGTCCGAGAGACATCGCCGACGGTCGTGGATGAGATTAAGCCCGACTTGGTCCGCATGGGCGTTGTCCATCAGACATTGATTCGGCTCTTACAAGAGAGAGTTCCCATTACCAATCTCCCGGTAATCCTTGAGTCGTTGGTCCATCATGCCAGCCAGGTCAAGGATCCGCTTCATTTGACAGAGCGAATTCGAGACGACATTGGCCGGACTATTTGTGATCGGTTTCGTGATGATCGCGGGCGTGTCCGCGTGATTGTCATCGAACCTCGCCTGGAAATGGCGATGCGCGACACGATTCAAGATAACAAACTGGGACTAAAACCAGGGCAGCTTGAACGACTAATGACGCTGTTGAGCAGCGAGTGGCAAAAGTCCACGATTCAGAATCGACCGCTGGCGGTGCTCACGGATCGCGTGCTTCGCTGGCCGTTGCGTCATGCGATCGAACGTGGTTTGCCGGACCTGGCGATCATTGCCTACACCGAAATTCCAGTCGACATGATGATCGAACCCGTGTCGATGTTGCGGCACGAAGATGTTATGGACGCCGCCCGACCAGCGACGGACGGCAAACCGTCTGACTCAACCAAGTCGGCTTCGTTGCTGGACGCTTTGAAATCCTCGGCGGCCTAAATCGAGTATGAGATGGCGAAGATTTCGGGTGTGAAGCACCGAAAATAATGACTGTGACACGAACAGCAGGTCGAATCAACAGGAAGTATACGATTGTCACGAACCCCGCGGACACAATGGATCCATGCCACGTCGCCAGCCAGCACTACCCTGGGGAAAGCTCGCCGCGTTGTTGACGGCCAGTTTTGCCACACTAGTGGGCGTAATGTGTGGCGTGGAGCCACACATTATTTTGTGGCGGGCAATTGTTTCCTCCTTGGGAATCGGTGGAATCGTTGCGGTTTGCGCGCCTTTGCTGACGCGACTGTTGTCTCGACGAGTTGAGTCAAGGCGACGTTAAGCGAATGGCCGATAGGTAGCATTGTCCATTCGCCAGCGCTGCCGTTGTCGCGCTAGTCACGACTGAAACACTGCCGGACTCGTACGATCCAACCCATGCAAACCGCGTCGGAATTATACCGGGAAGTGTCGAGCACCTTCGAGCGGGACCAGTTGATTCTGGACCACTTGGAGTATGTACGGCAAATCTTGGGCAAACTGCTGGTGCGGTTGCCCGACGGAGTGGATATAGAAAACCTGGAGGCGGCCGGAACATTAGGACTGATTGAGGCGGCGAACAACTTTGACGCGGACCGCGGTGTGGAGTTCACAACGTTCTCCTATCCGCGCATTCGCGGCGCGATTCTGGACGAACTGCGACGCAATTGTCCGTTGCCGCAAGCCCAGTTGCAGAAGATCGCCCAGGTTAGACGAGCGTGCGAAACATTAGAACCTCCGGTGACGATCGAGGCGATTGTCGCGGCGACTAAGCTGGGTTCGGAAGAGGTCGAGCAATGCCTGGAAGCGATTCGGCTGACGCAGCCCGAGCCGTTTAGCGACATCACTTCGGTTGGCGGCCGGCCACGCGGCAGCCATGAGCCGGCGCCGGACTACGAGCTGGAACAACTTGAGCTAAGAATGTTAGTAGCCGATGGAATTCAGGAGCTTGATGACCGAGAGCGATTGGTCGTAACGCTTTATTACATGGAAGACCTACGGCTGAAAGAGATTGGCGAAGTACTTGGTCTATCGGAGTCGCGGGTGTCACGCCTACTGACTCGCGGCGAGTTTAATTTACGGGAGTATGTGCGTGCCCGAATCGAGTAGTGTGGTCAAGGCGCGTCCGCCCCTTGAGTTGCGGCCTTTGGATGAGGCGAAGTCTTCCAGCGCGGCCAATGTGATCCGACGTCCCGCCGGCTCGGCCGTGGTGCGAGGCGCGGGGTCGCAGGTCCCGGAGAGCCACCGCGTGCGAATCAACGCGCCGGGCGCGCTCGCCGAGCCACGCGTGGAGTTGGTGCGAGACGGCGACCAAATAGTGGCCATTGATGTCACTTGTGGTTGTGGCCAGACACATCGTTTAGTGTGTGAGTACTTGTCATAATAGGTCGCGTTCGCGACGTGAAACATAGATCATCGCCCTCCCTCGCTCGAAAGGACAAAGGATTGTCCGCCGCGGCGTGAAGGGCCTGGAGAAAGGATGCTCCATGAACCAGCGCTATTACAATGCGTGCGGTTGGATCGTCTCATTGACCGGACTTTGTGTATTCGGTTGTGCCACGCCGGACATGGCGTCGCTGAGCAATCAGCCGCTGTCGAGCATGACGCAATCCCCGCCAAGTGCCAACGCCGAGAGCGGTTCGTCGCTGCCAGCGGCGCCACAGCCCACTCCGCCCGGCGCCGTTGCCGGGAACTATCAAGGAGGACCGCCCGCAGCAAGTCATGGAATGAGTGCGCCCGCAATGTTGCCCGGAGTGGCGGGACCAATACAGCGTCTGGCGCCGGTCGGGCCGCGGAACTACGGGCCCCAAAATTATGGGCCAATGGGGCAACCCAGCGTTCCCATGAATCCGCCGGCATCATTAGTGCCTCAAGCGATGCCGGTATCCTTTATTCAGCCGGCTCCCGGACCGCCGCCGTTGCCGCCAGAAGCCACGCCGCCGCGAATGGACTATTTGCAGCAAGGCGCTACGTTCGGGCCTCGCAGCTTGCCGCCGGTTCAGCCAACAGCCACGGAGCGGATGTTGGAAATGCAGTCGCAAATGGAACAACTGTTGTCGGACAGTCGCGAGCTGAAGGATCGGATGACGCGAGTCGAGCAGGAACTGGCTCACACCCAGTCTGATCTGTCGATGTCTCGCGATCAGGTGGCAGCGCTGCGCACCGAGCTTCAGACGGCCCAGCAGATGATGCGTCAGAACTTCGATCAACTGGACCGCTTGGGGCAACAATTAGAATCCAACGAGCGAGCCCATCTCCAGCAATTGGATGAGATTATTGATGTGGTGCGGTCGGCGGTGCGAAGCCAAATTATGCAGGCGGCCACGACACCGCCAGCGGAGACTCCTAACGACAGTCTCGTGTCGATAGTGTGTGACGTTCATCCACCTGCGTGCCCGGTACGGTGCGAATTCGGCGGAGTTTCAAGTGTCTTTCGTCAACTCCATCACACGACTCGCCCTCCCATTGTTGGCGGTCGCAATCGCGACCATTCTAAGTGGGTGCAAGACGCCGCCGGTGAATCCACCGCCCATGCTGCCGGCTTATACGGCGTATCATTCGCCGTTGCGCGAGACGTTGCCGCTTCGGCGTGTGGTGGTGTTGCCGATGGAAAACTATACCGAGTATCCCGAAGCGTCGGATCGCGTCTTGGCTAGCCTGGTCAGTGATCTGCGTGCCGCCGCTATGTTTGACTTGGTCTATCTACCACCGAACGAAGCTCGGCAGTGTCACGAGCAATTCGCGCTGCATGGATGTTATCCGGACGAGCTGCTCGTGGAACTGGCGGCGCGGAATCGAGCGGACGGAGTGATGTTTTCGAGCTTGAATACCTACCATCCTTATTGGCCGCCGCGAGTGGGTTTGAAACTTCACATTGTGAGCGCACTGGAAGACGTCACGCTGGTATCGGTGGATGGATTATGGGATGCACAGGAGGCTTGTATTGCGTCCCAGGCGGAGGCGTTTTATGGCATTTCGTCGGCCGACTGTCACATACCGCGGCCCGAATTGGCCGTGTATTCGCCGGCACAGTTCGAGCGGTTTGTGGCTCGGCAAGTTGTGCAGGCGGTTGCCGGACCGCCACCCGTGTCCGAGCAAACAGCGATTGTCGCGGACGGCAGCGCGTTGCCGGGCGTCGACGGCGCAAGCGACGCCGAGATTGTTGCGCGTCGGTATCGCAGCCCGTATCGCCACCCGCGCACGGCGCGGTCGATGGAAGCTGGCTCGACGTTGTTCCGTTAGATTCACCGCATGATTAAACGCCCAGCGACGGCCACTCGGCCGCTTACCGATTCGGTTCCCGCAAAGCGTCTTTGTTGCTCGAAGCCGCTTTGCCAGCTCTTTCGGTCACTCTAAGATGACTTGCCATGAGTGAAGTCATCTATGAATACGATGTGATTGTGGTGGGCGCCGGGCACGCGGGTACCGAAGCGGCGATGGCGGCGGCGCGGTTGGGCGCGCGGACCGCGCTGCTGACGACCAACCTCGACACCGTCGCCCAAATGAGCTGCAACCCGGCGATTGGCGGCGTCGCCAAGGGGCAAATCGTCCGCGAGATCGACGCTTTAGGTGGCGTCATGGGCCAGGCGATCGATGCGACGGGAATTCAGTTCCGCTTGCTGAATCAACGCAAAGGCCCGGCGATGCACAGCCCGCGGGCTCAGGCGGATAAGAAAGCCTATCAGCAGTATGTGAAGTGGTTGGTCGAGCAACAGCCGAACCTGGCGCTGCGGCAAGAGATCGTCGAGGATCTGGTTACGGAACACTCGCCGTCTAACGACCAGCCCGAGGACGGCCTCGCCTTGCATCGCATTGTGGGCGTGCGGGTGCTTGGCGGCGCTCTGTATCGAGCCGCGGCGGTGGTGCTGACCACTGGCACATTCTTGCAAGCGATCATGCATACCGGCGAAGCGAAAACGCCGGGCGGACGAGCCGGCGAGGGGACGACGGCCGGAATCAGCGGCGCCTTGGCTCGTCTGGGCTTTCGACTGGAACGGTTCAAGACCGGCACGCCTGCTCGCTTGAATGGCCGGACGATCGACTATTCGCGGACCGAGCGCCAACCGGGCGATGACGTGCCGCGACCGTTTTCATTTCTGACCGAGCGAATCGAAGGCGAGCAACTGCCGTGCTGGATCACGTGGACCAACGATGCGGTTCACGAGCTGATTCGAGCCAACTTGCATCGAGCGCCGATGTACAGCGGGCAGATTCAATCGACCGGGCCGCGGTACTGTCCGTCGATCGAAGACAAGGTCGTGCGATTTGCCGACAAGTCGCAGCATCAGTTGTTCTTGGAGCCCGAGGGACGGCGGACGTTGGAAGTGTATGTGAACGGCATCTCGACCAGCTTGCCGCGCGACGTGCAGGACCAGATGTTTCGGATGATTCCGGGGCTCGAACGGGCTGAGATTTTGCGATACGGATACGCCGTCGAGTACGACTTTTGCCCGCCGGATCAACTGCGTCCGACGCTGGAAACGAAACGCGTGCCGGGTCTATTTTTCGCCGGACAAATCAACGGCACGACCGGCTATGAGGAGGCCGGGGCCCAGGGCTTGATCGCCGGCGCGAATGCCGCGCTGAAGGTGGCGAATCGCGAGCCGCTGATCTTGGGCCGCGAGCAGGCTTACATCGGCGTGTTGATCGACGACCTCGTGACTTGCGGCGTCGATGAACCGTATCGGATGTTTACAAGCCGGGCTGAATTCCGCTTGATGCTGCGGCAAGACAACGCGGATCGCCGGCTCACGCCGCTGGGCCGCGCGGCGGGATTGGTCGACGAGGAGCGTTGGCAGCGATTGCGAGATAAGCAAGAGCAGATCGACGACACAAAGCAGCAGCTCGACGCGACTCGCGCGGGCGACGTGACGCTGACCAAGCTGCTGCGTCGACCGGAAGTGGAATGGACGGAACTGATTCAGCATTGCCCGTCGCTAACAATGGTGACGGACGAGGTCGCCGAACAAGTTGTGTACGACGTGAAGTATGCCGGCTATGTGGAACGCCAACAGGTGCAGATCGCGCGGCAGCAGCGGCTGGCCGACAAGCGAATTCCTGACAACTTCGACTACGAAGCGATCGGGCATTTGCGAACGGAAGCCAAGCAGAAGCTAACTCGCGTGCGTCCGATCAGCATCGCTCAAGCCAGTCGAATCAGCGGCATCACGCCGGCCGATATGGCGCTGGTGCTGGCTCATCTTCAACGCGGTCGAACTTCGTCGGCGGCTGACGACGCGAGTTAGTTCCCGCCGGCGAACAACTTATCATGCAAGCGGCACGGCGCAAGCCGTCCGGTTAAGCGGCCCATCACGAACCGTTCGGCGCCGCGAAAGCGGAGGCCTCCCGCCCGCTTCAAGCGAGATCGCCGTTCACCGATCTCGCTTGGGCATGGAACGCATCGCCGTGACTAGGCAGAGAATGCTTCGGCGGCTTCGTTTGCGGATGTCTCGTCGGACGCCGATTCCGCCGCTTCGGCTTCTTCGGCTGACTCAGACGATTCCTCGGCCGTCTCGCCGGCTTCTTCGGCCGCCGTTTCTACTTCCGCCGCCTCTTCGTCATCGTCCGAGTCGTCGCTTTTGGCTTCCGCTTTCTCATCATCATCATCATCGTCCCGGTCTCGGTGATGGCGGCCGTGGCCACGACGGCCGTGGTCATCGTGAGACTTGGGACCGCGGCCGGCGTGAGGACGCTTGTGGTCGCCATCGTTCTTGGCGTGAGGCGGACCGGCGTGATCGCGATCGCCCGGCTTTCCATCACGTTTCGCATGCGGACGACCGTGGGGCTTTGCATGCGGGCCACGGTGATCGTCGTTGCGGCTCATTCGAGCCCACGGCGGCCCAAATTCCGGACGGCCATGTCCCGGACGCCCAAATCCCGGATGACCAAATCCCGGATGACCAAATCCCCGATGACCGGGGCCAAAACCGCCGCGAGCCATCGGAGGTCCGAAACCATGCGGCCGCTCGCCCGATCGTGGCGGACCCGCATGTCGCTCGGGGCCAGGCCCGCGATCGCCGCCCGCATGTTCACGGTGCCGAGCCAACTCGTCCTGCAATCGCTCGAGCGTGTGCATGATGCGCTCAAGCTTTTCGTTGATCTCGTCGAACTGCCGCTGCACATGCTCGGGCGGTCCGCCGGGACGACCGGGTCCGAATCCCTCTGGACCGCGACCTTCTGGACCGCGACCCGCCGGACCGCGACCTTCTGGGCCGCGTCGTTCCGGGCGATCGAATTCCGGACGAGGATCAGCGCCGGGGCCACCTTCGCCATCGCGGCGAGCCCAAGGCGGCGGGCCATCGAAACGGCCGCGCGGCCCCGCTTCCGGTCCGCGTTCATCGTCGCCGCGAGGCGGACGGCCGAATCGCGGGCCGCCCTCCGGTCGCCGGCCTTCCTCGCCAAATCCCGGACCGGGTCGATCGGGACGCGGCGGTCGTCCCGGCCCTTCCTCGCCCGGCTGAGCAAAACCTTGCGACACGCACAACACGCCAGCCAATATGATGGCCGAACACCAACCCGCCCCCGAGAAAAGCAACTTCATCGTGTGATTCTCCAAACCGTGAACATGAATTGAACACGAACCGCCCGGCGGCTCGCACGCCTATCGTTCGTCTCTACATGCAATAAACGGAAACGCGCGTCGGTTGTTCCGCGTTTGCCGAAAATAATTTCGCCGAAGCTGTCGTCCCTCGAATTACAGGAGCCAACCTTATGCAGCGGCCAGCCCACGAATTGATCCGCGAAGCGATCGGCGCCAATCAAATCGGCCAACCCGTGGCCGCTCGCGTTTTTCGCGTGACCGAGGCCACGGCCCGCGAGTCGCTAGCGGCCAGCGAACTGCGGGAGATCAGCCGCTGGCTGCAAGACGAACCGGCGTCGCTGCATGCATCGGTCGCCGGCGAACAGCTCACCGTCCTGGCCCGCTTCCATCGAGGCGGATCGGCGCTGGTCAGCATCGCCTCGACCGATTCGCCCGCAAAGGCTCGGCACGAATGCATTGTGTGGGGGCAACTCGGCACGCTCCATTGGGTCGACGGCGCGGCGGGCGGCGGAGTGAGTTCGGATCGGAACGCCGCGCCGCTGGCGGACGACGACGAACTCACGAATCGTATTCGAACGGCTATCGTCGGCCCGAGCGAATCGTCGGCCGACGAACTCACGCTGTCCGCCGCGCCGTTTCCCGCCCGCGAACAGCCCGAGCAGTTCGCGTTCGCGCCGTGCCAACCGCCCTATGGCGTGCTGCTCGTGGCCGGCGATCACACGCATCAGCCGGGATATGCCGAAGCCTTCTTGGCCGATGGTCGAGCGAAGTTGGTGGCCGTGGCGGACGAAGCCGACGCTTCGGATCGGCGGCACGAGCTGAACGAGCGATTCGCGAAACGGCTGGGAATTCCCTACGTCCGGGACTTGAACCAAGCGATCAGCGACCCGGCCGTGCAAGTCGTTTGTGTTTGTGCCGAACCGATGCGACGCGGTCGGATCATCGCCGCGGCCGCTCGGCAAGGGAAGCATCTGTATTTGGACAAACCGCTGGCCGGCAGCCAATCCGACGCCCGGTTGATCGCCGACGCCGCGCGGACGCATCGCGTGGCGTCGCACATGTTCAGCCAAGTGAATTGGTCGCCCGCCGCCGACGCTCGCGAGGCCGTTCGCTCCGGGCGACTGGGCCAGTTGTCGGCGATTCACTGTGATCTGTGTTTCGCGAAAGGGATTCCAGGGACCGCCGATCTCGCGCAAGCTCGCCGCGAATCGGCCACGCCCGACTGTTTTGAATTGCCGGATGCGAAACGCGAGCTGACGAACGTGGGCGTGTACTGCGTCACATTCTTGCTGTGGTTGATGCAGCGGCCGGTCCGGCGAGTGTGGGCGACGACCGGCAACTATTTCTTCGCCGAGCATCAGCATCACGATATGGAAGACTTTGGCCAAATGTTGCTGGAGTTCGACGGCGGAGTCACGGCCAGCGTCACGGCCGGACGCACCGGCTGGCAATCGCATCCGGGATTCGGGCTGAATCGAATTTATATGGTCGGCTCGCAGGGCCAAACTGTGTTCGATTCCAGCCAATCGCGACTGGAATGTTGGGGCCATTCTTCCAATTGGACTCCGCCCGCGCGCGACCCCGAGGACCCCATGGGAATGTGGATGCCGCTGCCCGACAGTCCCTACCGAGCCGCCGCGAAACAAGCCTGGCGAGCGGCCGCCTCGATGGCTTGGGCCGAGGATGTGAAGCATTTCCTCGACCGATTACAAGCAGGCCAGCCGAGCGAAGTGCCAGCCGAGTTAGCCGCCGCCGCCACACACATCCTATTCGCCGCCTACCGCTCGGCCGCCACCGGACAACCAGTGCGTTTGGTTGGGGATGAATAGTGTGAGATGCCATCACAGGTCGGCAATCGACTCGGCATCCCAAGCGTCGGGCCTGAACGCGAGTTATATGAGAATGGTAGCTCTTGGCGAATCGCCTCATCAACAAAGATTCGGCACAACATGTTTATCGGCAAGCCGAAGGCGACAACCACCAGACTCCCGCTCTCACACGGTAATT
>JAWKTM010000076.1:0-31256 GCA_041399085.1 Pirellulaceae bacterium
TGTGAACAAGTAGAACTGGCAAGAACGATAACCCCCACGCACAGACGGGTCAAGCAGTTTTTTGGGATCGTGGCAACGATGACTGACTCCTAATCGGGTGTCGACAGGAACGTTGGCACGTCTGGCCAGCCGACTGCTGCCGGCTCGCGACATTCGTGTGTCGCACCGGTTGTCAGGTCGCTACACTGCCGGCGTGAATTATTGATCGCGTCCCGAATGGCTGGACCGCCATGCAATCGCTGCTAGTTCAACTCGGTTGGATTTCGCTGGCTTTGTCCGCGGCGCTGTGCGTCGGCAGGGCGGAGGCGGATCAGCCTCATCGACTGCCGCCGGTCGCTTGGACGACGGTTCCGGAGCCGGCGAACTTGCCGGAGATGGAGCTCGGCGGCTTGGTTACCGCGTCTCCGAACGGGGGCGATGTCGATGCCATTTCGATCAGGCCGAATTTCGCCGAGCTGATGCGGCCGACCGTTAGCTTGGCCGCGGAATGGCAACCCGAGGCTGGCGACGTGGGCATGATGTGGTCGCAAGCCACGCTGCAGATGCCGACTTATCCGATCTTTGGGCCGCCTCCGCCCATGATTAGCGGCGGACTTGGCTACTACCGAATCTCCGCGCCGGAGGCACTCGATCTGCCTTCTGAGCTGTATGACTATTCGCTGGGCGTGTCCTGGATTCGTCCGGTCAGCGAGACGTGGACGCTGCGCGTGATGGCCAGCACGGCATTGGCAACCGATGGGCACAACACGACGAATGATTCATGGCAGTTTCGTGGCGGGGTGTTTGCCATGTATCGGCCCAATGCAGAATGGACCTGGATCATCGGAGCGTTGGCTTTGGGGCGGAATGACTTGCCCGTGGTTCCCGCCGTGGGAGCGATCTGGCAGCCCCAACCGCAGTTGCGTTTCGATCTCACATTTCCGCGGCCGCGAGCCAATTATTTATTGGTGGATTATGGACCTCGTCAACAATGGGGTTATCTGGGGGCGGGATTCGAGGGCGGAACTTGGGGGATCGAGCGGGCGGGTGGATTGAACGATCAATTGACCTATCGCAACTGGCGCGTGTATCTCGGTTGGGAGTCGATCCCGACGCCGCCGCCGGGAATGCCGTTCGCGCGTGGCCGCAAGCTGGCGGTCGAGTTGGGATACATTTTCGCGCGGGAGTTCGAGTTTGAAAGCGGTAGCCCATCGCTCGGGATCGACGACACGTTGATGCTGCGTGTGACGGCCGGATTCTGAGAGCCGAGCGGCAGATTAAGGCGACCGGCAGTTAAGGCGAGCGGCAGATGAGAATGTACGCATTGGGACACTGGCAGCGTCCACCACGTAGCCAATGCTGCCAGCGTGGCCAATGCTGCCAGCATCGGTAGGTAAGAATTTCGCTGCCGATCGCCTAAACGAGTACCAGCACGCGGCGCAAGCAAGTGAACTCGTCGATCCACTCGCTTGCGCGTCGTGCTCGTATTCGAGCATATTCTCATCTGCCGGTCGCCTAAGAGACGCTCGTCGGTTGCACCTAGCGCCGCGTTGTGATGTAAGATGGCGAACTCTTCGGCCAAAGACATCTAACACTCGGCGGCGCGTGTTCCATGACCTCTTTCGACGTTGACTCGTTGCGTGCGTGGATTAGTGGTTGGCGACAATCTTATGAAGCGGGCACATTGTTCCATTGTGAGGAGGCGTCGGCAGGCCACGGTGTCGCTTTGGGCGGCAATGAGGTTGTGTATCCACTGGCGGGCGAGGCCGCGATCTCGTTCGGTTGGCCACGGATGACGGCGGAGGCAATGCGGTGGTTGGGGCCGCGGTTGGTTGTCTGGCCTCGGGGAGTTATCCACGAGCGGCGCGTGGCGATTGTGAGTTCACGGCTAGGGCGCGAACTGGAATCGCAAGAGGATTGGTTTCGGCGGTTGCGAATGGCCTGTCAGCGTCTGGATCCCGCGACCGATGTATTGTTGATCGTTGAGGAAACAGCCGCTGCGCGGTTTGTCGAGCGAGCCGCTGAACTATTTGGCTTACGATGTTTGCGATTCGCCTTGCCGGATCCGCAGGAAATGGATTGGGAGGCGTGGCTGCGGCGGGTCGGCGACGCGACGGCGGAGCCAGGTAGATCGCCCGCCGCGCAGCTTTCGCCGCCACTGTGGGACAGCGGGAACGAAGATGAATCGCTCCCGCCCGTCGCGCGATTTCCGTTGCGGGACCGGGTGCAAGTTGCGGCAGCCGATTCGCTGTTAGCTTTGCATGTCAGACGCGGCGGCCAATTACAGCAACTGTTATCCGCTCGGCTCGATAGTCGCCTGTGGCCCGCGGGCAGTGTGTTCGTGGCTTTGGGAACTCACCATGTGTCGCCTGCCGTGGCTAATGATCTCATGGATCGTGGCGCCGTGGGGTGGCTGGTGATGGGACATGATTATGATGTGAGTGACGAGCTTCATGACGGTACCGAGCCCAAAAATGATGATGGGCCGGCGACGGCGATCTCACAATTCGTGGCCTCGACTCGGCAGTGGCCCTATCTCACGCATTGCACGCGTCGGCGCGACGGACCGTGGCCCGATCAGTCGGACGACGAGTTTCTGGATGATCTGTTGTTAGAGCGACCGGAACGCGATCATTCGCCGCTGGCCGCGCTGACGCGCATCTTGGCCGAACAACGCATTATCGCTTCGAGCGCCGGTATTCGCGGCGGTTATCGGATCGTCAGTTTCACGGCCGCTCCGATCGCCGAGTTGGATTCGTTACGCGTGTTTCGGCCGCACCGCGCCCGGTGGGATTTCGAGCCTTATGGCATCTCGCTTCGCCGCGAATGGTTGCGAAGCGTGGGAGGTCGGCCGGTTGTTTACGGCGACGATTCCGTTTGGCGGGAGCTGCCGCCGGATCAACAGCCATTCTTCCAGAAGCGGTTTAGTCGCTCCGTGAAATCTTCGTCGGAGATCGATTGGTCGATCGAACAAGAGTGGCGACATGCTGGAGATGTGGATTTGTCCCAAGTGCCAGACGATGCGGCTGTGGTATTTGTATCCACGGAATCGGAAGCCTCTCAATTACGTCCGATCAGCCGCTGGCCCGTGATCGTGCTACAGTCGGACGAGTCGTAGGGAGAATCTTCTGAATCGAGTGTGTGAGGCAAATTTCGTATCGTGTGAGAATGGGTTGTTGTGTCGCACGCAAGCGGCACGGCGCGAGCCGTCCGGTAAAGCGGAACCGGAGGTTGGCGAAACCGGAGGGCTTGCGCCCTGCCGCTTTTGTATGGATGGTTATTTGCCCAGGCACACGATCTCGTCGGGCGTGGCGATTAGCAGCTTATCGCCGGCGATCATTAGATTTCCGCCCGTGGCGGAGAGTTGAGTTAGATCCAGCATGTGAAGCTGTTGTGGATCCCAGCCTCGGTCGCCGTGCTTCGTTCGCTGGGCGAACACATAGATGCCATCGGTTGTGGGAAAATACACTTCGTCGCCGGCCAAGACGCCGCGACCGTACCCGCGGGGATCGGGGCGCGCGTAGCCTTCCACGTTGACGCCAGGCGGCGGAAACTGTCCAACGGGCCGACCCGTGTCGACATCGAACCAATAGAGATAATCGCCGCTGACAATTAAGTGTTCCTGGCCCACACCGAGCAAATGCACGGCGTCGACCGCGCGTTCGGATTCCGTGGCCCAAATCAACTGTCCACTCAAGGCATGCAAGGCAAAAATACGATTGCAATCGGTCGGCGCCGCGATTACCAAATCGCGATGCACGACACACGGATTGAGGTCGCGAAAGAAATGGCGATCCGAATCGTCGGGATCGAGCGTGCGAAAGCTGGCTCGGGGGTAACGCGTCACCCATTGCAAATCACCATTCTCGATATTCAGACAAGCGATCACTCCTAAATTGGTGTTCACATACAGTCGGTGATGATCGCGACTTAGAAGCGTATGGGTGAGTTCGTCGCGCGTGCCGTGACCCAAGGAATCAGCCGCCACGATCAATGGTGATCGCCAGCGAATGGCGCCCGTTTTGGCTTCAAAACAAACCACATGCAATTTGGCATTCACATTATCGCGATGCCGCATGACGACGTAAATGAAAGCCGAATCAGCCAGCGGCGAACCTTCGAACTCCCAATTTCGCCACTCGGCGTCGGCCAATCGCAGGGGAAAACCGGGCAGCAAACGACCTTCGGCGGCCAAGTCGAGGCCAACCAGAAAGCTCCGTTGTTCTAGTAGGACTTCTTCCGGTTGAGCTCGTCCGGTAATGGGAGACCCCATCCGGGCATAGAGCCGGTCGCCGGATAGTGTGAGTGTGGAGCGGGGCACTCCCACAAAATTGCCACGCATTGTCACGGCTTCGGCCGGTTCAACCTTCGTATCAAAGATTCCGGCTCGCATGGATTCGGCTGGCCAAGGTTGACCAGAAACCAAGTCGAAGGCTCGCACGCGGGTAAACTCGTTTACAAACACCACACCGTTGCTGACGACCGGGTGGTATGGCAACAGCGCATCCGCACTTTCCGCGACGCGCGGCCGCCCTTCGCCCACAATCTCACTTTCGGCAGTCAGCCGAGCCAAAGGGGCTCGCCACAACGGCCGGAGCTCCGTGCCCGCCGTGTCGCCAGCGACGCGGTTGCGGCGATCGTTGCCCGCGAACGTCGGCCACCACGGATCGGTTGGCAGCGGCGGCCAAGTCCGACTCTGTTCGAGCATCGCACTTAACAGGTCAAGGTAGAGCCCCTCGCGACCGCCGATCCGACCACGGGCTTCCGGCCACCAACGCCGCAGCAGTTCCAGCTCGACCGACGCACGGTCGGGCGAACTTTCGATGATCGACACCAGGACCAGGCGAGCCCACACGTCGGCCAAATTCAGATCGGTGTCGGGATAAATCAGCCGTTGCGGCGGAGCGGAAGCGGCGGCGTCCTCCGCCAGAAACGGACCATAACGATCGGCGTCGTTCAGATCGGCGCCTTTGAGCGCTGGCCACCACGGCCTGGCCGACGGAATGGGGATGGGCGGGTCGGCAAGCTCCGGCGTGTAGAAACGGGGGCTGATCCTCATCCAGCAATCGCGAGCTAGGGCGAAGTCGCCTTGTTCGAGGGCCAGTTCGCCCAGCGAATACAACGCATCGTCGCCAAAGCTGCTGACGAACATCTCGCGAACGATGCGTGCGAGTTGGCTCGCATCGGCACCGGCACGAGCTTCCGTCAGCCACCGCTCGGCCAGCGGATCGACTCGCCGCCGATACAACGCCAGCGCCTCGGGAAACTCGCCATGCATACGTGCCAATCGCATTTGGCAGAAACGGCGGAGCGGCACGTAGCGAACGAAATCGCCCGGCTCATGACGCACTTGGCCGTCGGCGGCGATCATGCGATCGCCTTCGTTCTCCATCAACCGCCGTAGCGTCTCGACCGCTTCGTCCCATTGTTGATCGGCCAGGAACGCTTCGACCGTATCCAGGTGCGACCGTTCGGGGCCGCCGATATCGTCCAGTTGCACGTCGGCGGAAAGCGGCGCTTCGCCAACGGGAGGGAGCTGCGCCGTAACGTGGGAGGACGTGAAACCTGCGACGAGAGGCAATACGAATAGAATTGCACCGACAACCAGCGGTCGAGTTGCCCGCGGCTTCGGGCGTCGAGCGGCGGAGCGACCGTTCACCGCGAATACCCTTCGACCATCCGACCAGCGCCAAAGATCGCAATGCCGAACACGAGCATGATGACCATTTCGCTGAGGCCAATGGAGCGATCGAGGCCGCCTGTGATTTCCAAGAACATCGACAGGGGTAAGACGATTAGCCCGATCAATTGCATAAAACGTCCGATTGCTTTCATGTGGCTATCGTAAGTGGCCGCCAATCGCCCGGCAACGGCCACACGAACCGGGTGTGGACAAGGCAAGTCGATACCATTCGGGCTTGGAACCGTGGGTAAGAAGGCAGCCTGGGTGCATGGGAACATTTTACGACCGGTGTTAATCTGGTCACGCGACAATTGCCGCCTTTCGTTCACGCGAGCTGGGAAAACACGATGAATCCAAACACCGCCGATTGGCATGATTTGGTCGACTCCGATCAAGCCGACCTGTTCGATGTCCAGACGAATGCCGTGGGTCCAACCGGCAAGCTGCCGTTGTCCGACGAGATGCTGCGCGACTGGTCCAGCGGCGACTTGTTCGGCATGACACAGAACGCCGGGATGGGTTGGAAGCCCGAGGATTTGCTGGGTCCTCAATATCTGGTGCTGAGCACGCAAGGCGGCGTGCGAGCTCCCGACGGAACGCCGATCGCGCTCGGTTACCACACGGGGCATTGGGAAGTCGGTCTGTTAGTGGAAGCTGCCTCGCGCGAGATCAAAGCCTTCGGCGGCGTGCCGTTCGCGGCGTTTTGCAGCGACCCGTGCGACGGCCGCTCGCAAGGGACGACCGGCATGTTCGATAGTCTGCCGTATCGCAACGACGCCGCCACCGTCTTGCGGCGACTGATTCGCAGCTTGCCCACGCGGCAAGGCGTGGTGGGCGTGGCGACGTGTGATAAGGGATTGCCCGCGATGATGATCGCCTTGGCCGGGATGAGCCAATTGCCGGGCGTGATTGTGCCGGGCGGAGTGACGTTGCCGCCGACGCACGGGGAGGACGCGGGCAAAGTGCAGACGATCGGGGCTCGTTACGTCCACGGCGAAATCACGTTGGACGAAGCCTCGCTGGCCGGATGCGCGGCGTGTGCGACGCCCGGCGGTGGTTGTCAATTCTTGGGAACCGCGGCCACTTCCCAGGTGGTCGCCGAGGCGCTGGGCATGGCGTTGCCTCATTCGGCGCTGGCTCCCAGCGGCCAACCAATTTGGCGCGACGCGGCCGTCCGTTCGGCTCGGGCGGTGAAGCGAATGGCGGATCGCGGGTTGGCGCTGCGCGACGTGCTGACCGACGGTTCGCTGCGAAACGCAATGGCCGTCCATGCGGCTTGCGGCGGCTCGACAAATCTGTTGCTGCATATCCCGGCCGTGGCCTTCGCCGCCGGTTTGCGAAGACCGACCGTGGACGATTGGAACGCGCTGAATCGGCAAGTTCCGCGATTCGTCGACGTCCTGCCGAACGGACCGACCAATCATCCGACCGTGCGGTTGTTCTTGGCCGGCGGCGTGCCGGAAGTGATGCTGCATTTGCGGCGGTTGGGGCTGTTGGAACTGGATGTCTTGACCGCCACGGGGCGGCCGCTGGGCGATGTGTTGGATTGGTGGGAGACTTCGCCGCGGCGCGAACGATTGCGAGCTTTGCTGCGCGAGCGAGACGGCGTCGATCCGGACGACGTGATCCTGCCGCCCGAGAAGGCTCGCGAACGCGGCTTGACCAGCACCGTTTGTTTTCCCATCGGCAATCTCTGCCCGGAAGGCTCGGTGATCAAAGCCACGGCGATTGATCCGGCGGTAGTCGACGCCGACGGCGTGTATCGCAAACGGGGACCCGCGCGGGTCTTCACCAGCGAGCGAGCGGCGATCGCGGCGATCAAGGGTCAGACGAATCCGCCGATTAAACCGGGCGATATCCTGGTGCTGCTGGGTCGCGGACCGTTGGGCAGCGGCATGGAAGAGACGTATCAGATCACGTCGGCCTTGAAGTTTCTGAAATGGGGTCGCGAAGTGGCCGTGGTCACCGACGCGAGGTTTAGCGGCGTGAGTACCGGGGCGTGTATTGGTCATGTGGGACCGGAGGCGCTCAGCGGCGGACCGATCGGCAAAGTCCGCGACGGCGACTTGATTCAGATCGTGGTCGACCGCAATCAATTGACCGGCAGCGTGGATTTGGTGGGCGACGGCGAACGCGAGTTCACGCCCGCGGAAGGAGCCGCCGTGTTGGCCGCGCGAACTCCACGACCCGACCTCGCGCCCGATCCGCAGTTGCCCGACGATACGCGTCTCTGGGCCGCTTTGCAGCGAGCCGGCGGCGGCACCTGGGGCGGCTGCGTCTACGATGTCGACCGCATTGTGGCCGCGCTCGACGCGGGACTTAAACAACTGGACGGCGAGTAACTTCGGCGAGCGGCAGATAATAGAATTAGAGCACGCGCCATAGGCAAGTGAGCTCGTAGACACACTCGCTCGCGCGTCGTGCTCGTATTTCGGTGAATTCTTATCTGGCCGGTCGCCTTACAGCGTGACCGCTTCGCCCGGCTTTCAACACCAAAGGGGCTGGCGTCGGTCTCCGCCGAAACTCGCTCGGCCCAGCGGCCGCGTCTTGTTCGATCGGCGGCCACGTGTTGTAGTGCGGCGGAGCGACTTGCTTTGGACGGAGCAGCTTCAGCGCGGCGATCAGATCGTCTGGCCCCATTGTGAACAGATCACCAATCGGCAGCACCGCCAGATCAAGCTGTTCGTCGCCGATCATTTGCATGTCGCCAAACAACGCCGTGTCGCACGCGAAGTACAGCTTCTTGCCGCCGATCGTCAGCAGGAAGCCGCCGGGATTGCCGCCCGGAGTTCCGTCGGGCAACGTCGAACTGTGGAAAGCCAGCGTCAGCTTCACGCGGCCGAACGGCAGATTCACGCCGCCCCCAAGTTCATCCCAATGGCATTCTTCACATGGTGTTTTCTCGGACAGCCACGAAGTGATCTCATAAACCGCCAGCACCGTAGCTCCAGTGCGATTGGCAATCGCGGCGGCGTCGGCCACATGATCGAAATGACCATGAGACACCAGAATATAATCCGCCTCGACCTGCTCGGCCTTGATCGGCGATTTGGGATTGTCATTGAAAAACGGGTCTAACACGATTCGATGTTCGCCCGCCGTGATGCCCCACGTGCCGTGTTCGTACCAACGAACTTCAATGGTCATGGCAGTTGGCTCCAAATTTCAATTGTGAGATTGGCATTGCCGTTAAACAATGTTGTGCCGAGTCATTCTTGATGAGGTGCTTAGCGCCCCAAGATGCGATTCATGTTCTGCTTATAGGCTTCCACGCCTGGTTGCCCATAAGGATTGATACCTAGCAGTCGGCCTTCCACCACCGTGGCCAGCATCATCATTTGGAAGAACTGGCCCAGCGAGGCTTCGTCCGTCGTGGGCAGGTGGATGTCGGCCGTCGGACGCCCGGCCCCGCGATACGCTTCGTTTGTTCCTTGGATCGCCGCGGACATAATCTCGGGCAACGTCTTGCCAGCCAACTCATTCAATCCATCTTGGTTGCGATCGCTGGGCTCGACCGCCACGGCGTCCGTGCGCCAGTTGTCCACAATCACATTCGTGAACAGCTTGTCGCGCCGGCCTTCCTGATGCTGTTGAGCTCGTGAATGCAAATCGCGTGTATTGACGGCCGTAATGGGCGTGGCTCCGATCTCCTGTTTACCGAGACTCTCCGCCAACAGTTGGTCGTACCATAAGCCGGCCGCTTCGAGCGCCTTCGACCAAACTTGCAGCACGCGGATCATCGCGCCCTGTTGCTCGGCCAGATGACCGACGCCCACGTAATCCAGCACGGCATTCTCGCCGACCGGCGCAGTGCGAAAATGTTCGTTCATCGCCGCCGCGCCTTCGAGCAGCTTCACCACATCCAAACCCAACACGGCAGCGGGCAACAAACCGACGGCCGACAACACCGAGAAGCGACCGCCCACGCCATCGGGCACTTCAAACACCTCGGGACAGCCGATCGCCGCGGCCAAATCAAACAGCTTGCCGCTCTTGCCCGTCACCGGCACGACCAATTGCTGAAGCAAGTCGGCGTCGGTACCGGTCGACTCCTGCAACGCGGCCAGAAAATGTCGAAAGGCGACCGCGGTTTCCAGCGTACCGCCGCTCTTGCTAATCACGACAATCGCCCACCGGCTGTCGACCGTCGTACCCGAACGGCCGAGCAACTTCAGCAGCCCGCTCGTGGCGTCGTTGTCGACGTTGTTCCCCTCGAAATACATTCGCGGCCGGCCGCCTCGTTCGGCGCGGCTCAGCTCGTTGAAGTACGGCTGGCAGCAGGCGTCCATCAAAGCCCGCGCGCCCATGTACGAGCCGCCGATTCCCAGCACCACAACGCGATCCACTTGATCGCGCAGCCGATTCGCCGTCGCCAAAATCCGCCCCAGCTCGCTGCTGTCGCGCGACCGACGATACTCGCTCAAAATCCGCTCGGGCATATCGATGAACCGCGCGTCCAACGGCTGCTTCTCCGCCGGAATCGAAGCCGGGTCATCCAGCAGCCGCATGTCGACGTCCAGCGTTTCGCGACGCGCGGCTTCCAACCGCGGAGCAAGCTGGTCGAACGCCGCACGCTCGAGCTTCGTGCCCGAAACAAAACAACCAGACGGGTCAAACGTAACGAGTGGCAACTTGTTTTGAGTCATGGTTTCGCAGGCGAGTTAGAGTTGCGGAAGCGAGCCGAGACGCGAATCGCGCCGGGCCACATGAAGCAGGTCACATGCCGGGCGCACGGCAAGATACCGCACTCGGCCGCTTCGCACTATGCCTTGGCCGGCCAAGCGTGCTCGGCCAACACCTCGTTGGCTCGCCGCCGCACGCCCGCCATCCGAATCTGCTTGATCGGAAACGCCTCGCCCCAAGCCATCAGGCAGGCGCCCTTCAGCGACGCGCCAAATCCCTGCGAAGTGCGCCGCAGATAGCCGACCTTAACCTGCTCCTCGAAAGACCGCCGCAGTATATGCAGGCCGATGAACTCAGCGGCCCGGCCGTTGAACTTCGTGCGCAGCGTGCGCTCCGGCTGAGCTCCCGCGCGATGCTGCTCGCAACGGCCGCGGTGAATCATGAACAGGCGGCTCAAATCGGTCAGCGCCGGCAACTGACACGGAAACTCGTTCGACAGCGGGCGGAACGAAGAGAGCTGCGTCGAGTTGCTCGTCATCACGACCAAGCCGTTGGTATATCGCGTCGAGAACTCGCTGTACTTCAGCTTCGACGTCCCAATCCCTTCGGCCACGATCACGGTTGCCATCGCCATGTGCCCGTCCGCGTGTTCGTACATCGCCAACAGCGACCGCACGTTCGGCAGCACATCGGGCAACGCGAATGTGCCGATCAATTGAAACCCGAGCGACGAGAGCTCGACGTAGGTTTCCGCGAAGAATTGCCGAGCGTCCTCAGGCAGCGCGTCGCGTTGCGGATCGCACTGAACCACCGCCGGCGTGTCGGGAAACCGAAGCATCGCCAGCACCATCACCGGCCCCAGCACATAGATGAAAAAGACCATGATGCCGAGAATCGTGACCAGCAACCCTCCCAGCCCCAGCAGCGCTTCCATTGCTCACCTCGATCCACAGCGACCCGACCATTTTCGTTGGCGACCGAGTCAGCTTAACCTTCGCCAAGTCGAACGACCAGCAGCGCCCGCCGCGCGTCCGATTCCCAATGCCCCCGCCACACCGTTCGGTTCGTCCGCATCCGGTTCGTCCGCATCCGGTTCGTCCGCATCCGGTTTGCCCGCATCTCAGCGTGCGGTAGAATCGACCACCGCGCGAGCGACCTTTTCGGCTGCTTTCCGTTCGCATGGCGCCGGCCGCCAATCGCTCGCACCGTCGATACCAATTCCCAAATGGGGCCGTAGCTCAATCGGTTAGAGCAGGGGACTCATAATCCCTTGGTTGCGGGTTCGAGTCCTGCCGGCCCTACTCTCTTGGTGCTCGTCGCGTTCGTCGTGATGTTCGCCCGCCTGCCACGAGCGAAGAGCGAAACGTGAACCGTGCCTGGGGTCGAGCGTAGCAAGCACCCAGCGAGCACCGCGCGCAAGCCAAACGCCGTCGATCCCACCCCGAATCGCCTCGCGCGTTCAAACAACAACGCCGCGCGTCAGCTCAACAAAACCGCGCACCGGCGCAACGCCATCGCGCGCCGGTTAAAGTCGTCCTGACCGCCATTCAATGGCGTCTTACACGCGCGCAACGGCATCGTACATCGCTTCAACGACGCCTTACACTGCCACAATGGCAGCTCACATCCGCGCAACGCGAGCTTACACTGCCTCAATGGCAGCTTACAACGCTTCAATGACACGTTACACTGCCACAATGGCAGCTTACACCCGCGCAATCGAACGTTACATCAATTCAATTGGATGTAACAGCGGCGCAAAAGCACCTTACACTGCCGTAATGGCATGTTGCACTGCCACAATGGCAGCTTACACGCGCGCAATCGCCCGTTACCGCAGGTTTTGATCGTCGCAACACGCTGTAGATACATAGTTTACGTCGACGCCATCTCGTGACCGCCCACGAGACCCCGCGCAGAAGCCCATTTTCGCCTATGGCAGAGAATCCTCCATAGCGATTTCCATGAGAGCGGAGCAGCGCAAGCTGCCCGGTGCCCCGCAACAAAGCGAACCATCCCGTCCAACGTCACTAACCGGAGTGCTCGCGCACTTCCGCTCCCATCCGCTCCCGCTCCTACTGACCGCTGAGGTCGAATCGATATGAGAACGACTATCGGTCGCAACCTAGCTGCGATGGCTTTCGCGTCCGTCGCTTTTGCAAGCCTCCGCATTCTCGAATTTCCGTATTCGGGATTGGTCGCCGTTATCTGTGTTTTGCTCTCGGTCGGGGCATTGTGTGGTGGTCGGCGTGGTGCGATCTGGGCCGTACTTGATCTGCCTTATCTCGTTTATATGTTCGTCGTTGTTGCGTTCAGTGTCTGCTTGGTTATTGCTAGCCTGCTGTCAGGTTGCCATGGCGGGTAACAATGGCGTCGAGCGCGCGTTGGGGCGGTGTGCTAGCGGGCGGATGGGGCTGTTGCGGGGACGGGAGCGGTTTGGCAAGCTGTGCGGGCGGCCGCTGGGTTAGCACGAATCTTGCGCGCTTTGGATAAACTCGCTTCAACCGGGTTGCCGAATTAACCCACGTAGGCGGAATCCAACCTTAGATTCCGGGACTTCCCGTGGCCAATTGGGTGGCGGGAATTGCTGCTTACGCTGGCGGACATGCCAAAGGAAGGTTCTCCGTGCCCCGGCTCTCGATCATTGTGCCGCATCAAGGTGAAACTGGGCTCTTCGAGGACACGCTGGCTTCGGTTCTGCAAAACCGACCAGCCGATTGCGAAGTGTTGGCGCCGCACGCCGCCACCTATCGCGATCCCTACGATTTGGGCGACGAGGTGACGTTCTTGCCGCTGGCCGGTCAACCCAGTTTGCTCAAGCTGCTGAACGCGGCGGTGTCATACGCCGACGGCGATGTCCTGCACGTTGTGCAGAACGGCATCGAAGTTGTCGAGGGCTGGGCCGACGCGGCTTTAGCGTATTTTGACGAGCCGGAGGTCGGTTCGGTCGCCGGCTGTTTGCTGGACGCTCGCAAGACGGATCGGTTGATCGGTTGCGGAGTGACGCTCACCACCGGCGGTCGGCGGCGACTAGTCGGCCGCGGTCAAAGAGTGGCCGCAGCGGTCGGTCGGCAAGATGCGGCGGTGCTGGGTCCGGCTTTGCCAATCGCCTTTTATCGCACGACCGCCTTGCAGTCGCTGGGCGGTTTCGACGTGGGTTTGAGCGAATCGCTGGCCGACGTCGACGTGGCATTGTCGCTGCTAGCGGCTGGCTATGAGTGCTGTGTGGCGACCGATTGCATGGCAGTCAGCTCGGTGGCGTTTGCCGACGGCGGGCTGTCGTTCGAGGAAGGACGCGATGCGCGGTTGTTGCAGCGACGGCACTTGGCGACGGACGTGTTGCAAGCGTCATTGGTCGGCCAGTCGCTCGGCACGCTCAACGAGTGCCTTTCCGGGATGACGCGCCCGGCGGCCTTGGCGGCTTACCTCAGGGGACGCATGTCGGGATCGTTCGCGCCGCTGAAGCAAGCCGATTATGAACGTCGCTTGCAGGCCGTGATTGAATCGGGCCACAACGACGAGGCGTCGGCAGCTCGGCAAGTGTTGCCGATGACGCACGAACGTTGGCAACACGACGATCACGATCACGGCGACGATCGGATTGCTCGCGCGGCTTGAGGCCAGCGCTTCCGCGAAGTTCGCAACGTCAGGTATTGCCTGACCGAGCCAGCGCGACGGCTTGCCGAACTGCTGGCCTTAGCGGCTATAGTAGAACGTCGAGCTCCGGCTCGGCTGTTGCCCACGCCGCTTTGGGAATTGCGAACTCATGAGATGCCCGTTCTGTCGAGTCGACAACGATCGCGTGATCGATTCGCGCGCGTCCGATGATGGGTTCGCGATTCGTCGCCGCCGCGAATGTTTGCATTGCAAGCGGCGGTATACGACGTACGAACGCCTGGAAGAGATGACCATCAAGCTGGTCAAGAAGGACGGAGCTCGCGAGCCTTACGAACGGGACAAGATGCGAGCCGGGCTGGCGAAGGCTTGTTGGAAGCGGCCGATTAGCGACGAGCAGATCGACTCGTTGGTTTCGACCATCGAGAGCCATGTGTATGCCAACTATGAGAATGAGATTCCGAGCCGCGAATTGGGCGAGTTGGTGATGCAATATCTGAGCGAGTTGGATCAGGTGGCGTATGTTCGTTTCGCCAGTGTGTATCGCGAGTTCAAAGACGCTCGCGATTTTGTGGACGAATTGCAGCCGATGTTGAATCGTCGCATTGGACAGCGGGGTTGAGCTGTTGCTAATTCTGTATCGCTGCGTCTGGGGGCTTCGCTGCGCTACGACCCCAGGCACGTAGAACTCAGGCACATCGCGTAGAACAATGGCTGTCACGAAGTGTTAGCCGCCCGTGCGGAGTTGGGCGGTCATGTCGCGCGTGGCGGCGGCTACGGCTTCTTGCCAGCGGCTTTCGCCGAATTGCGAGCGATACGGTTCGCGGCTGTGTGCGAAGATGATGCCTCGCGAATTGTTGATGATCGCTCCGAGTCCGTCGGCATCGAAGGCGGCCGCGACATCCGCCGCCGTACCGCCTTGTGCCCCGAATCCTGGAACCAGAAACCAAGTGTGCGGCATCGCTTGTCGGAGCTGAGCCAGTTGCTCGGGATAGGTGGCTCCGATCACCGCGCCGACGGCGCCGTAGCCACATTCGCCGATCGTTTGTTCGGCAAGTTGCTCGACATAACCGCCCATCCGTTCATAAATGGTTTGTCCGTCGATTCGCAAATCTTGCAGCATCCCGCCGCCTGGATTCGACGTCTTCACCAACACAAAGATGCCAGCGTCCTGTTCGCCGCAAACGTCGACGAACGGCGTCAAGCTATCGTCGCCTAAGTACGGGCTGACCGTCAAAGCATCGGCGCCCCAGGGACTCGCTTCGCCCAGATACGCTTGCGCGTAGGCCGTGGCGGTCGAGCCGATGTCGTTCCGCTTGCCGTCCAACACGACCAGCAATCCACGCTCGCGAGCGTGTCGAATTACTTGGCCAAGCGCCGTCATGCCGGCCGGGCCCAGTTGTTCGAAGAAGGCGGCTTGCGGTTTGACGACACACACCAGATCGGCCACAGCGTCGATCACTTCGCGGCAGAAGCGTTCGTAGGCGCCGGCGATGCCCGGCAGGTCGTCGTCGGCCACACCGGCTCGCAGCGGTCCCGGCAAACTCTCCCAACGAGGATCGAGCCCGACCAGAACGGGCGAACCAACTCGGCGAACTCCAGCGGCAAGTCGATCGATAAAAGCAGTCATGCAAAGCTCGGCCAAAGTCGTCGCTCGCTCGACGAACGGCGAGCTAGGTCGAAGAGGTGTCCGTCGCCGACGCCAAATATCGATGGGCTATACGCGGGCACCGAGTCGTTCGGCCAAGCGTGTCAGCGTCTGGCTGGCGTCGTCCGTTTCCAAACGGACTTGGATTAGACTCATCGCCGTTCGATCCGTCCAGGCCCGCCGCAGCGCGTCGTCAAACTCGCCTTCGGTAGATACCACATAGCCCGTTCCGCCGCCGTACACTTCCGGCAGCTTGGCGTAATTCCACGGATGGATTTCGTTATAGTCCCACTCGCCGGGATGCAACACACGCTCGGTGCCGTATCCGTGGTTGTCGAGCACGATGATGATCGGCGCGAAGCCGTGGCGCACGATGGTGCTCAGCTCCTGCCCGGTCATTTGAAAAGCTCCGTCGCCGCAAATCACAACCACTCGGCTTTTCGGCCTCGCGATCTGAGCCCCCAATGCCGCAGGCGTGGAAAAGCCCATCGACGTGTAATAGGCCGGACTAATGAACTCGGTCCGATCGCGGGAGATCAACTCGGTCGCGGCGAACAGCGAGTCGCCAATGTCGGCAATCACAATGGTCTCGTCGTCCAACTGTTCGTTCAGCCGCGCGATCATACGCGTGATCCGAATCGGGTCGTTCGGCTGTAATGTGAAGTCGGCTGGTTGATAAGCCAGCGTTGTGGGGATGGGGCGCCGCGTCGGTTGTGGACGCAGCGCCGTGAGCTCGCGAATGAAATCCTCCAGCAACACGCCGTGATAATGGTGATGTCTAATTCGTAGCTGTTCGCTGGTGGCGTAGATGCATCGCGCCGGATCGAGATTGGCCGTGTAGACGCCCAGATTGAGGTCGGTCATGAATGTGCCGAGCAATAACACACAGTCGCTCTCTTCGACGAACCGAGTTACCTCCTGGCGTCCCATCGCGCCTTCATACAAACCGATATACAACGGATGCGTTTCACGAATCACGCTCTTACCTAACAACGTGGCGGCAATGGGAACCTGCGATTGCTCGGCTAACTCAAGCAATGCGTCTTGCAGCCCGAAACGATGGACTTCCACACCCGCGATGATCACGGGACGCTCGGCCGCCGCCAGTAGCGTGGCCGCTTCCGATGCCGCTTCGGCCGTCGCCTGCGGATCGCTGGACAGTTCTAACCGTTGAAAGGAATGTCCAATATGCGGCACCACATTGACCATGTCGCGTGGGATTTCGATGTACACGGGTCGTTTGAATCGCACACAGGCGTCCAGCACGCGATCGATCTCGCGAAACGCGACGACCGGGTCAGACAGTTCCGTTCCCGCGATGCATAGCTTTTCAAACACATCCTTTTGCGTGTTGAAGTCCCGTACTTTGTGATGCAGTAGCGGATTGTTCACTCGTTCCGACAGTCCAGGCGAACCGGAGATCACCACCACCGGCGACTTCTCGGCATAAGCCCCCGCGATAGAATTGCAGACGCTCAAGCCGCCCACACAGTACGTCACACACACTGCCCCCAAACCATTAATGCGGGCATAAGCGTCGGCCGCATAGCCAGCACAGTCCTCGCGCGTACACCCAATCACCCGAATCGGGCTCTTCTCTAACATTCCATAGAACGACAATACATAATCGCCCGGAATGCCAAACAGATCGCGCAGGCCATAATCACGCAGTCGTTGAATCAAATACTGCCCGATCGAGATGCCTGCCGCGCGATGTCGTCCATCGAGCGATTCGTGGGCGCTGCTGAACGTCGCATGTTGATTCATGGTAGCTCCCGCCAATAAGTGTGAGTTCGGAAGTCCGATGGGGGCAAGTGCCGCTTGCCTTCGCCTAGACAATCTTACGGCGATTGGCGGCGGCGGACAGCGCGGATTCGACGGGAGACTTTGCTGCGATAGGCCCCATCGGCATCACGTTAAGCCATTGAGGGCGAAGTTGAGCAGGTCTGGTTCTCTCGGTCGCTCGGTGTTTCTCGGGGTTTTCTGGCGGCGGGTCGGTGTGGATTGGTTCTAGCGAGCAGCCATCGCGTGTTTCAACACGAATTCGAGAGCCTCACGCGTGTCGTCGTAGTTCGTGCTGTGGCCGCCTTCGGGCCGATGCAGACTCAACGTTCGCGAGTTGTGCGAACGGACCGTTTCGAGCAACCGCAGCACGCTGGCAGCGGGCACAACTTCGTCGCGGCCGCCCGTCGTTGCGGCCAAAGGCATGGTGAAGCGGTCGGCAAAGAATTCCGCGCTCCGCCGACGATACTCTTCCGGCTTCTGCTCTTTCGTTCCGCCAAACGATTCGGCGATCGCTTCCGAGAAACGTTCGTACTCGACCAAGTTCGCCGTGCCGTTCAGCGACACGACGCCATCCACTTGCTCCGGGTGCAATGCGGCAAACGTGAGCGCGGCCGTTCCGCCCATCGAGCCGCCGCACAGAATCACGCGGTCGATCTTGAATCGCTGCTTCAAGATGCGAAGCAGGTCTAGCGTGTCGGCTTCGGCCTTCGGTCCCATCCAAGATGTCTTCGCGCGGTAGTCGGGCGAGACGAGCAGCAAGCCGTGTTTGGCAGCCACATCGCGGACTGCTCGGCACTCATCGCGCTCTTGCCGGACGAATTGCCAGCGATCCGTGCCGTGACCGTGAAGGGCAATCAACAATCCGTGAGGCTTGTCCGCAGCAAAATCCTCCGGCATCACGACCACGTACTTTTGTTCGGAATCGTCGACGGATGCTCGAAACGTCCGCTCTTCGACGGTTTGGCCGAATCCGGCAGGCGCCAGCGAAAGCGTTACCGCGAAGGCGAACAGACTCGCATGCGTGTGAGCACATACCGGGCGAAGTGTGTGGGCGATCATGAGAGTCTCCACGATTGGTTGTGGCTAAGAACTCGGTGGTGAATAGGTTAGCGAATTAGCCGAGACGCGGTCGTCGCATGCGGAAGTGGCGAATGGAAATGGCTCGCGACTTTCGCGAAACGAAAGGCGACTATACTGGCGGATCACTACACCTGTCCGACTCACTTACTTGCATCTTTCCCGCATCTTGGAGCTGTTGGCCATGACGCATCGCATGCATCGACGAACTTTTCTCCGAACCACGACGGCGTTGAGCGTTTCGGCAACGGTCGGTTCGCTGCTGAAGCCGTCGCGCGTTCTGGGCGCGAACGAGCGACTGAATATCGGCGTGATTGGCGTCGGTGGGCGAGGCGCGGGCGACTTGGCCGCCGTCGCGGGCGAAAACATCGTGGCACTGTGCGATATCGACGATAACCGGCTGAATGCCGCCGCCGCGAACCATCCCGCCGCGAAGAAGTATGTCGACTATCGAAAGCTGCTCGAACAAACCGATCTGGACGCCGTGGTCGTCGCCACACCGGATCACCATCACGCGCCGGCGACGGTGCGAGCGCTTCGTCGTGGATTGCACGTCTATTGTGAAAAGCCGCTCACGCATACCGTCGCGGAAGCTCGGCTGATTACGAAATTGGCTTCCGAAAAGAAATTGGCGACCCAGATGGGGACGCAGAATCACGAGCATCCGGGCTATGTGCGACTGGTAGAGCTGTTGCAGTCGAAAGCCATTGGCGACGTGACCGAGGTGCATGTGATCACGGATCGGCCCGGACGCTGGTGGCCGCAGGGTTTGGATCGCCCGACCGACACACCGGCGGTCCCCACGGGATTGCATTGGGATTTGTGGTTGGGGCCCGCGGCCGAGCGCGCCTATCATCCGGCGTATGTTCCTTTCAAATGGCGTGGGTGGTGGGATTTCGGTTGTGGCGCGGTCGGGGATATGGCAATCCACCTGATGGACCCGACGTTTTGGGCATTAGAACTTGGAGGCCCGGTAAAGGTGACTTCCCAAGGTCCGCCGCCACATGCTCATAGCGCGCCGAAATGGATGCAGACAAAGTTTGAATTTGGCCAGCGCGGCGACTTGCCACCGGTCGACGTCTACTGGTATGAGGGAGAGACGAAGCCGAGCGATGGGATCGCCAAAGAGTTGCCCATGAACGGCTCGTTGTTTATCGGCACCAAGGGGCGCATCGCCATCGCGCATGGCGGCGATCCAAAGTTGTTGCCCGAAGAACAATTCGCTGACTTCAAAGGGCCCGAGCCGTATCTTCCTCAGTCGCCCGGTCACCATCAACAATGGATCGACGCCTGCAAAACCGGCAGCCGAACGGGGAGCGCCTTCAGCTATGCCGGCCCGTTCACCGAGATCGTGTTATTGGGCAACGTGGCTTATCGCGTCGGACAAACGATTGAATTCGATCCAGCCGCGATGAAGGTAATCAACGTGCCCGAGGCGAATCAGTATTTGAGCAAGCCATACCGTGAAGGCTGGGAAGTGTGAGGCGTTGTGAGTCGGTGGGTTGCGTCACTGGGGGCTTGCTTCGCTCGACCCCAGGCACACTTTAGTTGAGCTGTCACATGGAGCGCGGCTACGAGAGCACTTCGTTTGTTGCGCCGACCAGGATGTCGACAATCTCATCCAAAACGGTCGTCTCTGATGAGATGGGCGGCGCTAAACAGACAATGTCGCCGCGCAGGCGAGTGAATAAACCTCGTTGCTGCGCGGCGACATGAATGCGCGGCCCGACCTTGTCTTGTTTGTTGAACTCAGCTTTCGTTCCCTTGTCCGCCACATATTCGATCGCGCCCATCATCCCCAATCCGCGAACTTCGCCCACATGCGGGTGATCGCTCAATAAGGCACGAAGCCGATCGAGGAAATAACGGCCCTTTTCCGCGGCTTGGCCGACGAAGTTTTCACGTTCGATGATGTCCAAGTTGGCAAGCGCCACGGCACATCCCACGGGATGCCCGCTATAGGTATAAGCGTGCATCCATACCGCCTCGCCGCGGTCGAATGTTTCCGCGATACGGTCGTTGATGCCGACACCACCCAAGGGAAAATATCCGGAAGTGATGGCCTTAGCGAACTGGATCATGTCGGGCTCGACGCCCCAATGTTCCAGTCCAAACATTCGTCCCGTTCGTCCAAATCCCGTGATCACTTCGTCGGCAACTAGCAGCACCTCATACTGATCACAGATTTCTCGGATGCGTGGAAAGTAATCGTCCGGCGGAACGATCACACCGCCAGCCCCTTGTACTGGTTCGGCCAAAAACATGGCCACGGTCTCGGGGCCTTCTCGCAGGATTGCTTGCTCCAATTCATTCGCGGCCGCGATACCGGGGCTCACACCGTCCGGCGCGTCATACCGATATGGATAGGGGGACGATATGTGTATGAACCCCGGAACGCGCGGTTCGAACATCGGCCAATAGCTTTCGATCCCCGTGGCACTCATGGCGGCCAGCGTCACACCATGATATCCCCATTGCCGCGAAATCACTTTGGTTTTGTTAGGTTGGCCGCGCAGCTTCCAGTAGTACCGAGCGGTCTTGAACGACGTATCACTCGCTTCGCCGCCGCCGGACGTGAAGAAGAAGCGATTGATCGACGGATAAGTCAACCCTGCCAAGCGTTCGGCTAGTTCGATTGCCCGCGGATTCGTGCTGCCAGAATATCCCGAACAGTAGGCCAGCTCGCTCATTTGGCGAGCGGCCGCGTCGACCAATTCCTGGCGGCCGTGTCCCACGGCCATATTCCACAGTCCAGAAATCGCGTCGACAAAGCGGCGACCGGAAGCGTCAAACAGGTATGAGCCTTCGCCACGCACCCACACATGACCGTTCCGTTGGGAGCTAGGGTCGTGGAGCGGATGAATTAGATGAGCTACGTCACGGGATAGTAGATCGGCGGTGTTCATACTGTTAATCCATACCAGGCAGCGCGCGTCCTGCGGACGATTTGGCGCGCCGGGGCCGTTCGCCGTTGGTCGGCGACTTGTCATCGAGTCGACGGCCGTTCGCTGTGCTGGGGGCGCTCACGGTCGGTTCGGCTGCTCCATCCAATGGATCGCCCGGGTGGATGCCCTTCAAACGTTTTTGGATTTGCTTGGCGTACTCGGCGGAAAGCTCGAAGCTGACGAAACGCCGATTCAGCTTTTTAGCGACGGCCAGCGTCGTGCCGCTGCCGCCGAACGGATCCAGCACCAATTCGCCTTCATTGCTGGAGGCGCGGATGATGCGAGCCAGCAACTGCTCGGGCATTTGGCAGCCGTGAAAGCCCGCCCGTTCCTTAAATGTGCCGGCCACTCGCGGAAAATACCACACGTCTCCGTCGGCTTGGAAACCGTCCGGCAGATCCTGAGGCCGCAGGATCCAGGTATCGTCGGGCAGGCGGCCTACCGGGTTTGCTCGACGGTCGCCGTAAACCAATTGCCGCGCCGACGGTACGCGAATCGATTCGGTATTGAACGTGAAATCCTTCTGGTTTTTCACCATTTGGAACAGATGCGCGTGCGACCGACTGAATTTGGCTTTGCAGTTCACGCCGAACGTGTAGTACCAAATGACCCAACTGCGGCAAACCAAGCGGAGTTCGCGGGTCATCATCACTTTCAGCTCGGCCGCGTACTCGTCGCCGATAGCCAACCAAAACGTGCCGTTCGCCTTCAAAGCTCGGCAGACGCCGCCGATCCATTGGCGACACCAGTCAAGATACTCGTCGCTGTCGCGTTCATCATCGTACACGTCGTACTTGTAGCCGATATTGAACGGCGGATCGGCGAAAGCCAAATCGACCGAACCGGCGTCGAGTTGCTCCAAGCCTTTCAGACAATCGAGATTGTGGACCGTATCTAACTTCAAGGACATCGGCGGCTTCCTCTGCTCGTGGGAGGGTTCATCGTATCAGGAGGGCGCGCGCTGGCAAGTTGGTCGGCAAGTCGGGAAATGGCCGCGATGTTGAACGGCGCCAGCGCGATAGTTACAGTCGGCTTCGAGATGTTTCGCCGCAGAACGAGGAGGACGCCGATGCGATTCCGCTGCTTGCTGTTCAACTCCACTTTCGCACTGTTGTGGATCGCCATGATGTTGTCGCAGGTTGCATTCGCCGAAGACGAACTGCCGATCGCCACCGGACCCACCGCCGCTCGGTTTGCCAGCTTCGACCAGTTGATGCAAACCTTTTTGCGCGAGCACAAAATCCCAGGCGGAGCGCTGGCCGTGGCCCAAAATGGCGAATTGATTTACGCCCGCGGATTCGGCTGGGCGGATCGCGAAGCCAAGCATCCGGTGCAACCGGATTCACGGTTTCGCATCGCCAGCATCTCAAAACCGGTGACCGCCGTGGCTGTAATGCGATTGGTCGAGCAGCGACGATTGAGTCTCGACGATCGCGTGTTCGACATACTTGATCGCGATGAAGCGAACGAGAGTCAGACAGCGGTTTCCTCCGTCGAGCCAGCGTTTGCGGACGAGCGACTCGGGCAGATCACGATTCGCCAACTGCTGCAACACACGGCCGGCTGGGACCGCGACGTGTCATTCGATCCGATGTTTCGCTCGGTGAAGATCGCTCGCGAATTGCAGGTTGATCCACCGGCGAAGCCCGAGCATGTGATTCGGTACATGCGCCGCCAACCGCTCGATTTCGCGCCGGGCGAGCGATACGCGTACTCGAATTTCGGCTATTGCTTGCTAGGCCGCGTGATCGAACGGATCACCGGCCGGGATTACGAGGAGTATGTGCGAGCCGAAGTGCTGCGGCCGCTGGGGATCAACGCGATGCGGATCGGCAAGACGCAGCTAGGCGGTCGCGCCGGGGGCGAAGTTCGCTACTACACGGGCCGGAACGGGACCGGCGATAAGGACACGGGCGGTGATGCGATGGGCGACAGCGTGTTCGCGGTCGGCGAGCGCGTGCCGTTGCCCTACGGCGCTTGGCATTTGGAAGCCATGGATTCGCACGGCGGCTGGATCGCCTCGGCCGTTGATCTGGTGCGGTTCGGTTCGTCGATTCAGCATCCCGCGGAGCGGCCGCTGCTGTCGGCGACGAGTCGCGAGGCGATGTTTGCCAGGCCAGCGGGCGCGGCCGGTTGGAACGAAGATGGCTCGCCGAAGGATGTCTACTACGGCTGCGGTTGGTCGGTCCGTGATGTGGGCAGTGAGCGGTTCAACTATTGGCATACGGGTTCGCTCGACGGCACTTCGACGATCTTGGTGCTGCGGCATGACGGACTTTGCTGGGCCGTGTTGTTCAACACGCGGGATTCGTCCAGTGGCGAAGCGCCGGCTCGCATCATCGACCCGCTCGTTCATAAAGCGGCCAATCAAATGCTTGAAGCGACCGACCAATAGAAATCCGCGGACGATCTATTTGCGAACGCGGCCGAGCCGATCGGCTTGCCAGATTTCGCGCGTGTCGACTTCCATTGCCGTGAGCCAGCCGCCGCCAAAGCAATAGGTGTCGACACACAATACGTGGCCCAGGTCCAAGACTTCTCCGCTGGATTGCGGCGTGTGTCCCACGAACACCGTCTTGCCCGAGTTGTGCGGGGCGGGCAAATGGATCGTGAGATGGTGCCAAAATGCAATCGCATCGGGCTGGCGATCGGCTGGCACATCGAAAAGATAGTTCGCGTGAAAGAACAATTGCCGGTCGGTCTCATGGAATCGGCGGCAACGATACAGAAACTGCGTGTGTTCGCTGGGGAAATTTTTTAGCGAATCGCCGTAGCTGGCAATCGTGGCCGCTCCGCCGCATCGCATCCAAATATCCACGTCGTCGGGCCGGTCGAGTGCCGCGAGCAACATGATCTCGTGGTTGCCCATCAGCGGCACGAGGTTGCATTCGTCGCCGAGCTGGATAATTCGCTCGATCACGCCTCGGCTGGCGGGCCCGCGATCCACATAGTCGCCCAGCATGACGGTATCGATGCACTTGCGGATTGACGACGCGCCTTCGAGCGCTTCGCGCAGCGCCATGCAGCTATCGCCAATCACAATGGTCCGACCGGGCACCGAGGTATCTTTCATTGACGGATACAAACAGCGTAGCTGGTTTTCTTGACTTCGAGGTTCAGCCTACGTCACAACCCAAGTCGCCGCAATTCGCTGGACCGTTGATCTTGGACTAACCCACAAGGAATGGTGGCGGTTTGCATGAGGCGGCCCAGGCATGGTACGCTCTATCGTCGTTTCAGCCGGAAACGGGCGGGCAAATTCCGACGGGGATCGCGGCCATGTCCGAAGAGCCAGCGGTCGTTCGAATCCGTGGCATTTGGGAAGTTGTGTTTCCTCGGGCCTACATGGAAAACGGACTATGATCATTTGGGGTTCGCGAGGTCGAGAGCACTTGGTTGGGCATGGAAATTTTCATTGCCCCGCCTGTCAACGTCCGTCTTCTTATTCGTTGAAGCGAGTCTCTCGTTACTTCACACTCTATTTCATCCCCCTTTTTCAAATGTCGACACTTGGCGAGTACGTTACATGCGATTCGTGCGGCAGTGCCTTTGAACCCCAAGTGTTGTCGATGGCTCAGACTACGGAATCCGAGAAGCGTCAACCTTGGCAGTGCCCGACGTGTCATAACCACAACCCGGCGGATTCCAGTTCGTGCTTGCGATGTCGGCGGTGGTTCTGCGCGAACTGTGGCCGAGACAACCCCAGCGACTCTGGCGAGTGCTTACTGTGTCGCAGCCAGCGCGGACTTTGATTTCGCGGTTACGTGTTGCGTTGAGCAACTTTCTACGGGTTAAACCGTTGACATCTACGGTTTAATCCGTAGAATGAGACCCGTTATGGACGTTTCTGGGTGTGACGGGACGGGGAGCGGGATGGCTCGACCGAAAGAAGAACAACCGACGGCTGGCGAACTGGAAGTGCTCAAGGTGCTGTGGGACCAGGGGCCATCGACCGTGCGCGACGTGATGAACGTGTTGAACAAGCGGCGGCGGCGGGCTTATACGTCGGTGATGAGCTTGATGAACGTGATGACCGACAAAGGCTTGCTGCGACGGCGCGCCGAAGGCCGGGCTTATTTGTACGAAGCGCGGCGGCCGCGGGAATCGACGCTCGGTTCGATGCTGAACGATTTGTTGGGACGAGCCTTCGAGGGATCGGCCAGCAATCTGGTGACTCATTTGTTGGGGCAAGCCAATCCGTCGGAAGACGAGTTGGACGAAATCCGCCGTGCGATCGACGCTTACCAACGCGAGGAGCGATAGCGATGGGCCAGCGATTGTTGGACGCCTTGAGCGAACCGGCTTGTCGGCAGTGGACGTGGACGCTGTTGCATTTTGTTTGGCAAGGCGCGGCGGTGTCGCTGCTGTTGTTGGTCGTCGAGCGGTGTTTTCGTTTGCGTCAGGTGAGCGATCGATACGTGTTGTCCGTGGCGGCCTTGGCATGCATGGCCGCGTGCCCGCTGGTGACATTCTGCTGCCTGGACGCACGAACGACGGCGCTGCCGCTGGCTTCTGGGCCAGTGGCTGCATTCGATTCAACCGCGACGCGGGCCCATGAACCGAAACCTGCCTTCAAAGCATCCGCAATCGCTCGCTCCCACCTCCAGCTTGGCTCGGCAATCCAACGTCGCCCGAACGCCAATTGCGGACGGGCAGGCGAGCCGCGCGGCAACCGTCAACGGCGCTAGCTGGCTCCAGCCGACGCTGTTGGTCGTGTGGTTGGTTGGCGTGACGTTGTTTGGACTGCGGATGTTGGGCGGATTGGCGGGAACGGTTTGGTTGCGAGGCAACCGGCGTCCCGTTCCGCCGCAGCTTGCCGATCGCGTTCGCGAATTGGCGAAACGCATGGAGTTGAGGCGAGCGTCGCTGGCTTTATCCGATCGGGTGCGCGACGCGCTGGTAGTAGGCTGTGTGCGACCGATCATTTTGCTTCCGGCATGTTGGTTGGGGGAAATGTCGCCCGCCATGTTGGATGCGATTCTGGCACACGAGTTGGCTCACATTCGTCGTTGGGATGTGTGGGTCAACACGGGTCAACGCGTCGTTGAGACGCTGTTGTTTTACCATCCGGCCGTTTGGTGGCTATCGCGACGCATTCGCAGCCAACGCGAAATGTGTTGCGATGAGTTGGCGGTTGCCGCGACCGGAAATCGAGTGGCGTATGTTTCGACATTGGAACAGGTGGCACGCATGCGACTGGCTCCGTCCAGCCCCTTGTTGGCCGCCGCAATCACGGGAGAAAGCCGAATGAAATTGTTGCAGCGAGTGCGTCATGTGTTGGGCGCGAAGCCGTCTTCGGACGATAGCCGCCGCTGGATCGTGGGATTGATCGCCCTGGTCGCTCCGTTGGGATTCGTCGCGGCGAATGTCGATTGGACGTCGAGCGGATCCAACACGGTTCAAGCTGACGAGGGCGATCGGCCACGCGAAGGCGAAGTGCGCCGAGAAGGCGAAGTGCGCCGAGAAGGCGATCGTCCACGTGAGGGCGAGGTTCGTCGTGAAGGCGACCGTCCGCGCGAAGGCGAAGTTCGTCGAGAAGGTGACCGTCCGCGAGAGGGCGAAGTGCGTCGCGAAGGCGACCGGCCGCGCGAGGGCGAAGTGCGTCGCGAAGGCGATCGGCCGCGAGAGGGTGAAGTGCGCCGAGAAGGAGATCGTCCGCGCGAAGGCGATTATCGGCGAGAGGTCGATCGGCCGCGTGAAGGGGATGCGCGACGTGAGGGCGAAAATCCGCTCGGCAACTTCCGCCCGGCGAACAATCGGGAGGTGGCCTTGGTGCAAGTGATCCTGCAACTGCGGCGGGAAGTGGAAGCTTTGCGGATGCAAGTCCAGCGACTGAGCCAAGCCCGCGAGTCCGAACGGGGCGACATCGAACGACGTTACCCGGATCGTCCGCGTGAAGGGGAAGCTCGCGAGCGCGAAGGCGATCGTCCACGCGAAGGTGACGTTCGCCGTGACGGTGATCGACCCCGCGAGGGTGAAGTTCGCCGTGATGGCGATCGGCCTCGCGAAGGCGAAGTGCGCCGAGAAGGAGATCGCCCAGTTCGTGAAGGCGACCGGCCCGCGCGAGAGGGTGATCGGCCTCGTGAAGGCGACCGGCCCGCGCGAGAGGGTGATCGGCCTCGTGAAGGCGACCGACCTCGTGCATCTCAACTATCGGATTGATCGGGACTATGACGAAACAAGGCACGTGGAGCTACACGTGCCTTGTTTTGTTTGTCGAGGAAAGGATTCCGGGAAAAGCTTCCGAAACCTTCATCACATGCTTTAACCGATTAGTCGGCGCGACAGCAGCCCGAGCGCCAGCCCGCCGATGGCCGCGGCTCCGCTTGCCAACAGGCGGCGATTGGAAGTGGCCTGGAATTGCCAGCTCCGCGACTCGGCACGCGGATCGAAATCGCCATGAGCCCCATGATCGCCCGCCACGGGCTCGAACAGATTCGATTGCCTCCGAGGACTCGCCGGCTGATCGGTTTGTTGTCCGCCCCAAGCGGCTGACGCTAAATATCGGTCCAAGAACCAGGGTAGAAACTTCTGGCCGTACACGGTCATCACCGTCGAGCGTCCGACGTACACTTCGCGTCGCCGATGATGGGCCGCCCAGTAGATCGCCCGCCCCGCCACTTCCGGCTGAAAGATCGGCGGCACCGGCTGCGGTTTGTTGGGCAATCGCGATTCGCACCACGAGAATTGCGGCGTGTTCAAGCCGGGTAATTGGACCATTGTCACATGGATGTTTCGCCGGTCGTGAATCAGCTCGCTACGCAGCGAATCCGTAAAGCCGCGAATGGCATGCTTTGCACCGCAGTAGGGAGCTTGCAGCGGAATCGCTCGATAGGCCAAGGCCGAGCCAACTTGCACGATCGTGCCTCGGTCGCGCGGGATCATGCGTTTCAGAGCGGACATCGTTCCGTACACGGTTCCGAGATACGTGACGTCGGTCGCGCGGCGGAATTCGAACGGTTCGATCTCGGTGATCGGCGAGAAGATCGTGGTCATCGCATTGTTGACCCACGTGTCGATCGGTCCGAGTTCCTCTTCGACGCGCTGCGCCGCTTCGTCAACGGCTTGGGCATCGGAGACGTCGGTCGGGATCGCGAGGGCTCGGCCGCCGAGTTCTTCGACTTCTGCTTGCGTGGCCGCCAGTCCATCTTCGCCGCGGGCCAACAATCCGATCGAAGCGCCGCGCCGTGCGAACTCGCGCGTGGTGGCTCGCCCCACGCCCGCCGTCGCGCCCGTAATGACGACCACTTCCCGATGTTCTGGCTGATGATTCATGTCGTGCTCGCTTGTCGTGCCGGGTATGACGTTACACGGCATTTGGCAAGCAAACATCGTTCCAACCGTCCGGGTACGCCGCCTTACAATCGCTTCAGCAAATCGGCGACCTTCTCTTCGAACAGCGGTTGCCAATGCGGCGCGAGCAAGCAATCGCTGTCCTCTTGGGCTCGGCCGACATTCAGCAACTGCTCGGTCGTTGGCGAATAGAAGATGTAACCATTCGTATAGCCAGCGACAAAAGTGTGTTCGTGCGGCGAAGCTGCTTTGATGTTCAACCCGATGCGGACCGTTAGCTCGCCGGGGAAGGTTACAAGCACAAAATCGCCGATCCGCAGCGCCGTGACTTCCACGTCCAGCGTACGCTTGCCGGCTTCGACGTTGCGAGCTTGATGTCGCTCTAGCAATCGAAGGTTCGTTTGCAGTCGCGTGAGCTCTTCCATCACATGGATGTTTTTCATGTACTGCTCCATGTTACGACGATTTTCGGCGTCCAGTCGCTGGAGATCGTCGCGTCCGAGCGACTGCTCGTGCAAATAGCGATGCGAGTAGTACGACGGAAACTCGCCCGACACTCCGCGCGTTCCCACCAGTTGCAGGAACGTCTTGAGGTTCAAGCTCGTCCCACGCAGCGACTGCAACAGCGCGAGCTGCTCGAGCTTCATCGCTTCGATGCGAGGCGCTAAGTCGGCGCGAGGCAACTCCAGCGTTTCGTTGAGGAACGTCACGCCGTCGGTCGGTTCGCAGTCGATCTGCTTGGCGGCTCGCATGGCGCTCAGCCCCAGCAGATTGCCGAGCGTCTCGGCGTCGCGCGGATGAGCCACATCCTTATAGAACACAGGATTAATGTCGCCCGCACAGCCTTGAACGAAGAACGCCATTGCTCCGTCGCCAAAGCTATCCTCGATCACCCGCGAGGCGAAACCGATCATGTCGGCCGTGTTGCCGCCGCCCGGCACGCCTTGAATCGGATGGCAAGCGAAGTTGTAAACAACCGCCAACTGTAGCTGCCATCCTCGCGATCGAGACGCAGCAGTCCGATCTCGGGATCGATCGGCCCGACCGCTTCGATTTCTTCGTCGGGTGGCAAGAAGCGGGCGTGACCTCGTCGGCTTCTTGGCCGTTCTTCAACGAACCGCCCGGTTGGTCGAGACGCGATCTTCGGAACCAACGCCGACGCCGACATTCACGGGAGTCAAATTGCTCCAAGCAGCCTTGACGGCGGCAATGGTTCGAGCTTCGACATCGGGCGCGACAGTCCCGTGGCAATGACTGGCGTTAACGACCAGATTCGCGGGCTCCAGACCGATGTCGGTTTGCAGAGCTTGCCGCACATTTCCGAGGAACTCGTTTCGGATCGACCCAATCTCCGCGATCGCCACGGCATCGACCGTGACGATCGCGACCGCCGTCCGCTCGTCCTTCAACACCAATGCCTTCACCCACAACGGATCGTTGACCGGGCCGGCCTCGCGATTCGTAATGTCTTCCTTCGCCACTCCGGCCCAAAGCCCAGCGCGAACGGTTCCGGTGTGGATCATTACCGAACCAACAATCGCCAAGCCGACAGCAATCGGGAACAATCTCATGGCAAGGTTTCCTCTCTGGAGTGCGGGGCCTTGTCCCCGCTTTCTCTTGGCGATTATTAGTCGGCGCGAGCCACCGCCCGCGCGAACCACGATCGGCGGCGGTCGACGACTTCTCGCATTCGGCGAACCCTACAGCGTCCAACCTTTGCGATACTCTTTGTGGATCAAATGCTGAGCCTCGGGAGCGTTGGTCACTTTCAAATTGGCGGCGTCCCATTCGATGGCCTTGCCGGCGCGATAGGCGACGGTGCCAAGCATCACGGACTCGGTCAGCGCGCCCGAGTAGTCGAAGTTGCAGGTGGTCGGTCCACCAGTGCGAATCGCTTCGAGCCATTCGGCGTGATGTCCGATCGACGCGGGGATGAACGGTTCGGGCCGCTTGAAGTCCGCGTATTGTTCGGCGGGCAGCAGCGAATGCTGGCCGTAGTTGGAAATCAACATCCCCTTGTCGCCGATAAACAACTGGCCGCTGCCCGTGTTCAACGGATTGCCGTTCTGATCCTTCGGCTGTTGGGCGCGAATTTCGTCCAACTGCGGCGGCGTCTTCCCGCTGTCGTACCAAGTGAGTTTGACTGCCGGACGCTTGCCGCGAGCCGGATATTCGTACTTGACGATACACCAAGCCGGCGTGCTGACCGCGTCGACCGGCGGGCCTTCGGCCGAGATCGTCGTCGGGTCGCGCAAGTCCAACGCCCAGTGCGGCAAGTCCATGTAGTGGCAACCGAAATCGCCCAGCGAGCCGGTTCCGTAGTCCCAAAACGATCGCCACGTGAATGGATGCACGCCTTCGCTGTAAGGCCGCTCCGGCGCTGGGCCGAGCCACAGATTCCAATCCACGTGAGCCGGCGCTTCGGTGCCCGTCGTGAACTTCGCGCCGGTGTAAACGGCCGTGGACCAGACGTGGACTTCCTTGACCGTGCCGATCGCGCCGCTTTGAACCAACTCGACAACTCGGCGGTAATTGTCGCCCGCGTGAATCTGCGTGCCCATCTGCGTGACCAGCTTGTTCTCCTTGGCCAAGTTCGCAAGCGTGCGAG